>NZ_QLJH01000031.1 GCF_003951315.1 Sphingomonas sp. S-NIH.Pt15_0812
GCGGTCGGCGGGGCGAGCGGGGGGCGGTACGCTGTGTAGCCATGGGCGGCCGTGCGGATACGCCTTAACGATGATGGCGACAAGGGGAGAGGGGCCCGGTCCCCGCTCCCCGGCCCCGATCCTCAGTCTTCGCGCGGGCGGAAGTCGAGCGCGATCGAGTTCATGCAATAGCGCAGGCCGGTCGGCGGCGGGCCGTCCGGGAAGACATGGCCGAGATGGCCGTCGCAACGCGCGCACCGGGTCTCGACGCGCACCATGCCATGGCTGCGGTCGGCGTGATCGGTCACGCTTTCCGGCGCCATCGGTTGGGTGAAGCTGGGCCAGCCCGAGCCGCTGTCATATTTGTCGGCGCTGTCGAACAACGGGTTTTCGCAACCGGCGCAATGATAGACGCCGTCCGCCTTGTTGCCGTTGAGCGCACCGGCAAAGGCGCGCTCGGTGCCCGCCTCGCGCAGTACATGATATTGTTCCGGGGTCAGCCGCTGGCGCCACTCGGCTTCGGTTAAGGTCAGGTGATCCATGACGAATATGTCGGGTCGCGGGGGGCGGGCGTCAAGCGGGGGCGGATGCCTTGATCCGCGTCGCGCGCGCTACCGCCTCGATCAGCGATACCGGCCCGGCGCGCACCGCCAGCGCGGCGAGCATGGGACGCTCCGCCAGGTGCCAGATCGCGCTGGCCAGCCCGATCGGCCGGCGGGTGGCGCGCGCGAAGCGGACCTGCCAGCCTTGCGCCGACTCGCCCCGCCCATGCGCCAGCGCCGCCGACAGGCCGCTGGCGAGCGCGATCCCCATGCCTTCGCCCGCCAGCGAGGGGATCACGCCGGCCTGGTCGCCCAGACGGAACAGCCCCGACTCGGTCCGGAGCGCGCGCCAGCCATAGGGGACGTTCGCCACCGCATCGATCACGGGGGTCGCCGCCATGTCCGCCAGCCGCTCGCCCAGGGGCCCCGAGTCGCGGCCGAGTCGGTGGAGCAGCGCCAGCGGACTGCCCGCCGCCGTCAGCCGCGAACGCCGCACCGCCAGGCAGAGATTGGCGCTGCCATCCTCCTGCCGGACCAGCCCGGCATAGCCGCCATCGAACAGGTGCAGCTCGATCGCGTCGCCGACCAGCCGGTCGAGCGCCGGTCCGGCGGCGAGGCGGGCGCGCAGGCCCATCGCCGGGTCCCGCCCCCGCGCGGCCTCGGGCCGGGCCAGGCCGCGCAGCTCATGCTTGCCGGTCGCCAGCAACAGGGTGGCGGGCGACAGGGTCGCGCCATCCCCCAGCCTGACCCCCTCCGCCGTCCAGGCGCGGACCGCGACGCCGCGCTCCACCCCCGCGCCGGTCTCGGCCCGCGCGAGCAGCAGCGAGTCGAGCCGGCGGCGCGACACCGCCAGGGCGGGGCGGGGCAGGGGCGCCTCGCGCATCCGCTCGCCCGCGAACAGGCGCAGGCGACGGACGCGGGCCGGGTTCAGGCGGTCCGCCGCCACGCCCAGCCGCTCCAGCGTCTCGATCGATCGCCAGCTCAGGAAACCGCCGCAAAGCGCATCGCCGGTGTCGCGGCTACGCTCCAGCACGACGGCGCGAATCCCGGCCTCCGCCAGGATGATCGCCGCCGCCGCACCGGCCGGTCCGCCGCCGACGATCAGTGGGTCTTGCATAGCCGCTCGACGCAGAGGCGAAAGGGGAAGGCGCGGAAGATGCGGGCGTCGTCGATGCCCGCCGCCGCCAGCAGCGGCGGCCATTCGGCGGGACGGAAGCTGCGGGCGATCGACAGATGCCCGTCCGCGCGCACGATCGGGTGCCAGCGCGCCAGCCCCGCCAGCAAGGGCCAGCCGGCATGGGCGAAGCCGTGGCGGTGCAGGTCGTTGACCAGCCAGGACGCGGCATGATCCTGCATCCAGCGCAGGAAGGCGACCAGCTCGCCCGGCGTCATATGATGCGCGACCAGGCTGCTGATCGCCGCGTCCCAGCCGCCGCCCATATCGGCATAGTCGCCGGTGACGTAGCGGATCGCCGAGTTGGCGGGGGTATGCGCGCGCGCCGCCCGTTCGCTGCGCGGGTTGAGGTCGATGCCGACCAGCTCGACCGGCACCACGCGCTTCGCCGCCCAGCGCTCGATCCGCCGCAGCATGTCGCCATCGCCGAAGCCGATGTCGAGCAGCCGCAATCGCCGGCCCCGTTGCGCGATCCGGTCGAGAAAGGCGAGCGTCGGCCGCGCCGCCAGCGTCACGCGATTGACCCGCGCCAGATCGGCGACGACGGCGGCATAGACGTCGGCGTCGAGATCGTCGGCGTCCATCAGCTCCGGATCCTCGGCACGGTGGCGCAGGCTCATGGCGCGGACCGGAAGCCCAGCCCCTCCGCCGCCAGGCCGGGACCGAAGGCGAGGGCGACGCCGCGGGTCACCGGCGGTCCCTCCAGCATCCGGGCGAGCGTGAACATCAATGTCGCCGAGGACATGTTGCCATGGTCGTGCAGCACGCCGCGCGCACTGGCCAGCGCCTCGGGCGGCAGCGCCAGGCTGGTCTCCACCGCGTCGAGGATCGAGCGTCCGCCGGCATGGACCGCCCAGCCATCGATCGCCGCCGGCCCATGACCCTCGGTGACGGCGGCGGCGAAGTCGGCATCGACCAGCGCCTGGGCGATCCGGCGCGGCACCTCGCCCGACAGATGCATGGCGAAACCATGGTCGGTGATCGTCCAGCGGATCAGCGAGTCGCTGTCCGGCAGGGTCGCGGCAAAGGGCGTGCCGAGCGCGAAGCCGCCCGGCGTGGCGCTGACCAGGGTCGCCGCCGCGCCGTCGCCGAACTGCAGCATCGCCAGCAGCGATTCCAGGTCGTCCGTGTCCTGCAAGTGGAGCGACGACAATTCGCAGCAGATCACCAGCACGCGGGCCCGGGGATCGGAGCGGACGATATGCCGGGCGCTGCGCAACGCGACGATCGCCGCGTAACAGCCCATGAAGCCGATCAGCAGCCGCTCGACCGCGGGCGACAGGCCCAGCCGGCGCGCGACGATCTGGTCCAGCCCCGGCGCGACGAAGCCGGTGCAGCTGGCGACGACCAGATGGGTGATGCCGGCAAGCTCGATCTTGGCGCGCAATGCTTCCACCGCGCGCAGCGCCAGCTCGGGCGCGGCCTCGGCATAGATCGCCATGCGTGCGGCGGTGCCGGGCGGCGGGTCGCCGGCATAGAAGGCGCCTGGTGCCGCTTCGGCCGCCGCGCCCGCGAGCGGCGGCAGCACCGACCAGCGCCGCGCGATGCCGGCCCGCGCCGCCATCCGCTCGAACACCGGACGCCCGCGTGGGGCCACGCGGTTGCCGGCCCAAGCGCGAAAGGCGGCATGGACGTCATGCGGCGGATGGGCGGTGCCGATCGCGTGCAGATAGGCAATGGTCTCGCGAGGAGCGGGCAGGGCGCTGGTCAATCGGCGTCTTTCACTGGAGACGGTTCTGACATGGGAAGTCGTTCGTTGGAAACGCGCGGCGCGATCGGAAGGCCCCACGGCATCTCAGTTTCGTGAAACCCGCTAAAATATGGAAACATAAAGTATTTTATAATGACACGCCTTGATCGAGGTCATGGCTGCTCTAGCTTGATATGGTCGAAAGCCAAACTTCCCCGTGAAGGAGGCGCGTTAGGAACCGTCGTACCGGACCAGTAATCGTTCGGGAAGCGGGTGCAGAAACGCGAGGAGAGCAATGGCCGGAGCTACGCAGGACGAATCCGTCGTGGCGCTCATCAAGGACCTCACCGCCAAGCTGGCGGTGGTGGCCAATGGCATCGACGAACGGATCGGGCATGAAGCCCCTCCGGCTTCCACGGCCACGCCGCTCAACCGCGCCCGTGCCCTGATCGAACAGCGCCGGTTGCGACGACGCTTCCTGCCCGAGGAGCTGTTCCACGAGCCGGCCTGGGACATGCTGCTGGCCCTGTATGTCGCGTCGCACGACCATCGGGTGATGAACGTGAAGACGCTGGTGTCCTCCGCCGATGCGCCGGTCACCACCTCGCAGCGTTGGATCGAGCATCTCGCCAAGCTGGGGCTGGTCCGCCGCATGGTCGACCCCATCGACCGCCGCCGGATCGAGGTGTCGCTCAGCGACGACGGACGACGCGCGATCGAGGCCTATCTGGCGGCGATCGCCTGAGGGTCGGTCTTCACGCGACGCCGCGAAGATCGGATTCGCGGGGAGGAGATGCGCCTGCCGCGACCCTTGGCGCGAGATCGGGACCGATCCGCCCTATTGCTGCGCCGCGCCGCCATGATCGCGGCCGAAATCGGGGCGGGCATCGTCCTGCCCCTGCGCGATGATCGAGCGGCGGATGGCGCGGGTGCGGGTGAACAGGTCGAACAGCGTGTCGCCGTCCCCCCAGCGGATCGCGCGTTGCAGCATCGTCACATCCTCGGTCAGGCGTTGCAGGATCTCCAGCACCGCCTCGCGATTGTTGAGGAACACGTCGCGCCACATGGTCGGGTCGGAGGCGGCGATGCGGGTGAAGTCGCGGAAACCGCCGGCGGAGAATTTGATGACCTCGCTCTGGGTCACCTCTTCCAGATCGGACGCGGTGCCGACGATCGAATAGGCGATCAGATGCGGCACATGGCTGGTCACCGCCAGCACCAGGTCGTGATGGCGCGGGCTCATCAGCTCGACATTCGCGCCCAGCGTCTCCCAAAAGGCACGCAGGCGCACCACCGGCGCCTCGGCGCAGCCCTCCTCCGGCGTCAGGATGCACCAGCGGCCCCGGAACAGCGTGGCGAAGCCGCTTTCCGGCCCGCTATTCTCGGTGCCCGCCACCGGATGGCCGGGGACCAGCACCGCGCCCGGCAGCACGGCGCGAAGCGCCGCGATCACGCTTTCCTTCGATCCGCCGACATCGCTGACGATCGCATCGGCGGGCAGGTCTTCGGCGAACTCCGCCGCCGCCGCCGCCATCGCGCCCACCGGCACGCAGAGCATCACCAGATCGGCATCGATCACCGCCGCGCCGGCGCTGTCGGCGACATCGTCGCACAGGTCGATCCGCACCGCCGTCTCGCGCACGTCGGAATCGCGGTCGTAGCCGGTGATCCGCACCGTCGGCATCGTCGCCCGCACCGCGCGCGCGATCGAGGAGCCGATCAGCCCCAGGCCGATGATGGTGACGCGCCCGAAGGTCGGCTGTTGCCGCCCGTCCGGCAAAGGTGCGGGCAGCATCAGCCGGCCCGGGCGACTTCGGCGCGCAGCACGTCCATCACCGCGCGCATCTCCTCCTCGGTGCCGATGGTGATGCGCAGGCCGTGCGGCAGGCCCTGGCCGGGCAGCCAGCGCGTGGCATAGCCGGCATCCATCAGCGCCTTGTACGCCACCTCGGCGGTCAGCGCGCCCTCGAACAGCACCAGCACGAAATTGGCCTTGCTGGGCACCACGCGCAGCCCGGCATGGCCGAGCGCCGCGATCTGCTCGCCGAACCAGCTGCGCCACTGGCGGTTATGCTCGCGGCTGCGGGTGATGAAGTCGTCGGCGCCCAGCGCCGCGATCGCCGCGCGCTGCGCGCCGATGCCGAAGGCGAAGGGCGCGCGGATGCGGTGCATCGCCTGGATGATCTCGGGCGCGGCATAGCCCCAGCCGATCCGCTCGGAGGCGAGGCCGAAGATTTTGGAGAAGGTCCGCGTCACCAGCACATTGCCCTGGGTACGGGCCAGCTCCAGCGCACCGTCGTCGTCCGCGGCGTCCAGATATTCAGTATAGGCCTGGTCGATCACCAGCAGCACCGACCGGGGCAGGCCGGCATGGAGCCGGGCGATCTCGGCCTTAACGGTATAGGTGCCGGTCGGGTTGTTGGGGTTGGCGACGAAGACGACCCGAGTCCGCTCGGTCACCGCCGCCAGGATCGCGTCGACATCGGTCGCATAGTCATGGTCGGCGACCACCACCGGTTCCGCGCCGACCCGCCGCGTCGCGATCTCATAGACCGCGAAGCCGTAGCGGACATGGATGATCTCGTCGCCCGGCCCGGCGAAGGTGCCGGCGGCGAGGTGCAGCACCTCGTCCGACCCGGTGCCGTAGACGATCCGGTCCGCCTCGATCCCGTAATGCGCGGCCAGCGCCGCGCGCAGCTCGACCGCCGCCGCATCCGGATAGCGTTCCAGCTCGCCCGCCGCCGAACGATAGGCCTCGCGCGCCGCCTCCGGCGTGCCGAAGGGATTCTCGTTGGACGACAGCTTGGCGACCTTGCGTCCGTCCTCGCTGGTCGCGCGGCCGGGGACATAGGGAGCGATGCCCAGGATCCAGGGCTTGGGGGCCAGGGCGGGGAGGGGGGCTGCGGTGTCGTTGCTCATGGCCAGCGGCCATAGGCCCCGAGCCGTGGCGTTGACAACTTGCTTTGCCGCCCCCGCCGCCGTAGCGGGCATGCCCATGAACCACGACCAGCGTTTCGGCCTGTCGCGGCAGGTGGCGCTGCCGGGCCCCCTGCGGCTCGATGGCGGCGCGCTGCTGTCGCCGGTCGAGATCGCGTACGAGACCTATGGCACGCTCGCGCCCGATGGCGGCAATGCGGTGCTGCTCTGCCATGCGTTGACCGGCGACCAGCATGTCGCCAGCCCGCATCCGCGCACCGGCAAGCCCGGCTGGTGGACGCGGCTGGTGGGGCCGGGCAAGCCGATCGACCCGGCGCGCGATTTCGTGATCTGCTCCAACGTGCTGGGCAGCTGCATGGGATCGTCCGGCCCGGCCTCGACCAACCCCGCCACGGGCCGGCCCTATGCCATGGCCTTCCCGGTCATCACCATCCGCGACATGGTGCGCGCGCAGGCGCTGCTGCTCGACCATCTGGGCGTGGGCGTCCTGAAGGCGGTGGTCGGCGGGTCGATGGGCGGGATGCAGGCCCTGTCCTGGGCGGCGACCTTTCCCGACCGGGTGCGCGCCTGCGTCGTCATCGCCTCCACCGCGCGGCACTCGGCGCAGAACATCGCCTTTCACGAGGTCGGGCGGCAGGCGATCATGGCCGATCCGAAATGGCGCGGTGGCGACTATTATGCCGATCAGGACCCGCCCGCCGCGGGGCTGGCGGTGGCGCGGATGGCGGCGCACATCACCTATCTGTCCGAGGCGGGGCTGACCGAGAAATTCGGACGCAAGCTCCAGGCGCGGGACGCCAAGGGCTTCGGCTTCGATGCCGATTTCCAGGTGGAAAGCTATCTGCGCCACCAGGGGTTGAGCTTTGTCGACCGGTTCGACGCCAATTCCTATCTCTACATCACCCGCGCGCTCGACTATTTCGATCTGGCCGAGGAGCATGGCGGGCTGCTCGCCCATGCCTTCCGCGCGACGGCGGCGCGCTTCTGCCTGGTCAGCTTCGACACCGACTGGCTCTATCCGACGCTCGAGTCGCGCCATATCGTCCAGGCGCTGAACGCCGCCGGGCGGCCGGTCAGCTTCGTCGAACTGTCCAGCCCCTATGGCCATGACGCCTTCCTGCTGGAGGCGCCGGAGATGAATCGCGTGGTCGATGGTTTTCTGAAGGGCGGGGCGTGACCGATTCCATCATCCTTTCCGCCGATCCGGCGCGGATCGACGTCGCGCAGGTGCATTGCTGGCTCGCCGATACCTATTGGTCGCCGGGCATCGCGCGCGCGCAGGTGGAACGCGCCATCGCCGGATCGCGGGTCATCGGCGCCTATCGGGACGATGACCGGCAAGTCGGGGGCGTACAGGTCGGCTTCGCGCGGCTGATCACGGATGGCGCGACCTTTGGCTGGCTGGCCGACGTGATCGTCGATCCCGACTGGCGCGGGGCGGGGATCGGGCGACGGATGGTGGAAGGGCTGCTGGCCGCGCCCGATCTGGCCGATATCCGGCGGGTGATGCTGAACACGCGCGACGCGCACGGCGTCTATGCGGCGCTGGGCTTCGCGGCCCCGGTCCGGCCGGACTTCCTGATGGAGCGCCTGCAACCCGGCGCGGCCGAGCGGTTGAGGGTGCTGTGATCCTGCGGCCCGACCTGGCGATCATCGCCGACCATGTCGCCGCCGGTGCGCGGGTGCTGGATGTCGGCTGCGGCGACGGCGCGCTGATGGCGGCGCTGCGCGATCGCAGCGGCGTCGATGCGCGGGGGCTGGAACTGTCCGCCGCCAATGTCGCGGCGGCGGTCGGGCGCGGGCTGGCGGTGGTGCAGGGCGATGCCGATACCGACCTGGCCGGCTATCCCGATGCCAGCTTCGACTATGCGATCCTCAGCCAGACCCTCCAGACCACGCACCAGCCGCATGTCGTGCTCGACCATCTGCTGCGCATCGGCCGGCGCGCCTTTGTCAGCTTCCCCAATTTCGCGCATTGGCGGGTGCGGCTGTCATTGCTGTGGGGCGGGCGGATGCCGGTGACGCGGCTGCTGCCCGAACAATGGTTCGACACGCCCAACATCCACCACCTGACCGTGGACGATTTCCGCGCCTTCCTCGACGCGCGCGGCGTGGCGGTGGAGGGGGCCTGGTTCCTGGGCAGCGGCCGGCCGCGATCGGCGGCGGCGGCGAACCTGATGGCCGAACATGCGGTGTTCCTGCTGCGCCGTTGATCGATCGATGACATGTTAACGTCATAATGGGCGGAACTATAATCTATGTGAGCCGTTCACGGCCGACACTGATGGAATTCCGCCATGCCCAAGACGGCCCTGATCGTCGAAGATGAGATATTCGTGGCCCTCGATCTGGAGCGGATCCTGATGGACGCCGGCTACAGCGTCGCGGCGATCGCCGCCGACCGTAGCGAGGCGCTAGAGGCCGCGCCGCATTGCAGCTTCGCGTTCGTCGACATCAACCTGCGCGACGGGCCGACCGGCCCCGACATCGCCCGCCGCATCGCCCAGGATTTCGGTGTGAAGGTCGTGTTCGTCACCGCCAATCCGACCCAGATCGATGGCGACGAGGGCGCACTGGGCTATGTCCGCAAGCCGTTCAGCGAAGCGGCGATCCTGGCGGCGGCGCAATTCGCCTCCGGCGACCGCGATGCGGCGAACGAGGATGTCGTGCCGCTGGATAGGATCATCGTCGGCTGAACGCCGCACGGGGGATCGTCACCTTCACGTGCAGCCCCCGCGGTTGCCAGTCGCGGGTGACGCTGCCGCCCAATTGCCGCACCGCCGACAGTTCGACCAGCTGGCTGCCAAAGCCCATCCGGTGCGTCTCCGGCTCCGCCACGGTCGGGCCGCCTTCCTCGCACCAGCACAGCGCGACATGCTGGTCCCCCGCCTCCACGGTCAGGCGGACAAGGCCGTCCTCGCGCGCCAGCGCGCCATATTTCGTCGCATTGGTCGCCAGCTCGTGGAACAGCAAGGCGAGCGGCGTCGCCGATCGATCGTCGATCAGCAGGTCGTCGCCGATGATGGTCACGCGCTGTCGATCGCCCAGCCGATAGGGTTCGAAGATCTGCTCCAGCAAGCCGGTCAAACTGTCCTGCTGGCCGGACGGGCGTGAGGCGATGCTGTGCGGGCGGACGAAGTCGTGCGCGCGGCCCAGCGCCATGATCCGCTGGCGCAGATCGTCGGCGGCGGGGCGGAATTCGGGCCGGGCGCGGGCGGCGAACTGGACCAGCCCGGCGATCACCGCGAAGATATTCTTGATGCGATGGCTCAGCTCCTGGCTGATGACCTCGCGCTCCTCCAGCGCCAGCTTCTGCTCGTGAATGTCGGTGCACGTGCCGAACCACCGGATGATCCTGCCCTGGTCGTCGCGGATCGGCAGCGCGCGGCCCAGCACCCAGCGATAGGTGCCGTCGAAATGGCGCAGGCGATATTCGATCTGATACGGATCGCCCGTCTCCAGGCTGTGCCGCCACACCGACCAGGCCCGATCCTGGTCGTCGCGGTGGAACATGTCGCTCCAGCCCTCGCCATCGGTCGATCCGGCGGGGGCGCCGGTGAAATCATACCAGCGGGCATTGTAGTAATCGTGGAAACCGTCGGGCCGGGTCGACCAGACCATCTGCGGCATCGTGTCCGCCAGCGTGCGGAAGCGCAGGTCGCTCTCCTCCAGCGCGCGACGCGAGCGGGCGGCGTCCAGCCCCAGTTCGCGCGCGGCGCGGCGGTCGTCCAGCCGCGCCATCGCGGCGGCGGCCAGCACCACCAGCCCCTCATGCTGGAGCGGGGTCAGTCCCGCGCGCGGACGCGGGTCGAGGATGCAGAGCGTGCCGAGCGCCCGACCATCGGCGGCGAGCAGGGGCGCGCCGGCATAGAAGCGCACGTACGGCGCGCTGGTGACCAGCGGATTGTCGACGAAGCGGAAATCCTCATGCGTGTCGGGCACGATCATCGGTTCGCGCCCCATCACTGCATGGGTGCAGAAGGAGATGTCGCGCGGCGTGCCGTCCTGCTCCATGCCGGTCCGCGCGATGAAATGCTGGAATTCCTCCTCCAGCAGCGTCACCAGCGCGATCGGCGCATCGCATAGATGCGCCGCGAATCGCGTCAGGTCGTCCAGCGCCCCGGTGTCGCGCAGGTGCAGCGCGTCATAAGTCGACAGCACCCGCATATAGGGATCGGCGCACAGGGCGGCAGGACCGCGTGTCAGGGAATCCGGAATCACGGGGCGTGAACGCGCAAGTGATCAAAACGGCACATCGTCGTCGAGATCGTCCGCGAAGCCGCCGCCCATGCTGCCGCCACGGCTGCCGCCGCCCGACGCCCCGCCGGACGAACCGCCGCCGCGGCTGCCGCCGCCCGACGACCCGCCACCGAAGTCGCCGCCGCCCCATTCGTCGCCGCCACGGCTACCGCCGCCGGCCCCGCCGGCCCCGCCCTGGGGACCGTCGAGCATGGTCAGCACGCTGTTGAAGCCCTGCAGCACGATCTCGGTCGAATATTTATCCTGGCCGTTCTGGTCCTGCCACTTCCGCGTCTGGAGCTGGCCCTCGATATAGACCTTCGACCCCTTGCGCAGGAAGCGCTCGGCGACGTTGGCCAGCCCCTCGTTGAAGATGGCGACCGAATGCCATTCGGTCTTTTCCTTGCGCTCGCCGCTGTTGCGGTCCTTCCACGATTCGGACGTGGCGATGCGCAGGTTCACGACCTTGCCGCCGTTCTGGAAGCTGCGGCTCTCGGGGTCGCGCCCCAGATTGCCGACGAGAATGACCTTGTTGACGCTACCCGCCATGAACTGCCCCGAGATTTTAGAGGCCGACGGCGACCGCCAGCCAGTAAGTGATGCCGGCCATGATGTACGCAGCCGCGAACAAATAGCCAACCATGAACAGCGGCCATTTCCACCCATTCGTCTCGCGACGGGTGACCGCGATGGTCGAGATGCATTGCGGCGCGAACACGAACCACATCAGGAAGGCGAGCGCGGTCGGCAGCGACCAGCGGCCGCGCAGGCGGTCGGTCAGCGCCTCCTGCCCCGCCTCGCCATCGGTATTGTCGATGGCATAGACGGTGCCGATCGCCGACACCGCCACTTCGCGCGCGGCCATGGCGGGCAGCAGCGCGAGCGCGATGTCGCGGTTGAAGCCGATCGGCTTGACCACCACCTCGATCCCGCGTCCGATCCGGCCGGCGATCGAATAATCGACCGGCGAGATCCCGCTGCCCTCGGGCGGCTTGGGGAAGCTGAGCAGCAGCCACAGCACCACCGTGGTCGCGGCGATGATCGTGCCCGCGCGCTTCAGGAAGATGGCCGCGCGCGTCCACAGGCCGAGTGCGATGTCCTGGAGGCGCGGCCACTGATATTTGGGCATCTCCATCATGAAGCCCGAGGACGCGCCCTTGGTCACCGTCCGCCGCAGCACCAGGGCGGCGACATAGGCGCCCGCGATGCCGATGATCAGCAGCCCGAACATCACCAGCCCCTGCAACCGGACGAAGGGCAGGACCGGCGTATTGGGGATCATCGCGCCGATGATCAGGGTATAGACCGGCCAGCGCGCCGAACAGGTCATCAGCGGCGCGATCAGGATGGTGGTCAGCCGGTCCTTCTCGTCCTCGATCGTCCGGGTCGCCATGATCCCCGGCACCGCGCAGGCGAAGCTGGACAGGAGGGGGATGAAGGCGCGGCCCGACAGGCCCACGGTCGCCATCAGCCGGTCCATCAGGAAGGCGGCGCGGACCATGTAGCCGCTCGCCTCCAGGATCAGGATGAACAGGAACAGGATCAGGATCTGCGGCAGGAACACGATCACCGCGCCGACGCCCGCGATCAGCCCGTCGGTGACCAGCGACCGCAGGAAACCGTCGGGCGCATGGGCGGTGACCCAGCCCTCCAGCGCCTTGAACCCGGCATCGATCATGTCGGCCGGCACGCTCGCCCAGGTGAAGACCGCCTGGAACATCACGAACAGGATGGTGACCAGCAGCAGCGGCCCGACCACCGGATGCAGCGCCACCGCGTCCAGCCAGTGCGCCCAGCGCCGCGCCGGCGTCTCCGACACGATCGCCGCCTTGGCGATGGCCCGGGCGCGGCGTTGCAGGGCCGAGAGCGACTCGTCCGGGAGATCGGCGGCGGCGGCGGGCGTCGCGGCGCCCAGGGCATCGGTCAGGTGCCGGCGAAGATCGTCCAGCCCGCGCTTGCGCACCGCGACCGTGGGGACGACCGGCACGCCCAGTTCGCGCGCCAGCACGGCGGGGTCGAGCACCAGCCCGTCGCGCTCCGCCAGGTCGACCATGTTGAGCGCGACCACCACCGGCCGGCCGAGCGCGATCAATTGCAGGGCGAAGCGCAGATGGTTGTCGAGATTGGCGGCGTCGATCACGACGATCATCGCGTCGGGCACGCGTTCGAAGCTCGACCGGCCGGTCACCACGTCGCGTGTCACGCGCTCGTCGGGGGAGGAGGGGTCGAGGCTATAGGCGCCGGGCAGGTCGACCAGCTCGACCGGGCGGCCGTCGTCCAGCGCGATCCGGCCCGAATGCCGTTCAACCGTCACGCCCGGATAATTGCCCACCTTCTGGCGGGCGCCCGTCAGGGCGTTGAACAGCGCGCTCTTGCCGGCATTGGGATTGCCGACCAGCGCCACCAGCGGCGCGGCCTGGGTCACGGTCAGCCGGCGACCGGCGAGACATGGATCGACGCGGCGACGGCGCGGCGCAGCGCCACCGTCATCCGGCCGATCTTGCACGCGATCGGCCCTCCGCCCAGCGTCGCCCGGTGCAGCACCTGCACCTCGACGCCCTCGTCGAAGCCGAGCTCGCGCAGCCGTCGCGCCTCGGGCGGCGCCAGTCGCGTCCAGTCGATCGTCGACACGGTGGCGTTGCGGCGGCGCGGGAAGGTCGCAAGACAGTCTGAAGCCATACGCGGCACATAGAGAGCATGCGACTAATTATCAATTAGCGACGGACAAGGATTCCGTCCGCCCGGCTGTCCGCCGGGTCGGATTGGTGGGGTCAGAGAAGCTCGGGCGCGGCATAGCCGTGATTCGCCAGCGTGCGGGCGATCGCCGCCTCGCGGTCGCCCAGCCGGGTGAAGACCAGCCGGTGCGGCCCCGGCGTGGCGGGCCAGGCTTGGTCCTGCGTCAGATACGCGACCCGCCGGGCGATGCCGGGGCCGCCATCGACGAAGCGCACGTCCGGCGCGACCTCAGTCATCACCGGCACCAGCAGCGGGAAATGCGTGCAGGCGTTGACGATCACGTCGATGGCCGCGCCGCCCGGCTGGTCGAACAGCCCGTCCAGCTCGGCCCGCACCGCCGCCGGATCGGGCGCGGCCCCCGCCAGCATCCCCTCCGCCAGCGCCACCAGGGCCGCCGATCCGTGGCGGATCACCGTGCAGTCGCCGGCGAAGCGCGCCGCCAGATCGTCGACATAGGGCTGGCGCACGGTCGCCTCGGTGCCGAGCACGCCGATCGTGCGCGTCCGGCTCAGCGACGCGGCGGGCTTGATCGCGGGCACCGTGCCGACCACGGCCAGGTCGAGCGCCGCCCGCACCGCCGGCAGCGCGATGGTGGAGGCGGTGTTGCAGGCGATCACGATCAGGCGCGGGCGATAGCGTTCCGCCAGCCGGCCGAGCAGCGCCGGCACCCGCGCTGCGATCTCGCCTTCGCTCTTCGTGCCATAGGGGAAGCCGGCCGAGTCGGCGGCATAGACGACCGGCGCGTCGGGCAGCGCGGCCCGGACCGGCCCCGCGATCGACAGCCCGCCGACACCGGAATCGAAGATCAGGATCGGCCGCGCATCGCTCATGCCGCCGCCTTAGCGGCCTCGAAGCCGCGACGAAAGCGCGTGTCCGCGCGACATGGACAGGAACAGAGCGGGCACGCTATAGGGGCGCGACAAGGGGGAAGAGTGGTCACCGAAGTCCTCTGGATCGCACCGGCGCTCGCGCTGCTGATCGGCTATCTGTTCGGCTCCATCCCGTTCGGGGTGCTGCTCACCCGCATGGCCGGGGCGGGCGACCTGCGCAGCATCGGCTCCGGCAATATCGGCGCGACCAACGTGCTGCGCACCGGTCGCAAGGGGCTGGCGGCGGCGACCCTCCTGCTCGACATGCTGAAGGCGGTGGCCGCGATCCTGATCGTCGAGCATCTCTATCCCGGCCAGGGCCAGCTGGCGGCGCTCGGCGCCTTTCTGGGGCATTGCTATCCGGTGTGGCTGCGCTTTCGCGGTGGCAAGGGGGTGGCGACCTTGATGGGGATCGTGGTCGCGCTCCACTGGCCCTCCGGCCTGGTGTTCGCGGCGGTGTGGCTGGGGCTGCTGGCGTCGCTGCGAATCTCCTCGGTCGCGGGGATGCTCGCCGCGGTCAGCGCGCCCGTCTCCGCCGCGCTGTTCGGTCGATTCGACCTCGTCGTGCTGCTGCTGGCACTGGCGCTGATCGTGCTGTGGAAGCACGCCGCGAATATCGAGCGGCTGCTCGCCGGCACCGAACCGCGCATCGGTCGCGAGGGCTGAACCGGTGAGCGCGCGCCAGCCCGCCGCCGCCACCGCGCGGCTGCGGCTGTTGCGCACCGCCGGCATCGGCCCGGTCACCTATCGCCAGCTCGTGGCCCGCTTCGGCGATGCGGAATCCGCCCTGGCGGCCTTGCCGATGCTGGCACGTCGCGGCGGCGGCGAGGGGCCGCGCATCGCCGACCCGGCCCTGATCGAACGCGAGCAGGCGGCGGTCGCGCGGCTGGGCGCGACCTATCTGTTCCTGGGCGATCCCGACTATCCGCCGCTGCTCGCCCAACTGGACGATGCGCCGGTCGCGCTGATCCGCCGCGGCGATGTCGGCCTCTCGGCGCGGCCCTGCGTGGCGATGGTCGGCGCGCGCAACGCCTCGGCCGCCGCCTGCCGCTTCGCCCGGCAGATCGCGCATGAACTGACCCAGGCGGGGGTCACGGTCGTGTCCGGCCTGGCGCGCGGCATCGACACGGCGGCGCATCACGGCGCGCTGGCCGGCGGCACGATCGGGGTGATCGCCTGCGGCATCGATGTCGTCTTCCCGCCCGAAAATGCCGGGTTGCAGGAGGCGGTCGCGACGCAAGGGTTGCTGCTCGCCGAACAGCCGCCCGGCACCGAGCCGCGCGCGCGGCTCTTTCCCTATCGCAACCGCATCATCGCCGGCCTGTCGCAAGCCACGTTGGTGGTGGAGGCGGCGCCGCGCTCCGGCTCGCTGATCACCGCGCGACTGGCGGGCGAGGCGGGGCGCGACGTGCTGGCGGTGCCAGGCAGTCCGCTCGATCCGCGCGCGCGCGGGTGCAACCAGCTGATCCGCGACGGCGCGATCCTGGTGCAGGACACCGCCGATATCCTCGAACAGATCCGGCCGATCGACCCGCGCGCAGGCGTGCGGATGCCCGCCGGCCGCTTCGACGCCGGCCCCCCGGCCGACCCGAGCGACCGCGATCGGCAGGTCGTCTCCGCGCTGCTCGGCCCGGTGCCGGTCGCGATCGACGAACTGGTCCGCCAGTCGGGCCGCCCGCCCGCGATCGTCCAGACGGTGCTGCTGGAGCTGGAACTCGCCGGCCGGGTCGAGCGCCATGCCGGCGGCCGGGTGGCGCTGGTCTGATCCGTCCGGCTTGACGGCCGGGATCGCGCTCACCACCCTCGCGCGTACACACAAGGATCGCTAACGCCCCGCCCATGCAGCTCGTCATCGTCGAATCGCCCGCCAAGGCGAAGACCATCGAAAAATATCTCGGGTCGGACTATCGAGTCCTGGCCTCCTACGGCCATGTCCGCGACCTGCCGCCCAAGGACGGCTCGGTGAATCCCGATGACGGATTCGCAATGGAGTGGGAAAATTACGCCGACAAGGCCAAGCAGCTCAAGGCGATCGCCGACCTGTCCAAGACCGCCGACCGCCTGATCCTGGCGACCGACCCCGATCGCGAGGGCGAGGCGATCAGCTGGCACGTGCAGGAGGTGCTGCGCGCGCGCAAGGCGCTGCCCAAGGACGTGCAGCGCGTCACCTTCAACGCGATCACCAAACAGGCCGTCACCAGCGCGATGCAGGCCCCGCGCGAGCTGGATACCGACCTGATCGATGCCTATCGCGCCCGCCGCGCGCTGGATTACCTGGTCGGCTTCACCCTGTCGCCGGTCTTGTGGCGCAAGCTGCCCGGCGCCAAGTCGGCCGGTCGCGTCCAGTCGGTGGCGCTGCGCCTGATCGTCGAGCGCGAGCGCGAGATCGAGAGCTTCGTCTCGCAGGAATATTGGTCGGTCACCGCCGCGCTGGAGCAGGACGGCACGCCCTTCACCGCGCGGCTGGTGCAGTGGGAGGGGAAAAAGCTCGACCGGCTGTCGATCGGCAACGAGGGCGACGCGCTGCGCGCCAAGGCGGATGTCGAGGCGGGCCGGTTCGAGGTGCAGTCGGTCGAGACTCGGCCGGCGACGCGCAACCCGCCGCCGCCCTTCACCACCTCGACCCTGCAGCAGGAGGCGGCGCGCAAGCTCGGCTTCTCCGCCGACCATACGATGCGGATCGCGCAGGGCCTCTACGAGGACGGCGCGATCACCTATATGCGGACCGACGGCGTGCAGATGGACGGCAGCGCCATTTCCGCCGCGCGCAAGGCGGTGGCCGATCGCTACGACGCCTCCTACGTCCCCGACAAGCCGCGCCAGTACCAGACCAAGGCGAAGAACGCGCAGGAAGCGCACGAGGCGATCCGCCCGACCGATTTCGGCCGCGACAAGGTCGGCGGCGGCGATCACGCCCGCCTCTACGAACTGGTCTGGAAGCGCGCGCTGGCCAGCCAGATGGCCTCGGCGCGGATGGAGCGGACGACGATTGATCTCGCCGACGGCACCGGCCGCCACATGCTCCGCGCGACCGGGCAGGTGGTGCTGTTCCCCGGCTATCTCGCGCTCTACGAGGAAGGCCAGGACGACAGCGCCACCGACGAGGAGGCGCGCCGCCTGCCCCGCCTGCGCGAGGGCGATACGCCGGCCAAGAAGGGCGTCGCCGCCGAGCAGCATTTCACCCAGCCGCCGCCACGCTTCTCCGAGGCGTCGCTGGTCAAGCGGATGGAGGAACTGGGGATCGGCCGCCCGTCCACCTATGCGTCGATCATCAAGACGCTGAAGGACCGCGCCTATGTCCGCGTCGAGAAGAACCGCTTCTTCGCCGAGGAGAGCGGGCGGCTGGTGACGGCGTTCCTAGAACGCTTCTTCGAGAAATATGTCGGCTTCGACTATACCGCCGGGCTGGAGGAGGAGCTGGACGACGTGTCCGGCGGCCGCGCCGAGTGGCAGGCGGTGCTGGAGGCGTTCTGGCGCGACTTCAAGCCGCGCACCGCCGAGGTGATGGAGCAGCAGCCGAGCGCGATCACCGCCGAGCTGGACCAGTTCCTGGCCCCCTATCTCTTCCCGGAAAAAGCGGACGGCGGCGACCCGCGCCTGTGCCCCAATTGCGGCGCGGGCAAGCTGGCGCTGCGCGGCGGCCGGTTCGGCGCGTTCGTCGCCTGCTCCAACTATCCGGAGTGCAAATATACGCGTCGCTTCGCGCAGGGCGGCGCGGCAGCCGAGGATAGCGGCCCGGAGACGCTGGGCAACGATCCCGAGACGGGCCTGCCGGTCGAGCGCAAGTCGGGGCGGTTCGGCCCCTATATCCAGCTGGGCGACGGCAAGGACGCCAAGCGCGCCTCCATCCCCAAGGATGTCGATCTCGACCTGGAATGGGCGCTGAAGCTGCTCAGCCTGCCGCGCACGATCGGCAACCATCCGGAGACGGGCGAACCGATCACCGCGTCGATCGGCCGCTATGGCCCCTATCTGGCCCATGCCGGCAAATATGCGCGGCTCCAGGCGACCGCCGACGTGTTCGAGACGGGGATGAACGCCGCCGTGGTCAAGCTGGCCGAGGCGGCGGCGGGCGGCGGCCGTCCGGCGCGGGGGGCCGCGCGCGAGCCGCTCAAGCTGCTCGGCAAGCATCCGCGCACCGAGGCGGAGCTGAAGGTGATGGAGGGCCGCTACGGCGCCTATGTCACCGATGGCGAGACCAATGCGACCCTGCCCAAGTCGGTGACGGTCGACCAGCTGACGCTGGAGGAAGCCGCTTCGCTGATCGACGCGCGCGCGGCGGCCGGGCCGAAGACCAAGAAGCCGGTGAAGAAGGCGGCGGCGAAGAAGCCGGCGGCGGACAAGAAGGCCCCGGCCGAGAAGAAGGCGGCGGTCAAGAAACCGGCGACGAAGAAGCCCGCCGCGAAGAAGGCGGCGAAGCCGGCCGACGGAGAGTAAGGCGATCACCCCCGCTCATCGGGCGGGGGTGATTATGGACTGGCCCGATACCGAAGCTCTTCGACCATCCCGGCGAAGGTCGGGCGAACAGGCCGGACGATCTTGTGCTCCTGCGTTCGCAGGAGCACGGTAGCGACTCGGATCACCGACAGCCCGCCGATAGCGCCGACGCCGCCTTACAGCAGCAATTCCTGCGGCGTCAGGCGGCCGACATGGCCGCCGCCGCGCCGGCGCGCCATCTCCGTCTCGGCGGTGTGGCGGATGTCGGGGTCGCGGTCGGTCAGGAAGCCGATCAGGCTCTCCTCCTCGATCTCGCGCCATTCCTTGCCGCGATCGGGGCCGTAGCGGACGCGGGGCAGCAGGCCCGGCTCCTTCGACCATTGGATCAGCTGCGCGACCGACGCCTCGTTCAACTGGTCGCGCAGATGGTGCGCGGTGACATAGGCATCGGGAAAGGCGCGGTGGATCGGCAGGCCGCGCTCATGCACCATCCCCTCCGGCTTGCGCCAGTAGCGCAGCACCTGGTTGGAGAAGCTGGGGCTGTCCGGCCAGAGCCGGAGCGCGCATTTCCAGGTGCAGATCCAGTCGGCGCCGCGCGTCAGCGCCGGGGTGCAATATTGCTCCTCGAAACTGGCGCGGTGCGCGGCCAGCGCGATGCGACGGGGCCAGGGGTCGAGCACCGGCCGCGCGACATCGTGCCACCAGCGGGCATCGGCCACATCCTCGTCGCGGATATGGTGGATCGCCATGGTGATGGGCGGGATCGGCCGGCCGGGATTGACCAGGATGCTGCCGCCCTCGCCCTGCAAGTCCCAGCGCCCGTCCTGGCCCAGCGCCACGTCCTGCCAGCCGATCTCGATCACGGCATGGGCGGGCGGGGAATTGCCGGTCGTCTCGAGGTCGATGACGCGGATGATCGAGGGGGCGGGGGGAGGAGCCATGCCCCTATGTGGGGCCGGTTTCGCCGGAAAGCGAGGCCGCGACGCCGCAGGCCGCAAGATGCGACTCCACGCCCGCCAACAGGGTGGCGAGGTCGTCGGCATCGGTCGCCTCCGCCCGCACCGTCACGGCGGCTTGGGTGTTGGAGGGGCGCAGCAGCCACCAGCCCGTCCCCTGGCTGACCCGCAGGCCATCGGTGGTGTCGACCGCCACGCCCTCGGCCGCGAGTCGCGTGGCGACCGAGTCGACCACCGCCCATTTGCGCGACTCGGGCACCGGGATGCGCAGGTCCGGCGTCGAGACCAGGCGCGGCATCGCGTCGTGCAGGTCGGTCAGCGACCGCCCGGCGAGATCGATCGCGCGGATCAGCCGCACGGCGGCGTAGAGCGCATCGTCGAAGCCGTAATACTCGTGCCCGAAGAAGATATGGCCCGACATCTCGCCCGCCAGCGGCGCCCCGGTGTCCGCCATCAGGGTCTTCAGCGAGCTGTGCCCGGTGCGGCCCATCACCGGGGTGCCGCCCCATTGCGCGATCCGGTCGAACAGCGCGCGGCTGGACTTCACATCGCCGACCACCGTCGCGCCCGGCCGTTCCAGCAGCAGCCGCTCGGCGAGCAGCATCAGGATCTGGTCGCCCCACAGGATGCGACCCCGCCCGTCGACCGCGCCGATCCGGTCGCCATCGCCATCGAAGGCCAGGCCGAAATCCAGCCCCCGTTCCGCCACCAGCGCTTGCAGGTCGACCAGGTTCGCGGCGTCGCTGGGGTCGGGATGGTGATGCGGGAAATGCCCATCCGGCACGATGTGGAGCAGGTGATGCTCACCCGGCAGCCGCGCGGTCAGCCGCTCGACCACCGGCCCGGCCGCGCCGCTGCCGCAATCCCAGCCGATGCGGAAGGCGGGGGCGCGGCCCGGCGCCTGCCCCTGGAGCAGCCGGTCGACATAGGCGTCGTGCAGGTCGATCGACTCGACCGTCCCCGCTCCCCGGCTCCACCTGCCCGACTCGGCGAGCGCGCCCAGTGCCGTAATCCCCGGCCCATGCAGGCTGCGGTGGCGCAGCACCATCTTGAAGCCATTGTCGTCGCGCGGATTATGGCTGCCGGTCACCTGGATGCCGCCGGCCATGCCCGGCAGCACCGCTTCGGCGAAATAGAGCATGGGCGAGGGGCCGAGCCCGATCCGCACCACGTCCACCCCGCCCTCGGTCAGGCCACGCACCAGCGCAGCCTCCAGCATCTCCGAGGTCAGCCGACCGTCGCGGCCGACCACCACCCGGCCGCCGCCCGTCTCCGCCACGCGCGTCGCGAAGCAGCGGCCGATCGCATAGCCGTCCGCCGCGTGCAGCGTCCGGCCGACGGTGCCGCGCACGTCATATTCGCGCAGGATCACGGGGTCGAAGCGATGGCTCATGCCGAGGGGCCGAGCAGCCGGTCGCGCGCGGCATTGACCCGCTGCGCCAGTTCGGCCGATCCGCCGCGATCGGGGTGGACGCCCGCCAGCAATCGGCGGTGCGCCGCGCGGATCGCCGCCGCGTCGGCGCGGGGACCGACGCCCAGCACCGCCCGCGCCTCCGCCTCGTCGGCCGCCATGCGCCGCTTGCCCGACGGCTTCAGATAGGTCCACGCCGCCCAGATCAGCAGCGCGACGACCAGCCACTTCATCAGGATGGAATCACGCCGCGACGTCCGGCACGCCGGGGGCCTCGGCCATCTCCGCGCCCTGTTCGCGTCCGGCGATCTCGCCGGTATCGGGCAGTTGCAGCGCCGCCATCATCTCGCGCAGCTCCTGGCGCGCGGCGACATGGCCGATGCCCATCGATCCGATCGCCTTGGCGTCGATCATCGTCAGCCCCTGCGGGAACATCTCGCGATAGATCACGCGCTCGCCCAGACCCGGGATGATGCGGAAGCCGACCCGCTTGGCCAGCTGCGCCAGCGCGTCGGACACGCGGCGCATGTTGCGCGCCTCGATATGCTGGAGGCGGTTGCGCAGCACGACCCAGTCGATCGTGGTGCCGTCGGCGCGCGCCCGCTGTTTGCGCGCGTCCCAGATCAGCTCCGAATAGAAGGACGGGCGCGTCACCTGATAGGTGTCGGGATCGACCTGGCCGATCAGGTCGAAATCGACGAAACTGTCGTTCATCGGCGTGACCAGCGTGTTCGACAGCGTCGCCGCCGTGCGCGCGAAATAATCGTCGCGGCCGGGCGTGTCGACGACCAGATAGTCGCAATCCTGCTCCAAGTCGCGCCACGTCGCCTCGAAGAAGTCCTCGCTCTCGCCGTCATGCGTGGCATGGCGCGGCATCGGCAGCTCCAGCCCCTTGGACCGGATCGTCTGGGCGCGATTGTCCAGATAGCGGCCCACCGTGCGCTGGCGATGATCGAGGTCGAGGCAGGAGACGCGCGCCCCCTTGGCAGCCAGCGCGATGGCGACGTGCACCGCGGTGGTCGACTTGCCGGTGCCGCCCTTTTCGTTGGCGAAGACGATGACGTGGGGCATGCGCCCTCTTCTTCCTTATTGCTACTGCGGTCTCCCCTCCATAGAAGCGCCCGCCGTTGGGTGCGAGGGAAGTTTTGCGTATCGCCCGTCGATCCCATATGCCGTTCTGAAGGAGTCCTGCCGTGCTGACCGTTCGCGACCTCAACGACTTGCGGGCGTCGATCGCCGGCTGGCGAGCCGAGGGCGCGCGGATCGCCCTGGTGCCGACCATGGGCGCGCTCCATGCCGGCCATATGGCGCTGATCGAGGCGGCGCGGCGGCCCGGCACCCGCGTCGTCGCGTCGATCTTCGTCAATCCCAAGCAGTTCGGCCCCAACGAGGACCTGTCGCGCTATCCCCGGCGCGAGGGGGCGGATGCGCGCATGCTGGCCGAGGCGGGCTGCGACCTGCTCTGGCTGCCCTCGGTCGAGACCATGTATCCGGCGGGGTTCGCGACCACCATCTCGGTCGCCGGGGTCAGCGATCATTTCGACGGCGCGGCGCGCCCCGGCCATTTCGACGGCGTCGCCACCGTCGTCACCAAGCTGTTCCACCAGGTCGGGCCCGACGCCGCCTATTTCGGCGAGAAGGACTATCAGCAGCTCGCCGTGATCCGCCGCTTCGCCGCCGACCTCAACCTGCCCGTCGAGATTGTCGGCGTGCCGACCCAGCGCGAGGATGACGGCCTGGCCCTGTCGTCGCGCAACATCTATCTGGACGAGACGGAGCGCGCCCGCGCGGTCGCGCTGCCGCGGGCGCTGGGCGTCGCGACTCGCGCGATCGGCCGGGGCGAGCCGGTCGAGTCGGTGCTGGACGATGCACGCCGGGCGCTGGAGGGCGCGGGCTTCGTCATCGACTATGTCGCGCTCGCCGATGCCGAGACGCTGGCGCCCGATCCCGAACCCGGCCGGCCGCGCCGGCTGCTGGCGGCGGCGCGCATGGGCCAGACCCGGCTGATCGACAATGTTCCGGTAGAATAAGGGCATATGCTCAACAGATTAGGTTAATGGCGTTAACTATTTCTTGAGTCGAATCGGTGCATGAATGAGTCCCATGAGCAATGAGGACGAGTCATGGGCAATAGTTTCAAGAGTGCGCAGTTCCTGATCGAGAGTCGAGTCGCCGACGCCGCCGCGGGCGATGTCGACGCCTTGTTCGACCTCGGCATCTGCTACCAGACCGGCACCGCCGGCTTGCCCATCGACCTGATCGAAGCCCATAAATGGTTCAATCTCGCCGCCGTGCGCGGTTCGCAGGCGGCGCATGACGCCCGCGCCGAGGTGGCCGAGGAACTGACCGCGCGCGAGATCGCGACGGCGCAGGCGGCGGCCCGGGCGTGGCTGCGCCTCACCACCAGCATCCGCCACGCGGCCTGATCATCGGCCGCCGCCGGCCCGGTCAGGGCTTGCGGAACTTGTAGACGAACTGGTCGGTCCGGCCCCGGATGGCGGGATCGAAGACGTTCTTCGAATGATCGTCGGCCGGGTTGCGCAGCACCTTGCTCTCGCCGACGAAGCGGAAGCCGGCCGCCTCGACCTGACGGCGCACCGCCGCCGGATCGATCCGGTGCGTGGTGCCGGTATGGGACAGCTCGGTGCCGGGCGCATCGGCATGGTCGATCACGATATAGGTGCCGCCCTTCTTCAACAGCTTGAACACCGCCGCGTCGAAGGACCGCAGCGCCGGCTCGCCGCCACCGCCATTGGGGATGTCGTGATAGTTTTGCGCCGTCCAGAACAGGTCGACCGGCACCGGCGCGGCCGGCAGGTCGCCGGACTGGACCTCGGCGGTGACATTGGCCAGCCCGCGTGCCTGGAGCGCGGGCAGCGACTTGGCGGCGTATTTCGCCCCCGCCGCCGGCCAATAGGCATAGACATGCCCGTTCGCGCCGACGACGCCGCTGAAGATCCGCGTCCAATATCCGCTGCCCGGCAGGTAATCGACCACCACGTCGCCCGGCTTCACGCCGGCGAATTGCAGCACCGCCGCCGCCTGGCGCCGGGCATCGTCGCCCTGCTGGTCGGCGCGCGCCGGATCGGCGAGCGCGCGCGTCACCGGCGAGGCCGCCTGTTGCGCGGCGAGGGGGGCGGCCGCCACCAGCATCATCGCCGCCATCGTCCATCCTGGCTTCATCATCGCTCTCCTTATCCTCTGGATCAGGCCAGCATATCGCGGACCATCGGGATCACCTGCCGGCCGTAACGCTCGACACAGCCCATCAGCCGGTCGTGCGACAGCGGCCCGGCGCTGTATTTCAGGTGGAAGCGCGACAGGCCCAGCGTGCGCACCGTGGCGGCGATCCTGCGCGCCACCGTCTCCGGCCCGCCGACATAGAGCGAGCCGGCGCGCACCTCCGCGTCGAAGGCGGCGCGCTGGAGCGGCGGCCAGCCGCGCGTCGATCCGATGCCGTCATGCATCCGCTTGTAATCGGGGAAGAACTCATCGGCGGCACTGGCGTCGTCGCGACCGACATAGCCGGGCGAATGGACGCCGACCGGCAGCATCGGCTGGTTCCGGTCCCGCAACGCGCGGGCATAGAGATCGACAAAGGGGCGGAAGCGCGCCGGATCGCCGCCGATGATCGCCAGCAGCATCGGCAGCCCGTAATGCGCCGCGCGCACCACCGATTGCGGCGACCCGCCGACCCCGATCCAGGTGGCGAGCGGCGCCCTCTCGACCGGCGGGTGGATCGCCTGGTCGGTCAGCGCCGGGCGGACATGGCCGCGCCACGTCACCGGGCCGCCGCGCCGGATCGCCGCGAACAGGTCGAGCTTCTCGTTGAACAGCCGCTCATATTGGTCGAGCGGATAGCCGAACAGCGGGAAGCTTTCGGTGAAGGAGCCGCGGCCCAGGATCGCCTCCGCCCGGCCCGACGACAGCGCGTCGAGCGTCGCGAACCGCTGATAGACGCGGACCGGATCGTCGGACGACAGCACCGTGACCGCCGAGGCGAGCCGGATGCGGCCGGTGCGCGCCGCGATCGCCGCCAGCACCGTCTCGGGCGAGGAGATGGCGAAATCGGCGCGGTGATGCTCGCCGACGCCGAACACATCGACGCCCGCCTGGTCCGCCAGCACCGCCTCCTCGACCGTGTCGCGGATCGCCTGGGCCGGGTGGACGGCAATGCCGGCTACCTCGGTCACGTCGCCGAACGTATCGAGCCCGAATTCCGTCATCATCGCTCCACGCTTGCAGTCACTTGTGACCTATCGCGGTTTGGCGAGAAGCGAAACGTTCCTGCCGGCACCGTCCGCGTCTAACGATCGATCGGCGCGAAGGAAAACAGGCCGCGGCGATAGTTGAGGGTGATGCGCAGCCGCGTCGGCGCATCACCGACCCGCGCGGCGGCGGCGCGGGCATGCGGCTTCCACCAGCCGATCGTCGGGTTGCCGGCGAAGCCGACGCCGTCATGCCACAGGCTGAAGCGATGGTTCGCGTCGCGATCGTGGAGCAGGCTGATCGCATAGAGGCCGGGGCCGGGCGCGCGGATGCACAGCGTCACCGGCCCGGTCGCCGGCACCGGCCGGTCGACGCGGCGGAACGGCTTGCCGGCCGCGACCAGGGTGTCGTCGTCCGCCAGGAATCCGCGTCGTTCGCCGGATAGAGTTCCAGCCGCAACCGGCCCCGGCGGTCCTTCAACCCGTCGACCGTAACAATGAAGGCGGGGCCGTTCTCGCCGGGCGCGCAGGTCGCGTCGCGCGTGCCGAGCGCGGGGTGGACGGCGGCGAGCAGCGCCAGCGCCGCGATCATCGCCGCCGCGCCGCGGCGATCAGCCCGGCGGCACCCAGCACCATGCCGACCAGCAGGTGCGCGGCCAGGATCAGCGTCGCCATCAGCGTCATCGCCTCCGCCACGCGCGCGCCCTTGCCCACCAGCAGCGCGGCGAACCCGGCGAAGACCAAGTCCTTGTTGGGTAGCAGCGGGAGGCGCGCGACCAGCAGGCGGAGCGTCGACAGCACCAGCCACCAGCGCACCGCCACGCTCGGCAGCATCAGATGCCACATCAGCGCCGCCAGCACGGTGGTGGCGATGGTGCGGAGCAGGTGGACGCCCGAGATCATCCAGAGCGTCGGCGCGGGCAGCGTGAACAATTGCCGGCGCAGCAGCAGCAGGACGAGCGACAGGCCGATCACCAGCCCGATCGACCAGAGCAGCGTCGATCCGCTGATCCCCATGTCGAGTGATCCGACCAAGGGCGCGGCGACCAGCACCATCGCCAGCGTGGTGCCGTTGCCGACCAGCGCCGACAGGATCGTCACGTCCTTGATCGCGCCGAACGGCGCGGTGCCGGGGGCCATGTGGCGGCGCGCCCAGGCGTAGAAATAGACCTCGCCGATATAGCCGAGCAGCAGCTCGTTGCCGACCAGCTTGCGCAGCAGCGGCACGAAGCCCGACAGCGGCAGGCTCCAGAGCCGGCGGAAGATCACCCAGTCCGCGACCGGCCCGGCCATGTAATAGAGCAGGAACACCAGCCAGAAGCCGACCCCTGCGGGCAGCAGCGTCCGGAGATGGGCGAGGTCCAGCCCGCGCAACTGCCACACCACCGCGCCCAGGATCGACAGCGACACGACGGGCGCCAGGATCTTCGACCAGCGCGAGACGGGCGCCTCCGGGTCGGGCGCGGTGGCGTCCGCCATCGCCTGGTCGATCATCGTGTCGCTCATGCGACGGCTCCCCCGGTCGTCCGCGCCACCTGCGCGAAGGTCGCCCAATAGCGGTCGGCGGCGGCCTCGATCGTGAACCGCCGCGCCTGCGCCAGGCTGGCGGCATCGTCCTGGTCGCCGGGCCGGGCGGCGGCGATCGCATCGGCCAGCGCCCGGACATCGCCGACCGGCACCAGCGTGCCGAGCGCGCCGTCCCGCAACAGCGCGCTCATGCTGCGACTGCACCGCGTCGCGATGATCGCGCGACGGGCGGCGAGCGCCTCCAGCACCACCGCCGGCACGCCCTCGAAATCGGACGACAGCAGCAGCACGTCATGCGCCGGCAGCAACTGCGCCGGATCGGGGCGATAGCCCAGGAACTCGACGCGTGCCGCGATCCCCAGCCGCTTCGCCCGCGCCTCCAGCGCGGCGCGGTCGGGGCCGTCGCCGATCAGCGCCAGCCGGTCGTCCGGCCCGCTGCCCTGCGCGAAGGCGTCGAGCATCAGCGCGATGTTCTTCTGCGCCGCCAGCCGCCCGATCGCGACGAAGCGGCGGCCGGGCCGGGTGCGCTCCGGTTCGGGCAGCGCACGGAGCCGGTCGATCAGCTCCTCGGACAAGGCGGGATCGGGGATGACGGTGATCCGATCGGCCGACACGCCCGTCGCCTCGGCGATCTCGGCGAGCATCGGCGTCTCCATGCCGGTGAAGTGATCGATGAACCGGCCCTGGAGGCGCAGCCAGCGGCGATAGAACCAGCGCTGCCAACCGGGCGTGTCGCGGCGGTCGAGATCGTTGCTGATCTTGGCGACGATCGGCGGGCAGTCCCGGCCCAGGATCAGCTTCATCGCCACCGCCACCACCGCATAGCTGTTGCCCGCGCAGAACAGCAGATCGGGGCGCAGCGACCGGATGACGCGCGGCAGCGTCGCGATCATCCACGGGGTTTCCCAATGCGCGATGCCGGGCCAGCGGCCGCGCGGCATCACCGCCTCCAGCCCCGCGCCCACATCCGTCGCCATCGCGCCGTCCGCGCGGCCCAGGAACAGGGGCGCCTCCCGCCCGTCCGCGCGCCAGTGGCGCACGAGCCGCAGCGCGATCCGCTCCACCCCGCCGGGCTCGTGGCTGTGCAGGAAGGTCAGGACGCGCAGCGGCGTCGGGGGGTGGGCGGGGGGCATGACGGCGCTTGATCTCATGGCATCGGACATATTCAAACCGTCATGGCGAGCGCAGCGAAGCCATCCAGCGTCGGATCAGGACGCTCTGGATGGCTTCGCTGCGCTCGCCATGACGACATGGACACGGGTCATGTCACCGTCGCCATGGCGTTGCTGTCCACGCCATGGCGGTGACACGCCGCGCTCTAGAAGATAAGACGCCGCCGCCCGTCCGACCCGCAGCGGGCCGGACGGAAAAAGCGTCGCCCGCCACCGTCAGACGTCGAGATTGGCGACGTTCAGCGCGTTTTCCTGGATGAACTCGCGCCGCGGCTCGACCACCTCGCCCATCAGCTGGGTGAAGATCATGTCGGCGGCCGAGACATCCTCGCTGGTCACGCGCAGCATCGAGCGGTTGGACGGATCGAGCGTGGTTTCCCACAATTGCTCGGCGTTCATCTCGCCCAGTCCCTTGTAGCGCTGGATGGCGAGGCCCTTGCGCCCCGCCGCCAGCACCGCGTCGAGCAACTGCGAGGGCCGCGCGACACGCGATTCGCCGCGCGCCAGGGTGGCGGCGGTCGCCTCCTCCTCCGCCGCGCCGTCCTCGGCCGCATCCGCCTCGACGCTCGCCACGCCGCGCGCCGGCACCAGCTTGCCCGCCTGGGCGAAGCTGTCCGCCTGTTCGGCCGCCAGCGTATGGAGCTTGCGCGCCTCGGCCGAGGAGATGAACCCCGCCTCGACGATGTGATGGTCGGTGACGCCCCGCCACAGCCGCTCGAAATGGATGCCGCCTTCATCGGTCAGCCGCGCCGACCAGCGCGCCTCATGGTCGCCCGCCTCCAGCCGGCGGGTCACCTCTGCCACCCGGCCCTGGCGCTGCTCGCGCGTGAAGCTGGGGTCGAGCGCGCCGGCCAGCGCCAGCACCTCGATGATGACCGGGTCGTAGCGGCGCGGCACATAGCGCATCAGCGTGCGCATCCGCCGCGCATGGTCGGTCAGGTCGCGCAGGTCCGCGCCGGTGCGCGGGCCGGTCGCCGTCTCGAACACCATCGCCGACACGCCGCCCTCGACCAGGTAATTGTCGAGCGCCGCATCGTCCTTCAGATAGACCTCCGACCGGCCCTTGGTCGCCTTGTAGAGCGGCGGCTGGGCGATGAAGAGGTGCCCGCGCGCGATCAGCTCGGGCATCTGGCGGTAGAAGAAGGTCAGCAGCAGCGTGCGGATATGCGCGCCGTCGACGTCGGCGTCCGTCATGATGACGATCTTGTGGTAGCGCAGCTTGTCGGCGTTGAATTCCTCGCGGCCGATGCCCGTTCCCATCGCCTGGATCAGCGTGCCGATCTCCTTGGACGAGATCATCCGGTCGAAGCGGGCGCGCTCGGTGTTCAGGATCTTGCCGCGCAGGGGCAGGATCGCCTGGAAATGGCGGTCGCGGCCCTGTTTGGCGGAGCCGCCGGCGGAATCGCCCTCGACCAGGAACAGCTCGGACTTGGCCGGGTCCTTTTCCTGGCAGTCGGCCAGCTTGCCGGGCAGCGAGGCGATGTCCATCGCGCCCTTGCGCCGGGTCAGCTCGCGCGCCTTCTTCGCCGCCTCGCGCGCGGCGGCGGCGTCGATCACCTTGCCGACGATCGAGCGGGCATGCTGCGGATTTTCCTCCAGCCATTCGGCCAGCTTGTCGGCCATCAGGCTTTCCAGCGGCGCGCGCACCTCGGACGAGACGAGCTTGTCCTTGGTCTGGCTGCTGAACTTGGGGTCGGGCAGCTTGACGGAGACGATCGCGGTCAGCCCCTCGCGCATGTCGTCGCCGGTCAGCGTCACCTTCTCCTTCTTCAACAGCCCCGACTTGTCGGCATAGCTGTTGAGCGTCCGGGTCAGTGCGGCGCGGAACGCGGCGATATGCGTGCCGCCGTCGCGCTGGGGAATGTTGTTGGTGAAGGCCAGGACGTTCTCGTAATAGGAATCATTCCATTCCAGCGCGACGTCCATGCCGATCGAATCGCGCTGCCCGTGGATCGCGATCGGATCGGGAAAGAGCGGCGTCTTGGCGCGATCGAGCCATTTGACGAAGGCGGCGATCCCGCCCTCGTAGAATAGTTCGATGGTCTTCGGCTCGTCATGCCGCGCGTCGGTCAGGAACAGGCGGACGCCCGAATTGAGGAACGCCAGCTCGCGATAGCGATGCTCCAGCTTGTCGAAGTCGAATTCGGTGATCTTGAAGGTGGCGGGGCTGGGCAGGAAGGTGACGCGCGTCCCCTTCTGCCCCTCGGCCGCCGGGCCCACGACCTTGAGCGGCGCGACCGCGTCGCCGTGCGCGAAGCGCATGAAATGCTCCTCGCCGTCGCGCCAGATCGTCAGGTCCAGGAATTCGGACAGCGCGTTCACCACCGACACGCCGACGCCGTGCAGGCCGCCCGAGACCTTATAGGCATTGTCGTCGGACGTGTTCTCGAACTTCCCGCCCGCGTGCAGCTGGGTCATGATGACCTCGGCCGCCGACACGCCCTCCTCGGGGTGGATGCCGGTCGGGATGCCGCGCCCATTGTCGGTGACCGACACCGATCCGTCGGGGTTGAGCGTGATGTCGATCCGGTCGCAATGCCCGGCCAGGGCCTCGTCGATGGCGTTGTCCGACACCTCGAACACCATATGGTGGAGGCCCGATCCGTCGTCGGTATCGCCGATATACATGCCCGGACGCTTGCGCACCGCGTCGAGGCCCTTCAGCACCTTGATCGACGAGGCGCCATATTCGTTACTGGGGTTCGTTGCCATTTTGGAGATATAGCGAGGGACGCGCAAACTCCCAAGGCATTTGGCGGTTCCCTGGCCGGGTTGCACGCGAGCCGCGACCGCCGGACCGGGCCGGGCCGCGGCGGTCGACCTTCGTCAGCCGGGTCGGGCGAGTGCGTGCCCCGCCTGCCAGCCGTCGATCCCCGCCCAGCCGGCAAAGCCCAGCGTGCGGATGCGTCGCCAGCGCCGCTCGGTCATCCCGCCCAGCGCGATCCGCGTCGCGGCCCCACCGATCCGCGCCGCGCGCATCGGTCCCAGCGCCCTGGCCCCCGGATGCGAGCGGGTGGCGAAGACCGGCGAGACCAGCACCAGTCGCGCGCCCGCCCGTCGACCCGCCGCCGCTTCGCGCGCGTCATGCGCGGGCCAGCTCGTCGCGCCGCGCACCCGGCCATGCAGCCCGGCCGCCCCCGGCAGCGGGGGCCGCGCCGCCAGCAGCACCAGCCGCCGCGCCCGCGCGATGCGGCGGACGCGCCGGAAGATCGCGCGGCGCTCGGCCGGCGGCGTCGCATGATGGCGGAAGATCACGCCGCTGCCCGGCGGCAGGCGGCGCAGCATCGGCCACAGCCGGTCGCCGACCCGTTCGTCGGTCATCAGCCAGCGCATGGGGTATCGGGACGCCACGTCCGCGCCTATAGGCCGCGCCATGATCGAAGACGAGAGACTGACCGCGATCCGCGCCCGCATCGACGGCGCGGCGCGGCTCGCCGGCCACGCCCCCGACACGGTGACCCTGGTGGCGGTCAGCAAGACGCGTACGGCCGAGGAGATCGCGCCGCTGATCGCCGCCGGGCAGCGCGTCTATGGCGAGAATCGCGTGCAGGAGGCGGAGGGCAAATGGCCGGCGCTGCGCGACGCGAATCCCGGTATCGCGTTGCACCTGGTCGGGCAGTTGCAGTCGAACAAGGCGGCGGACGCGGTCGCGCTGTTCGACGCGATCCATTCGGTCGACCGGCTGTCGCTGGTGACCGCGCTGGCCCGCGCGATGGAGGGCGGGCGTCGGCCCGATTGCTTCGTGCAGGTCAATATCGGCGAGGAAGCGCAAAAGGGCGGCTGCCCGATCGGCGAACTGCCGGCGCTGCTGGCCGCGGCGCGGACGGCGGATCTGCCGGTGAAGGGATTGATGGCGGTGCCGCCCCTTGGCGTCGATGCCGCGCCCTATTTCGCGCTGCTCGTCAAGCTGGCGCGCGACCATGGGCTGGCGGGCCTCAGCATGGGCATGTCCGACGATCTGGAGACGGCGGTGATGCTGGGCGCGACCCATGTCCGCGTCGGCACCGCGCTGTTCGGGGCACGGGCATGAGCCTCGCCACGCAGTTCGACGCGCTGCTGTTCGATTTCGACGGCGTGCTGCTGGAAAGCGAATCGGCGGGCAATCGCCATATCGCCACCTTCCTGACCGAGGCGGGCCATCCGACCACGCCGGCCGATTCGATGGCGCATTTCATGGGACTGGCGGGCCCCGACTTCCTGGCGGCGATCGAGCGGCATATCGGCGCGCCGATCCCCGCCGGCTTCGCCGAGGCGCGCAAGGCCGAGGATCTTCGCGCGCTGGACGAGGGGCTGGGCGAGGTGGCGGGGGCGGTCGCCTTCGTCCGGTCGCTGCCGGCCGACCTGCCCAAGGCGATCTGCTCGTCCAGCCCGGTCCACTGGATCGACACGCATCTGCGGCATCTGGGCCTGCGCGACGTGTTCGGCGATCATCTCTATTCGGGGCGCGAACATGTCGCGCGCGGCAAGCCCGCGCCGGACCTCTACCTCCATGCCGCCGCGCAACTGGGCGTCGACATCCGCCGCTGCGCGATCCTGGAGGATTCGCCGGTCGGCGCGACGGCGGCGGTGGCGAGCGGCGCCTATGTCATCGGCCTGTGCGCGGGCGAGCATTGCGCGATCGGCCATGCCGAACGCCTGCGCGCGATCGGCGTCGACGCCACCGCGCAGGATTTCACCGAAGTGGCGCGGCTGCTGGGATGATCGGGGCCGACGCTCCGGCGGCGCGTGCGCTGGCGGACGTCGCTGCCGCGATGCGAGGCGCACATCACGACTGGTGGATCATCGGCAGTGCCGCGGTCATGCTGCTTGGCGGCGATACCAGGATGGCGGACATCGATCTCCTGATCGACCCACGCGACAGTCAGGGCGTGCTTGCGCGCTTGAACGTCGCGCCCCTCCCGTCCGATTCCAACGAGCGATTCCGGTCCGGGACGTTCGCGCGCTGGACCGCGTCAACGATGCCGGTCGAGATCATGGCGGACCTGCACGTCCGGAACGACGGAGAATGGCAGCGCGTCACGCTGACGACCCGTCGATCCGTGTCGGTGGCAGGCGAGACCCTGTACGTGCCGGAGCGTGCGGAGATGGTGGCGCTGTTGCATCGCTTCGGCCGGTCGAAAGACCTCCAGCGAGCGCGACTCCTGACGATCGAGCCGTAGGACGTTACGTCCCAGCGACGCTCAACCGCGATCCAGCACCCGGCGCAGCGCGCGCGACAACTGGTCCAGCGAATAGGGTTTGTGCAGCAGGTCGAAGCCATGCTGCGCATTCTCCGCCAGCACATGGCTGTAGCCGCTGCACAGCACCACGGGCAGCGTCGGATGGTTCCGGCGCAGCGTCATCGCCAGCTCGACGCCGTTCATTCCCGGCATCACCACGTCGGAAAACACCACGTCGAAGCGTGACGGTGCCTCCTCGATCATCGCCAGCGCGGCGGTCGCGTTGGTCGCCAGCACGCTCTGATAGCCGATCTCGCTCAGCGCCTCGGTGGCGAAGCGGCTGACCTCCTGATTGTCCTCGACCAGCAGCACGCATTCGCCGCGCCCGTCGATGCCGTCATCCACCGTGTCGCGCGGGCCGGGCGCGGCGGTGCCGACGACGCGCGGCAGATAGATGGAGAAGGTCGCGCCCTCCCCGAGCCGGCTGTCGACGCTGACATCGCCGCCCGACTGTTTGGCGAAGCCGATCACCTGGCTGAGCCCCAGGCCGGTGCCCCGGCCGACGCCCTTGGTGGTGAAGAACGGCTCGAAGATCCGCATCTGGTTCTCCGCCGCGATGCCGTCGCCGTCATCGGTGACGGAGACGATCACGAAGTCGCCGGCGATGTCGTGATGGCCGCGCAGCGAGGGGATGCCGGGCGCGGGGGCCACCGTGATCCGCAAATGGCCGCTGCCCCCTTCTCCCCGGCGGCTGCTGCTGCCGACGATGGCGTCGCGGGCGTTGACGACCAGATTGACCAGCGCCGTCTCGAACTGGCTGCGATCGACCTCCGCCAGGCAGGGCGTGCCACCCGCGTCGAAGCTCAGCGCGATGCGGCCGCCGACCAGGGTGCGGACCATATCGAGGATGCCCGCCACCGCCACGCCCACGTCGATCAGTTCCGGGGTCAGCGCCTGGCGGCGCGCGAAGGCGAGCAACTGCCCGGTCAGCTTGGCGGCACGATCGGCGGTGTCGCTGATCGCATCGACATAATGATCGCGCTTGGCGGGCGACAGGTTCGGCCGGCGCAGCAGCTCGACCGAGCCCCGGATGATCGTCAGCAGATTGTTGAAGTCATGCGCGACGCCGCCGGTGAGCTGGCCGATCGCCTCCATCTTCTGCGCCTGGCTGAGCTGTTCGCTGGCGAGGCGCAACTGTTCGGCGGCGATCTTGGCATCGGTCATGTCGCGACCGACCGCGAAGATCTCCGTATCGCCCGGCGCCGCCACCCACTGGATCCAGCGATAGCTGCCGTCCTTGTGACGGATGCGCATCTCGAACTGCGGGAGGATCATGTCCTTGGCGGTGACGATCGCCGCCTCGGTCGCCGCCACGTCGTCGGGATGGGCGAGCGTGTCGCCGGACAGGCCGACCAGTTCGGCCTGGTCATAGCCCAGCACCTGCGTCCAGGCCGGGTTGACGGTGAGATAGCGGCCATCCGCCCCCACCACGGCCATCAGGTCGGGCGACAGGTTCCACATCCGGTCGCGCTCGGCGGTGCGTTGCGCGACCAGTCGCTCCAGGTCCCGGTTGAGCGATTCGAGCTGGCGCTGCCCGTCCTCCACCGCCCGGTCGGCCAGCACCCGCGCCGTCGTCTCTTTGGTGAAGATGAACAGGCCGACGATCGCGCCGTCCTCGCCCAGCACCCGCGAATAGGAGAAGCTCCACCAGGTCTCGGCGGCACCGCGATCGGTATCCAGCTTCCAGGGCAGGTCGACGAAACGCTGGCTGCGCCCGGCAAAGGCGGCCTCGACGATCGGCCTGGCCTGGTCCCAGGCATCGGGCCAGACCCGCGCCAGCGTCGAGCCCATCGCGCCGTCCAGCCGGGGGCCGAGCAGCGGGAAATAGGTCTCGTTGAAGAAGAAGAACAGCTCGTCCCGACCCCAGCACAGGATCATCGATTCGGGCGAGTTGAGCAGCAGGCTGAGCGCGGTCTTGAACGCCGGCGACCAGCCTTGCGGCGGCCCCAGCGGATGGTCGGTCCAGTCGCGCGCCAGGATCAGCCGCGTCGCCGCGCCCCCGCCCGACAGGAACGCCAGGCCGGGCGGCAGATCGCCATCTGAACCATGTGAGTCGTAAAGCGACATAAGCTCCGGACGGCGTTGGACGGGGCGGGCATGACCAGCCTTCCGGCAGCCGTCAAGACCGGACGCGCGCGCGGCATCCGGTGCCGCCAAGCCATTGGGGATGGGGCAATCTACGATCCATTATGGGACAGGCGAAAATAGGTCCTTTTGTAAATGAACCATTTACCAGGGCGCACATTGAGCGGGCGCCGTGGGCGGGGTGCCGCCTCGGGTCTTCTGGGCTCAACGAAGGACTTCTCTCTATGCGTCTCACCAAAGCTGCTCTGGCCGTGTCCGCGGTCTTCCTCGCCCCGACCGCGGCCAACGCCGCCGTGATCGGCAGCCTGGGGGGCGGCACCGGCACCTTCGCGACGCTGAGCAGCGCCGGCCTCGATGGCGGCACGGTCGCGACGCTGAGCGGCGGCACCGTCTATGCCTCGGACCGGCCCTTCGCCGACATGCCCGAGGGCACGATCTTCGGCGGCACCTTCCTGGCGGCGGGGCCGCTTGCCGGTCAGCCGGCGCGGCTCAGCTTCGGCTCGGCGCTCAGCTATCTCAGCTTCCTCTGGGGCTCGCCGGACACCTATAACCGCCTGACGGTGTTCACCAACCAGGGCAGCTACGACTATACGGTCGACTCGCTCGACTTCGCGGTGCGCAACGGCAACCAGGCCTTCTCGCAATATGTGCAGTTCGCCGCGAGCGCGGGCGAGGCGATCACCGGCATCTCCTTCACCAACGAGCCGGCGCGCGACGCGTTCGAGTCGGCCAACTTCAACTACACGCTCGCCACCGCCGCGGTGCCGGAGCCGGCCACCTGGGCGATGATGCTGCTCGGCTTCGCCATGATCGGCGCGGCCGCCCGCTATCGCCGTCGCGGCGTCGCGGTCACCTACGCCTGATCGGCATCGGAGCGGGTCGCCGGTCACCCGGCGGCCCGCCTCCACCCCCGGCCGATCCGATCGGGGTCGCCGCAGGATCGTGCCGAACCATGGCCGCCAGCCGCGAACAGGCGGCGCCCGGCTCGGGCCACCATCATCCTCAACAACCATTTGCTCGACCGCCAGCAGGTCGAAGCCGGTCCGGACGCCCTCGACGCGCACCCGACGACCGAGATGACGCCGCCATCGCCCGTCGATGTCGACCTGCCAGCGTCCGCCATCGTCCATCTCCACCACCGGCCCGAGCGCGGACATCCGCAAGGTGCCGGTCACGACATGGCGTGTGCCCCTGGGCATTGTGGTCTCCCCCGAAGTCCGACGTGGTACACCCCCACTATCGGACTTGCGGTCGATCCCTCGGTGATCGGGGAGTTAGTACACCAACCTAGATTGGTCCTGCGGCCTTTGGGCTGGAAGCCTTGGACATGCGCCACAGGCTCCCCGACCATGAAGGTCAGGAAGTGTGACGCTGTTACGGTCAGCATCTACCGTCTAGGTCGGGGGTACTAATCCCCAGAGCCATGCGTACCGGCTCCGCCTGCCGTTATGAAACGGGGGGAGACGGCGTGCAATCGCGATCCGTTATGTCGGACGGGTGTACGCCGGAGCTGGGGACCGCATCCTATGGCAAGCAGGCGGGCGCGGCCGGGCCGCCGGGCGCTGACACCCTAAGCGCGCTACAGTGGCGCGAGATGAGAGGATGGTGGGTCCGCCGGGGCTCGAACCCGGGACCTCTCGATTAAAAGTCGCTTGCTCTACCGACTGAGCTACGGACCCAATGGCCGCGTGACTAGGGACAGGGGCGGCGGCGGTCAACCATCGTGCGCAATTGTCGAATATGGCGATGGGTCAGCGGATCGCGCCAGCGGCCCGCGACGGCGGCCAGCGGGACCAGCACGAAGTCGCGCGATCGGAAAGCACCGTGCGGGATCGTCAGGTCGCGCGCGCGCCATGTCCCGCCCGACCACAGGATGATGTCCAGGTCGATCGGCCGCGCGCCCCAGCGCCGGCCGCGCCGTCGGCCGAGGTCGCGCTCGATCGCCTTCAGCCAGGCGAGCATCGCCGGCGGCGCAAGATCGCTGTCGACCAGGGCGGCGGCATTGGCGAAGCGGCGGATCGAGGGGCCGAGCGGCGGCGTGCGGATGATCGGCGATACGTGATGCGCGCCCAGCCGCGCGGCGGCGGCGGCCACCATCGCCTCCGGCCGGCCGGCGCGCCCGCTTCTGTTGGAGCCGAGCGCGATCGCATAGGTTGTACGCGTCATGGCCAGCGCTTACCCGCAAATCACCGCATCCGCATCCTCACCCATTCCGGAGACCGAACCGCCGCACGACTGTCCGCGCTGCCCGCGCCTGGTGGCGCTGCGCGAGACGCTGCGCGCCGAGCATCCGGACTGGTGGAACGCGCCGGTCACCGCCTTTGGCGACCCGGAGGCCTGGCTGGCGATCGTCGGCTTGGCGCCCGGCAAGCATGGCGCGAACCGTACCGGGCGGCCCTTCACCGGCGATTATTCCGGCGACCTGCTGTTCGGGACGCTGCGCAAATATGGGCTGGCGGGCGGCACCTTCACCGCCGATCCGGGCGACGACCTGCATCTGAGCGGCGCGGCGATCGTCAATGCGGTCAAGTGCCTGCCCCCCGCGAACAAGCCGCTGCCGGAGGAAATCCGCAACTGCCGGCCGTTTCTGGAAGGCCAGCTCGCCGCCCTGCCCCAGGTGCGGATCGTCGTCGCGCTCGGCCAGATCGCCCACCAGTCGGCGGTGAAGGTGATGGGTGGCCGCCTGCCCAAGGCGCGCTTCGGTCATCTGGCGGAGCATGTCCTGCCCGATGGCCGGATACTGATCGATAGCTATCACTGCTCGCGCTACAACCAGAATACCGGCCGCCTCACCACGCCGATGTTCGAGGCCGTCTTCGCCCGCGCGGTGGCGCTGCGGGCGGAGATGGCGGTCTAGCTCAGATGTCCTGCACCAGCCGGCCGTACAGCTCCGGCCGCCGGTCGCGGAAGAAGCCGAAGGCGGCGCGGTGGCGCTTGACCCGGTCGAGGTCGAGCGTCGCGACGATCACGCCCTCCTCCTCGCGGTCCAGCTCGGCCAGGATGTCGCCGCGCTCGTCGGTGATGAAGCTGGTGCCGTAGAAGGTCTGGCCATGTTCGGTGCCGACTCGATTGGCGGCGATCACCGGCACGACGTTCGACACCGCATGGCCGACCATCGCCCGCCGCCACAGCCGCGCGGTATCGAGCGACGTATCATGCGGCTCGCTGCCGATCGCGGTGGGATAGAAGAGCAGTTCCGCCCCCATCAGCATCATCGCGCGCGCGGTCTCCGGATACCATTGGTCCCAGCAGACGCCGACGCCCAGCTTCGCCGAGGGGCCGTCCCACACCTTGAAGCCGGTATTGCCGGGGCGGAAGTAGAATTTCTCCTCATAGCCCGGCCCGTCCGGGATATGGCTCTTGCGATAGACGCCGCGCACCTCGCCGTCCGGGCCGATCATCGCCAGGCTGTTGTAATGATGGGGGCCGTCCGCCTCGAAGAAGCTGGTCGGGATCCACACCTTCAGCGCCTCGGCCAGCGCCTGCATCGCCAGCACGGCCTTGTGCTCGCCGACCGGACTGGCATTGGCGAACAGGCCCTCGTCCTCGACGCGGCAGAAATATTCGCCCTCGAACAGTTCGGGCGGCAGGATTACCTGCGCCCCCTGGCCGTGCGCCTCGCGCACCAGGCGCGAGACGTTGGCGATGTTCGCATCGATATCCGCCGAGAAGGCGAGCTGGAGCGCGGCGACGGTGATTTCGGTCATGCGCGCCCAGATAAGGGTTCAGGCGGCGTCCGTCACCCGCTTCCTGGACAGATCAGGCGGGAATCTGCTGCGAGATGCAGTGGAAGCTGCCGCCGCCGGTCAGGATATGGTCGGCGCGCTGGCCCACCGCCTGCCGGTCGGGGAACAGCGCCTGCACCGCTGCCACCGCCGCCTCGTCATTCTCCGCGCCATAGAGCGGCACGACCACGGCGGCGTTGCCGATATAGAAGTTCATATAGCTGGCGGGCACGATCTCGTCGTCGCGGATCACCCGGCCGGGCGAGGGGAGGGTGACGACCTCCAGCCCCGCCGCGGTCAGCGTGCGGTGGGCGGCCTGATAGACCTGCCAGTTGGGATCATTCTCCGCCGCCTCGGGGATCGCGACGCGGCCCTCGCCGACGAAGCGCGCCAGATTGTCGACATGGCCGTCGGTATGGTCGTTGAGCAGCCCGTCGCCCAGCCACACCACCCGGGTCAGCCCGAGATCCTCGGCCAGCCGCGCGGCGATCTGGTCGCGGGTCAGCGTCGGGTTGCGATTGACGTTGAGCAGGCATTGCTCGGTGGTGACGACCGTGCCGGTGCCGTCGCCATCGATCGCGCCGCCCTCCAGCACCCAGTTGCAATAGCCGACCTTGCGGCCCTGCGTCTGGGCCAGCCGCATCCCGATCGTGTCGTCGCCGGGCAGGTCGTATTTGCCGCCCCAGCCGTTGAAATCGAAATCGCGCGCTTGGCCGTCGCCGATCAGGATCGGGCCGGTGTCGCGCAGCCAGATGTCGCCGAAGGGCTGCACCTCGACCTGCGCGAAGGGCGCGAGCGCGGCGGCGGCGGCGGCCGATTCGGCATTGGCGCAGACCAGGATCACCGTCTCGCCGCGGCCATCGGCATGGACGGCGCGAGCGAAGGCGGCGACCTCCGCACGCGCCGGCTCCAGATCCTCGACCCAGAGTTCGGGATGGCTGGGAAAGCCGATCCATACCGCCTTATGCGGCGCCCATTCGGCGGGCGGCGGCGGGGTGGTGG
>NZ_QLJH01000032.1 GCF_003951315.1 Sphingomonas sp. S-NIH.Pt15_0812
GTCGACGTCACCATCACCACCACCGCCGGTCCCATCGTCGTCGCGCTGGACCGCGGTCATGCGCCGGTCTCGACCGCCAACTTCCTTCGCTATGTCGATGGCAAGCGGTTCGACGGCATCGCCTTCTATCGGTCGATGAAGCTGCCGTGGAACGCCGGGCTGATCCAGGCCGGGCAGCGTGACGGCAAGAAGATCTTCCCGCCGATCCGCCACGAACCGACCACCACCACCGGCCTGTCGCATGTCGAGGGCACCATCTCCATGGCCCGGCGCGAACCCGGTTCGGCGCAGGGCGAATGGACGATCATGGTCGGCGACATGACCGGCTTGGATGCCAAACCCGGCCCCAACCCGCCCGCCGATCCCGGCTATGCCGCCTTCGGCAAGGTCGTCAGCGGCATGGACGTGGTCAAGACGATCTGGGCCGCCCCCACCGATCCGCAAAAGGGCGAGGGCGCGATGAAGGGTCAGCTGCTCACCGCGCCGACCCGCATCCTCACCATCCGCCGCACGCCCTGACCGCGGCGGCCGAAGAAATCGCAACGGTTTACGTTGTAACCTGACCGGCGCACCGTGCGGCTTGATATAAGTTGAATCCGAGACCGACGAACGCGGGAACGGATCAATGGATTGCGCCACTCTTATCGCAGGGCATCGCGCCATCGCAGAGGCGTGCCGCGCAATGCTCGCGACCCTGGCGGACGTGCCGGTCGACATCAATGCGCTGGCCCGCAACCGCATGGCGCTGTCGATGAAGATCAGGGATCACATCCGCAACGAGGATCGCATGATCCTGTCCGTCCTGACGGCGCGCGGCAAAGCCCCCCTGCCGACTTCGGTACGCGACGTGATCGATCGTCGCGCCCGGTTGATGCAATGCTATTCGGAACATGTCGGCCGCTGGAACCTGTCGGCGGTATCCGCCGACACCGCGCGCTTCCATGTCGAGGTGGCCGCACATTTCGACGAGGCCTTCGCCCTGATGGCGGCGCAGGAGCGGACGCTATATCCCTATATCCAGTCGCTCGCCGATCGATCGGGATCGATGTCGGCGCAGCCGGCCCCGACCCTGCGGATCGCCTCCTGATCCGCGCATGAAAAAGACCGCCGGCGCACAGGGCGGCGCCGGCGGTCTCGTCGTCGGGTCGTCGCGTCCCGCAAAGGGGGTGAAACAGGACGCGCCGGCCGTCAGCTCGGCATCAGGTCGTAGCGGTCGGCGTTCATCACCTTGGTCCAGGCCTGGACGAAGTGACGGACGAACACCGGCCCGGCATCGTCACAGGCATAGACCTCCGCCAGCGCGCGCAGCTGCGAGTTGGACCCGAACACCAGGTCGGTGCGCGATGCGGTCCACTTCTGCTCATGGCTGTGGCGGTCGGTGCCCAGGAACTCCTGGTCGCTCTCGTCGCTGATCTGCTTCCACGCCGTGCCCATGTCGAGCAGGTTGACGAAGAAGTCGTTGGTCAGCTGTCCCGGCCGCTTGGTGAACACGCCATGCGCGCCCGCCTTGGGATGGTTGGCGCCCAGCACGCGCAGGCCGCCGACCAGCACCGCCATTTCGGGGGCCGACAGGCCGAGCAGCTGCGCCCGGTCGATCATCAGCTCCTCGGTCGGCACGGTGAAGCGCACCTGCAGGTAGTTGCGGAACGCATCGGCGCGCGGCTCCAGCACCGCGAAGCTCTCCGCATCGGTCTGCTCGGCCGACGCATCGGTCCGGCCCGGCGTGAACGGCACCTCGATGGCATGACCCGCCGCCCTGGCCGCCTGTTCGATGCCGACCGAGCCGCCGAGCACGATCAGGTCGGCGATCGACACCTGCTTGCCGCCCTGCGCGCCGTCGAACTCCGCCTTGATCCGCTCATAGACCGCCAGCACGCGGGCGAGCTGCTCGGGCTGGTTGACCTCCCAGTCCTTTTGCGGGGCCAGCCGGATGCGGCCGCCATTGGCGCCGCCGCGATGGTCCGACCCGCGCCAGGTCGACGCCGACGCCCAGGCCGTCGTCACCAGCTCGGCCACGGTCAGGCCCGATGCGGCGATCGCGTCCTTCAGCGTGGCGACATCGCCCGCCTCGATTGGCGGATAGTCGGCGACCGGGATCGGGTCCTGCCACAGCAGTTCCTCTCCGGGCACCTCGGGGCCGATCAGGCGGATCTTGGGGCCCATGTCGCGATGGGTCAGCTTGAACCAGGCGCGCGCCCAGGCATCGGCGAAATATTCCGGGTCCGCCCGGAATTTCTGGCAGATGGCATTGTAGGCCGGGTCGACCTTCAGCGCCATGTCGGCGGTCGACATCATCGTCGGCACCTTCTTGCCCTCGGTATGCGCGGCCGGGGCCAGCGTGTCCTCGGGATTGCCGACCGGCTGCCACTGGTGCGCGCCCGCCGGGCTGCGGACCAGCTCATACTCATGGTCGAACAGCATGTCGAAATAGGTCATGTCCCAGGTCGTCGGCGTCGGCGTCCAAGCACCCTCCAGGCCGGAGGTGATGGTATGGTCGCCCATCCCGCTCTCATGCGTGCTGGTCCAGCCCAGGCCCTGCGCGGCGATGTCCGAGCCTTCCGGCTCGCGACCGACATGCTTCGGGTCGCCCGCGCCATGCGCCTTGCCGAACGTATGGCCGCCGGCGGTCAGCGCCACCGTCTCCTCGTCGTTCATGCCCATGCGCGCGAAGGTTTCGCGCATGTCGCGCGCCGATCCCTGCGGCATCGGGCAGCCGCCCGGCCCCTCGGGGTTCACGTAGATCAGGCCGTGCTGGATCGCCGCGAGCGGGTTCTCCAGCGCGAGGCCGGCCTCCTCGTCGATGCGGGTCTGGCCCAGCCATTCCTCCTCGGTGCCCCAATAGACGTCCTTCTCGGGCTCGAACACGTCCTCGCGACCGCCGCTGAAGCCGAAGGTCGGGCCGCCCATCGACTCGATCGCGACATTGCCGGCCAGGATGAACAGGTCGGCCCAGCTCAGCTGACGGCCGTATTTCTGCTTTATCGGCCAGAGCAGGCGACGCGCCTTGTCGAGATTGCCGTTGTCAGGCCAGGAATTGAGCGGCGCGAACCGCTGCTGCCCCGCCGACGAACCGCCACGCCCGTCGCCGGTGCGATAGGTGCCGGCCGAGTGCCACGCCATGCGGATGAAGAAGGGACCGTAATGCCCGTAATCGGCCGGCCACCAGGGCTGGCTGTCGGTCATCAGCGCGGTCAGGTCGGCCTTGAGCTGGTCATAGTCCAGGCTCAGGAACTCGCTGCGATAATCGAAATCGTCGCCCATCGGATTGCCGCTGACGCCCTTCTGGTGAAGGATGTCGATCGACAGCGCCTCGGGCCACCAGTCGCGCGCCGTCCGGCCCAGCAGCGTGCGCATCGCGGCGGGCTGCTTCTTGGGATCGTTGATCGGGCTGCCTTCGGTGATGGCGTCCATGTCCTGCTCCTCTCGTGACGGCGCCGGCGCATCGAAGGGCCGGAGCGGTATGGCGTCACGCTATCCCAGCGCGACGATCGGTAGAAATGCGAAATCCTTGGCCCTGTGATCGATTACGACGATCAACGATCCTCCGCCCGGCCGGCTGCACCATCCGCCGCCCGCCCGGCACGATCGATCGCGGCGGGGAAGCACAGGGTCGCGCGCGTGCCGCCCGCCACCGCCAGCACCAGCCGTCCGCCATGGCGCTCCATGATCCGCGTGACGATCGCCAGTCCCAGCCCGGCGCTGTCCGATCGCGCATGGTCCGCCCGCCAGTAGCGCGCCTGCGCATCGCCCAAATCGACACAGGCGATGCCGGGGCCGTCATCCGCCACCTCCACCGCCGCCCCCACCGGATCGTCGCGCACGCTCACCGTGATGGTGCAGCCCGCCGGCGTGTGCTTGGCGGCGTTGCCGATCAGATTGGCGATCGCCAGGTCGATCAGCGTCGCATTGCCCCGGACGCGCGGGCCGGCATCACCGTCCGCGCCGGCAAAGGCCAGGTGATGCCCGCCCTCGATCACCGCCGGGGCCATCCGCACCACCGTCTCCGTCGCCAGCGCCGCCAGGTCCAGCGCCTCCCAGGGCCGCACGTCGCCATCGTCCAGCGTCGCCAGATCGCGCAACTGAGTCACGACATGGCTCAACCGCTCGACCTGCGCCGCGCAACGCTGGCGCAAGGCCGGATCGGGCAGCGCATCCAGTTCCAGCGCCAGCGTCTGGAGCGGCGTCCGCAATTCGTGGACGACGTTGCCGACGAATTCCGACTGCCGGAAAAAGGCGCGCCGCACCCGCTCGACCAGGCCGTTGGCGGCGGCGACCAGCGGCCGCGCCTCGGTCGGCAATCCCTCGATCGCGATCGGCACCCCGCGCGACGAGGCGTCGATCGCCTCCGCCTCCGCCGACGCCCGCCGGAACGCGCGGACGGTGCGCCGCATCGCCAGCCCGCTCAGCACCGGCAGCAGCAGCAGCACCGGCATCACCAGCGCGATCCGGATCAGGAAGGCCCGCTCGATATCGTCGACGATCACCCCCGGCTGCGACCGGTCCTGCGCCACCATCACGCGCAAGTTCCGCCCCTCGACCGCCACCGGCCGGGCATAGAGCACGAAATCCTCCGCCCCGACGAACCGGGGCCGCGTCGCGCGCGCCGCGATCCGCCGCCACGGCACCCCCGCCGCATAGCGGCTTGCCAGCCGCACCCGGCCGGCATCGTCCGTCACCGCGAAGGCGCGCCCGTCATAGGCGGTGGCATAGCCCGGCTCCAGTTCGCTCGGATGGTCGATCGCCGGCCGGTCCCCCCGCCAGTGCAGCCGCCCCGCGATCATGTCCGCCTCGCGTCGCAGCGCCACGCGTTCCTCGCGCGCGGTGGCGGCATGGAGCGCCGACATCAGCAGCACCGGCAGCAGCACCGCGACCAGCGTCACCGCCAGCAGCTCGCCCAGCAGGATGCGCCGCGACAGCGAACGCGGCGCGAACAGGCTCATGCGATCCGCGCCAGATAGCCGATGCCCCGGATCGTCTCGATCCGTACCGCCGCCTCCGCCGCCTCCAGCTTGCGGCGCAGCCGGTGGACATAGACCTCGACCGCATTCGGCCCGCCGCCCTCGCCCATCAGGCCGAACAGCTGGTCCTCCACCGCCGCCTTGGCGACCACCCGCCCGATCCGGCGGAACAGCAGTGCCGCCAGCTCCGCCTCGCGCGCGGACAGCGGCACGACGCCCTCCGCCACGGTCAGCTCGCGCCGCACCGTGTCGAAATGGCCGTTGCCCAGCGCGATCCGGTTGCCGGCCAGCGCATCCCGCCGCCGCGTCACCGCGCGCAGCCGCGCGACCAGTTCGTCCACGTCGAACGGCTTGGGCAGATAATCGTCCGCGCCCGCGTCCAGCCCGGCGATCCGCGCGCGCGTGTCGCCCCGCGCCGTCACCACGATCACCGGCACCGCCACCCCGTTCGCCCGCCACGTCCGCAGCACCGCCAGCCCATCCCGGTCGGGCAGTCCCAGGTCGAGCAGCACCGCGCCATATTGGGCGACCGCCAGCATCGCTTCGGCATCCTCGGCCCGCGCGGCATGGTCGGTGGCGATGCCGTGGCGCCCCAGCGCCTGCGCCAGCGCGGCGGCGAGATCGCGATCGTCCTCGACAAGCAGCAGGCGCACGGCGCGGGTCCGATCCGGTCGTAAGGTTCGTGTAAGCCAGCGGGCCTAGCCGCCGGCCTTCCTCGCCGCAAGCAGGGGTCAAGGCCGCATCATGTCCATCGAACACGCATCCCCGCCCCTTCCCACCGTCCTGCGGCTCGACCGCCGTGCGCAACTGCGCTGGCTGCTGATCGGCGGCGGCGTGTTCCTGCTGATCTGGCTGGCGATGACCGTGATCCGCGCGCTGACCGCGCCGACGCCCGCGGCCGACCATCCCTTGCCCCCCGGCACCTTCCAGGCGACGCCCGACCAGCTCGCGCAGATGAAGCTGCTGACCGTCGGCGATGCGGGGGCCGGCGCGCCGCTCGACGCGACCGGCACGATCGCCGTCGATGGCGAGCATAGCGCCCCCGTCACCCTGCCCTTCTCCGGCCGGGTCGTGCAGGTGCTGGTCGAGGCGGGGCAGGATGTACGGCGCGGCCAGCCGCTCCTCCGCCTCGCCTCCAACGACTATGCCGATGCGCGCAACGCCCTGACCACCGCGCGGACCCAGGCCGAGTCGGCCCAGGCGCAGCTCCGCATCGCCGAGGACAACGCCAAGCGGCAGCAGGCGATCTACGCCACCGCCGGCGGCGCGCTGAAGGATTATCGCCAGGCGGCCAGCGACCTGGTCGTGGCGCGCGCCGCCGTCGCCGCCGCGCAAGGTGCGGTCCGCACCGCGCAGGACCGGCTGGCGCTGTTCGGCCGCGCCGCCGGCACCGGCGGCCAGGGCGCGGCGATCGTCACCTATGCCGCACCGGTCGCCGGCACCGTCGTCGCCCGCGATGTCGCGCCGGGCGAATTCGTCGGCGCGGGCGGCGACAAGCCGCTGCTGACCATCGCCGACCTGTCGCGCGTCTGGCTGGTCGCGCAACTGCCCGAGCGCGATGCGGCGGGCGTCCATGTCGGCGATGCCGTGACCGTCACCACCCCGGCCTATCCGGGCCGGCGCTTCGCCGCGGTGATCGACAATGTCGCGGTCGCGCTCGATCCCGTCACCCATCGCCTGGCGGTGCGCGCCACGGTCCGCAATCCGGACGGCGCGCTGAAGCCGGAGATGTTCGCCAGCTTCGCGATCCGCCGCGCCGCGCCGGCCGGGCCGGCGGGCGTCCGCGTCCCCTCCGACGCGGTGATCCATGAGGGCGACGGCGCGCGCGTCTGGGTGGCGGGGGCGAACGGGCGGCTCACCGCCCGCACCGTCACCGTCGCCGACAGCGACGATGGCTGGGACCGCGTCACCGCCGGGCTGAAGCCGGGCGAGCGGATCGTCACCGCAGGCGCGCTGTTCGTCAACGAGGCCGGGCTGAACGGCGGGGGTGCCGGCGCATGAACGGCCTGATCGCCACCGCGCTGCGCCAGCGCGTGCTGATGCTGATGCTGCTCGCGGGCATGATCCTGGCCGGCGGCGTCGCCTTCGCGAACCTCAACATCGAGGCCTATCCCGACCCCGTCCCGCCGATGGTCGAGGTGCTGACCCAGTCCAACGGCATCTCCGCCGAGGAGATGGAGCGCGGCGTCACCATCCCGATCGAACAGGCGGTGGCCGGCATCCCCGACCTGAAGGCGGTACGCACCATCTCGCTGTTCGGCCTGTCCGACGTGCGCATCCAGTTCAGCTACAATGTCGGCTTCCGCGAGGCGGAACAGCGCGTGCTCGGCCGCCTGTCCCAGCTCGGCGCCCTGCCGGGCAATGCGCAGCCGACCATCTCGCCGACCAGCCCGATCGGCGAGATCTTCCGCTACCGGATCAAGGCGCCGGCCGGCTATTCGGTCATGGACCTGAAGACGCTCCAGGACTGGGTGCTGCAACGCCGGTTCAAGCGGATTCCCGGCGTCGCCGACGTGACCGGCTGGGGCGGCAAGCTGCGCACCTATGAGGTCGTCGTCGACAACGACAAGCTGCTCGCCCACGGCGTCACCCTGGGTCAGGTGCTGGCCGCGATCGGCAAGAGCGACGGCAATGTCGGCGCGCAGACGATCAACTTCGGATCGCAGGCGGCGATCGTGCGCGGCGTCGGGCTGATCCAGTCGACCGACGCGATCCGCCATGTGCTGGTCGGCACCAATGCCGGCAATCCCGTACTGCTCAGCGACGTCGCCAGCCTGCGCATCGGCAACCAGCCGCGCCTGGGCATCGCCGGGGTCGGGCCGGACGACGATATCGTCATGGGCATCGTGCTGATGCAGCGCGGCGCGCAATCCATGCCGACCATCGAACAGGTGAAGAAGGAGGTCGCGACGATCAACGCCGGCGGGGTCCTGCCCCCCGGCGTCACCCTGGAGCGGATCTACGACCGGTCCGACCTGATCGACGTGACCACGCACACGGTGCTGCACAATCTGATCGAGGGGATCCTGCTGATCTTCCTCCTGCAATGGCTGTTCCTGGGCAATCTGCGCTCGGCGATCATCGTCGCGACCACCATCCCCTTCGCGCTCGCCTTCGCGGTGCTGATCCTGACCCTGCAGGGCGAATCCGCCAATCTGCTGTCGGTCGGCGCGCTCGATTTCGGGCTGGTCGTCGATGCCAGCGTCATCATGGTCGAGAATATCTTCCGCCACATGGTCATGCGCTCCGCCGCGATCGAGAGCGGCCGCACCCATGCCAATGCCGCCAGCCGCTTCTCCGCGATCCTGCATGCGGGGTCGGAAGTCAGCCGCGGCATCGCCTTCGCCGCCGCGATCATCATCGCCAGCTTCCTGCCGCTGTTCACGCTGACCGGCGTGGAGGGGCACATCTTCGGCCCGATGGCCAAGACCTATGCCTATGCCATCGCGGGCGGCCTGATCGCCACCTTCACCGTGTCGCCGGTGCTGTCGGCGCTGCTGCTGCCTGACACGCTGGACGAAGTGGAGACCTGGATCGTCCGCAAGCTGCGGGGGATCTACCGCCCCGCCGCGGCCTTCGCGCTCGGCAACCGGATGCTGACCCTGGGCGGCACCGCGCTGCTGATGGTCGCCGCCCTGGTCGCGGTCCACGGCCTGGGCGTCGAGTTCCTGCCGCATCTGGAGGAGGGCAATCTCTACATCCGCGCCTCGCTTCCCGCCTCGGTCTCGCTGGAGGCCGGGCAGCCGACGGTGAACGGCATCCGCCGCATCATCGCCAGCTATCCGGAGGTGCAGCGCGTCATCTCCACCCATGGCCGGCCCGATGACGGCACCGACGCCACCGGCTTCTTCAACGCCGAATTCTACACGCCGCTTAAACCCGCCGACGAATGGCCGAGCGGCGTGACCAAGGACACGCTGACCCGCGAGCTCCAGGCGAAGCTCCAGGCCCGTTATCCCGGCGCCGAGTTCGAATTCTCGCAATATATCCAGGACAATGTCGAGGAAGCCTCCTCGGGCGTGAAGGGCGCCAATTCGGTCAAGGTCTTCGGCCCCGACCTCGCCACGCTGGAGAAACTGTCCGCCCGCATCCAAGCGGAGATGGCCAAGGTGCGCGGCATCACCGATCTCGGCGTGTCCGACTCGCTCGGCCAGCCGACGGTGCGGATCGACGTCGATCGCGCCGCCGCCGCGCGCTATGGCCTGACGCCCGACGACATCAACACCACGGTCGCCGCCGCGATCGGCGGGCAGAGCCCCGGCGACCTGTACGAGACCGGCACCGACCGCCACTTCCCGATCGTCGTCCGCCTCACCCCCAACGAGCGCGACAGCCTGGAATCGATCCGCCGCATCACCATCGGCGCGCCCGCGCCCAACGGCAACGGCATCGTCCAGGTGCCCTTGTCCGAGGTCGCCAGGGTCCGCCTGACCTCCGGCGCGTCCTTCGTCTATCGCGAGCATCAGGAGCGCTATATCCCGATCAAGTTCAGCGTCCGCGACCGCGACCTGGGCGGCGCGGTGGGCGAGGCGCAGGCGCGCGTCGCCCAAGCCGTGCCGCTGCCCGCCGGCTACCACCTGGAATGGGCGGGCGAGCTGGGCAACCTGACCAGCGCGGTCGACCGGCTGGAGGTGGTCGTGCCGATCAGCCTGGGGCTGATCCTGATCCTGCTCTACGCCAATTTCTCCTCGGTCACCGACACGCTGATGGCGTTCAGCGTCATCCCGATGGCGATCGTCGGCGGCGTGCTGGCGCTGGCGCTGACCGGCACCCCGTTCAGCATCTCCGCCGCGATCGGCTTCGTCGCGCTGTTCGGCATCGCGGTGATGGACGGCATCCTGATGGTGACGACCTTCAACCAGGCGCTGGACGGCGGCATGGCGCGGGCGGAGGCGCTCGCCACCACCGTCGACACGGCGCTCCGCCCGGTGGTGATGACCTGCGCCGCCGCCGCGATCGGCCTGCTGCCCGCCGCCGTCTCGACCGGCATCGGCAGCCAGGTGCAGAAGCCCCTGGCGCTGATCGTGGTCGGCGGCATGGCGCTCGCCCCCGTGCTGATCCTGCTGGTCATGCCGGTGCTGATCGACCGCTTCTCGCGCCATGTCTCGCCCGAGGAGCGCGGGCCGCACGGCCACGCCCTGCCCCATCATCCCGCCCGAACCGGGGAGCTGCCGGCATGACCTGTTCGCCTCGCACCCTCGCCCTGCTGCTCGGCACCGCCGCCCTGTCGGCCTGTTCGGTCGGACCGCAGCATCCCCGGGTCGACCTGCCCCTGCCGCCGCCGGCCGCCGCCGCCACGCTGGCCGCCAGCGCGGGCCCGACGCAGCGGATCGAACCCGGCCGCCCCGCGCCCGCCGACTGGTGGACGCGCTTCGGCAGCCCCCGGCTCGACGCGCTCGTCGCCCGCGCGCTGGCCGCCAATACCGATCTGGCGGCGGCGGAGGCGACCTTGCGCCAGGCCCGCGAACTGCGCGACGTCGCGCGCGGCAATGCCGGGCCGCAGGTCGATGCCGGCTATCAGGCGGAGCGGGCGCGGGTGTCCAATGCGCTGTCCTCGCCACTCGCCAATGTGGCCGACACGCTCTACACGCTGCACACCAGCCAGTTGTCGGTCACCTATCCGCTCGACCTGTTCGGCGGGCAGCGCGGCCGCATCCGCTCCGCTACCGCCGCCGCCTCGGTCGCCGCCGCCCGGCTCGACGCGGCCCGGACCAGCGTCGTCGCCAACCTGGCGCTGGCGGTGATCGAACAGGCCGCGCTCCAGGCCCAGATCGACGCCGCCGCCAGCGCGATCCGTTCCAACCGCGAAATCCTCGACCTGCTCCGCCGCCGCCAGGCGCTGGGCGAGATCGGCGCGGCGGACGTGGCGGCGCAGGCCAGCGCGCTCGCCACGGCGGAGGCGGTGCTGCCGCCGCTCCAGCGCCAGGCGCAGCACCAGCGCGCGCTGGTCGCGACGCTGACCGGCACCGCCCCCGGCGCCGCGACGCTCGACCTGCCGACCCTGTCCGAACTGCGCCTGCCGACCGAATTGCCGGTCGCGCTGCCCGCCGATCTGGTCGCCGCGCGGCCGGACGTGCGCGCCGCGGCCGCGCAGATGGAGGGCGCCGCCGCCGATCTCGGCACCGCCATCGCCGCGCGGCTGCCCAGCCTCACCCTGTCGGGCAATGCCGGCGGCTCGGCCCAGCGGTTCGAGCGGATGTTCGCGACCGGCAATCCGTTCTATGCACTGATCGGCGGCCTCACCGCGCCGATCTTCCACGCCGGCGCCCTCCGCCACCAGCAACGCGCCGCGGAAGCCGCGCTCGACATCGCCAAGGCCGGGTATCGCGGTGCGGCGCTGCAGGCGTTCGTCGATGTCGACGACGCGCTCGCCGGCCTGCGCGGCGACGCCACCGCGCTCGACGCCGCGACCCGCGCGCGCGACGCCGCCGACCAGTCGCTGGGCTTCACGCGCCGCCAGCTCCAGCTCGGCGGCGTCGGCACGCTGGCGCTGCTGAACGCCGCCGCCGCCGCCGCCCAGGCCTCGTCCGCCCGCATCCAGGCGGAGGCGGCGCGGCTCGCCGACACGGTCGCGCTGTTTGAGGCGGTCGGCGGCCCCATTCCCGCATCCGCGACGGAGACCCGCCCATGACCGGCTTCCACGCCCCGCCCAGCGACCGGCTGGTGCTCGCCCCCTCGGGCCTGCGCGCCGTCGCGGTGGCGCGGACGATCGACACGCGCGTCTTCCTCGACCCCGCCGCGCCGGTCACCGGCATCGCCCGGCCGCTCGCCCGGCGCTTGCCCGGCATGCCCCAGGCGCCGGACACCGGCGTGACGACGCTGCCCCGCCCGCTCCATATCCGCTTCGTGCGTCCCTATGCCGACCTCCGCCGCGCGCGCTTCGTCCCCATGTTGCCGGACGAAGCGCTGCTCGATCTCGGCCGCGACGTGCTGGGCACGGTCACTATCCGCCTCGACCTGAAGGCGGACCAGGTCCGCGGCCTCGCCGCGCGCGACGCCGCGCGCCTCGCCGACCATGCCACGCGCATCCCGGTGACGCTGCGGAACGATGCGCTGACCTTGCCGGGCCAGCTCGACGGTCAAGCGGTCACCGTCCGCTTCGACACCGCCCCGCACGACCAGCCGCCGCCACCCGCCACCCTGTCGGTGACCATCGGCGGCACGATCCTGCCCGGCCGCCGCGACGCCGATGGCGCCGTATCGATCGGCTGGGACGCCTTCGCCGACCGCCGCCTAGTGCTCGACCTGCCGCATGGCGCGATCTGGCTGGACTAAGCCCCGGCGGAACCCGTCGTGCCGACAAAGCGGGCCAGCCGCCACCGCTCGCACAACGGAAAAGGGCGGTGGACGCCGCGTCGCGCCCACCGCCCTTTTCCTGCCGGACCACCCCTTCGAAGTGATCCGCCCGGCCTTTACTTGCCGAATTCCAGCGCCGCCTTGCGCTTGGGCGTCTGATCGACCGGCTGGCCCGCATATTCGCGGATACCCCAGGCACCCCCCGCCCCGGCCATGCCGGTGGCGCTGTACAAGGTCAGCACGTCGTTCACCTGGCTCTTCCAGGCGCTGATATAGCTCTTGTACAGATCGTACATCACCGCCGACCGGTTGATGTCCTGCACCCGCGCCGCGCCGCCATTGGTGAAGTCGACGACATGCTGGCCGCCTTCATAGGTGATCAGGCGCTTGCCATATTGCTTGGCGGTATCCTGGTTCCCCGTGATATCCTTCATCGTCTGGGCCAGGCCGGCGCGCAGCGACGCCTGCCGCTCGACCAGGCTGCGCCCCGTCACGTCGCCGGCATAGTTGAAATAGGGTGCGATCGCGAGCGCATCGACATTCGCCGCCACATTCGGCTCGGCCATCACCTGCTGGCCGACCCAGGGATTGGCGCTCTGCGCCCCGATGACGCGCACCAACTGCCCCGGCCGATCGGCGAACACCTTCGCCCAGATCTTCATCGCCCAGACCGTCTTCTGCGAATAGCGCTTCAGATTGGCGCCGAAGCCGTTGGTGTCGAGACCAGCCGCCAGACCTTCGGACTGGATCTGGTGCGCCAGCGGGAAGGCATAGTTCCAGTTCTCGTTGCCGATCTCGACATAGACCCGCCGGTTCGACGCCAGGCTGTCATGCACCAGCTTGGCCATGCGGGTCACATAATCCTCGTCCGCATTCCACGGAATGGCGAACCAGGGATCGGCCCCCACCGTATTGGCGAGCAGGACCATATTCTCCAACGCCACGCCGCGCGAATGATCGGCCTGGTTGACGCCGGTCGGCAGCGTCCGCTCCGCCCAGGTGATCTTGGCCGGATTGGTATTGGTCGCCGACCAGTCCAGGAAGCGCAGCACGCTATAGGGCTTCAGGCTGTCGATCAGCTGCGAGGCGAACATCTGGTCGCGCGGCGCACTCTTCTCCCGGCAGTCGAGATTGCGCACGGGATCGTTCGCCGGCACGCCCGACACGTTGATCCAGTTGCGCGTATTGCCCTCGGGCGGCGGACCGGCCGGCCAGTCGAAGGTCAGGACATGGTCGCCGCGGACCAGGTTCTTGCGCGACCCGCCGATATTCACGTCGCCCGAGCCCGTCCAGGTGCAGCGGATGGCGACGCTCTGGCCGTTGAACACCTGCGACGGCGGCGTCATCACATAGGCATAGCTCTTGTTCGTCGGAACCTGCTTGGGCATCCCGTAGGTGTCGAGCTGGCCGTTCGGCAGGGACTGCCAGCCATTGTTGGTATCGACCCAGCCATGACCGGAAACCAGGTTCATGAAAGTGTATTCGTTGGAATAATAATCCACGGGCGCGACGTTGATACCCAGGCCGAACCCCTTGGCGGACGGCGATGGAGCCGGCGTGGGGGCCGGTGTCGGGGTCGGGGTCGGCTTGGGCACGCCCTTGAGCACGAAGATCGCCGGGGCGGACGAGTTGACCGACCCCTTGCCGGTCACGACACCCACCGAACCCACGGCGGCCACCGCCGTCGCGCCGGCCACCAGCGCCGTGGATGGCGTAGTCGCGACGGCCTTCACAGCGGCAATCATCTTAGCAATAGAAGTACCAGTCATGGACTACTCCAGTTAAAGCTTTGGCGTCGATCGCGAAGGGCTCTATCCTTCGCGATCCTGCTGTTTTCCTAAATATAGCTTACTGATCCACACCGGATTAAAGATCAGAGATACCGATGATTTAACGATATGGTGCGATCAATTTCTTTTTTACGGATTTGGAAGCTGCTGTAACCGCTTGGCATGCCAAGAAATAGACGGGGGTTCCACCTATCGACCGAATTCGAGGGCGGCTCGCCGCTTCGGCGTCTGGTCGACGGGCTGCCCGGCATATTCCCGCATGCCCCAGGCCCCGCCGCCGCCGGCCGGGCCGGTGGCGCTGTACAGCACCATCAGGTCGTCCGACCGCGCCTTCCAACCCTCGATGTAGCTCTTGTACAGGTCGTACATGGTGGCGGACCGGTTGACCTCCTGCACGCGCGTACCGCCCCCGGTGGTCATGTCGACGACATGCTGGCCGCCTTCATAAGTGATCAGCCGCTTGCCATATTTCTGCGCGGTCACCTTGTTGTCCGCGATGGCGCGCAACGTGATGTCCACGCCCGCCTTGAGCGAGGCCAGCCGGTCGCTGAGCGCGCCGGTGGAGTCACTGTCCTTGGCGAGGTTGAAATAGGGCGCGATGGCAAGTGCGTCGACATTGGCGGCGAGATCGGGCGCGGCCATGACCTGCTGACCGACCCAGGGGTTGGCGCTCTGCGCGGAAGCGATACGGACCAGCTGGCCCGGCCGATCGGCGAAGACCTTCGCCCAGATCTTCATCGCCCAGACCGTCTTCTGCGCATAGCGCTTCAGATTCGCGCCGAAACCGTTGGTGTCGAGACCGGCGGCCAGGCCCTCCGCCTGGATCTGGTGCGCCAGCGGGAAGGCATAGTTCCAATTCTCGTTACCCAGCTCGACATAGACACGTCGGCCGGAATCCAGCGAGTCATGGACCAATTGCGCCATGCGCGTGACATAGTCTTCGTCCGCATTCCACGGAACGGTGAACCAGGGATCGGCACCCACCTGATTGGCCAGCGCCACCATATGTTCCAGCGCGACGCCGCGCGGACGATCCGCCTGGTTGATGCCGTTCGGCAATGATCGGTTCGCCCAGGTCACCGAGGCCGGATTCTGATTGGCCGGCGACCAATCGAGGAAACGCAGCACGGAAAACGGCTTCAGGCTCTCGATAAGCTGCGTGGAGAAAATCTGGTCCCGCGGTGCGCCCTGCTCCCGGCAGTCGAGATTGCGGACCGGATCGGTCGCACTGACGTTCGACAGGCTCAGCCAGTTGCGACTATTACCTTCCGGCGCGGGCGCGGCCGTCCAATCGAACGTCAGGACATGGTCGCCGCGCACCAGGTTCTTCCGATATCCGCCGATATTGACGTCACCGGTACCGGTCCAGGTGCAGCGAACGCCGACCACCTGTCCGTTGAACACCTGCGAGGGCGGGGTCATGACCCGGGCATAGCTTTTGCCCGCCGCCATCTGCTTGATCATGCCGAGCGAATCGATTTCGCTCTCCGCCACGGCCTGCCAGCCTGTACCGGTGTCGACCCAGGTATGGCCGGTCAGCAGGTTCATGAACGTATATTCGTTCGAGAAGTAATCGACCGATGAAACGTTCACCCCCAGACCGAAGCCGGCGCGCGACGGCGAACTGGCTGGCGTGGGTGTGGGGGTCGGGCTGGGCGTTGGCGTCGGTGTCGGCGTGGGGGCCGGCGTCGGCGTTGGTGTGGGGGCCGGTGTCGGCGTTGGAGTCGGCGTCGGCGTAGGGGCCGGCGTCGGCGTCGGCGTAGGGGCCGGCGTCGGCGTCGGCGTGGGAGCCGGCGTCGGGCTGGGCGTCGGCGTGGCGACCGGAACGACCGTCACGCCGGACGATGCCGTACCGACATCCCCGCTGCCGCCGCCACCGCCACAGGCCGACAACAGCACCGCACCCGACAGGGCCGTAAGCGCCAGATGGGCGCGACGATTGTTCCGGCGCAGCACCACGGCCGCGCCATCGCGCAAGTAACTGATCATGCCGTTAAGTTCCCCGACCACTCTATGAAGGTCGAAGTAAGTGAAAAGGGTTGCAGGTCAATTAACGGAACCAACCAGAAAAGTTTGGTTTACAGGCGCTTAGCCAAGCCGTGGCAAAGCATCGACAAGTCGTGGACGTAGATCGATTTTTACTAGTTGTTAACCACGCCTTTAAGATTTGGAACCATTTTCCCGCAACAATCGTTGCGGGTCCGCGCTTAACGCGGGCTGGCTGAGGCGACTCGCCGAGCATGCAATGCGGGCCGCGATCTTATTGCTGTGAGGACATTCTGGCCCGACAGTGCGTCGTCGCCTCACCATTGCCGGGAAGAGTCGATTCGCAGACCTGTGCAGTCCGGTGGACGCGACAAAAAAGGGGGGCGGCCAAGCCACCCCCCTTTCGGATCAACAATTGCGGAGCCGCGATTGTTATTCGGATGCGGCATCCGCCGGCTTGCGACCCCGCTTCGCCGGGGTAGATGCTTCGGCGGACTTGCGCGCGCCGGGCTTGCGACCCAGGCCGATCTTCTTCGCCATGGCGCGACGGCTTTCCGAGTAATTCTCGGCCACCATCGGGTAATCGGGCTTCAGGCCGTAACGCTCGCGATATTCCTGCGGGGTCAGGCCATTGGTGGCCAGGTGACGACGCAAGGTCTTGTAGGGCTTGCCATCGATCATCGAGATGATGTGATCCTTGGACGCCAGTGACTTTCGCGCGCTGACCGCGGGGACATATTCACCCTGCGGTTCGGCGGCGGGGGCGACACTGCCATTGCCGAGTAACGCCGACACGGTGTCATGCATCTTGCCCAGGAAAGCCGGCACGTCTTCGGCCGACGTGCGCGTATTGGGATTTCCCAGCCACGCAATAGTCAGCTCGGTCGCCAGCTCTACGGCATTATTGTCGGTCGTATCGTCTACCATGGTCGCTCCTTTTCATCGCCAGCCCTAGCGCCCCTGTACTGGCCGTCAACATCCGAAATGAACATTTTCGAGATTTAGATCAAAGCTGATCCGGTTCGATCGCCCGCGCCCATGATGTCGCACAACCGGCAGTAAACTTTTCAGGACTCCAAGGGTTTCCACCCCAGAAACGATTGACCGCAACCGATGGAGCAACGCCGGTGAATACAACGGAATCCCTTACCCGTCTCGAACGGCTGCAACTCGGGCTGGTCGAGATGCAGAAAGCGGCGATCGAGTCGGGCAAGCGCATGATCCTGGTGCTGGAAGGGCGCGACGGGGCGGGCAAGGATGGTACGATCAAGCGCCTGACCGAACATCTGTCGTCCCGCGCCACCCGCGTCGTCGCGCTGCCCAAGCCGACCGAACGCGAACGATCGCAATGGTATTTCCAGCGTTATGTCCAACATCTTCCCGCCGCGGGCGAGTTGGTGATCTTCAACCGCTCCTGGTACAATCGCGCCGGGGTCGAGGTGGTGATGGACTTTTCCACCCGCGACGAACAGGCCGAGTTCCTGCGCGACGCGCCCGATTTCGAGCGGATGCTGGTCGAGAGCGGCATCGGCCTGCTCAAGGTCTGGCTCGACATCACCAAGGAGGAGCAGCACAAGCGGCTGAAGTCGCGCCGGACCAATCCGCTGAAGAGCCTGAAGGTGTCCGACATGGATGCGGTGGCGCAGGATCGCTGGGCCGACTATTCCGCGGCGCGCGACACCATGTTGCTGCGCACCCACACGCCGCTCGCCCCCTGGTTCTGCGTCCGCGCCGACGACAAGCCCGTCGCGCGCAAGGCGATCATGAAGCATGTCCTGAATCATTTCGCCGATCCGGGCATCGCCCGTACCGCCAAGCGTCCCGATCCGGACATCCTCTTCCCGTTCGAGGCGGCGGCGATCACCGACGGTCGACTGGCCCCCTGATCCGGGCAGGCCTCCTGCCCTGAAAAGGCGATGCAATCATGGCGCGGCAGCCTCCGGGGCCGCCGCGCCGGGGGCCGTCAGCCGCAGCGGACGTTGCCCGCCCCCATCTTCGTCACCTTGCACTGCGCGCCGCCCTGGATGGTGACATCGCCCGCGCCCAGGATCGTCACATCCGCATGGCGGGTCACGGTGGCGGCGATATTGCCCGACCCGGCGATGGTGATATCGGCCGATTCGCTGCGCAGCGGCTGCGCCCGCACCTTGCCCGAGCCGCCGATCGACACCTCCAGCTCGCCCGCCGCGCCCGCCGCCGCGACATCGCCGGAGCCGCCGATCGCGAACTCGACCTTGCGCACGTTCAGCCCGCGAATGTCGAGCGTGCCGGAACCGCCGATATTGCCCTCGAACCGCTCCCCCTCGACCCGATCGACCGTGATCGTGCCGGAACCGCCGATATCCGCGCCCCGGATACGCGGCATGGTGACGGTGAAATGCACCTTGCCGCTCTTGCCCCAGGTGACGCCGCGCTGCCGCGACAGTTTCAGCGTATCGCCGTCGCGCGTGACCTTCAGCTTGTCGAGCGCCTCGGGCGAACCCGTCGCGGTGACCGAATAGGCGGGACCGACGCGGACATCGACATCGCCCGCCGCGGCCAGCGCGATGGTGGTGAAGCCCTCGACCGGATAGGTCCGGCGGTCGCCGCTGCCGACGCCGGCGATGCCCGCCTCCTCCTTGTCCTGTTTGTCGCTCCAGTTCATCGAGCAGGCCGCGACGGGCATGGCCAGGATGGCAAGGGCGATGGCGGCATGGTGACGGCGAATCATCGGACGGTCTCCCCTATGTGTATTGCCTAGATAATACACGCCGGGTTCACGTTGCAACAGCCTTATCCGGCGCGGGAGGCCTTAGCGAAATCACTATCGTGCCCCTGCGCAGGCCGAAGCCCAAGGCCGCCTCCTCCATAAAGCCTTGTTCTTGCTCGACTTGCATTCTCGCGTCCGCAGGAGCCGAACAGGACATTGCCACCGCCAAACCCGGCCAGTGCCCATGGCAATCCCACGAAAAAGGGGCGGCCCGTCACCGGACCGCCCCCTTGCATTCACCGGGAAAACCGGGCCGCCCGATCAGGCCGCCGGCTTCTCCTTGTTGTAGATCGCGGCGGCGGCGCGCAGGATATCGAGGATTTTCTCCAGCGCCTTGGGCTCGTCGACCTGCTCCATCGCGGCCAGCTCGCGCGCCAGCCGGCTGGCGGCGGCTTCGAAGATCTGGCGCTCGGAATAGCTCTGCTCGGGCTGGTCGTCGGCACGGAACAGGTCGCGCACCACCTCGGCGATCGACGCCAGGTCGCCCGAGTTGATCTTCGCCTCATATTCCTGGGCGCGGCGCGACCACATGGTGCGCTTCACCTTGGGCTTGCCCTTGAGCGTCTCCATCGCCTCGCGCATCGTCTTGTCCGAGGACAATTTGCGCATGCCGACGCTTTCCGCCTTGTTGGTCGGCACGCGGAGCGTCATCCGCTCCTTTTCGAAGCGCAGGACATAGAGTTCGAGGCTGGTGCCCGCGATTTCCTGTTTCTGCAGCTCGATTACCCGGCCCACGCCGTGCTTGGGATAGACAACATAATCGCCGACGTCGAAGAACAGCGCCTTGGCAGCCATATAGGGCCTTTCATCGAATCGGGCTTCCGGCCATAGGGTCGGCGGGACAGCCCTGAACTTGAGTGCGGACAGGCGGGCGGCAGAAAGCGCCCGTCAGTGGCTCCTTTAACACACCGGCACGAAAAATGCCAGCCTCTCGTCCACTTCGGATACGGTTCGCTCAGCGCCCGGCCGGCGGATCGTGGCGCGCCAGGAAGCCGCGCAGCATCGCCACCGTCTCCGCCGGGCGATCGGTGAACAGCGAATGCGCCGCGCCGGGCACCACGCCATAGTCCGCACCCTTCACCCGCTCCGCGAACAGCGCGGCGGTGGCGGGCCGCGCCTCGTCATATTGCCCGACCAGGAACAGGGTGCGTGCGCCGTCCAGCCGACCGAGCAGGGGTTCGCCGTCATAGTCGCGCAAGCGGCCGGTCGCGGAGAACTCGCTCTTCCCCCACATCGCCTCATAGAGGCGCGCGTCGAAGCCGCGTCCGGCCTGCGTGCGCTGATAGGCGGCCATGGCCGGCGACGGCCGCCCCCGACGGTTGAACCGCGCGTAGAATTGCTCCGTCGCGGCATCGCAGATCGCCACGGCCGGCGGCGCGGACGTCTCGCAGGCGGCCAGCACGCCGCGCGTCGCCTGCGGCAGGGTGGCGCGCAGCGCGTCCGCATCGGCGATCCAGCTGCGCGTCGAGATCAGCGGGCTGGCCAGCACCAGGGCGGCGAGCGGGTCCGCCGTCCCGCGCATGTGCCGCGCGCCATATTCCAGCGCGATCGTGCCGCCCCAGCTATGGCCGCAGACCTGCCAGCGCGGCACGCCCAGCCCGGTCCTCACCGCCTCCAGCTCGTCGACGAAGCGAGTCACCGTCCAGTTGGCGGGGTCCTGCGGCCAATCCGACCGGCCGCTGTCGAGCTGGTCGTAGAGGATCACCGCGCGCTCGCCCGCGAGCGCCAGCGCGGGCAGATAGCTGCCATGCGTACCGCCGGGGCCGCCGTGCACGATCACCAGCGGCGGGCGCGGTCCGCGCAGGTCGCCGTTGACGCGTACATAGACGCGCCCGCCCGGCACCGGCAGCATCGCCTCGCGCGTCGGGGCGGGATAGGCGGTCGGTCCGGCAGCCGAAAGGCGCACCGAGCGGGCGGCGGCGAAGGCCGCGCCCATGCCTCCCAGCATCGTCCGGCGACTGAGCGTCATCCCTGCCTGCTCCACGCTCCATCTCCCCACCCGGACGGAGGCCGGGATGGTCCGATGGAGTGTTGCGAAGGTCGCGCGAACGCGCCGATCAGTCGCCCGCGCCGGGCTCGGGTGAGAAGAACTGGTCGTACTTGTCGGCCACGCCCTTCATCGCGTCGGCATCGGGCGGCGTCTGGTCCAGCTTGCGCGTGACGTTGGGCCATTGCGCGGAGAAGGTGGCGTTCAGCTCCAGCCACTTCTCCAGCCCGTTCTCGGTATCGGGCAGGATCGCCTCGGCCGGGCATTCCGGCTCGCACACGCCGCAGTCGATGCATTCCGACGGATTGATGACGAGCATGTTCTCGCCCTCATAGAAGCAATCCACCGGACAGACTTCGACACAGTCCATGTACTTGCAGCGGATGCACGCGTCGGTGACGACGTAGGTCATTGGAAAAAACTCCGGGTCCGTCCTGCGGCCGGCCTGTCACGCCGGACCTGGTTTCAAGCGGCGGCTGCTAGGACGCGAGGCGGGTCCGCGTCAATCAAGCTCGTCTTGCTGCGACACGTTAGCAGCTTCGCGCGGGCCCGGCGAGCCGCCCGGCGTTAACTCCGTATAACTCTCGCGCGCTTCGGCCGGTGGACCGCGCCGGCCCGGCAATGCCTCGATCCGCACCACCCGCACCTGGCCATAGGCGGCGAAGGTCAGGATATTGCCCGGCCGGACCGGACAATGCGCGCGGTCGATGGTGCGGCCGTCGATCCGCATCCGCCCGGTCTCCGCCATCGCCTGCGCCGCGCTGCGCGTCTTGGCGAGTCGCGCCCACCACAGGAAGCGGTCGACCCGCATCGCGATACCGGGGTCCTTGTCACCCATGGCCGAACAGCACCGACAGGCCGGCAAAGGCATTGCCCGGATCGCTCGCGACGGGCTTGCCCAGGGGTCGGGCCGGCGGACGGCCGCGCCACACCCAGTGGCCGGTCTCGCCCTTCAGGCCCTGGAAACCGAGTTCCGCCATCAGCCGCGCCAGCGTCGCCGGCTCCAGCCCCATCGAGGTGGCCAGCGCCGGATCGGGCGCGAACGGCTTGCGCCCCTGGCGCGCGTCGTGCGCGGCGCGAGCGATCCGCTCGACCAGGTCGATCCGCACCGCCTGCGCCCCCAACGGACGGAAACCACTGTCCAGCGTCGCGCCATCGGTGCCGCGCGGCAGCACCGTCGCGCCCTCCGGCGGCACCGGCGACGCCGGGCCGCGCACCGCGAGCAAGGCCCGCCGCAGGCTCGCCGCCGCCGGCTTCAACAGCCTTGGGTCGAACAGGTCGAGCGCGCCGACCGTGATGCCGATCTTGCGCAGCCGCCGCCGTTCCTCCGGCGTCAAGTGGTCGAGCGAGAGCCGCAACGGCCAGCGCGGGGTGAGGCCGCCGGCCGCCTCCATCGCCGCCGTCACCGCGCGGAAGGTGGAGGTCGCGGCGGGATCGCGCATCGCCTCGCCCAACATCGCCAGCACGGGCGTGCGGCGCGCGACCTGCGCGACGAGCCAGCGTTCCAGCCGCGCCGCCACGCCCTCGCGCATCGCCTTGTCGAGGCAGTCGAGGTCGCGGTCCAGCCGGATGCGCGGCCGCGCCAAGGTCGCCCCCGGCTCCAGCCGCGCGATCCGGTGCCAGCCGCCCTCGCCCTGCCAGGCGATGGCGACGTCGCCCCCCTCCTCCAGCCGGAACGCCGCGTCCGCCGCCGCGACCAGGGCCGCCGCGCGCCGTGCCCGCTCGCTGCCCAGCCGTTTCTCCGCCGCCGCCAGCAGCAGCCGCTTGTCGCCGGCCCGCGCGCCCGGCTCGACCGAGAAGCGGAAGCCGTCGAGCCGGCCGATCGGGTGATCCTCGACCAGCACCTCGCCCTCCGCGCCGATCGTCACCGGCAATAGGCCGGCATCCGCGCCGATGCGGCGGATCAGGGCGGTGGTGCGCTTGTCGACGAAACGCTGCGTCAGGCTGGCATGGAGGCCGTCGGACAGCCGCTCCTCGATCTCCCTGGCGCGGCCGGCCCAATGCTGCGGATCGGCCAGCCAGTCGGGACGCTGCGCGATATAGGCCCAGCTTCGGATCGCCGACAGCCGTCCCGCCAGCGTCTCGACATCGCCGGCGACCGTATCCAGCCGCGCGATCTCGTCGGCGAACCATTGGTGCGGGACGTGGCCGCGCCCTTCGCTCAGATGCCGGAACACCCGCTCGACGAAGCGGGCATGGGGATCGAGGCCCAGCTTGCGGAAATCGGGGATCTGGCATGCCGCCCACAGCCGCCGCACCCCCGCGACGCCACGCGACCGGTCGCGTACCCAGGCTTCCTCCGACAGGCGCTTCAGCACCGCCAGGTCGACCGATTGCGGCGCCGCGCGCAGCGGCAGGTCGGCGGGCGGGCGGCGTTCCAGGTCGGCGACCAGCGCCTCGATGCTCGACAGGTCGGGATCGCCCTCGCGCCAGTAGAGCCCTTCGATATTCGGGAAGCGATGCTCCTCGATCGCCAGCACTTCCTCGGGCAGGAACGCGCCCGGCCCCTCCTCGCTGACCGCGCCGAACGTGCCGTCGCGCTGGTGCCGCCCGGCGCGGCCGGCGATCTGCGCCATCTCCGCCACCGTCAGCCGCCGCTGCCGCCGCCCGTCGAACTTGTTGAGCGAGGCGAAGGCGACATGGCTGACATCCATGTTCAACCCCATGCCGATCGCGTCGGTGGCGACCAGATAATCGACCTCGCCCGCCTGGAACATCGCGACCTGCGCGTTGCGGGTACGCGGCGACAGCGCGCCCATCACCACCGCCGCGCCGCCGCGCAGCCGCCGCAGCATCTCGGCGACCGCATAGACTTCCTCGGCGCTGAACGCGACGATCGCCGACCGCTTGGGCAGGCGGCTGATCTTCTTCGCGCCGGCATAGCTCAGCGTCGAGAAGCGCGGACGGCCGACGATCTCCGCCTTGGGGACCAGCGCCTTGACCATCGGGCGCAGCGTTTCCGACCCCAGGATCATCGTCTCCTCGCGCCCGCGCATGTGCATCAGCCGGTCGGTGAAGATATGGCCGCGCTCCGGGTCGGCCCCCAGTTGCGCCTCGTCCAGCGCGACGAAGGCGGCCTCGTGCCCCGGCATCGATTCGGCGGTGCAAAGGAACCAGCGCGCATTGGGCGGGACGATCTTCTCCTCGCCGGTCACCAGCGCGACCTGGTCCGCGCCCTTGATCGCGACCACCCGGTCATAGACCTCGCGCGCCAGAAGGCGCAGCGGAAAGCCGATGATGCCGCTGCTATGCGCGCACATCCGCTCGATCGCGAGATGGGTCTTGCCCGTGTTGGTGGGCCCGAGAACGGCGGTCACGTTGCCGGAGACGCGGCTGGTCATCGACAATACATCGGGTGTTCCAGGCGCGGGCGCAATGCCAATCGGGGCCGGACAGCGCATCAGGCGAACATCCCGCCGCCGCCACGCCTCGTCGCAGCGAACCGGCTGGTTCATTTGACTTTAGGGAGTGGCCGCCACAGTCCGGGCCGACCAGCGCGCCGGGGGCTCGGCGGCGATACCGAAAGCGGACCGGCGTGTATCTGAAGGCCGACAGAGAGTTGGAGCTGGCCGGTGGCGGCGCGGCCGCCGCGCGCGTCCTGGCCCTGCGGCCCCGCGTCGCCGCCATCGACTGGACGCCCGATCTCGGCGCGCGCATCGGCAGCCGCGACTGGTGGCGTGGTCTCGCCACCTGCACCGCGCTCTGCGCCGCGACCTGGGCCTTGTCGCCGGGCTTCGACCGGCCGCTGATCGGGGAAAGCCCGGTGCCGCTCGCCGGCCAGCCCGCCGAACAGGCGCGCGCCCAGGCCATCGCCCCGCTGGCGCTGGGCGGCGACACCGGCCGGCACATGGCCGCCAACGATCTCGTCCGCCCGCTCGCCGAAGCGCCGGAGCGGCCCAGCATCGACCTGGGCGTGACCCTGGGCGAGGGCGACGGCTTCCAGCGCGCGCTGACCCGCGCCGGGGTCGGCCGCCGCGATGCGGAGGCGGCGGCGCGGCTGGTGGCGGCGGCGACGCCGCTCGACGCCATCCCCTCGGGCACGCGGATCGCGCTGACGCTCGGCCGCCGCCCGACGCGCACCGTCGCGCGCCCGCTCGACCGCCTGTCGCTGCGCGCGCGCTTCGACCTGGCGATGACGGTGCGCCGGGCGGGCGACACGCTGATCGCGGAGCGGCAGGTGATCGCCGTCGACCGCACCCCGCTGCGCCTGCAGGGATTGGTCGGCGCCAGCCTCTATCGCTCGGCGCGCGCCGCCGGTGCGCCGGCCAAGGCGGTGGAGGCCTATATCAAGGCGCTCGCCACGCGTTTGTCGGTCGGCCGCGACCTGGGCAGCGCCGACCGGTTCGACCTGGTCATCGCGCGCGAACGCGCCGCCACCGGCGAGACGCGGCTGGGCGAGCTTCTCTATGCCGGGATCGACCAGGGCCGCCGCGCGGTCCGGCTGGTCCACTGGACCGCGCCCGGCGAGCCGGAGGCCGGCTGGTTCGACGCCGCCGGCCAGGCGGAACGGCGCGGCTTCATGGGGATGCCGGTCGCGGGCCGCGTCACCAGCCCGTTCGGGATGCGGATGCACCCGCTGCTAGGCTTCCTCCGCATGCACAAGGGGCTGGACATCGCCGCCCCCTATGGCGCGCCCATCTATGCGGTGCTCGACGGCCGGGTCGCCAGCGCCGGACGCAACGCCGGCTATGGCAATTTCGTCAAGCTCGGCCATGCCGGCGGCCTCGCCAGCGGCTATGGCCATATGAGCCGCATCGCGGTGCGGCCGGGGATGCAGGTCCGCCAGGGCCAGGTGATCGGCTATATCGGCTCCACCGGCCTGTCGACCGGCCCGCATCTGCACTGGGAAATGTGGCGCAACGGCCAGTCGATCAATCCACGCAGCCTGAGCTTCACCCAGGTCGCGCGCCTGTCGGGCGAGGATCTGCGCGCCTTCCGACGCCAGGTCGCCACGCTGATGGCGGTGCATCCGGGCGAATAGCCCGGCGCGCGCATCGTCCCGCACCCTTCCATATCGTGCAAGAAAAGCGGGTCCGATCCCGCGTCATGGTCCGTCGCGATTCCACAGCCGTGCCCGATCAAGACGTTGCAATACATAGACAATCTTCGATCCACTTCGAAGTCCCGTCGTGAAATCAGTTACCATTCCAACATGGATTGCATCCCTGAAACTTGGCTTGTACCATATTGGTATCGGCAATGTGCTTTCCTGCGGAGGACTGGTTCTCAACTACGAGTCCGGGGGGTGAGATAGTCGAAAACGGTTCAACCCCTGCAGCCTGCGCTTGAATGCACGGACAGATCATCATCCGATCAGGATGAGATTGGCCGATATATTGGTGCAAAAGGGGGAATTATGAAGTTTTTGAAGGCTTTGCTGGGCACAAGCTGCGCCACGGCCGCGCTGGTCGCCGCGCCGGCCATGGCGCAGACGCAGGATCCGACCACCGCGGTCGGCGATCCCGTCGCCTCGGCCAAGCTGGCGGCCGCCAGCAATGACGATAGGACGCGCGACAGCGGCAACGAGATCATCGTGACTGGCACGCGCATTACCCGCCCCAACAACAGTTCCGCCGCGCCGATCACCACCACCACCGCCGCCGAGATCACCGCCCAGGGCGCCACCACCATCGAGGAGGTGCTGAACCGCCTGCCGCAGGTACAGGCCAATGCCGAGCAGAATTACGCCGATTCCGACGGGCGCCAGCGCATCAAGCTGCGCAGCCTGGGCTTCGAGCGGACGCTGACGCTGGTCGACGGACTTCGGCTGGGCATCCAGAACGGCATGGACGTCAGCATGATCCCCAATGATCTGGTGGACCGCATCGACGTGCTGTCCGGCGGCGCCTCGTCGGTCTATGGTTCGGACGCGGTCGCCGGCGTCGTCAACTTCGTCCTGAAGAAGGACTTCAACGGCATCGCGCTCAGCGGCAATTACAGCTTCTTCAACCACGACAATCGCGCCAACGCGGTCACCGCAGCGGCGAACCGCGCCTATTTCCCGACGCCATTGGGCCAGACCAATGACGGCGCGCGCGCCAACATCTCCCTGACCGCGGGCAAGTCGTTCTTCGACGGCGCGCTCAATATCACGAGCTACTTCAATTATCGCCATTCGGACCAGGTGAATCTGGGCGATCGCTCGCTCTCCGCCTGCGAGGTGTCGCAGACGCTGGCGACCGGCGCGCTCAACTGCACGCGCAGCACCTATACCCAGGTCGGCACGATCGTGCCCGGCGGGATCGGCGTCGGCAACACCCTGGTCAACAATCCCGATGGATCGGGAACGTTCGTCCCCTATAATTCGGGTCCGAACACCTCCACCAATCCGTTCGACGAGATCCCGTTCCAGCGCGCGTTCAACCGCCTCAACACCGGCGCGTTCGTGAACGCGCGGATCAGCGACGACATCGAACTCTATTCCACCGCGATGTTCTATCGCGATCGTTCGTCCAACACCTTGCCTAATCGCGTCTATTCGTACAGCGCCTATGGCAGCACGCCATTCCAGACCAATTGCGACAATCCGTTCCTGTCGGCGTCGCAGCGCACCGCCTTGTGCGGCACGCGGACCACGGGGCTGGCGCCGCTCGACGTCCGCTATCGATTCGACGCATTGCCGCTGGTGCGCACCAGTTACGAGAACCGCGGTGCGCGTATCGCCGGGGGCTTGCGTGGCCGCGTCCTCGACGATGCCTGGAACTATGACATCGCAGGCGTCTATTCGCTGATGAAGGGCGAGACGACCTTCCCGTCGCAGCCCGATTTCGATCGCGTCAACCGCTCGCTCAACGTCGTCAACGTGAACGGCACCCCCACCTGCGCGTCGGTGGTCAGCGGCGTCGATCGCGCATGCGTGCCGTTCGATGCCTTCCGCCCGTACAACAGCAACGCGGCGCTGAACACGTACCTGTTCACCAACGGCGGCGCGCGACAGAACAGCACCTCGCAGATGTGGCAGGCGCTGGCGGTGCTGAACGGCGACCTGGGCACGTACGGCATCACCTCACCCTTCGCCGAACAGGGGGTCGCGATCGCCTTGGCCAGCGAGTTCCGGGCCGAGCTGTACAAGGGCAGCGCGAATACGCTGTTCCGTGAACTGGCGGGCGGCACCGATTCGCGGTTCACGCAGAATGTCGTCGAGAGCAACGTCGAAGTGCAGGCGCCGCTGGTCGAACACCGGCGCTTCGCCGAGCTGTTGCAGGTCAATGGCGGTTATCGCGTGTCCAAGTACAACCGCCTGAACGGCACCTTCGGCACGTGGAAGGCCGAGGGCATCTGGACGCCGGTTAGCGACATCACGCTTCGCGCCTCGTTCAACAAGGCACAACGCGCGCCGACCGTGATCGAGGCCGATCAGGCAAGCAACATCAATTATACGACCAGCGGCCCGAACGATCCGTGCGCCTCGACGCGCGATCCCAATTCGTCCGATCCGAATGCCCGCATCGCACCGACCGCCTCGCTGGAACAGTGCCGCCGCACCGGCCTGCCCGACAATCTGTATGGCAGCGCAACGCTCGACTGCGCCTCGCTCAACACCGGTTGCACGGTCCGCAACGGCGGTTTCAACCTGAAGCCGGAAACCGCCTATACCAAGACGTTCGGCGTCATCCTGCGTCCGCGCATGGTGAAGGGGCTGACCGTGTCGGTCGACCGCTTCCTCATCAACCTGAACGATTCGATCAACTTCTTCCAGGTCAGCGATTTCCTCAATGGCTGCCTGACCACGGGGCTGCAATATTACTGCCGCGGCATCGTGCGCAATCCGGGTACGTTCACGCTGAACAGCCAGCCGACCGGCAATCCGACGACCGGTTACTTTGCGCGGGGCACCACCAATACCTACAAGTCCAACGCGCATGGCTGGGATTTCCAGGGCCAGTATAATCTGGGACTGGGCGGCGCGGGCACGCTCGACATGTCGTTCAACGGCACGCTGACCACCAGCGTCGGCGGACAGGGCTCACCGGAAGCGCCCGCCACGAACTGCGTCGGCTATTATGGCGGCGGTTGCGGCGAGAGCATGCCGCGCTGGTCGCACGGGCTGCGCACGACCTGGGTTTCGCCGGACAAGTTCGCCAGCATCTCGGTCAATTGGCGGCACATCTCGGCGATGACGATCGGCTTCAACGCCCCCGCCAGCACCGGCATTCCGCAGAACACACCGCAGATCCGAAAATTCTACACCGGCATCCCGGCCTATGATTACATCGACCTGGCGACCAGCTTCGACGTGGCGAAGCGGTTCACGCTCCGGATCGCGGTGAACAACCTGTTCGATCGCGATCCGCCGCTGATGCCGGATTCGCGCAACGTGCTCGGCCTGCTGCGGAACAACACCCTGTTCCGCTATGACCTGCTCGGGCGGCAGATCGTCATCGGCGCGACCACGCGCTTCTGATGATCCTGTCCCTTTCGGCGCGGCGATGGTTCGTCGCGCCGAAAGACCCGGAACAGCCGGCGACACTTGCCCCCAAGTCGCTGTAAGTCCTTCATCCGCCATACAGCCGCCTCGGGCTATACAGCGGCGCATGATCCCCCTGCCGGGCACGCATCCGCATTTCTATGCCATCGCCTTCGCCGCGATCGTCGTGCTGCTGGTGGCGCGCCGCATCCCGGTCTTTCGCACCCTGATCTCGCTGGCGAGCTGGGTGGCGATCCTGATCCTGATGGTCGTCGCGGTCGGACAGCGCCAGACCTTCGACCCCTATGTCGCCCGCGCGCTCCAATTCCTGCACCTGGAGGACCAGCGCGTCGAGGGTGGCGAGACCCGCATCCGCATGAGCCCCGATGGCCATTTCTGGATCCGCGCGAAGATCGGCGGGATCGAACAGCGGATGCTGGTCGACAGCGGCGCGACCGTCACCGCGCTGTCGGCGCGCACCGCCGCCGCCGCCGACCTGGCGGTGGGCGACGGCATCGTGCCGGTGCTGCTGACCACCGCCAACGGCACGATCCGCGCGCAATCGGCGACGGTCGACGAGATGCGGCTGGGCAATATCGTCGCGCGCGACCTGCCGGTGGTGGTCTCCCCCGCCTTTGGCGACGTCAACGTCGTCGGCATGAACTTCCTGTCGCGGCTCAAGTCCTGGCGGGTCGAGGACAATGTGCTGATCCTGGTGCCGCACCATCCGCAGGATCCCGCCTGACGCGCCGCGCCCCTGTCCCTGCCCCGTGAAAACTGGCAGACCCGCCGGCCGAACCCACCCCATTCGACCGACGCGAGCCAGATCCATGTCCATCCATTCCGCCCGTCTCTCCGCCCTGCGCGACGAACTCCAGCGCCGGGGGCTGGACGGCTTCGCCGTACCGCTGACCGACGAGCATATGAGCGAATATGTCGGCGCCTATGCGCAGCGCCTCGCCTGGCTGACCGGGTTCGAGGGCTCGGCGGGCAGCGCGGTGGTGCTGGCGGACCGGGCCGCGATCTTCACCGACGGCCGCTACACCATCCAGGTGCGCGAACAGGTGTCGGCGGACGACTGGGCCTATGTCGGCGTCCCCGCCACCTCGGTCGCGGCCTGGCTGGCGGACCATGCGCCGGCCGGCGGGCGGATCGGCTACGACCCCTGGCTGCACACCCGCGCCTGGGTGAGGGAGGTCGAGGCCGCGCTTGCCGACACGGGCGCGGTGCTGGTGCCGGTGGAGAGCAACCCGATCGACGCGATCTGGAGCGACCAGCCCGCCCCCTCCCCCGCCCCGCTGGCGGTGCAGGACGAGCGCCATGCCGGCGTCGGGTCCGCCGCCAAGCGCGCCGAGATCGGCGACTGGCTGGCGGCGCGCGGCGCGGATGCGGTGGTGCTGGCGGCGCTCGACTCGATCGCCTGGACGCTCAACATCCGGGGCGGCGATGTCGACCATACGCCGGTCGCCCTGTCCTATGCGATCGTCCATGCCGATGGCGCGACCGACCTGTTCGTCGCGCCGGAGAAGCTGACCGAGGCGGTGCGCCAGCATCTGGGCAATTCGGTGCGCCTCCACCCGCGCGACGGCTTCGCGGCGGCGCTGGGCGGCTTTGCGGGCCGGACGGTGGTCGCCGACCCCAATGGCGCGGTGGCGGCGATCTTCGACGCGCTGGAGGCGGGCGGCGCGCGGGTGATGCCCGCCCGCGACCCCGTGATCCTGGCCAAGGCGATCAAGAACCCGGTCGAGGTCGCCGGCCACCGTGCCGCCTCGGCCCGCGACGGCGCGGCGCTGACCCGCTTCCTCCACTGGGTCGCGACCGCGGCGCAGGACGGATCGCAGACCGAACTTTCCGCCGCCGCGCGCCTGCTCGCCTTCCGCGAGGAGACGGGGCTGCTGCTCGACACCAGCTTCTCCACCATCTCCGCGACCGGCCCGCATGGCGCGATCCCGCATTACCACGTCACCGAGGAGTCGAACGCGCGGATCGAACCGGGCCAGCTCTTGCTGATCGATTCGGGCGGGCAATATGCCGATGGCACCACCGATGTGACCCGGGTCATGCCGATCGGCGCGCCCACCGCGGAGATGCGCGACCGCTTCACCCGCGTGCTGAAGGGCCATATCGCCATCGCCACCGCCATCTTCCCCGACGGCACGATGGGCGGCCAGATCGACGCCTTCGCCCGCCGCCCGCTCTGGGAGGCGGGGCTCGACTTCGCGCACGGCACCGGCCACGGGATCGGCGCCTATCTGGCGGTGCATGAGGGGCCGCAGCGGATCGCCGCGCCCAACTATCCCGGCGGCCAGGCGCTGGAGCCGCTGCGCGAGGGGATGCTGCTGTCCAACGAGCCCGGCTATTACAAGGCGGGCGAATACGGCATCCGCATCGAGAACCTGGTCCGGATCGAGCGGCGCGCGATCGCGGGCGGCGATCCCGACCGGATCATGCTGGGATTCGAGACGCTGACCTATGCGCCGATCGAACGCGATCTGATCGATCCGGCCCTATTGACGCCCACCGAGCTTTCATGGCTCAATGCCTATCACGCCAAGGTGACGGAGATCATCGGCCCACAACTCGATGGAGAGGTGAAGGCATGGCTTTTGGGAAAATGCTCGCCCGTCGGCTGATTCAGGTGACAGCCGTTCTCGCGGTCGGATGCGGCGCATCGTTCGCGGCTTGGCAGGCCGCGGGCGTCGCCACCTATGCGGCGGGGTCGCTGGTCCGACGCTGACCGTCGGCCTCCGTCCCGCCCTCCCGGTCGTCCGCCGGCCCCGCGTCGGCGGCCCCCCGGGCTTCGCGTGCCTGGGCCTTCCGGCGCTTCAGGTTGGTCCGCAATTGCGACGCCAATCGCGTCGCCCGATCGTCCTTCATCATGTTTCTCGCTTACCGCCGAGCGGAATGGGTTGACAATGGTCGCTAGAACCGCTTTAGGCGCGCCTCACCCGAACGGGTCGAGTGCTGCCGTAGCTCAGTGGTAGAGCGCATCCTTGGTAAGGCTGAGGTCGTGAGTTCAATCCTCACCGGCAGCACCATTTCTTCCGACGTCGTCCAGGACGACGTTCACCATCGCCCCTCAGCCATCCCTCCCAGGGGATAAAGCCACCGAGGGGGGATCAGGCCCCCGCCAAAGACGAAGGGGCCAGCCAGCCAGCGACATAGCGATGCGCGGACCATGACCCACCGATACGGGCAGGCCACGAGCCTGTCCGATGCGGGTCATCCGTGGTGAAAAGCGGCCGATCCGGGAGCCCGACGACATCGGATCGACCCAAGCCGTCGTTGCGAGCGGCGCGAAGCAATCCAGGGCGTCATGCGCGCGGCGGGTGGATCGCCCCACTGCGCTCGCAATGACGATCCCCAGCCGAAATCATGTCATCGGGCATTAGGAGCGACGAAACTCCACCCCGCCATGCGGGGTAAGAGAATTGCCCGCTCAGAGCTTGGTGCCAACCCGGCGTGGATCAGGGCCGGGTACGACCCGCGCCACCGCCGCCGCCACCGGCAGGGCCACCGGCCCCCGCCGCGCCGACCGTGCCGATATTGCCGAACAGGTCCTGGAAGAAGCCGCGCTGGCGGCCGAGCGTCGGCGTCGTCTTGCCATAGGGGCTGACCGAGGCGACCTGGGCGACGCCGCCGCGCCGGATCGCGCTGACGTTGCCGGCCTGGTCGAAGCTGATCTGCACCGTGATCTGGTCGCGGACCTTGGGGACCTGATAGCCATAGTTGCGGCTGTCGCGCGCGACATAATACCAGTCGCCCTGGCCGAAGGCGGTGGTCAGCGTCGGCTTGCCCAGGGTCGCCTGGACCGAGGCGCGATTGTCGACGCCCGGCTGCACCGAATTGACCAGGTCGCTGTCGACCACATAGCCCTGATGCGAGCGGAGCGGCGCGCATCCCGCTGCGAGGAGGCCGACACCCGCGACCAGCGCGAGAGAGGCGAGGGGATGGCGCATGGACGATAACTCCGGGCGGGCACGGGACGCTGAACGACGACGGCCGATTGCATCGGTCGCCGATCGCCTCGATATGCGAGGGCGTCGCGGTGCACAAGCCGCGTGAAGCGGGAGGACGCGCGATTGGGCTGGCTGGGCAAGCTGTTCGGCGGCGGCAGACAGGCGGATGCCGCCCTGCCGCTCTATAATGCGGTGGTGCTGCACGCCCGCCAGGAGCATTGGTATCTGGCGGGCGCGGTGCCCGACACGGTCGATGGCCGGTTCGACATGATCGCGGCCGTGCTGGCGATGGTGCTGCTGCGGCTGGAGGACGACCCCGCCGGGGCCGAACCCGCCGCACGGCTGACCGAACGCTTCGTCGACGACATGGACGCGCAACTGCGCCAGCTCGGCATCGGCGACATCGTCGTCGGCAAGCAGATCGGCCGGATGATGGCGGCGCTGGGCGGCCGCCTCGGCGCCTATCGCGACGGGCTGGCGGATGGCGGGTTCGAGGAGGCGCTGGTCCGCAACCTCTATCGCGGCACCCCGCCCGATCCGGCGGCGCTCGCCCATGTCGCCGACCGCTTGCGCCAGTTGCGTGCCGACCTCACTTCCCTGCCCATCGACCAGCTTCTGACCGGATATCTGCCATGACCCCCGAATTCTCCCGCCCCGAACGCCTCGACACGATCGGCGAGGGCGAGCGCAGCATCACGATTTCGGCGGAGGCGGAGGAGCGGCGCAAGCTCGCCGCCCGGTTCGGCATCGTCGCGGTCGATTCGCTCGCCGCCACGCTGACGATCCGCCGCGACGCCAGCGGCATCCTGGCGACCGGCCGGGTGACGGGCCAGGTCGTCCAGTCCTGCTCGATCACCAGCGATCCGCTGACCATCGCGATCGACGAGCCGCTCGCCCTGCGCTTCGTCGAGCCGGTGGCGGGCGAGGAGGAGGTGGAGCTGTCCGCCGACGCGCTCGACACCGTCGAGATCGAGGGCAGCGCGATCGACCTGGGCGAGGCGGCGGCGGAGACGATGGCGCTGGCGCTCGATCCCTTCCCGCGCGGCCCCGGCGCGGCGGAGGCGCTGAAGCGCGCCGGCGTGGTCGGCGAGGACGAGGCGGCCACGGTGACCGGCCCGTTCAGCGCCCTGGCCGGCCTGAAGAAGACGCTGGGCGGCTGAATTCCGCCCCCTTCACCCCGGTCGGGGTCGGGGGGCGTCCTGCCCCCCTCACCCCAGCAGGTCGCGATAGGTCGGATGGCGATCGATGAACGCCTTCACGAACGGGCATTGCGGCACCACCCGCAACCCCTGGTCCCGCGCGCTGTCGAGCGCCCCCCGGATCAGCTTGCTGCCGACGCCGCGCCCCTCGATCTCGGGTGGTACCAGCGTATGGGTGAAGACGATCACCCCGCCCTCGCGCTGATAGGCGGCGACGGCGGTCTGGCCATCGACCTCGAGGGTGAATTCCTGTTCGGCGCGATTGTCGCGGAGCTGTTGCATCGTCATCGAACGCGCTCTGCCCGATCCGGGTCCGTGCTGCCCAGACCCATTCCATGCCCCGGTTGCGTCAGGCGCAGCGCAGCGTGATCCGCCGCGCCGGCTTGTCGAACAGGATCGACGAACAGCGCGACAGCATGTCCGTCCCCAGGGTCAGCCGGTCACGCGACGGATCGGCCTTCTTGCCGCGTGCCACCACCACCACCTCGTCCGGATCGGGCTCCGCCTCGGCGATGGCCGAGGTGCGGCCATAATCACCGGTCCGCGCGCCCAGCGTCGCCAGCATGAGCGACCCGATCGCCAATGGCCGCGCCAGCGTCAGCATACGGACCGGACGCCGGATGCCGAAGGCGATCTCGACCGGCACCGCCGCGCCGGATAGCGTGCCGCCCTGCGCCGCGGCCAGCCGGACCGCCGCCCCCGCCGTCGCCAGCGTGCGCGGATGAAAGGGATCGAAGCGCAGCCGCATCGGCCGGCCATCGACCAGGATCATCGCATCGCTCGCGCCCCATTCGCCGAACAGGCCGCCCGATTTCATCATCGGCAGCGTCACCGACCGCTCCCCCGCGACCGGCGGCCGCAGGACGAAGCGGACCAGCGGCTCGGGCACCCCGCCCGGCCCCAGCGACCCGGCGATCCCTTCGGTGTGGGGCACCGTCGCCCAACCGATCCGTCGCTTGAACGGTGCGGTTCCGGACAGCACGAGCGAACCCACCGCCGTCTGCCCCTTGAACACATGCGGTCCCACCGCGAACCCCATGGGGAACGGCCCCGCCTTCAATCCCGCAAGCGCGGCATGAGCCGAATCGAGCATCGGCATCGCGATCATCGCGGGGTCGATCCGCACGGTCATCGCCGCATCCCCCACCCGCGCCGCGACCAGCCCGTCCGGCGGCACCAGCCGTTCACGGGGCGCGTCCTTTGCGGGCAACGCCGCCCCGACCGCGAGCAATCCGCTTGCTGCGATCCAACGCCATGCCGCCATGCTGCCTACCCTCCCGCGGCGAAGGCGCCGCAGCGACAGCATGTCATGTCGCTGGCGCAACGATCAAGGCCGGCATGTGGACCGGATCGGATTTCCCGCAGACGCGCGGAGAAGGCGGAAGTTTTCCTCCCCCGGCGCTCCCGCCCCGCATCCTCCGCGCTTCCACGCGAAC
>NZ_QLJH01000033.1 GCF_003951315.1 Sphingomonas sp. S-NIH.Pt15_0812
GATCTCGGTGGTGGCGATATCCGCATGGCCCAGCATTGTCTGAAGTGCGCGCAGGTCAGCGCCACCCGCGAGCAGGTGCGTGGCGAAGGCGTGGCGCAGGACGTGCGGGCTGATCCGGTCGGGCGCGATCCCCGCCTCCGCCGCCAGTTCGCGCACGAGCTGGTAGAGGCGGATGCGCGACAGATGGCCGCGGCCCGACGGGAAGAGGAAGGGCTGGTCCTGCCGCACATGCGCGCGCCACGCCGCCACCGCCGCACGCGCGCGGTCGGACAACGGCACCAGCCGCTCCTTGCCGCCCTTGCCCTTCACGAACAGATAGGGGCGGTCGGGCCGCACCGCCGTGAGCGGCAGCGACACCAATTCGGTTGCGCGCAAGCCCGATCCGTAAAGCAGCTCGAATAGCGCCGCCAGCCGCAGGTCGACCGGGCGTGAATTGGCGAGGCGATCCTCGATCGCGGCGAACAGCCGGTCGATATCGCCATGGCTCAGCGTCCGGGGCAGGCCGCGCGCGGTGCCCGGCCGAGGCAGCGCCGCGCCGGCATCGTCCGCCCGGTGCCCTTCCTCATGCAGGAAGGCGTAGAAGCGGCGGAGCGCCGCCGACTTGCGCGCGACGGTGGAGCGCGACAATGCGCGCCAGTCATGCGCCAGCCGCGCCAGCGCCTCGGCATCGGCCATGGCCAGCCGCCCGCCGAGCACGGTCGAAGCGAGCGTCAGGTCGCTGCGATAGGCGGCCAGCGTATTGGCGGCCGCGCCCGATTCGGCGGCGAGCATCTCCAGGAACCGGTCGATCAGTCCGCGATCGGAAAGCTCGGGCATCCGGGTCAGCCCCGCGCCAGCGCCTCGGCCGCGATCATCCGCGCCTCGCCGTCCAGCCCGACGCCCCGCAGCGCCGCGACGATGCGATAGAGCGTGACCGGCGACACGCCGCGCCAATTGGCGGCGTTCATCCCGACCGCCGCCAGCAGCACGACCGTGCCGGGCTCGTCCGCGCGCACCGCCCGGTCCAGCGCACGGGTCCAGTTGGTCTCCGCCCCGAGGGGAACGCCCAGCGATTCGGCGGTACGTTGCGCCTGGTCGGGCGCGATCCGGCCAAGGCCGGCGAGCCCCGCCAGGAACAACTGCCGCTTGCGCATGGCGTCGCCGCTGCTGGCATAGTCCTGCACGTCGCCCTCGCCGAAGCGCGTGGTGGAATCGGGGTCGGACAGCGCGATCATCGCCCAGCCATCACCGCCGGTCTTCACCGCCTGCGCCCAGCGCGCCGCCGTCCGGTCATGCCCAGCGGACAGCAGGGAGGCAACGATCCGGTCCGCCTCCGCCAGATCGGCCCGCACCGGCTGGCGCGCGGCGGCATGGGCGGTCAGCACCAATCGACCATAGGAGGGATCGGCCCCCCACAGGTCCCGCAGCGCTGCCAGCCGTGCGTCGGCCGTGCGCCCGGCATAGGCGGTGCCCAGATCCTGCGCCGCCGCCGTCGCCGCCGAGGGCGCGTCGTCGTCGCCGGCGACCATGCCATAGAGATCGACGAGCGCCGTGCTCGACAGCACGCCCTGCGCACCCGCCGCCTCCGCCAGCGTCAGCCGGGCGGCCGGGGCGAGCATCGGCGACAGCGCCTGCCAGTAGCGGACCTGTGCGCCGGTCGTGGCGAACATCGTCTCCGGGATCGTCACGCCCGTCGCGTTCGCCAGTCCGAATCGCCACGGCGTCAGCCGGTCGACGCCGTCCCATTCGATCGTCACCGCGCGCCGCCCCTGCCCGCCCGCGCCCATCACCTTCTCGGCGAGCAGCACGTCGATCCCGCCCGCCAGTCGGCGACGTCGCGTCGCCTGGAACTGGGCCCGCGCCGCCTCGCCCTGCCCGGTCAGGCCCGCGCAGATCGGCTGGGCGAAGACCCAACCCACTTCGCCGGTCGCGCGCAGCCCCCCCTCGGCCAGCGGACACAGGCCGCCGGGATCGCCGGTCGCCAGCATCGCGTTCATCGCGACCTGATAGAGCTTGGGCGTATAGTCGCGATTATCGACCCGCTCGACCACCCCGCGCGCCACGACCGATTCGCCCATCCGGAGCAGTAGCCAGGCGCGCTCGGCGGCATAGTCCGCGCCGTTCAGCCCGGCGGGCGTATCGAGTTCCGCCGCCAGCGTCCGCCGCAGCAGCATCGACAGCCAACGCGACGGCAAGGGCGCGGGCGTGTGCCGCATCAACGTCTCGATGAAGCCGCCATCGGCCGCGCCGAACGCGTCCGCGGGCATGTCCTGCGACAGGCCGACAGTCGCCAGCGAGCGCCGGGCATAGGCCGGCATCTCGTAGCGGGCCAGCAGCCGCGGATCGACCGGCGACGGGGTCGCGCTGGGTATCGGGGCAGGCGTCGGGGTCGGCAGCGGCTGCACCACCGCGCCGGCCGGATCGCTCGGCAGCACCGCGCCGCCCGGGACCGGCGATGTCGGTGCGGGTCCCGGTCGCGCGACGGGCGAACGCGGGGCGGCGGCGGTCGGCGTCGCGCTCGGCCGGGCGGCGGGGCGCGCCGCCGGATCGCCGAAACCCGGCGGCAGGATCGATTCGGGACGATCCTGCGCCACCGCCATGGCGGCGAGCGCGACCGCGCCGAACCCGGCGGCTGCGACCTTACTGGAGATTCGCAAGCGAGACCTGCTGCTCGATCTGCGTGGTCGGCCGATCCTTGGCGCGGCCGGCGAGCAGCATCATGCCACCCCCGACCACGACCAGGATCACCAGGAGCGAGACGAGAAGGCGGGACATAGGCAAACCTTGGAAAACGGATACGCGGGATCACAGCGCTTTTGCGCCGCGCGATTGCGGCTGTATAGCCCCGCTCGCGATGTTGCAAAGCCACTCCCCCTGGACCGGCCGGCCGCTCGTGCTCGTCGGGTTGATGGGTGTCGGCAAGTCCACCGTTGGTCGCCGTCTGGCGACGCGGTTGAATCTGCCGTTCGTCGATGCCGATAACGCCATCGAGGACGCGGCCGGCATGACCATCACTGAGATTTTCGCCCGATTCGGCGAACCCTATTTCCGCGCCGGCGAACGCCGCGTGATCGGTCGGCTGATGGATGGCCTGCCCAAGGTCATCGCGACCGGCGGCGGCGCCTTCATCGATCCGGCGACGCGCCGGCTGATCCTGGACCAGGCGACCGCCATCTGGCTGAGCGCGCATCCGGACGTGCTGGTCGAACGCGTCAAGCGCCGCGACACGCGTCCGCTGCTGCGCGGCAAGGACGCCCGCCAGGTGCTGACCGATCTCGCCGCCGTGCGCGACCCGATCTATGCCCAGGCGCATATCCATGTCTCCAGCCAGAAAGGTCCGCACGAAGTGACCGTCAACGCCATCCTGAAGGCGATCGGCCGATGAGGACGATCGCCGTCGAACTGGGCGACCGCCGCTATCCGATCCTGATTGAGGCCGGGCTGATCGACCGCGCGGCCGACGCGCTCGCCCCGCTGGCGCGGGGGCGGCCGATGGCGATCGTCACCGATTCGAATCTGCGTCCGCATCTCGCGCGGTTGCAGGCCTCGCTGGAGGCGACCGGCATCGCCAGCGAGGCGCTGGTCCTGCCGCCGGGCGAGGCGAGCAAGAGCTGGGCGGTGCTGGCGCAGGTTTGCGACTGGCTGATGGCGCGCGGGATCGAGCGCAGCGACCATGTGCTGGCGCTGGGCGGCGGGGTGATGGGCGACCTGATCGGCTTCGCCTGCGCGATCCTGAAGCGCGGTTGCCCCTTCGTGCAGATCCCGACGACGCTGCTCGCCCAGGTCGACAGCTCGGTCGGCGGCAAGACCGCGATCAATACGGCGGCGGGCAAGAACCTGATCGGCGCGTTCCACCAGCCCGCCATGGTGCTGATCGACCCGGCGGTGCTGGACACGCTGCCGCCGCGCGAGCTGGCCGCCGGCTATGCCGAGGTGGTCAAATACGGCCTGATCGACGATGCCGGTTTCTTCGCCTGGTGCGAGGCGAACGGCGCGGCGTTGCTCGCCGGCGATGCGGCGGCGCGTGAACAGGCCATCGCCCATTCGGTCGCGGCCAAGGCCCGGATCGTCGCCGCCGACGAGCATGAGACGAACGGCACCCGCGCGCTCCTCAACCTGGGCCATACCTTCGGCCATGCGCTGGAGGCGGAGGCCGGGTTCGACGGCAGCCTGATCCATGGCGAGGCGGTGGCGGCGGGTATCGCGCTGGCCTTCCGCTTTTCGGTGGCGCGCGGGCTGTGTCCGGCCGAGGACGCCGAACGGGTCGCTGTGCATTTCCGGGCCGTGGGCCTGCCCGATGGACTGGCGGCGGCAGGCATCGCCGCCAGCGGCACGCGGTTGGTCGATCATATGCGCCACGACAAGAAGATGTCGGCGGGCACCCTGCCCTTCCTGCTCGCCCGCGGTATCGGCCGGGCCTATCTCGACCGCTCGGTCGATCTGGCCGATGTGGCGGCCTTCCTCGATCGCGAGCCGCGCTGATGCCCAACGGCGTCGACAAGCGCAACCTGCCGATCAAGGTTTGCGCCGCCTGCGGCCGCCCCTTCACGTGGCGGAAGAAATGGGCGCGCGACTGGGAGCAGGTGCAATATTGCTCGGATGCCTGCCGGCGGAAACGCTGACCTTGGTCAGTCGATCGCGATACAGTACTGGCCGTCGCGCGCGACGATCAGGTGATCGTGCAGGCGAATGCCCAGCGCCTCCGCCGCCACGGCCAGCTTGCGGGTGAAGCGGCGGTCGAGGTCGCTGGGGGCGGGATCGCCGCTCGGATGGTTGTGGACCAGCGTCAGGCCGGATGCACCCACCTCCAGCGCACGGGCGAGGATCTGGCGCGGGCGGACCATCACCCCCTCCGGCCCGCCCCGCGCGATCACTTCCTCCGCCAGCAGTTCGCGTCGTCCGTTGAGGAAGAAGACGCGCAACTGCTCGTCGCGATCATGCGCCATGCGCTGGCGGCAATAATCGATCAGCTCGTGCCGGGTCGCCACGATCGGGCCCGCCGCCACTTGCTCGCGCAGTGCGAACAAGGCCGCCCGGCGATGCGCCACCAGCAGCGCCACCGCCTGGGTCTGATACTCCACCACCGGCAGCAACGACGCCTCTCCGGCGGCCAGCGCCGCGTTCAGGCTCCCGTGGCGCTCCAATATCGCATCCGCCCATCGCCCCGCCCGGTCGGGATCGACGATCGCCAGCAGATCGACCAGCACCTGTCGCGCCTCCGGGCCGGGACCGGGGATCGGTCGCGGAGCGGACGATGCTGGAAGAAGCCATAGGCCGGCGAACCGGTGGAACATCGCAGGGGCTCGAGAGGAACAGGCCTCCCTCCCTATTCCCTCATAGTGCGATGCGGGTGCCTCTAAGCGTCCGTTGCGGAGCGGTTTGAGACCAACCGTATCCGATCCGGAGGGTTTCCAATCTCATCAGTTGAGCTGCTTGGGCGGCACCACGGGCAGCGGCAGCGGCGCGATCGCCACGCCTTCCGCCACCAGCGCCTTGGCTTCGGCGACGCTTGCCTGGCCATGGATGGCGGTGGTCGGCGCATCGCCCGAATGCATGGCGCGGGCGCGTGTGACGAACGCGCTGCCGACCCATTCGGAGGACTCCAGCGCCTTGGCCTGCGCCGCCGCCAGTGCGGCCATCGCCTGCTTCATCGCGGCGGGCGGTAATGGCTCGGCGCGATTGCCCTTGGCCGCGACCGCCGGAGCCATCACCGCCTTCTCGATCCGAGTCGCGCCGCACATCGGGCAGACAAGATGTCCGGCGTCGCGCTGATCGTCATAGGCGCGGCTGGACCCGAACCAGGCCTCGAACACATGACCATCGGGGCAGCGCAGGTCGAAGACGATCATGCGCCGACGATCGTCACCGGCGGGACGGGCCGGCGATGCTCCAGCACCGGCAGGCGCGCCCGCACCTCCGCGGTGCGCGTCGGATCGATCGCCGCGAACGCCATCCCCGCCGCCTCGCCCATGTCCAGCACCACCTCGCCCCAGGGATCGACGACCATGGCATGGCCATAGGTGGTGCGGCCGTCCTCATGCGTGCCGGTCTGCGCCGCGGCGACCACCCAGGCCCCCGCCTCGACCGCGCGGGCTCGCAGCATCAGCGACCAGTGCGCCGCTCCGGTCGGACGGGTGAAGGCGGCGGGCACCGCGAGCACGGTCGCGCCCGCATCGGTCAGCGCGCGGAACAGGTCCGGAAAACGCAGGTCGTAACAGATTGCCAGTCCCAGCCGGCCGACCGGCGTATCGACCACCACCGTCGTCTCGCCCGGCGCATAGCTCGCCGATTCGCGCCAGCGCTCGCCCGTGGGCAGGTCGACATCGAACAGATGCAATTTGTCGTAGCGCGCCCGGATCGTGCCGCTCCCGTCGATCACGAAGCCACGATTGGCCAGCCGGCCATCCGGCCGCCGCACCGCCAGCGAGCCGAGATGGACCCACAGCCCGGCCTTCGCCGCCGCGCCGCGCACCGCGTCCAGCACGGGATCATCCGCCTCGGCAACGATCGCCTGCGCCGCCCGCGCCCGGTCGCGATCGATCAGGCCGGACATTTCCGGCGTGAACAGCATCGTCGCACCTTCTGCCGCCGCATGCGCCACCGCGTCGGTCAGCGTCCTGGCATTGACGGCGGGATCGATCCCGCTCGTCATCTGGAGCAACGCGGTCGTCACGCCGCGAGCAGCGGGTCCAGCTTGCCGGCCCTGTCGAGCGCGGCCAGATCGTCGGATCCGCCGATATGCGCCCCGTCGATGAAGATCTGCGGCACGGTGGTGCGGCCATTGGCGCGCTCCAGCATCTCGGCACGCTGCGGACCGCCCATGGTGATATCGAACTCCTGCGGCTCGACGCCCTTGGCGGCGAGCAGCTTGAGCGCCCGGGTGCAATAGGGGCAGAATGCCTTGGTGTAGATTTCGACCTTTGCCATAGCCCCTCAGGTGTGGGCGGCATCGACACTTGTCAATCGTCGCTTGCCAGCACGCGGGCCCAGCACAGGATCGTCACCGACCGCGCCCCCGCCGCCAGCAGGGCGCGGACGCAGCCCTCCGCCGTCGCGCCCGTCGTATAGACGTCGTCGACCAGCACCACCGCCCGCCCCCTCAGTCGCTCGCGATCGACCGCCCGCACCGCGAAGACGCCGCGCACGGTGCGCGCCCGCTCGCGCCGGCCAAGCCCGCGCAGCAACCGGGTCGCCCGCCATCGCCGCAGCACGAACGGATCGTGCCGTACCCCCGTCCGCCGGGCGAGGGCGGCGGCGATCAGCGCCGACTGGTTGAAGCCGCGCCGCCACAGGCGCCAGCGGTGGAGCGGCACCGACACCAGCAGTTCCGCCCCCTCCGGCATCAGCCGCGCCATCGCCCGCGCCATCGTCTCCGCCAGCGCGATCTGCCCGCCATGTTTCAGCCGCACCGCCAGCGCGCCCGCCACCGGGCCATAGGCCACCGCCGCCCGGATGCCGGCATGGCGCGGCGGCCGGGCGAGGCAGGTCGCGCACCGCGCCTCCGGTCCGCGATCATAGTCGAACGGCAGGTGGCAGCCCGCGCACCAGGGCGGGGCCAGGAAGCGCAACTCCGTCCAGCAGGTCGCGCAGAAGCGATGGTCCGCGCCGACCGGCTCGCCGCAACCGGGGCAGCGCGGCGGCAGCAACAGGGCGATGATCGTGCGGACGGCACCGGCGATCGGACGAAGCGGCATGGCGCGCTTGTCGGCCGGCACGCGACGGGGCACAAGCACGGGCGTGGACACCCCCGACATCTTCGATCGCACCGCGCGTCGCCATCGCCGCGACCGCGCCGCCAACCGCTTCGCCGCGCATGATTTCCTCCGCGCCGCCATGCTCGACGGGATCGCCGAGCGCCTGGCGACGGTGAAGCGCGCCTTTCACGACGTGCTCGATCTCGGCTGTTTCGACGGCGCCTTCGAGCCGCCGCCGGGCGCCCGAGTCGCGCGGATGGATGCCGGCTTCCTCTTCGCCGAACGGGCCGGCGGGGTGCAGGCCGACGAGGATCGCCTGCCCTTCGCCGATGGCAGTTTCGACCTGGTGGTGAGCGCAGGCGTGCTCGACCAGATCGGCGACCTGCCGGGCGCGCTGACGCTGGCGCGGCGGGCACTGCGGCCGGACGGGCTGTTCCTGGCAGCGTTCGTCGGGGCCACCTCCTTCCCGAACCTGCGCAAGGCCTTCGCCAGTGCCGAGCGGCAGCGGCCGGTTGCCCGCCTGCATCCCCAGATCGACGTGCGCTCGGCGGGCGACCTGCTGGTCCGCGCCGGCTTCGCCCTGCCCGTCGCCGATATCGAGGCGCTCGACATCGGCTATCCCGGCATGTGGCGGTTGCTGGAGGATCTGCGCGGCATGGCCGGCACCAACGTGCTGAGCGAACGCCATCCGCTGTCGCGCGGTGCGCTGGCCGCCGCCGCCGCGGCTTTTGGCGAAGCGGGTGGTCCGGATGGCCGCACGCGCGAGCGGATCGACCTGATCTTCCTGACCGGCTGGTCGCCCGACGCCTCGCAGCCCCAGCCGGCGAAGCGCGGCAGTGCCACGGCATCGCTGGCCCAGGCGTTGAAGCGGCCGCCCGATCCGGCGTGACGGGTCAGGTTCACATGGCGGCCCCCGGAGCGCGCCTTAGTTCATAACACTGGTTCGGGGGAGTCGCCGGAGCGGCTCGGCGAGTCCGCTGCGCGCTTCTGCGTGCGCCCATCGTCGCTTTGGCGGAAAGGCAGCGCTGGACTGCCTATCGCTGGCGTCCCCCATCTGGGCCCCGGCCTTCGCTGGGGAACATATCCGGGGAACGGCGGCGTTCACGCCATGACGGACCGCTTCGCGGCGTCGCGTGCCCCCAATAAGAAACGCGCGGCACGACCCGATGACCGTGCCGCGCGCATCGAAGGATCAGCCCTTGTAGCAGACCTTCTTGACGGTCTTCACGACCTTCGCCGAGTCGATCAGCGCAAGCTTTTCGAGATTGGCGGCATAGGGCAGCGGCACGTCCTCGTTGGCGACGCGCAGCACCGGCGCGTCGAGGTCGTCAAAGCCCTGCTCCATCACCACCGCGGTCAGTTCCGACGCGATCGAGCAGGTCGGCCAGCCTTCCTCGACCACGACCATGCGGTTGGTCTTGGCCAGAGACTTGAGCACCGTCGCCGTGTCGAGCGGGCGCAGCGTGCGCAGGTCGATGACCTCCGCGTCGATGCCCTCTTCGGCCAGCTTCTCGGCCGCTTCCAGCGCGACGCCGACGCCGATCGAATAGCTGACCAGCGTCACGTCCTTGCCCTCGCGCATGATCCGCGCCTTGCCGATCGGCAGGACGAAATCGTCCATCTTGGGCACGTCGAACGAGCGGCCGTACATCAGCTCGTTCTCGAGGAACACAACCGGGTCCTCGGACCGGATCGCCGCCTTGAGCAGGCCCTTGGCATCGGCCGCGTCATAGGGCGCGATCACGATCAGGCCGGGGACGCTGGCATACCAGGGGCCGTAATTCTGCGAGTGCTGCGCGCCGACGCGGCTGGCGGCACCGTTGGGGCCACGGAACACGATCGGGCAGCGCATCTGGCCGCCGGACATGTAGTTGGTCTTGGCGGCCGAGTTGATGATGTGGTCGATCGCCTGCATGGCGAAGTTGAACGTCATGAACTCGATGATCGGGCGCAGGCCGCCCATCGCCGCACCGGTGCCGACGCCGGCAAAGCCATATTCGGTGATCGGCGTGTCGATGACGCGGCGGTCGCCGAACTCGTCGAGCAACCCCTGCGTCACCTTGTACGCGCCCTGATATTGCGCGACTTCCTCGCCCATCACGAAGACGCGGTCGTCGGCGCGCATTTCCTCGGCCATCGCATCGCGCAGCGCCTCGCGGACGGTGAGCTTCACCATCTCGGTGCCCTCCGGAATCTCCGGCGTGGCGGGGGCGTGTGCTTCGGCGGCGGCGACCAGCTGCTGCGTGCCGCTCTCCTGCTCGGCGGCGGCGGCGCCCTCCGGCATGGGCGGCGACGCGCCGTCGGTGGCCTCGTTCTTCGGCGCGGCATTGGCGTCTTCGCCGCTGCGCGTCTCGGTCACGGTGGAGGCATCCTCGCCCTCCTCGGCCAGCACGGCGATGGCCGTGCCGACCTTCACGTTATCCGTGCCCTCGGCGACCAGGATCTTGGCGATGACGCCCTCGTCCACCGCCTCGAACTCCATCGTCGCCTTGTCGGTCTCGATCTCGGCCATGATGTCGCCGGACTTGACGCTGTCGCCTTCCTTCACGAGCCATTTGGCGAGCGTGCCCTCCTCCATGGTCGGGGACAGGGCCGGCATCTTGATCTCGATCGCCATCTCAGTAACGCTCCACCAGCACTTCAGTGTACAGTTCGGCCGGGTCCGGCTCGGGGGTCTGCTCGGCGAAATCGGCGGCCGCGTTCACCGTCTTGCGGATGTCCTGCTCCAGCACCTTCAGATCGGCCTCGGTCACGCCCTGCGCCTCCAGCAGCTTCTTGACGTGGTCGATCGGGTCGGACTTGTCGCGCACGCCCTGCACTTCCTCGCGGCTGCGATACTTGGCCGGGTCGGACATGGAGTGACCGCGATAGCGATAGGTCTTCATCTCCAGGATGACCGGCCCCTTGCCGGCGCGGACCCAGGCCAGCGCCTCCTCGGCCGCGCCGCGGCAGGCCAGCACGTCCATGCCGTCGACCTGGATGCCGGGGATGCGGAAGCTCTCGCCGCGGCGATAGAGCTGATCCTCGGACGAGGCGCGGTTGACGCTGGTGCCCATGGCGTACTGGTTGTTCTCGATCACGAAGATGATCGGGAGCTTCCACAGCTCGGCCATGTTGAAGCTCTCGTACACCTGGCCCTGATTGGCCGCGCCGTCGCCGAAATAGGCGAGGCAGACGCCGCCGTCATTGCTGTACTTGTGCCCGAAGGCCAGACCGGTGCCCAACGACACCTGCGCGCCGACGATGCCGTGGCCGCCATAGAATTTATGCTCGGTCGAGAACATGTGCATCGACCCGCCCTTGCCCTTGGAGATGCCGGCGGCACGCCCCGTCAGCTCGGCCATGATGACCTTGGGATCGATGCCATAGGCCAGCATGTGGCCATGGTCGCGGTAACCGGTGATCACCGAATCCTTGTCGCCGTCCAGCGCCGACTGCAGGCCGACCGCGACCGCTTCCTGGCCGATATACAGGTGGCAGAAGCCACCGATCAGGCCGAGGCCGTAGAGCTGGCCGGCCTTTTCCTCGAACCGGCGGATCAGCAGCATCTGCTTGTAGAAGTCGAGCAGCTGTTCCTTGCTCGCCTCGAACGGCTTCGGCTCGGCGGGACGCTCGCGATTGGGGATCGGCGGATCGGCGAAGGCGCGGGGGGCTTTGGCCACTGTCAAAAGACCTCGTTTCCGTAGGGTAGTTGGCGGTGCCTATAGGCCGGGTCCGACGAAAGAGGCAATCATGCGATGCAGCAGCTTTCGCAGCATTATCCGATCCGAGCGGATCAAGCCGGGCTTTCAGGGCACAAAGGCCAGCACCATTGCCCTGACGCCCGCGCCATGCGTAAAGCTCCGGGTGAATGGCCGACCATATCCACCCCTTTCGCATCGCCAATTTCCGCAGCTACTGGCTGTCGCGGTTCAGCGGCACCATCGCCGTCTCGGCGATGTCGATCGTCATCGGCTGGCAGGTCTATAATCTCGCGCGCGAGACGATGGATGTGCGGCAGGCGGCGTTCATGCTCGGCATGATCGGCTTCGCGCAGTTCGTGCCCCTGTTCCTGCTCACCCCGGTCACCGGCCTGGTCGCCGACAGCGTCGACCGACGCTGGATCGTGCGCGGCACCACCGCGCTGCTGGTGCTGACCGCGGGCGCGCTGTGGCTGCTCACCTGGTCGGGCCACCTGACGCTCGGCGCGTTGTTCACGGCGGCGGTGGCGTTCGGCGTGGCGCGCGCCTTTTCCGGCCCGGCCTATTCGGCGCTCGCCCCCAATCTGGTCCCGCGCGAGAGCCTGCCCACCGCGATCGCGGTAAGCTCGATCGCCTGGCAGGTCGGCACCATCGCCGGCCCCAGTGTCGGCGGCCTGCTCTATGCCATTCATCCGGAGGTCGCCTATGGCGTCGCGACCCTGTTGTTCGTGGTCGCGCTCACCTTCATGTTCCTGATCGGCCCGGTGCCGCAGCCGGCCGTGCAGAGCGATCACCGGCCGCTCGCCCGTATTGCCGAGGGGTTCCGCTATGTCCGGCGCAACCGGCTGGTGCAGGCGGCGATCACGCTCGACCTGTTCGCGGTGCTGCTGGCCGGCGCAACCTCGCTGCTGCCGGTCTATGCCCGCGACATCCTGCACGTCGGGTCGCAGGGGCTGGGCGTGCTGGCGGCGGGCATGGGGATCGGCGCGGCGAGCACCGCCATCTGGTTCTCGGTCCGGCCGATGAGCCGCAATGTCGGCGTGAAGATGCTCGCCGCCGTCGTCATCTTCGGCCTGGGCATCCTGACCTTCGGGATCGCGTCCTACATCACGGATGCGTTGGGGCTGGAAAGCGGCACGGTGCGGCTGGGGACGATGGCGGTGTTCGTCCATCCCGCCTTCCTGCTCAGCCTCGCCGCCTTGATCGTCGCGGGCGGCGCGGACATGGTGTCGGTCTATGTCCGCCAGTCGCTCATCCAGCTCCACACCCCCGATGCGATGCGCGGGCGGGTGAGCGCGGTGTCGCAGCTCACCATCTCGGCGTCCAACGAACTGGGCGAGTTCGAGAGCGGCGTGATGGCCTCGCTGCTGGGGCCGGTCGGCGCGGTAGTGTTCGGCGGGGTCGGCGCGATCGGCGTGACCCTGCTCTGGTCGCGCCTGTTCCCGGAACTCCGCCGCGCGCGAACCTTTGACCCGCCAGAGATCCTCGAAACCGAACCTGAGCACGGAGAAGCCAAGCCATGAAGGCCAATACGATCCTGGAGACGATCGGCGGCACGCCGCATGTCCGCATCCAGCGGCTGTTCCCCAATAGCGAGGTGTGGATCAAGTCCGAGCGGTCGAATCCCGGCGGTTCGATCAAGGACCGCATCGCCCTCGCCATGGTCGAGGCGGCGGAGGCGTCGGGCGCGCTCCAGCCCGGCGGCACGATCATCGAGCCGACCAGCGGCAATACCGGCATCGGCCTGGCGCTGGTCGCGGCGGTGAAGGGCTATAAGCTGACGCTGGTGATGCCGGAGAGCATGTCGCTGGAACGCCGCCGCCTGATGCTGGCCTATGGCGCGACCTTCGACCTGACGCCGCGCGAAAAGGGGATGAAGGGCGCGATCGAGCGCGCGCTGGAGCTGGTCGAGCAGACGCCCGGCGCCTGGATGCCGCAGCAGTTCGAGAACCCGGCCAATGTCGACGTGCATGTCCGCACCACCGCGCAGGAGATCCTGAACGATTTCCGCGACACGCCGATCGACGTCATCATCACCGGCGTCGGCACCGGCGGCCATATCACCGGCGTCGCCGAAGCGCTGAAGAAGGAATGGCCGGACCTCAAGGTCTATGCGGTCGAGCCCCAGGCCTCGCCGGTCATCGCCGGCGGCCAGCCGGGCCCGCACCCGATCCAGGGCATCGGCGCGGGCTTCATCCCCGCCAACCTCCACACCCAGCTGCTGGACGGGGTGATCGCGGTCGATGCCGCCGTCGCCAAGGACATGGCGCGCCGCTCCGCCAGCGAGGAAGGGATGCTGGTCGGCATCTCGTCCGGCGCGACGCTCGCCGCGATCCTCCAGAAGCTGCCCGACCTGCCCGATGGCGTGCGCGTGCTCGGCTTCAACTACGACACGGGCGAGCGCTATCTGTCGGTGCCGGACTTCCTGCCCGAAGCGTGATGGTGTCTTCGCGCCCCGGACCCGTATTCCGGGGCCTGCTCCTCCTTCTCGCCCTGGTGGCGGTCGTCATTCCCGCGCTGCTCGTGCGGTGGGCGCCGACCGTCGCCGCCAGTCCGGCACGCATCGCACGGCGCGCGGGCCTGCCGCCGCGCAAGGTGGTGCCGCCGACCGTGCTGCCCGATGTGGAGCCGGTCGAGCTGGTCGATCTGACGCCGCAGGACGCGCGCGCCTTCAACGCGGGCGTGCCCTTCGCCAAGGGGCCGAACCCGGCCGCGCGCCCGTTCCACCTGCGCGACACGCCCGACAATCTGGCCCGCGCCACCGACTGCCTAGCCACCGCCCTGGTCTATGAGGCGGGCGACGATCCCGCCGGGCAACGCGCGGTCGCGCAGGTGGTGCTGAACCGCGTCCGCCATCCCGCCTTTCCCAAGACGGTGTGCGGCGTGGTGTTCGAGGGGCAGGACCGCACCACCGGCTGCCAGTTCACCTTCAGTTGCGACGGCGCGCTGACCCGCTGGTCGCCTTCCCCTGCCTTGTGGACCGCCGCGCGCAAGGTCGCGACGGCGGCGCTGACCGGTGCGGTCTATCGGCCGGTCGGCTATGCCACCCATTATCATACCGACTGGGTCGTGCCCTATTGGCAGTCCAGCCTGGACAAGATCGCCGCCGTGCACAGCCATCTCTTCTTCCGCTGGGCCGGCTGGTGGGGCACCCCGCCCGCCTTCAACCGCCAGGTCTCCGCAGAGGAGCCGGTGATCGACAGGATCGCCCCCCTCTCCGACGCGCACCGGCTGGGTGGCGCACTGGCGGCGGTCGCCGCCGCGACCAGCGAAGCCGCCACCGCCCTGGCTTCGGTCGACGGCTCCGCGCCGGCCCTGGTCACCGATCCCGATGTCGGTGACACGCAGGCGATCATGGTCGCGCTACCCGTCGGCCTGTCGGCGGAAAGCTATCCGTTGTTGGCGGCGAAGGCCTGCGGCACCCGCCCGCGCTGCAAATATCTGGGCTGGACCGATACGAAGGCGGTGCCCCGATCCGGCGATCCCAATCCGACCCAGGTCGCGGCCATGGCGTTCAGCTATCTCCGCGACCAGCCGGCCGGATTGGAGCGGACGCTGTGGAACTGCACAGTGTTTCCGCACACCCGGCCGGGCGGATGCATGCGGCGCGATCCGGGGGCAGCGGTCGGCGTCACCCCGCCCGCCGCCGCCGCACCACCTCCTATGTCGGGGCGCGGGCCAGACAATTTGGGCGGCGTGCGACGGCGTGTCACCGGCGCCATGGCAACGCCGGTGGTCCAGGCGGCGCCCGTCGCTACCGAACCACAACCAAGATAACGCTAACACCATTCTCAACGTGCAAGAAGGTTCCTCTCGCCGTCCAAAAGCGCGCACAAACGCATAGAATGAGGATGAGTTCCAGGCGCGACGAGCCTGGCCATCTGCGCGAGGATTCTGTTCGCATGACCTTCCAACACTGGCCGATCGGCCGAAAGCTGACTGCTTCCTTTGCCGTCCTGATCGTCATTCTCGCGCTTCAGGGCCTGTTCGTTCTCCAGAATTTCGGAACGGTGCGGGAGTCCGTCGCGAAGCGCGGACGCGGGTTCACGGTGATGGTAAACGTACTCAAGATCGAAAACGGCGTGCTGGCGCAGGCCAATGATGCGCGTGGCGCGGTGCTGGCCGGGGATCCCGCTTTCCGCGCCTTGTTCGAACGGGATGGCCGCGACCTTGACGCGATGATCGACAGGACGATCGCCATCACTGTCCGCCCGATCACCAAGCAGCGGCTGGAGGAGACGCGCATCGCGGTTCACGAGTGGCGAAGCAAGGTCGCCGAGCCGCTGCTGAAACTCGCCGCCGACCCGAGGACGCTGAAAGACGCCCATACCCTGGGTAGCGTCGACCGGCTCGGTCCCGTCCGGGCGCATGTCGCGCGGCTGGTACGGGGGCAACAGGATCGCCTGGCCGAGCTGTCTCGCGACATCGGCGCCGCCACGATTCGGATGAAGACCGCTCTTTGGGCCGGTGCCGGCGTGGCGGTGATCGCTGCCCTGCTGCTCGCCTGGATCCTGACGCTCGCCATCGCCCGGCCCGTCCGCTTGCTCACCGGGAACGTGAAGCGGCTGTCGAGCGGCGATTTCGACGTGGACTGCCAGGCTTCGGGGCGGTCCGACGAGATCGGCGAGCTGCAACAGGCGCTGGCCGTGTTCCGCGATGCCGGTCTCGCCAAGCAGCAGAGCGAGCGTGCCAAGGCGGAAAGCGACGCCGCGCAGAAGCAGGTGGTCGACACCTTGTCCGCCAATTTGTCGCATCTGGCCCAGGGCGACCTGACCAGCACGATCACGGCCCAGTTCCCACCAGCCTATGCCGGCCTGAAGGCCCATTACAACGACGCGGTCGAGCGGCTGCGCGGCCTGATCGGCTCGGTGTCGGAGAGCGCGATGGCGATCCGCACCGGCTCGGACGAGATCGCCCAGGCATCGGAGGATCTTGCCCGCCGTACCGAAAGCAATGCCGCCTCGCTGGAGGAGACCTCCAACTCGATCACGCGCATGGACGAGCGACTGCGCGCGACCGCCGATGCCTCGTCGCGGACCGTCGCCCGCGCCGATCAGGCGATCTCCACCGTCAACGGCGGCCGCGCCGTTGCGGACGAGGCGGTGCAGGCGATGGGCCGAGTCTCCGAAAGCGCCAAGGGCATCGATTCGGTGATCGAGGGGCTCGACAAGATCGCCTTCCAGACGCGAGTCCTGGCGATGAACGCCGCGGTCGAGGCCGGGCGCGCGGGCGACGCCGGTCGCGGCTTCGCGGTGGTCGCCGACCTGGTGTCGGCACTGGCGATGCGCTCCGAGGAAGAGGCGAAGCGCGCACGCGAACAGCTCACCGCGACGCAGAGCGACATCATCACCGCCGTTGGCGCGGTGCAGAAGGTGGATGGCGCGCTGTCCAACATCTCGGGCGACGTGGCGCAGGTGCACGAGCTGCTCGCGACCATGGCGGCGGACAATCAGGCCCAGGCCAGTGCAATCAGCCAGGTGACGACCGCGATCGGCAGCATGGACCGCGCGACCCAGCAGAATGCCGCGATGGTGGAGGAAACCTCCGCCGCCGCCCGCAACCTGGCCAGCGAGGTCGGCGGCCTAGCCGACAAGGCCGCGCAGTTCAACACCGGCTCGGCAGCGGCACCGCGGACCACGCGCGCCGCGCCCCGTCCCACCCTTCAGCCGGACGACTTCACCCGGCCCGTCCGCCCGCTGCCCGCCGCCGCCGTCCCGGCGCTGGTGGCAAGCACCGGGGACGATGGCGACTGGACGGAGTTCTGATCCGACCCGGCCCCGCCCGAAGGGCGGGGCCAGTCCAGCCGTCACGCCGCCAGGAACATCGCCTCGGGCAGCGCCATCACCGCCTCGGCCCCACCCTCGATCTTGCGACGCAGCGCCCCGGCATCGGGCAGGATGCGTTCGGCGAAGAAGCGCGCCGTGACCAGCTTGGCGTCGAGGAAGGCGGCATCGCCCTCCCCCGCATCCCGCATCCGCGCGGCGGCGGCGGCCATGCGCAGCCACATCAGCCCGGTCGCCACCAGGCCCATCAGGTGCATGTAGCTGACCGCGCCGGCGCCGACATTCTCCGGGTTCTTCATGCCATTGGCCATGAACCACAGGGTCGCGGCCTGAAGATCGTTCAGCGCCCGCTCCAGCCGGGTGGCGAAACCGGCGGTCGCCTCCACCGTCTTGGCCAGCGCGACCTCCTCGGTCACGATCTGGAAGAAGGCCTGCACCGCCCGGCCGCCATTCTGCGCCAGCTTGCGGCCGACCAGGTCCATCGCCTGGACACCGTTGGTGCCCTCGTAGATCATCGCGATCCGGGCATCGCGGACATATTGCTCCATTCCCCATTCCTGGATGTAGCCGTGCCCGCCAAAGACCTGCTGCGCGCTGGTGGCCACCTCATAGCCCTTGTCGGTGCCGACGCCCTTGATCACCGGGGTCAGCAGGCCGATCAGGTCGCCGGCCATCTGCCGCTCGACCTCGGTGCCGGCCTTATGCTCCAGATCGACCTGGAGCGCGCCCCACAGGCACAGGGCGCGCAGCCCCTCGGTCCAGGCCTTGGCCTCCATCAGCATCCGACGCACATCGGGGTGGACCATCAGCGTGTCGGCCTTCTCGCCCGGCTCGGCCGGGCCGGTCAGCGCGCGACCCTGGCGACGATCGCGGGCATAATGGACCGCGTTCTGATAGGCGGTCTCCGCCACCGCCAGCCCTTGCAGGCCGACGCCCAACCGCGCCGCGTTCATCATGATGAACATCGCCGCCAGCCCCTTCATCTCCTCGCCGACCAGCCAGCCGGTCGCGCCGTCATAGTTGAGGACGCAGGTGGAGTTGCCGTGGATGCCCATCTTGTGCTCGATCGAGCCACAGGTGACGGCGTTGCGCGCGCCCAGCGACCCGTCTTCGTTGACCAGCACCTTGGGCACCACGAACAGGGAGATGCCCTTGCTGCTGTCCGGCGCGCCCGGCGTCTTGGCCAGCACCAGATGGATGATGTTGTCGGTCAGGTCATGCTCGCCGGCCGAAATGAAGATCTTGGTGCCGGTGATCCGATAGCTGCCATCGGCCTGCGGCTCCGCCTTGGTGCGGATCAGGCCGAGGTCGGTGCCGCATTGCGGCTCGGTCAGGTTCATGGTGCCGCCCCATTCTCCCGACACCATCTTGGGCAGATACCGGGCCTGCTGCTCCGGGCTGCCCTTGGCGACCAGCGCCGCGATCGCGCCATGCGCCAGGCCCGGATACATGGCGAAGGCCATGTTGGCGGAGATCATGAACTCCTGGAACGCGGTCGAGACGACATGCGGCATCCCCTGCCCGCCAAAGGCCTCCGGCGCGGCGAGCGTGCCCCAGCCCGATTCGACGAACTGGCGATAGGCCTCCTTGAAGCCGGGCGGCGTCGTCACCGATCCGTCCTCGGCCCGGGTGCAGCCATGCTGGTCGCCGATCTGGTTGAGCGGGAACAGCACCTCGGCGACGAAGCGGCCGCCCTCTTCCAGCACGGCATCGACCGTGTCGGGCGTGGCATTGGCGAACCCTTCGACCTCCGCATGAGCGGACAGGCCGACCACCTGCTCCAGCACGAAGCGGACATCGCGGATCGGGGGCGTATAGCTCGGCATCTCTCTCTAATCCTTATCGTTATCATGTCGGTGCGTCGCCCGCACATCGGCGACGAAGCTGGTCAGTTCGGCGATCGCGGCATCGATGTCGCGCTTCTGCGCCTCCAGCGCGGCGATCCGCGCCTCGCACCGGTCGATCGTCACCTGGCGCTGGATGCGCCGGCCGTCGCCGATATCGTACAGGTCGATCATCTCGCGGATCTCGCCCAGCGAGAAGCCGACCCGCTTGCCGCGCAAGATCCAGGCGAGCCGCGCGCGATCCCGCTGCGTATAGATGCGGGTGGTGCCGCGCCGTTCGGGTGCGATCAGCCCCTCGTCCTCGTAGAAGCGGAGGGCCCGCGCGGTGACCCCGAACTCCTCCGAGAGGTCGGAGATCGTGAAACTGTCCCGATCGTTGCGCGGGACGATCACGGCATAGGTTGCTGCATCGGCCATATGGGAAAGGTACTTCCCTTTACGTAAACGTCAAGACGCCTTACAGAGGAATTTCCCACCCCGACCGCGCAACGTCGCGGCCTCCGCCTGCGAGCCGCTCTGCTGTTCGACGGTCAGCGCCGCGAGCGACGCCCGGCCGAGGCAGAGCTGCTCGCATTCGGCCGGCAGGGTCGTAGGGAAACGGATACGCTCCCCATCGAACTGCGCGTCGAAGCGACAGGCGTTGCCGAGCGTGACCTTCAGCGTCTCGCCATCGCGTTGCACCGTGCCGCTGGCGGAACAGCTCTGCCCCTCTCCATAGTCGATCGCCACGCCGATCCGCTGTCCGACGATGCACAGTCGGTCGGTGTCGAGCGCCCAGGCCCCCTCGATCGCACGGCGCTTCGGATCGGGCACCAGTCCCGCCTCGGTCGCCGCCGCCTCCAATTTGGCGCCATCGCTGCGGTCGATCACGGAGGCGGCGCGGTCGCATCCGGCCAGGAGCAGCAACAGGGCGACCGGACGCCAATTCATGCCAGCGGCACCAGCACCTCGCCCTCGATCCGGCGATAGAAGCAGGAGGGGGCACCGGTATGGCAGGCCGGGCCGGCCGCATCGGCGATCACCCAAAGCGCATCCTGGTCGCAATCAACCCGCATCTCGACGACGTGCAGGACGTTGCCGGAGGTCTCGCCCTTCTTCCACAGGCGCTGGCGGCTGCGCGACCAGAAGGTCGCCTCTCCGCTCGCCTGGGTGGCGGCGATCGCCTCCGCATTCATGTGCGCCACCATCAGCAACGCGCCCGCCCGGTCGGTGACGACGGCCGTCACCAGGCCATTGGCGTCGAAGGCCGGGTCGAAGCGAAGGGTGGAGTCTCTGTCGGTCATGCCGCCGCTCTACGGGGCGGGACGGGCGATGAGAAGACTGCCCTATCCAACCGCGACGCTGTTCCCCGGCCTTTGCCGGGGAACAGGAAAGACTCGTCCTTAGTCCTCGCCTTCCTCCGCGGCCTCGGCATCCGCCTTGGTCTTGTGGTCGACGCCCGGCTCCTCGGCCGGCGGGGAGTAGACGCTGAACAGCTTGAGCGGCTCGTCACCCTTGTTGATGATGTTGTGCAGCGCGCCCTTCGGGATGACGATCAGATGGTTCGGCGTCACCTTGGTGGTCGAGCCATCGACCTTGGCCTGGCCCTCGCCGGCGACGAAGAAGGTGGTCTGGTCCGCGTCATGCGTTTCCTCGCCGATATCGTCGCCCGGCTCGATCGACATCAGGACGATCTGGCAATTCTCGTCGCGATACACTTCCTTCTGGAAGTGCGTGTTCTTGGTCGCCAACGCGACCATGTCCTTGTTGAAGATCGCCATTATGCCGTCCTTCCGCTATCTGGAATGGGAGCCGCCGCAACGGCCCGGCCACCAGCGGGGTTCCGGTCGGGTTGATGCCCGTCAAGGAAACAGGTCGACCACCTCGACCCCCTCGCCCACCGCCTCGACCAGCAGCCGGCGGTGGCAATGGCGGGGATCGCGTTCGTAGCAGAGCAAGGCCGAGGGGCGCTCCGCGGCCAGCGCCAGCATCTGCGCCGCCGCGGCCTGTGCCTCGGGCAGTTCGAGCTGGTCGTCATAGACCTGGGTCAGCGTCGCGACATCGCCCTTCTTCGCCGCATCGCGCCCGCGCTTGGGCGTGCCGAGCGCCTTCAGATGGACGTAACCGATCCCCGCCTCCGCCAGCGAGGCGGCGAGCGGCGACTTGGAGAAGCCGGGCCGCCGCGACAGCGGCAACGCGCGGATGTCGATCACCTGCGTCACCCCGGCACGGGTCAGCGCGGCGATGAACTCCGCCATGGTCGTGGCTTCATAGCCGATCGTGTAGAGGATCATGGCCACAAGCTGGCGATCCGGACCTGACTTGCCAAGTCGGGGCGGCTAGGGACGTCCCCATGACCCATGACATCCATATCGTCGGCGGCGGCCTAGCCGGTTCGGAAGCCGCGTGGCAGCTTGCCGAGGCCGGTTTCAAGGTACGCCTGTCCGAAATGCGCGGATCGGGCGAGAAGACCCCGGCCCACCAGACCGAGGGCCTGGCCGAACTCGTCTGCTCCAACTCCTTCCGCTCGGACGATGCCGAGGCGAACGCGGTCGGCCTGCTCCACCAGGAGATGCGTACGCTCGGCTCGCTGATCCTGGCCCAGGCAGACCGGCACCGCGTTCCCGCCGGATCGGCGCTGGCGGTCGACCGCGACGGCTATTCGCAGGGCGTGACCGACGCGCTCGCCAACCATCCCAACGTCACGCTGGTGCGCGAGCGGGTGGATTCGCTGCCGGAGGGGCCGGCGATCCTGGCGACCGGCCCGCTCACCGCGCCCGCGCTGGCGGAGGCGATCGGCGGCGCGACCGGGGCGGAGGCGCTGGCCTTTTTCGATGCGCTGGCCCCCATCGTCTATCGCGACTCGATCGACATGGATGTGGCCTGGTTCGCCTCGCGCTGGGACAAGGGCGAGACCAAGGATTACATCAATTGCCCCCTGACCAAGGAGGAATATCTCGCCTTCCACGCCGGTCTGATCGAGGGCGAGAAGACGCCGTTCAAGGAATGGGAAAAGGACACGCCCTATTTCGAGGGCTGCATGCCGATCGAGGTGATGGCGGAGCGCGGCGTCGACACGCTGCGCTACGGCCCGATGAAGCCGGTCGGGCTGGACGATCCGCGGACCGGCCGCTGGCCCTATGCGGTGGTGCAGCTGCGCCAGGACAATGCCCAGGGGTCGCTGTGGAACATCGTCGGCTTCCAGACCAAGCTGAAGCATAGCGAGCAGGTCCGCCTGTTCCGCACCATCCCCGGTCTGCAGAATGCCGAATTCGCCCGGCTGGGCGGCCTGCACCGCAACACCTTCATCAAGTCGCCCGAACTGCTCGACCCGACGCTCCGGCTGAAGAACCGGCCGAACCTGCGCTTCGCCGGGCAAATCACGGGGTGCGAGGGCTATATCGAAAGCGCCGCGGTCGGGCTGCTGGCGGGCCGCTTCGCCGCCGCCGAGCTGCGGGGCGAGACGCTGGCCCCGCCGCCGCCCGAGACGGCGCTGGGCGCGCTGCTGGGCCATATCACCGGCGCGGCGACCGCCGAGACCTATCAGCCGATGAACGTCAATTTCGGCCTGTTCCCGCCCATTCCCGGCCGGACCAAGAAGGCGGATCGCAAGCGCATGTATACCGACCGGGGCCGCACGGCGCTGGCGGAATGGCTCAACTCTCCTCCTCCGGCGATGCCGGCGGCCTGACTCCGGCATCCGACGCGGGCGGGCAATGCGCCGTCCGCGTCGGCTTGCGCTTGACCGCGGTGGTGGCGAACTCCGCCCGGTCCATCGCATGGGAATGATCGCGGTCGGCGGCGGCGAATTTGGTCGTCGCCTTCACCGCCCATTCGTCGAAGGACAGGCGGCCGTCACCATCCCTGTCCAGCTTGGCGAAGGCCTTGCGCCGCTGCGCCAGATATTCGTCGCGCGTGACCTGCCCGTCGCGATCCTTGTCATAGCGGTCGAAGCGTTTCTCCTCGCGTGTCCTGGTGCTCGCTTCCGGCAGGCTGTCGGGCAGGTCGGAGGCGGCGGCCTGCCCCGCCACGGCCGGACGCGATGGCAGGCCGGCACTGGCGGGCGTCGAGGGCGATCGCCACAGCATGGCACCGCCCAGCAGCGCCGCCAGTCCCGCTCCACCGCCCGCCGCATATCGCCACAGCATCACCCGTCTCCCCCAAGCCTTCGACGAGGCTAAGACGGCGGTCGACAACTTACAACCTGGATCAGCTTTTCTACCGGCCGGTCAGCCGATGCCGGAGCAGTCGCCACGTCCGCCGGGGTGATCCGGCGGCAATCGGCGGCGCGGCGAGATCGAAGCGCGCGAGCAGGACGAGCGCCCCCAGCGGCCGCGACGGGGCCGGCCAGCGTCGCTGCATCGCCCCGTCCAGTCGGACCGTTGCCAGCGCCGTCGCCCGCGCGGCCGTCGCGGCATCGGACAGATGCGTCGCCAGATCGGCCAGGGCCCAGCCCTGCCCCGCCGCCACCGGGATCGTGTCGTCACCCAAGAGGTGTGCCGCCGCGGCGAACAGCCGCTCGCCGCGTTCGACCGCCACCCGCTCCAGCGCGTCATTGTCCAGCGCCGCCCCGTCGAGCAGCACGTCCCAGCCATCGACCAGCCCGGCCAGCATCGCGCCGGTCACGCCATGCGGCAGCACCGTCTCCGCCAGCGCCGCGAGCACCGGCTCGGCCGGTGGCGGGCGGGTATCGAGCGCCGCTAGCGCTTCGTACCACCAGGTCAGCCGCATCTGCCCGACCATCGGCTCGCGCGTGCCGCGCAGGATCGATGCGAGTCGGGCATCGAGCGCGAACAGCGCCTCCAGCCCGGCGCGCCGCTCGCGCGGGGCATAGCTGAACGCGAGGTTGCGCTCCGCGACCGCCGCCTCCTCGGCATGGGATAAGTTCTTAACCATCTGACTGCAAAAGGCTTCTTTCTCACCGGGCAGTGTGTCCGGGTATCTAGCCGAAGTCGAGGCACAATGCGATTGGTGCGAAGGATCCGGGATGGTTGGGCCGGTCGCGGCCCCGGCGTGATGCGTCGCATAGCGCGCGACGTGGCCGGCAATACGCTGGCGATCATGGCGATCGCGCTGATCCCGCTGACCGCCATGGCGGGCGCGGGCGTCGACACCGCGCGCCTCTATGTGGTCAAGGCACGGCTCCAGCAGGCGTGCGACGCGGGGGCGCTGGCCGGGCGCAAGTTCATGCTCGATTCCGGCGGCAGCGCGCTGGATGCGACCGCGACGAAACAGGCGCAACAGTTCTTCGCCAACAATTTCACCACCGGCTACATGCAGTCGGGCACGCCGAAATTCACGCCGACCAAGACCGCCGACAACCAGGTCGCCGGCACCGCTACCGTCACCGTGCCGATGACGATCTCGAAGATGGTGGCGGCCAGCGACGTGACGCTGACCGTGACGTGCGAGGCGCGCTACGACGTGGCGGACGCGGACGTCATGTTCGTGCTCGACACCACCGGCTCGATGGCCTGCACCACGTCGGACGGCACCGCCGGATGCAGCCAGCCGGTCGACAGCTACACGACCAACGGCAACACCGCCTACAGCGTGCGCGAGAAGAACGGATCGAAGCTGTCGGGTCTACGCTCGGCGGTGCTCAGCTTCTACGACACGCTCGCCGACAATATCGATCCCAGCACGAACGTGCGCTACGGCTTCATCACCTATTCCTCGACAGTAAATGTCGGGACTGCAGTCCGGGCGGTGGCTCCTGATGCATTCGTGACGAGTTGGAAATACAATAGTCGCCGCTTAAACGGTGACAATTATCTTAGCAAATCGACATATTATCGGTACGACTTAAATTCTCGAGGGTGCAGTGCCCTTGATGGGACACGCTCGCCCGCTACCGGCTATACCACTCAAGGTGCCGCGTCGACCTTCGAGACCGTCTATCAAGGCAATTGCCAAGTCACCGAGACAAAATATGGTCCACTTTGGCTATACGATTTGATCCCCCTTGATGTCTCACAATATGTCGCAGGCGGGTCCGTTCTTGATCCCAGCAAGATTACCGGAGCAAGATCGACCTGGCAGGGCTGTATCGAGGAACGAAAGACCAATGATGCCACGAGCTTCGACATCAACAATCTGCCACCCGATCTCGACCCCGACTTGATGCCAACTGACGACGATTCGAAGTGGCGGCCGCTTTGGCCTGACGTTTTCTATTATCGTCCCAACCGTACCAGCATCAACAATGGCGGTAGCTCGGGCAGCCCCGTCAATGGCGACACGACCAACACGTCACAGTATGGCAACTATACCAATATGTTGATGTACAACAATATTGCCTTAGGTTATGTGTCATGCGGGAAGGCGGCACAACGCTTGACGAAAATGTCCCGAGACGATGTTGCTGCCTATGTCAACGCCAACGACTTTCGCGCACAGGGCGGAACCTATCATGACGTCGGTATGATCTGGGGTACGCGGATGCTGTCACCAAACGGTATCTTCAAAGGCGACACCGCTACTTGGCCCGGCCGAAACGAACCCAATCGGTACATCGTCTTCATGACCGATGGCGACATGTCTCCTAACGCCAACGTGTACGGCGCGTATGGCACCGAACGCTATGACATGCGCGTCAGCGGCAATTCACCCGGCAATGATCTGGACAACCACAATGCCCGGTTCCTGGCCGAATGCGCCGCCGCCAAGGCCCGCAACATCACCGTGTTCGTGGTCGGCTTCGGCCAGTCGCTGACGCAGCAGCTCACCCAGTGCGCGTCACCCGGCAAGGCCTATTATGCCAGCGACAATGCCTCGCTCCAGACGGCGTTCAAGACGATCGCCAATCAGGTCGCGATGCTGCGCGTCTCGAAATGACCCACGCTCCCCTTCGACGGCTGGCCGGCGACCGGCGCGGCAATACGGTGATCGAGTTCGCGATCGTCGCGCCGGTGATGATCGCGCTGATCATGGGCCTGCTCGACCTGGGGTTCCAGATCTATGCCCAGTCGGTGCTGGACGGCGCGGTGCAGAAGGCGGCGCGCGACTCGGCCCTCCAGGGCGGCGCACAGAGCACGGGCACGATCGACGCCCGCGTGCTGTCGATGCTGACGCCGCTGATCGGATCGCCGCAGCCCTCCTGCGCCGTAACGCTGCCGAGTACGCGCGTCCCCGCCACCTGGTGCGTGACCCGCAAGAACTACGACAATTTCGCCGCCATCAAGCCGGAGCCCTTTTCCGACACCAACGGCAACGGCCTCCGCGATCCGGGCGAATGCTTCCAGGACGTGAACGGCAATTTCGCCTGGGACGCCGATCCGGGCAGCGCGGGCCAGGGCGGCGCGAACGATGTGACGCTCTATACCTTCTCGGTCACCTATCCCCGGCTGTTCCCGATCGCGGCGATGATCGGCTGGCCGTCGATGCTGCGCATGACCTCCACCACCATCCTCAAGAACCAGCCCTACGCCTCGCAGGCGACCACCGAGCCCAAGACGATATGCACCTGACCCGCCCCTTCCGATCCCTGGCCGGCGATACCCATGGGCTGGCGCTGATGGAGTTCGCGCTGGCGCTGCCGCTCGTGCTCGGCGTCGGCCTGTACGGCGTCGAGACCGCCAATCTGGCGTTGATGAACCTTCGCCTGAGCCAGGTCGCGACCAACCTGTCGGACAATGCCTCGCGCGTCGGGCTCAACAACAATCTGTCCAACCAGCAGTTGCGCGAGGTCGACATCAACGACGTGCTGATCGCCGCGCGTCTACAGGGCGCCGCCTGGGACCTGACGACGCGCGGCCGGATCACCGTCACCAGCTTGGAGGCGGACGGCGCCGGCAACCAGAAGATCCACTGGCAACGCTGTCTCGGCATGCGCTCGGGCGCCGACTATGCCTCGCATTACGGCACGACCAGCACGACCGCCGGCACCGACACCAACAGCGCCAATGCCGGCACCCCCGCGCCCGGCGGCATGGGTCCGACCGGCGCGAAGGTCACCGCCCCGCCCAATTCGGGTGTGATGTTCGTCGAGATCAACTATGACTATAAGCCAGTCGTCAGCGCCAAATGGCTGCCGAACGGATCGACCCGCCTGACCTATACCGCCGCCTATATCGTCCGCGACCGCCGGGACTTCGCGCAGATCTACAACCCCGCGCCGGCCGTGCAGCGCATGACCTGCGACCGCTTCACCGCCAGCTGACCGCATGAAAAAAGGGGCGCTCGCCAGCCGGCAAGCGCCCCCTTCTCGATCACGAATCGCGTGGATCAGTAGCGATAGTGATCCGGCTTGAACGGCCCCTCGACCGGCACGCCGATATAGGTCGCCTGCTTCTCGCTCAGCTTGGACAGCTGCACGCCCAGCTTCTCCAGGTGGAGCGCCGCCACCTTCTCGTCGAGATGCTTCGGCAGGACGTAGACCTCGTTCTTATAGGCCTCGCCCTTGGTCCAGAGCTCGATCTGGGCGAGCGTCTGGTTGGTGAAGGAGGCCGACATCACGAAGCTCGGATGGCCGGTCGCGCAGCCCAGGTTCACCAGGCGGCCCTTGGCCAGCACGATGATCTGCTTGCCGTCCGGAAACTCGACCAGGTCGGTGCCCGGCTTCACTTCGGTCCACTTGTAGTTGGACAGCGCCGCGATCTGGATCTCGGAGTCGAAATGGCCGATGTTGCAGACGATCGACATCGGCTTCATCGCCTTCATGTGATCGGCGGTGATCACGTCGGCATTGCCGGTCGCGGTGACGAAGATGTCGGCGCGCTTCACGGCCTCGTCCATCGTCACGACCTCGAAGCCCTCCATCGCCGCCTGCAACGCGCAGATCGGATCGATCTCGGTGACCAGCACGCGCGCGCCGCCGTTGCGGAGCGACTGGGCCGAGCCCTTGCCCACGTCGCCGAAGCCGGCGACCGCGGCGACCTTGCCGGCCAGCATCACGTCGGTGGCGCGACGGATCGCGTCGACCAGCGACTCCTTGCAGCCATAGAGATTGTCGAACTTCGACTTGGTCACCGAGTCGTTGACGTTGATCGCCGGGAAGGGCAGCTCGCCCTTCTTCGCGATCTCGTACAGGCGGTGGACGCCGGTGGTCGTCTCTTCCGACACGCCCTTCAGGTTCTTGACCGTCTCGGTCAGATAGCCGGGCTTCTTGGCGATGAACGCCTTGACCGAGCGCTGGAACTCGACCTCTTCCTCATTCTCCGGCTCGGCGAAGGTCGCGCCGGCTTCCAGCTTCGCGCCCCACAGCGCGAACATGGTCGCGTCGCCGCCATCGTCCAGGATGATGTTGGCGGTCTGGCCCTCGACGTCGCGGTCCCAGGTGAAGATGTCGCCGACATAGTCCCAATATTCGGCCAGCGATTCGCCCTTCACGGCGAAGACCGGTACGCCCGACGCGGCGATCGCGGCGGCGGCGTGATCCTGGGTCGAGAAGATGTTGCATGTCGCCCAGCGCACGTCCGCGCCCAGCGCGGTCAGCGTCTCGATCAGGACGGCGGTCTGGATCGTCATGTGCAGCGAGCCGGTGATGCGCGCGCCCTTCAGCGGCTGCGATGCGCCGAATTCGTCGCGCAGCGCCATCAGGCCCGGCATCTCGGTTTCGGCGATGCGGATCTCGGCGCGGCCGAAATCAGCCAGGCCGATATCCTTGATGACATAGTCGTTCTGCGTGCCGGTGCCCGTCGGGGCGATTGCAGTGGCCACGGGTGTTGCTCCTGAAACTCGGATGATGCCCACGGCCTTAGAGGCTTGCCGTCACCGGATCAAATATAAAGATATCTTTATATCTCGACCGCCGAGGCGGAAAGCCGCGTCAGGCATGGCCCGCCCCCGCCACCAGCAGGCGCGGATCGATCCCCGCCCCCTCATAGCCCCTGGCCCAGCGGTCGGCGGCGGGGGTGGACCAGATCAGCTCCGGATCGCCCGGCGCGGTGAACCAGCCGGCGCTGGTCAGCTCCTCATCCAGCTGCCCCGCGCTCCAGCCGGCATAGCCGAGCGCGCAGACCCAATGGGCCGGCCCCGTCCCCTCGGCGATGGCGCGCAGTATGTCGATCGTGCTCGACAAGCGCCAGCGGCCGGCGACGTCGACCGTGTCCTGCCCGGTCCAGTCGGCGCTGTGGATGACGAAGCCGCGCCGGATCTCGACCGGCCCGCCGAAATGCACCGGCGCATCGGGCGCCTGCCCCACGGGGATGTCGAGCTGTTCGAGCACCGCGTGGAAGCCGATGCCGCCCACCACCGCGCCCAGGCCGATGCCGATCGCACCGTTTTCGTCATGGCTGCACAGCGCGATGACCGCCTTGTCGAAACGGGGATCGCCCATCCCCGGCATGGCCAGCAGGAACTGCCCGGCGAGATATTCCGCTTCCTTCACGCGACCGTCCTAGCCGCCCGTTACCGTACCCGCCACGGGGGAATGCGACGGGACGGCTTGAAATCCCGGTCACGGTGATCGAAGGGCTGGAGGAACCACAAGGAACACGCCGTATGACCATCGCCATTGGAGATCGCCTGCCCGAAGCCACCCTGGTCAAGGTGACGGCGGACGGGCCGGACCGGGTTTCCACCACCGACTATTTCGCCGGCCGCAAGATCGCGCTGTTCGCGGTGCCCGGCGCCTTCACCCCGACCTGCTCCGCCAAGCACCTGCCCGGCTTCGCCGCCAAGGTGCAGGCGTTCCGCGACAAGCTGGTCGACGAGATCGCCTGCACCTCCGTCAACGACGCCTTCGTGCTGGGTGCCTGGGCCAAGGCCAATGACGTGCAGGGCGTGACGATGCTGGCGGACGGCAATGGCGATTTCGCCAAGGCGATCGGCCTGTCGATGGACGGCTCCGCCTTCGGCATGGGCCTGCGCAGCCAGCGTTATTCGATGCTGATCGAGGATGGCGTGGTGACGCGGCTGAACGTCGAGGAACCCGGCGAGTTCAAGGTCAGCAGCGCCGAGCATCTGCTCGACCTGATCTGAGCGGCGACGACGCACCGGCCTCCCGCAGGACGCCGGTGCGGATCGGCGGGCGAAGCGCCTTATCCCTCCCGCCAGTCATAGGTCAGCGGCGCCTCGCGAAAGGCGAAGCGGTCGATATGGCCGGCGACCACCTCGCGCATCCGCAGCGCATCGCCGTCCTCCGGCACGGTCAGTACCAGGTCAAGCGTTGCGCTATCGGCGCGCATGACGAGTTGCGCACCATTGGGGAAGGTGATGGTGCCCTCCTCCGCCGTGAACGACACCTCCATCTTGTGGCTCCAATGCTTGGCGAGCTGCTGGAGGTAACGGCTGGCCGACAGGGTCGGCACGCGGGCGACGGAGACGCTCATTTCAGCCGCTCGATCTGCTGGGCCACGCCGTCGATCAGCGCCGCCATGTCGTGCAGGCGTTCGTCGGACAGATCGCCCTGCTCGAACCGGTTGCGGACCGCTTCGCGCAGATTGCCCATCGCCCGGCGGATCGGCAGGCGGTTCCACGCCACCCGGTTGCGCTCATGGTCGAGCGCCGCGAGCCGGGCCATCACCGCCTCGATCTCCGCCGCCTTCTCGGCGACATGGGCGATCCCCTCCAGCGTGGCGGCGAAGCGCTTGCGCGCCCCCTCGCTCGCCTGCTCCTCGATCAGGCCCATCTCGCCGAGCATCGTGAGTGACGGATAGACGAGGCCAGGGCTCGGCGCATAGGCGCCGCCGGTCAGCTCCTCGATCGCCTTGATGAGTTCATAGCCGTGGCGCGGGGCGTCGGCGATCATCTTCAGCAGCACGAGGCGCAGCTCGCCGCCCTCGAACATCCGGCGGCCCCGCCCGTGCGGCCGGCCGTCATCGCCGGCGCCATCGAAGCCGCCGCGACCATGGCCGAAGCCGCCGAACCCGCGCGGTCCGCCCATGCCCCCCGCGCCATGACGGTGCCAGCCGTGGCGGCCGCCATGGCCTCTCATGTCATTGTACATTGTCGACTCCATTTCGTGATAGCCTCAAGATATATCATGAGCGATGATCATCAAGAGTGCTCATGATATATTTTCGATTTTTCCAGAAACAGCTCTATGGGCGCATGAGGGCCGGTGAATCAGAGACTTGCCCGACCCCACCCCGATTGCGGTAGGAGGCTGGCGAGAGGATCGCCCGATGAAGAACCGCCTGATCGCCCTGTCGGCCCTGCTGGCCATGCCGGCCCACGCAACCGAGCCGCCCCGCCCGCTCTATCTGGGCGCGGACCTGTCCTTCGCGAACGAGATGGAGGATTGCGGCGCGGTCTATCGCCAGGGCGGCAAGCCGGTCGATCCGTTCGCGCTGATGCAGCGTGCCGGCGGCAATCTGGTGCGCGTGCGGCTGTGGAACGACGCGCGCTGGACCCGCTACAGCAACCTTGCCGATGTCGAGAAGACGATCCGGCGGGCGCGCCAAGCGGGGCTACAGGTGCTGCTCGACTTCCATTATGCCGATGACTGGGCCGATGGCGACAAGCAACCCGTCCCCGCCGCTTGGGCCAAGATGGATACGCCCGCCCAGGTCCGTGCCGTGCACGACTTCACCCGCGCCACGCTCGACACCCTCGCCGCCAAGGGGCTGACGCCGGAGCTGGTGCAGGTCGGCAACGAGACGAATGGCGAGCTGATGGCCGGCCCGACCAAGGCGATCGACTGGACGCGCAACGCCGCCTTGCTTGGTGCCGGCCTGCGCGCGGTGCGCGAGGCGGCGGCCGCGCATGGCAAACTGATCCGCACCATGCTCCATATCGCCCAGCCGGACCATGCCGAGCCCTGGTTCACGGCGGCGAAACAGGCAGGCCTGACCGATTATGACCTGATCGGCCTCAGCTATTATGCGAAATGGTCAAAGGAGCCGATGTCCGGCCTGGCGGGCACGATCGAGCGGCTGCGCGCCACCCACGGCAAGGAGGTGGTGGTGGTGGAAACCGCCTATCCCTACACGCTCGACAATGAAGATGCCTCGGGCAATCTGCTGGGCGCGGACTCGCTGGTGAAGGGCTATCCGGCCACCCCGGCCGGGCAGCGCGCCTATATGATCGACCTTACCCGCACCGTCGTGCGCGCGGGCGGGTCGGGCGTGGTCTATTGGGCGCCGGACTGGATCTCCACCCGCTGCTCGACCCGCTGGGGCCAGGGATCGGGCTGGGAGAATGCCGCCTGGTTCGACCTGCACCGCCGCTGGGAAGCGCTGCCGGTGCTGGATTTCCTGCGGCAGGATTACCGGCGGCGGTGAACCCTGTTCCGGCGGGTGCCGGAACAGGGCGGCGACGGTGGCCGGCCATCACCCCGCAGCGGGGGCGACGGCCTGATCGGCATCCTTCTTCGGCTCCGCCTTCACCTCGGCGGTCGAGCGCAGGTTGAGCTCGCGCAGCTGCTTGGCCGAGACGAAGCTGGGCGCGCCCATCATCAGATCCTCGGCCTTCTGCGTCATCGGGAAGACGATGACCTCGCGGATGTTCGGTTCGTCGGCCAGCAGCATGACGATACGGTCGACGCCGGGGGCCGAGCCGCCGTGCGGCGGGGCGCCGAACTTGAAGGCGTTGATCATGCCCGCGAAGTTCGCATCGACATCGGCCTGGCTATAGCCGGCGATCTCGAACGCCTTGTACATGATCTCCGGCCGATGGTTCCGGATCGCGCCCGACGACAGCTCCACGCCGTTGCAGACGATGTCGTACTGATAGGCGAGGATGTCGAGCGGGTCCTTGGTCTCCAGCGCCTCCAGCTCGCCCTGCGGCATCGAGAAGGGGTTGTGACTGAAATCGACCTTCTTCGCGTCCTCGTCATATTCGAACATCGGGAAGTCGACGATCCAGCAGAATTCGAACCGCTTGTCGTCGATCAGGCCGAGCTGGTCGGCGACGCGGGTGCGCGCCAGGCCGGCGAGCTTGGCGGCCTGCGCCTCCTTGCCGGCGGCGAAGAACAGGCCGTCGTCCGGCCCCAGGCCCAGCGCATCGGCCATCGCGCTCATCTTGTCCTCGCCATGATTTTTGGCGATCGGCCCGCCCCATTCGCCGCCCTTGCGCGTGGCGTACCCCAGGCCGGCAAAGCCCTCGGACTGGGCCCAGGCGTTCATGTCGTCGAAGAACTTGCGGCTCTTGTCAGCCGTCTTCGGCGCGGGGATGGCGCGGACCACGTCGCCCGCCTCGACGATCGAGGCGAAGCGGCCGAAGCCCGAGCCGACGAACTGATCGCTGACGTCCGCGATGATCAGCGGGTTGCGAAGGTCCGGCTTGTCGTTGCCGTACTTCAGCATCGATTCGCGATACGGGATGCGCTTGAACGGCAGCGGCGAGACGGTGCGGCCCTTGCCCTGCCAGTTGGCGAATTCCTCGAACACGCCGTGGAGCACCGGCTCGATCGCCTGGAACACGTCCTCCTGCGTGACGTAGCTCATCTCGAAATCGAGCTGGTAGAATTCACCGGGGCTGCGATCGGCGCGCGCATCCTCGTCGCGGAAGCAGGGCGCGATCTGGAAATAGCGGTCGAAGCCGGCCACCATCAGCAGCTGCTTGAACATCTGCGGCGCCTGCGGCAGCGCGTAGAACTTGCCGGGATGGACGCGGCTGGGCACCAGATAGTCGCGCGCGCCCTCGGGCGACGATGCGGTCAGGATCGGCGTCTGGAACTCGGTGAAGCCCTGGTCGATCATCCGCCGGCGCAGCGACGAGATGACATGGCTGCGCAGCAGGATGTTGGCGTGCAGCCGCTCGCGCCGCAGGTCGAGGAAGCGATAGCGCAGGCGGATATCCTCCGGATATTCCGCATCGCCCGCCACCGGCATCGGCAGTTCCTGCGCCGCCGACTGGACGGTGACGCTCTGTGCGAACACCTCGATCTCACCGGTCGCCAGGTTCGCGTTGGTGGTGCCCTCGGCGCGCGCCTTGACCACGCCGTCGATCGTCACGACCGATTCGACGCGCACGCTCTCCAGCACCGGCAGCGCCGCGCTGTCGCTGTCGGCGACGATCTGGGTGATGCCGTAATGGTCGCGCAGGTCGATAAACAGCACGCCGCCATGGTCGCGCCGGCGGTGGACCCAGCCCGACAGGCGGACGGTCTGGCCGACGGCCGAAGCGTCGAGCGCGGCGCAGGTGTGCGTACGATAGGCGTGCATGATCGCAATCTCTGGCTGAACGTCGTACCGGCCACGGGGCCGATACGACGTTCAGCCAGAGATTGCGATCATGCACGCCTATCG
>NZ_QLJH01000034.1 GCF_003951315.1 Sphingomonas sp. S-NIH.Pt15_0812
GTAGGGTGGAGCAGTAGTCGCTGTACTGGGCAGCAGGCCGCACGCCCTCGGGCATGGAGGGTCCCAGTGGCCTCGGCGCCAGCTTCGACGCCATGGTATAGAGGCCGTAACCGCGCGGCCCGGCTCGGAGCACCGGCAGGATCGCCCAGCCGATCAGGTTCGTCGTCCCCAAGGCCAGACCAAGCAGGGCGAGCAGCGCCGACCCGGCGCTCCACGCGAACCCGATCGCGACGAACGCGGCGGCCGCATAACTCATGGCCAGCAGCCTTAGCCCATGGCGCGCGTCGGCCAGGCGTATGGGCAGCAAGGCAGATGCGGTCCGGCCAAGGATCAGCAGGGTCAGGATCGTCGTTCCGTCATCCCCGCGATGCCAAGCCTCCGGCAGGTGCAGCACGGCCTTGGCCAGCGCTCCCAGCGCGACGATGCCGATCACGCTGGCCACCACGAAGGGCAGCGGCAGAGGGCGCGGGACCGACCGCTCCGCCCCGACAGTCGACGATCGTGGCGGGACGGCGATCAGCAACGGCACCATGGTCGCCCCGATCGTCACGCTGCCTACCGCGATCGCCCATAACAGCGCGGCGGTGCCGATACCCTTCCCCCCGCTCGCCACCCCGGCAACCATGAGCGAGGCGAGCGCGGTCCCCACCGTCCGTCCGCGGGAGAGGCTGACCGCGCGCGCAGGCGTGTCGCCCAAGCGGGTGAGCAGCGCGTTGTGCGGCATGTCGACCCCCGAATAGGCGATCCGGAACAGCAACGTCGCCGCCAGCAGCGCCGGCGCGCCATAGGGGGCAAGCAGCACCGTCGCCGGGAAGCTGATCCCCGACATCACCAGCGCGACTGCCGCGATCGGACCTGCGTGACGGGGACGGCCCGCCAGGTGGTTGCCGACAGCGAAATCGGCCAGCGCATTGGCCGCCAATCCGATGAGGAACAGCATCCCCGCCGTCATTGGTGCCAACCCGTAGACCGAGACGAGCAGATAGAGGGTCAGCAGGTCGCTGCCGCTCCACAACAGACTCTTGCCGACATGCGCTGTGCTATAGGTCGCCCAGGCCCGGCGCCACGTCATGGGATCCAGCGGACCTTGTACAGCTTCATCCCCGGCGTCTCGAACCGATGCTGACGGCGCGTATCGCGATCGGCGACCGTGAAGCCATGTGCCCACCAGCTTTCCTCCGCCTGCACCCACGCCATCGCCTCCCTCGTCACGCTGACCGCCTTGACCCGCAGCTTGGGGTTCACCGCCGGGATCGGCGCGAAAGCGCCATGGTCGGGATCGAAGGTCCATACCCCGTCATCGGTCGTGACGACATAGCCGCCTTCGGGTGTCGGCGACAGGTCGTGCCCGTCGTGCCGCCCGGGCAGCGTCCACCGTGCGGTTTCGGTCAGGCGGGGCGTGGCCGCCTTCGGATCGAACGAAAAGGCCTGGATCAGGTCGTGCGACAACGCGAACAGCCTTTGCCGTCGGGCGTCCCAGACCGCGCCATGGCCGGAGGTCAAGGGCAGGCTGATCAGCGGCCGCTCGCTCTGCGACAGCTTGTAGAGTTCCAGTCGGTCGCCCGCCGGGTTGATCGACAATGCCACCGCCGCATAGCCGCCGGGCAGCATGTCCGCTGAATGCGCCATCGGTGCCGTCGCGCGGAACCGCACTTTCCCGCTCGCCCGATCGATCAGCACGACGCCCCCGGTCGAGGCTGTGACGAGGATTGCCTTGTTCCCATCGACGGGTTTGCAGTCATCGATATGGCCCAGCAACTTGGTCCGATAGGCTGGCGGCAGGTCTGGGGCCGCACTGGCACTCCACCGCCATGTCTCGGCCGCGGCGTCGGCCGTTACAGCATATTCGCGGATCTGGTCGTCGCCACAGGCATAGAGGCGATCAGCGGCGACCGCGCCGGTGCTGATCAACAACCCGATCAAAACGCTCAACACCTTCAATCCCCGCATCGTTCTCGTCCTCATTTGATGACGATTGCGCCCCGCTCCGCCTCGTCATAGATATGTCACCTATAGTGAGTAATAGGCGATCGACCTGTTCGGGGAAAGAGGGGATTACGATGAAGACGTCACTGGCCCTACGCCGCCTGTTATTGCTCTCGTCGGCGCTTGCCGCGCCCGTTCAGGCCCAGACGTCGACCACGCCGCCCGCGCCCAAGCAGGCAAGCGACGAGATCGTTGTGACCGGCGCGCGGCTTCAGGCGGTGCGCGAGATCGAAGCGAAGCGAGAGATCCCGGTCATTTCCGACAGCATCAGTTCGGACGAGATCGGCACGTTGCCCGATTTCGGTTTGGGTGAGGCCCTGACTCGCGTGCCGGGCGTGTCGACGATCCAGAACAATGCGCGCGGCGAGGCGCAATTCCTGTCGATCCGTGGTCTCAACGCCGACTATAACCTCGTCCAGATCGACGGCGTATCGCTGCCCGCCAACGAGGTCGGACGCCGCAATGTCTCGCTCGACGTGATCCCCTCGTCGCTCGCGTCGCGGGTGGAGGTCTACAAGTCGGTCAACGCCGCGATGAACGGCAATGCGATCGGCGGTATCGCCAATTTGCGCACCCGAAGCGCCTTCGATGGCGGCGGCAAGCCCTTCATCGGCGGCCGGTTCGATATCGGCAAATGGGATTTCGAGCGGACACGCGGCAAGGCCAGGCCGTCGGGCCAGGCGGAACTGGTCGGCTCGACCACCTTCGGGCCGGATCGCAAGTTCGGCGTGGTGGTGGCGGGTAGCTTCTTCCGCCGGGACTCCGCCTCGCTCAACTCCGCCAGCGACAATTATCTCTATTTCGACCCCGCCACGGGCACGCGCCTGACGTCGCTGACCAACGACGTGTCGCGCGCCTTCGTGGCCCCGGATCGCCGCCGCTGGCTGCATTACGACAATGTCCGCCAGCGTTACGGCGTGTTCGGCAAGCTGGAATTCGACGACCATCGGATGTTCAGGACGGCGGTGACGCTGGCCGATTTTCGCCATACCAATGACGAGGAGCGGCAGTCGAACCTCGTCGCGGCGAACACCGCGGTGACGGCCGCGACTAATCGCTACACCAATTTCAGCGCCGTCACCGCGACCGGCGGCAATGTCGCCAACGCCAATACGCAGGTCGATCTGGTCAATTATTATCAGACCCGCCGCATGCGCTACGCCGATTTCCGGGGCGAGCTGTTGCCGGGCGACCGCATCCATGCCGATGTCGGCGTCAATTATGCGGTTGCGACCTATAGCCAGGACGCCAGCCTCGCGACCTATCGCATCGCGAACACCAACAACCTAGCCTATGCCTATACGATCACGCCGGGCCAGTTCACCCAGTTCAACTTCACCACGCCGGCCTATGTCGCCAATGCCGCCAATTATCGGCAATTCGAATATGGCACGACCGCCGAGGATCAGCGCGAGAACGCACTGACCGCCCGCGCCAATGTCGGCTTCAATACCGAGGCGGAGGATAGTGGCTTCGGCGTCGCGACCGGCGCCTTTGCCCGCTTCCTTGATCGCCGCTACGATTTCGTCCAGGATAATTACCGGACGAACACCGCCTCCAACTATCCGCTTTCGGGCGTGCTCGCGCTTGAATCCTACACGCCGTATAACGGCGGCGGGCAGACGATGCTGTTCGTCGATCCGGTCGCGGCGCGGACCTTCTTCGATGCCAACCGCAATGGCTTCACCGCCAATTCGGCCAATGCGGGCAACAGCCTTCAATCGGATTACAACCTGACCGAGAATATCGTCGCGGGTTATTGGATGGCGCGCTACGCGCTCGATACGGCGCGGCTGACGGCGGGGATCCGGTTCGAGGATACGACGCTGACCACCGGTTCCTATCGCCTGCGCGGCACGACCTATATTTGGCGGCAGCAGGGACAGCATTATCAGGACTGGCTGCCCTCGGCCCAGTTCGACTGGGACCTGACCGATCGGCTGCGGTTCCGTGCCGCCTATAGCCGCACGCTCGGTCGCCCCAATTACGACGACCTCGCCGCGCGCGAGAGCGTCAAGGTCAACAGTTCGACCGGCGCGATCAGCATCACGTCGGGCAATCCAGACCTGAAGCCGCGCCGTTCGGACAATTACGACCTGAGCCTGGAATATTATGTCAACCGCGACGTGCTGTTCTCGGCGGTCCTATTCGGCAAGGACATCAAGAACGAGATCATCACCGTCCGCAACCAGGCAAGCGAACTGTTCGACGGCATGCCGCAACTCGTCACCCGCATCCGCCCGGTCAATGCCAGCAGCGCCAAGGTACAGGGTATCGAGCTGAACGCGGTGATGGCGCGGATGCCGTTCCTGCCCGGCCCGCTCGCCGGGCTGGGCGTTTCGGCCAATGTCACGCTGCTCGATCCGACGCCGCCGGAGGTGACCTTGTCCGACGGTGTGACCCGCCGTCGTCTGTCGGGGCTGTTCGAAAGCGCGAACACGGTCGCCAACGTCAAATTGTTCTACACCGCCGGTCCGGTCACGGTGCAGGGAGCCTGGAACCACCTGTCGCCGATCCTCTATTCGGTCTCGACCACCGATCCGCTCGGCGACCGGCGCTATGCCGCCAGCGACCTGTTCGACGCGCAGGTCCGCCTGACTCTCAACCCGCATCTGACGATCGTCGCCCAGGGAAAGAACCTGACCGACTTCCGCCCGCAGCGGATGTTCGGCCCGAACTTCGGGCTGTTGCGCGAAGAAATCGACAATGGTCGCGCCTTCTACATCGGCGCGCTGCTGCGATACTGATGCGCGGTCATGTGGACATTGGTCGATGTGCCATCGTCGGACAGCTCCGCCGCACATCGTTCCTGGCTCGTAACAAAGCTATCACAAAGCACCTCTACCGACGCTGACGCCATAGCTTGATCCATATCAATGCGTTTTCGATCGATGTTACGCTCAACACATGGAGGAAACCGATGTTCGATCACCATCGTCTGTGCCGCTCCGCGGCCTGGAGCCTGACCTCTGCCTTAGCGCTATTCGGCGCCCACCAGGCCAGCGCCGCCACCTGCCAATCCGCCGCCTATCAGATGGCGGAAATCATGAACACGCGTGCGACCGGCGACACGCTGTTCCTGGCGCATCGCGGCAATTGGGGACCATATAACCGCAACGACAACACCATCCCGGAAAATTCCATCGCCTCGGGTGCATCGGCGAACGCCGACTGCATGGACGGCATCGAATATGACGTGAAGGAGTCGAAAGACGGCGTCCTCTATCTGATGCACGATTTCAACCTGGGCCGCACCACGGACATCTACCGCTTCCAGTCCGGCGGCAAATATGATCCGATCCACGATAGGGGCGCCAACCCAGCGGTCAGCAGCATGATGGCGACCCAGCTCGACCGGCTCACCCTGCTGCTGCCCAATCGGTCGGGCTTGTCGGATCAGGGTCTGCCCCGCGTCAGCAAGGTGCTGGAGACCTATAAGGGCAATCGGTGGTCGACACCGATCATCTTCGACACCAAGACGACCAGCGCGGTGCGGATGCTCGATTCCCTGGTCGCGGGGCTGGTGCCGAACGGCGGGGAGGTGATGGGCGTCAAGGTCAACGCGACCCTCTATCCGACGCCCCAGTCCTTCTGGCGCGACAGCCGCCACCTGAAGGTCATTCCGGTCTTTACCACCAACATGCTGGGCAAGATCAGCGTGGCCGACGCCTTCAACGCCTGGTCCAGCCGGGTGCGGACGATGGAGATCAACGTCAAACAGGCTGGCGGCCTGTTGTCCTATCAGAAGGATCAGGCGCTGAACAAAGGCATCCGTGTCGGTGTGTTCCAGGCGATACCGGATGGTCCCTATACCGACACCTTCTACAAGAACACCGGTGCGTGCTGCTATAAGCTGTCGGATCTCTACTACACCTATTACGTCAATCGTCAGGTGGCGGGCCGCGACACCGACGATCGGCGCGGGCAGATGCCCTTCCTGGTCCAGCAGCATTTCGGCCTGATCACCACCGATGATCCCCATGGCACGGTCCGCTACCTGGCGCGCGCGGGCAAGCGCCAGAACCACTTCCAGGGCTATTGGGGCTGATCGCGGCCGACCGATGATGGGCCGGTGGGCGGACTTTGCGCCGCCCACCGGATTGCGACAGGTCAGTGCGCTTGGCGTGCGATCCGGAAGCGCAGGCGATATTGATCGGGGCCCAGTTCCTCGATCTGGATCGGCTCCGTCAGGCTGTGGCCCGCCCGTGTGAGGATCGTCGGCATGTCCTGCTGGACCAGCTGCGAAAATACCAAGTCGTCGAGTGGCGCTCCGGCAGCGTTCGGCTCGGCCGACACGACGCAGATATCGGCATCGCACGCGCTCCTGACCGCGCGCAGCATGGGCAGATATTGCGACACCATCCGGTCGACGCCCGCCGCGTCCAATATCGCTGGCAGCGGCTTTGCCGGATCAGCTTTCACGAGTTCACGATGCGGCATGTCACGCCCGCGGGCGGAGACGACCACGACCCGATCGTTCGATGACTTGCCATCGTCGGATTCATGGTTGCGGATCAGGAAGGCACCGATGCCCAAGATGACGACCAGACCTGCCGTCACGGTTAACGGCTTTCCCAAACTACGAACCCGGACAAGCGATTTCGACATGGTCCACCTCCTCTAATTAAAGGTCATGCTGATCGCAGTCGGTCGCTAATCTTACAAGATAAAACTTGTATCATGCCAATTTTTCGAAATAGATGAAAATACTTTTCGTGAGATACCACTATTATGGCGCCATACAGATGGCGGTAATCGGCATGGCGATTGCTTCTGCTCCCGCGCATGCACGGACCGGATTAAATGCCGCCGACGTGAATGCAGATTCAGTTGCTAGAATGTTGCATTCCCGGACGGATTTTTCCTGGATTTTCGATCCGATAGTCCTCGAACACATTGAAGTCACGGAGCCGGACAGGCATGATGCCCGGCAGGTGATCGAGCTGGCGAACGTTGCAAGATCCAAAGGCTTAGCCGACCGACCCGATGTGCGCGCCGCGCGTGCCGCTGCGGATGACCTGATCCTGGCGGAGGCTGCCCGCCGCAGCCTGGTCGATTCTATCCGACCGACCGATGCCGAGATCGCACAACGGATCGCGGCCCATCCGGGGCGGTACGATGAGTATCGTCTGCGTCACATCTTCGTCGCCGTCGGCCCGACCCGCGACGGCAAGCGCCGCACCGAAGCCGATGCTCTAGCGCTCGCGCGGCAAATCCGCGCGCGGATCATGGGCGGCGAGCGCTTCGAAATGGTCGCGCAGGCCGCGTCGGAGGATGCCTCCACCGCGATTGAAGGAGGCGCGCTTTCCGAACTGCTCGGCGCCACGATGAACGATGCCTTCTTCCCCTATGTGCAAGCATTGCCCGCGGGCGGAATCACCGAACCGATACGCGGACCGGAGGGTTTTCACATCCTCAAGCTCGACGCCCGTCAGCCTGCTAGCCCGACGTCTGCACGCTATTGGGTCGAGCAAGATATCCTGAAGGAGCGCCTGCCAGCCTTGATCGCCGAGGCGATCGCCTCCAACAACAAGGCCCCTCGAGCCGGTTTGATAGACACCAAATAAGGTGTTTTTGGGACCGAGAGAGGTGGCTCGGGATATCGGCACAGCGGGGATGAGTGGATTGCCGCTTTGATCGCGGCCATGCTGGCCGCGAAGAGGAGGCAAGATGAGCGAGTGACCGGGCCAGAACCACAGCCCGGCGTTCAAGGCGAAGGTGGCGCTGGCTGCCGTGAAGGGCGGGAAGACGCTGGCCGATTTGGCGCAGCAGTATCACATGCACCCAAACCTCATCAATCAGTGGCGGGGACGGTCGCTGGATGGTGCAGCGAATGTGTTCGGGGCAGAACCCGCTGCTGGCGCAGCGGGTCCGGGGTCAGGAGCCGAGGGGTATCGCATCAGCGGGGGCAGCGCTGCGCTGTTTGGATGGCTCAACGCTGCCCCCGCTGCGATAACAAGCCCGCCATGATCTTCGGCATCAACGCGATGCAGGGATTGCGGGTGATTTACGATCATCAGGCCAAGCGGTTTTGGTTCGACTAATCGCGTTGCAAGGTGCCGGTGTGGTCGAGGACGGGAGGGCTGACGCTTTCCCGATTGGGGAACCGATTACAAGAATCCAGCCGAGAGAATCCCTTTGACGAACGCCCTCAATTAGAATTTCTCAAAACCAGTTCCCGATTGCTATTTCCCAAAGCCACCGGCCAATCACGGGAAAGCGGGAATGCCATCGACCGGTTAGCGGTGAAGGACGAGGCGTCAAAATCTCGCGCGCTTCTTGTCGACCAGGGCACGGTGAACCGCTCACCCAAGCCTATTTTGCAACAATCGCGAGCGCCCCCCGCAACGGCGCCGCGTTGAACCTGCCACGACCGGCCCATGAGCCGGCGCGCATCACCTCCAACGACCCAGGCGACGCCCGCGTCGCCTGGGTCGTTGGAGGTGATGCGCGCCTTATCGATCCGGGGCTTGTCAGCGCGGCCTTCGACGATTCATGGTCGACCCTCGAGCAGGAGGTCGCGCTGATCGACCGGCTGTTCGGCGGCGAGATCGCCGCGCTGTTCGAAAGGCCTGGTCATGGGAACGGAAATGTTCGCGGGTAAGCGTGTCTTCGTCTATGCGCGGGTATCGACCACGCGGCAGGAGAAGAACGACCTGTCGCTGCCGGATCAGATCGCCACCGCCGAACGCTGGATCGAGGATAACGGCGCTCAGACCGTTCGCGTCTTCTCGGAAGCGGGCAGCGCCACCGACGACCATCGCCGTGCCTTCCGCGAGATGATCGCGCTTGCCGAATCGGACGAGCATCCGGTCGACATCATCCTGGCGCATTCGCTGTCGCGGCTGTTCCGTAACGCGCTCGACTTCATGCAGTGTCGAGAGCGACTGCGTAGCAAGAAGATCCGCATCATCTCGGTGACGCAGAATTTCGGCGACGATCCGACGTCCGACCTCGCCGTGTCGATGCTCGCCATCTCCGACGAATATCATTCGGCCGAGAACGCCAAGCATGTCCGTCGCACCATGGTCGCCAATGCCGTCAACGGCTTCTGGAACGGCCAGACGCCGCCGATCGGCTTTCGCACCTGCACCGTGCCACAGGCACCCGGCAAGGATCGCAAGAAGCTGGAGCACGATCCCGAGATGCTCGACATGGTCCGCTACATCTTCAAGACCTACCGCGACGGCACGGCCAAGGGCCCGATTAGCGTCACGGGCCTTGCCCATCACCTGAACGAGCGCGGCTACCGCATCCGGGGCAAGCGGTTCAGCATCGGCACGCTGCACAACATCCTGACCAACACCGCCTATATCGGCTACGTTATCTTCAACCGCCGGGACTCGCGCACCGGTGAGACGCGGCCGGAAAGCGAGTGGGTGCCGATCCCGGTGCCGCCGATCATCGACGAAGACACGTTCTACGCGGTCCGCCAGCAGATGGCCGACCGCGACCCAAGGATGGGCGAGGCCGCCGCGAAGACCAACACGAACCTGCTGACCAGTCGCGCGGTCTGCGGCTGCGGCGGGGATGGCTGCGGCGCGGGGATGATGACGAGTACCGGCAAGTCCGGTCAGTATCGCTATTACGCCTGCTCGGCGCGGATCAAGCGCGGGCCGGATGCATGCTCGGGACGACGTGTTCCGATGGAGCAGTTGGACGATCTGGTCGTCGACGCCGTGACCCGCCATCTCGTCCAGCCGGAACGGCTGACCGCGCTTCTCCAGACATGGCTGGACCGGTCGGAAACCGCCGTCGCCGAGCGCGCGGCCGAACTGAAGCGGCTGCGCGCCCGGCTGACCCAGCTCGAAGGCGAAAGCGCCCGTGTGATCAAGCTGGTACGGCTCGAGGTGCTCAGCCCGGACGATCCGCAGGTCGCCACCGAACTCGGCAACATCCGCGCGCAGAAGGCCAGTACGCAGGCCGACATCGCCGTCCTCGAACGGCAGCTTGATGCTGGCGATCGGCGAATCACGCCTGCGATCATCGCCAAATTCGGCGATCTGCTCCGCCGCAAGCTCCACAAGCCAGACGGCAGGACGCGCAAGGAATACATTCACCTGCTCGTCGATCGTGTCGAGGTCGGCGACCGCGAGGTGCGGATCACGGGACGCAACGCGATGTTGGAACGGGCCATCATGGCATCCCAGACGCCGGGTGCCGCAGTGCCCAAAGCTGAACAGAAATGGCGCGCCCGGCTGGATTCGAACCAGCGACCACAAGCTTAGAAGGCTCGTGCTCTATCCAACTGAGCTACGGGCGCGCGGGGGGATGCTCGTAGCGCGGATTGTGTCGCGGTGGAACCGGGATCATAAGGGCGGCCATGGATCAGGGGGCGAAAAGCGGCGGGGCGGCGTTCCGCTACTATGACATGGTGATGGCGGCGTTCGTCGCCATTCTGCTGCTGTCGAACGTCATCGGCGCGGGCAAGGTGGCGGTGATCCATCTGCCGGTGCTGGGCGACTGGCCGTTCGGGGCGGGCATCCTGTTCTTTCCGCTCAGCTATGTGATCGGTGACGTGCTGACCGAGGTCTATGGCTATGCCCGCGCGCGGCGGGTGATCTGGGCGGGGACGGTCGCGGTGCTGTTCATGGCGTTCATGAGCTGGGTCGTCGTCGCGCTGCCGCCGGCGTCGAGTTGGACCAACCAGGCCGCCTATGCGGTGATCTTCGGGCAGGTGCCGCGCATCGTGCTGGCCAGCGTCTGCGCCTTTTGGGCCGGCGAATTCGTCAACGCCTATGTGATGGCGCGGATGAAGCTGTGGACCGAGGGGCGGCATTTGTGGACGCGGACGATCGGCTCGACCCTGGTCGGGCAGGGGGTCGACAGCCTGATCTTCTACCCGCTCGCCTTCTGGGGCGCGACCGGCTGGACGACCGATCTGGTCGTGACCGTGCTGTTCACCCAATGGGCGCTGAAGGTCGGATGGGAGGTGCTGCTGACCCCGGTCACCTATCTCGTGGTGCGGGCGCTCAAGCGGGCGGAGGGCGTCGACGTGTTCGACCGCGATACCGATTTCACGCCGTTCCGGGCGCGGGTGTGACCGAAGGGGGGGGCGGCCAGCCTGTCACCGCCGCCCCGTCCGGAATGTCAGGCGCCGACCGCCTCGACCAGCCCTTCGAACAGGCGGCGGCCATCGTCGCCGCCATGCGCGGTTTCGATCCGCCGCTCCGGATGCGGCATCATGCCGAGCACGTTGCCGCGATCGTTGAGCAGGCCGGCAATGCCCCGGGCCGAACCGTTGACCGCCTCGCCATAGCGGAAGGCGACCCGGCCTTCGCCCTCCAGCCGCTCGAGCGTCGCATCATCGGCGAAATAATTGCCGTCATGATGCGCCACCGGCACCCGGATCGTCTCGCCGGCGGCATAGCGGCGGGTGAAGGCGCTGTCGTTATTCTCCACGGTCAGCGTCACGTCGCGACAGACGAAGTTGAGGCCGCCATTGCGCATCAGGGCGCCGGGCAGCAGCCCCGCCTCGGTCAGCACCTGGAAGCCGTTGCAGACGCCCAGCACCGGCAGACCCTTGCCCGCCGCCTCGACGACCGCGCGCATGATCGGCGAACGCGCCGCGATCGCGCCGGAACGGAGATAGTCGCCATAGGAGAAGCCGCCGGGCACCGCGACCAGCGCCGTGCCGGCTGGCAATTCGCTCTCGCCATGCCAGACCATCGCCGGGGCCGTGCCGGTCACCGCCTCCAGCGCCACCGCCAGGTCCCGGTCGCAATTCGAGCCGGGGAAGACGAGGACCGCGGTCTTCACGCCTTCACCACCCGGTAATTCTCGATCACCGTGTTGGCGAGGAGCTGACGACACATCGCGTCGATCGCCGCGTCGTCGGTGTCGTCGGCGACCTCCATCTCGAAGACCTTGCCGGCGCGGACGTCCTCGACGCCGGCGAAGCCCAGGCTGCCGAGCGCATGATGGATGGCGCGGCCCTGCGGATCGAGCACGCCGGGCTTCAGGGTGACGAAAATCTGGAGCTTCACGAGACGGGAGTCCTTACTTGCCGCGGCGCTTGCGGTGGCTGTCGAGATCGAGAACCGCCGAATCCTCTCCCTCGGGGAGCAGGCCGAGCCGGCGTGCGACTTCCTGATAGGCCTCGGCCTCGCCACCCAGGTCGCGGCGGAACCGGTCCTTGTCCATCTTCTCGTTGGTTTCCATGTCCCACAGGCGGCAGCCATCAGGGCTGATCTCGTCCGCCAGGATGATCCGGCCGTAATCGTCGTCCCAGACCCGGCCGAATTCCAGCTTGAAGTCGACCAGGCGGATGCCGACGCCGGCGAACAGGCCGCAGAGGAAGTCGTTCACGCGGATCGCCAGATCGGCGATGTCGTGCATCTCCTCCTGGCTCGCCCAGCCGAAGCAGGCGATATGCTCCTCGGAGACCATCGGGTCGCCGAGCGCATCGTCCTTGTAATAATATTCGATGATCGTGCGGGGCAGCTTGGTGCCCTCCTCGATCCCCAGCCGCTTCGACAGCGAGCCGGCGGCGACGTTGCGGACGACCACCTCGATCGGCACGATCTCGACCTGGCGAATCAGCTGCTCGCGCATGTTGAGGCGGCGGATGAAGTGCGTCGGCACGCCGATATGGTCGAGCAGCGTGAAGACATGCTCGGAGATACGGTTGTTGAGCACGCCCTTGCCGTTGATCGTGCCCTTCTTCTGGGCATTGAAGGCGGTGGCGTCGTCCTTGAAATACTGGATCAAGGTGCCCGGCTCCGGGCCCTCGTACAGGATCTTGGCCTTGCCTTCGTAGATCTGGCGGCGGCGAGCCATGCGGTTCCCCTGAAATAAGAACAGCCCCGGCACCCCAGTTGCGAGGCCCGAGGCGGGATGGGCGGCCTATAGGGGAAGGGCGGTCGCGGCGCAATGGAGCGATCGCGCCGGCCCGGCGCACCGTCGACGATACGCGACCATGCCGCGTGGCAGCGGCGGCCAGCGCTTCCCGCGATCGGGGCCGGTTCGATGCGGCGGATCAGATAAAGATTGTAGAACAAAGGGATGAGCAGTTTATGTGTAATATACTATTGGCGGCACATCATTTCATCCACCAGTGAGATACATGTCAAAAACGTAAGCCATGACAAAGTGAAACCATGGATCACATCGCTGGTCGTTGCCCTGCTTGTAAAGGAGGCAGGATATGAACAAGCTGATGACCGTGCGTGCTGGTGCCGTGCTGTTGGCGACGACGGGGGTGGCCTCGGCCAAGCCCTGGTTCGCGAGCCAGGCGCAGATCTCGCTCAATGACGGCGCGGCAAGGGCCTTTGTCTGGCTGGTGAGGAATGGTGACGCCTATCGCACGGTCACCTGCCGCGACACGGCCGACGTGCTGGCGACCTTCCGGCCCGAGGCGGTGGCCTTCGACATGACCCACAACAAGAAGGGCAAGCCCGTCGAACAGGAGCAGGTCGCCGGCATCGAGACCTTCACGCCGGTGGCCTTCCGGAATTGCCAGGTCGTGGGCGGCAACCAGTTCGTGAACCAGGTGGACAAGACGCTGGGCTGGGCACCGCCGGCACGCTGAGCCCGATCCCCGCTTTCCATCTCCGTCCCGAAACGGCCGTGGCGACATCCGCCATGGCTGTTTTGCTGTCCAGTGGTAGTGGATGGAAAATCCATTGCCGACAGCAAGTTATATGCTGTGCAAGTTCAAGTAAGTATCGATGAGGTGTTCGAGTCTATTACAGCGTCATGAAGAAAGCTTAACCTGTAAAAGGAGAAACCCAAATGTCGAAGCCGTCGTTATTGTCCTGCTTGCTAAGGAGGTAAACATGAACAAGCTGATGATCGGTTGTGTTGGTGCATCCCTGATGCTGGTGGCGGGCGCCGCGACGGCGCAGCCCTGGGTCGCGGAACAGGCCCGCATCCCGCTCAACAACGGTGCGGCGATGGAGGTCATCTCGCTGGTGAAGAACGGCCCGGTGGCCCGCACCGTCGCCTGCCGCGACACCGCCGATGTGCTGGCGACCTTCCGCCCCGAGGCGGTGGCCTTCGACGTCACCCACAACAAGAAGGGCAAGCCGGTCGACCAGGAGCAGGTCGCGGGCGTCGAGACCTTCACCCCGGTGGCGTTCCAGAACTGCCAGGTCACGGCCGGCAACCACATCCAGCCCGATGTCGATCACACGCTGGGCTGGGCCCCGCCGGTGAGCTGATCCGGGCCACCGCCCGGTCTCCGGTCTCTTCGACTACCGACACGGCCATGGCGGCATCCGCCATGGCCGTTCGCCGATGAGGGATGGCCCTGTGCAGGGGGCGGCTTTGGCGCTATCAGGAGAACAGATGGCGACCGAACTGACCGACCCCGACACGCCGATCGGCGTTTTCGATGCTCCCTTCGACAGCGCGCTGAGCGAGCGCTACCTCGTCTATGCCCTGTCGACGATCACCGCGCGTTCGCTGCCGGACGTGCGCGACGGGCTGAAGCCGGTGCATCGCCGCCTGCTCTGGGCGATGCGGCTGCTCAAGCTCGACCCGACGCAAGGCTATAAGAAATGCGCGCGCGTCGTCGGCGACGTGATCGGCAAATATCATCCGCATGGCGACCAGTCGGTCTATGACGCGATGGTCCGCCTCGCCCAGACCTTCTCGCTCCGCTATCCGCTGGTCGACGGCCAGGGCAATTTCGGCAATATCGACGGCGATAACGCCGCCGCCTATCGCTATACCGAGGCGCGGCTGACCCAGGTCGCGATCGACCTGATGGACGGGCTGGACGAGGATGCCGTCGCCTATCGTCCGACCTATAATGGCGAGGAGCAGGAGCCGGAACTGTTTCCGGGCCTCTTCCCCAATCTGCTCGCCAATGGCGCCAGCGGCATCGCGGTCGGCATGGCGACCAGCATCCCGCCGCACAATGCCGCCGAGCTGCTCGACGCGGCGGTCGCCCTGGTCGACGACCGGTCGGCCGACGTGCTCGGCTTCGTGCGGGGGCCGGATTTCCCGACCGGCGGCCTGGTGGTCGATCCGCCGGCGGTGATCGCCGAAAGCTATCGCACCGGGCGCGGCGCCTTCCGGGTGCGGGCGCGCTGGACGATCGAGCGGGAGAAGGGCGGTGGCTGGCAGGCGGTGGTCAGCGAGATCCCGTACGGCGTGCAGAAGGGCAAGCTGATCGAGCAGATCGCGTCGCTGATCAACGACAAGAAGCTGCCGATCCTGGCCGACGTCCGCGACGAATCCGACGAGGCGGTGCGCATCGTGCTGGAGCCGCGCGCGCGCACGGTCGACGTGCAGGTGCTGATGGACGGACTGTTCCGCCTGACCGACCTGGAGACGCGTGTCCCGCTCAACCTCAACGTGCTCGACAAGGAGCGCACGCCGCGCGTGATGAGCCTGGCCGAGGCGCTGGCGGCCTGGGTCGACCACCAGTTCGTCGTGCTCGACCGGCGCACGCGCCACCGGCTGGGCAAGATCGCCGACCGGATCGAGTTGCTCGACGGCTATCTGGTCGCCTATCTCAACCTCGACCGGGTGATCGAGATCATCCGGACCGAGGACGAGCCCAAGGCGGTGATGATCGCCGAGTTCGGCCTGACCGATCGCCAGGCGGAGGCGATCCTCAACATGCGGCTGCGCTCGCTCCGTCGGCTGGAGGAGTTCGAGATCCGCAAGGAGCGCGACCAGCTCGATGCCGAGCGGGTGACGCTGGAGGCGCTGCTCGCCGATCCCAAGAAGCAGAAGGCGCGGATGAAGCGCGACCTGAAGCGAATCCGCGACCGCTATGGACCGGATACGTTGCTCGGCAAGCGCCGCACCGATGTGGAGGAGGCCGCGCCGACCCGCGACATCCCGCTGGAGGCGATGATCGAGCGCGAGCCGATCACCGTCATCCTGTCGCAACGCGGCTGGATCCGCGCGATGAAGGGGCATAACGACCTGGCGGCGGCCGAGACGCTGAAGTTCAAGGAGGGCGATGGCCCCGCCTTCGCCTTCCACGCCCAGACCACCGACAAGCTGCTGCTCGCGGCCGAGAATGGGCGTTTCTACACGCTGGCGGCGGACAAGCTGCCGGGCGGGCGCGGCTTCGGCGAGCCGGTCCGCGCGATGATCGACCTCGACGGCAGCGTCGGCGTGGTCGCGCTGCTGGCGGCGTCGGCGCAAGGCCGGCTGCTGGTCGCGGCCAGCGACGGGCGCGGCTTCATCGTTCCCGTCGCCGACACGATCGCGGAGACGCGCAAGGGCAAGACGATCGTCACCCCGCGCGCCGGCGCGGTGCTGAAGGTGGTGCGGCCGGTGGGGGCGGGCGACGATTATGTCGCGGCGATCGGCGACAATCGCAAGATGCTGGTCTTCCCGATCAACGAGCTGGTCGAGATGACGCGGGGGCAGGGGCTGCAGCTCCAGCGGTTCCGCGACGGCGGCCTGTCGGACGCGCGCACTTTCGTCTTCGCCGAGGGGCTCAGCTGGGTGATGGGCGGCGAGGGGCGGCGGGTCCGCACCGAAACCGACCTGTCGCTGTGGCGGGCGGCGCGCGGCGCGGCCGGGCGGATGCCGCCGACCGGCTTTCCGCGGGACAATCGCTTCGCGTGACGGGCGCGGCGCGGTCCTTGCCGGATATAGCCGGTGGCCCGCCAAATCCGGCTGGTATTTCAGTCCGTCTTAACTTGTGCTGACTATCAACGAGGCATGGCTACTGCGCCGCCCGAAGAATCATCCCACGCCAGGAAGCCGACCATGTCGCTAGGCCTGATCGTCAGCGGACTCGATCTGATTCCGGTCCCGGCCGTGATCGTGGTTCGGGAAACCGGCACGCTGCGCTTTCCCGCCTTCAATCGCGCCTTTCGGCTGGCGGGGCTGGGCGTGGTGGCGGAACGATCGCCGCTGCTCGATGCGTTGGGCGACCTGATCCACGACGTGCTCGATCGCCAGGAGGCGCGGGCGGAATGCGACTGGACGGTCGGGGAGGCGATCGACTGCCGCTACTATCGGGTGACGATCGCCCGTTCGACGCTGACCGAGAACGAGGCCTGCGTCATCACGCTGATCGACCAGACCTCGCAATATAATACCGAGCGTTCGCTGCGGCGCGAGATGACGACCGACAGCCTGACCGGCCTGCCCAATCGCGAGGGGTTCAGCGACATCGTCGAGGCGGCCGAGCAGCCGCGGCAGGCGGTGATGGTGATCGACCTGGCGCGGTTCGGCCGGGTCAATGCCTGTCTGGGCGGCCTGGTCGGGGACGAACTGCTGATCACGGTCGCACGCCGCCTGCGCGGCGCCCTGCGCGCCAATGATGTGCTGGCCCGGATCGGCGGCAATGAATTCGCGATCCTCCTGACGATCGAGGAGGAGGATCGCGAGGCGCACGACCTGGCCACGCGGGTGATGCGCACCCTGTCGACGCCGTTCCGTCTGACCGATTTCGAGATCAGCGTCGATTGTTCGATCGGCATGGCCTTCACCGCGACCGATGCCCCGCGCGAGGAGCTGATCCGCCACGCGCAATTCGCCACCAAGCGCGCCAAGGCGACCGGGCGGATCGAGGCCTATCAGAACCAGGCCTTCGCGATCGCGCGCGAGCAGTTCGGCATGGAGACGGCCTTGCGCCGCGCGATCGAGCGCGGGCAGCTTCGCCTGGCCTATCAGCCGATCCGCAGCCTGGCGACGGGGGCGCTCTGCTCCTTCGAGGCGCTGGTCCGCTGGACCGACGAGGAGGGCGTCCACCGGATGCCCGACAGCTTCATCCCGGTCGCCGAGGAATCGGGGCTGATCGTCCCGCTCGGTCGCTGGGCGATCGACGAGGCGGCGCGGACGCTGGCGGAATGGGACCGGCTGATCCCCGGCAATATGGGGCGGATCGCGGTCAACCTGTCCGCCATCCAGTTGCAGCGCGATGCGATCGCCCCGGTGCTGCGCAATGCGCTCGACCAGTCGAACCTGACCGGCGACCGCTTCACGCTGGAATTGACCGAAAGCGCGATCGTCAGCGATCCCGATCGTATCACCGGCACCATGCACGCGCTCCGGGCGCTGGGCGCGACACTGGCGATGGACGATTTCGGCACCGGCTATTCCAATCTCGCCTATCTCCAGAAGCTGCCGATCGACGTCCTGAAGATCGACCGCAGCTTCGTCACTGGGATGATCGCTGACCGCGACAAGATCGCGATCGTGCGCGCGATCCTCAGCCTGGCGCAGGCGCTGGGGATGCAGACCACGGCCGAGGGGATCGAGACGCAGGAACTGGCGCAGACGCTGGCGGTGCTGGGCTGCACCTATGGCCAGGGTTATTTCTACGCGCGCCCGCTGGAGGCGCCGGCCGCGCTGGCGATGCTGGCGGAGGCGACCGAGTCCGCGATCTGATCGACCCGGGCGGCATCGGGAAAGCCCTCCGCGATCCACTGCGTCTCGATCGCGCGGAGCGCCCTTGCCACGTCCGGCCCCTTGGCCAGCCCGCGTGCGACCAGCGCGCCGCCGCTGATCGGCAGGCGCGGCGGCGTCCAGCCGTCGAGCGGCGAGGCGTCGGCATCGGCCAGCAGCAACCGGTCGATCGCGCTCTCCACCCCGACCCGGTAGCCGAGCGCCAACGGCCCCTCGTCGCCCGGCCCCATGCTGGCGGCGATCAGACGCTTACGCTGCGCATTCGACAGCTTCAGCCGCGCGCCGATGACCTCCGCCTCCGCCGGTGGAGTCAGGGCGGCAAGGCGGCGGATCGGATCGGGGGCGATGCCCGCCGCCGCCTCCCGCTCGGCCAGCAGGGCGAAGCGCTCGACCCCGGCGGCGTCGATCTCGGGCAGCACCGCGATCAGGATGCCCCGCGCGACCATCAGCCGCACGACCGGCACCGCCGCGCGTGCGACCAGCAGCTTGAGCAATTCGGCGGCGATCCGTTCGCGCGACAGCGCCATCAGGTCGTTGGCCCGCGTGGCGCAGGCCTCCAGCCCCGCCGCGTCGATCGCATCGCCGAAGCGGGCATGGAAGCGGAAGAAGCGCAGGATGCGCAGATGATCCTCGGCGATACGCTGGAGCGGGTCGCCGATGAAGCGCACCCGCCGCGCCGCCAGATCGGCGAGGCCACCGAAATAGTCATGGACCCGGCCGCTGTCCGGATCGGCATAGAGCGCGTTGATCGTGAAGTCGCGTCGCGCCGCATCCGCGCGCCAGTCGTCGGTGAAGGCGACCAGGGCATGGCGGCCATCGGTCGACACGTCGCGGCGCAGCGTCGTCACCTCGACCGGATGGCCGTCGAGAATGGCGGTGACGGTGCCATGCGCCAGCCCGGTCGGCACCGCCCGGATGCCGGCGTCCTTCAATCGCGCCATTACCGTCTCCGGCGCATGGCAGGTGGCGAGGTCGACATCGGCGACCGCGATCCCCAGCAGGCTGTCGCGCACCGCGCCGCCGACGAACCGCGCTTCGCCGGCTTCTCCGCCGAGGATCGCCGCCAGCCGGTCGAGCCCGGGCAGCGACCGCCATTCCGCCGACGGCAGGCAGGTGTCGGTCGCGCCGCTCACAGGCTGGCCAGACGGTGCGACAGGTTGACGATCATCGCGGCGGTCGCCCCCCAGATGCGGCGGTCGTTCCATGGTATCTCGATATAATGGCGCTCCGCCCCCTGCCACCAGGCGCTGGCGCGGTGGTGATGGGCGGGATCGCGCAGGAAGGAAAACGGCACTTCGAAGACGCTGGCCACCTCCGCCTCGGCCGGAACCAGGGCGAGATCGGGCGGCACCACGCCGACGACGGGCGTGATATCGAAGCGGGTGCCGGTGCGATAGGGGTCGATCGCGCCGATCAGCTCGACCGAGGCCGGGGGCAGGGCGATCTCCTCCTCCGCCTCGCGCAGGGCGGCGGCGATCGCATCCTCGCCGGGATCGAGCCGCCCGCCGGGAAAGGCGACCTGCCCGGCATGATGCCGCAGCGTGTCGGTCCGCTGGGTCAGCAGGATGCCCGGGTCCGGCCGGTCGGTGAAGGCGATCAGCACCGCCGCCGCCGTCAGGTCGGTCGCCGCATGCCGGGCAAGGTCGGCATGGTCGCCGGCCAGCAAGGCCATATCAGACCGGGTGGCCAGGGCGGCGCGCAGCCGCTCGGCCAGCGTCATGCCGGCGTCAGCGGGAAGAAACAGCCGTCGCTCCACACGCCGGGCTCGGCATCGTCGCCCGCCAGCGCCCGCTCCGCCAGTTCATAATAGACCGGCCGCGCGACCAGCGCCTCCAACCCGGCGCGGACGTGCAGATAGGGGCGGGGGCCGTCCCCATCCTCGACGAAGCGCAGGCCATGCGCCGCGCCGGCCACCACCAATTCGCCGGTGTTGAGCTGGAAGGCGAGGCGGGAGTCGCGGCCCTCGCCCTCCGCCTTCAGCGCGACCGCGACGAAGGGCGCGTCCTCCACCGCGACAGTCAGCTTCTCGACCGGCGTGACCAGCACATGGCTGCCGTCCGGTTCGCGGCGCAGGATGGTGGCGAACAGCCGCACCATATCGGGCCGGGCGATCGGGCTGCCCTGGTGATACCAGGTGCCGTCGCGGGCGATCCGCATCTCCCCGTCGCCGCAATGCGCCGGGTTCCACTGTTCGACCGGCGGCAATCGGCGCTCCGCCAGCAGGGTGGCGATCTGGGACAGGCTGAGCGAGGCGAGGTCGGGGGGCGGCGGCATCGGCATGACGGGGGAGTTAGGGTGCGCGGGCATCCAGGTAAAGGCGTTGAGGCGTCAGGCCGATGGTCCCAGCATCCCCGCGACACCCGGCACCGCATCGCCGCGCGCCAGCAGGCGGCGCGGCTCGAACGGGCCGGGCAGCCGCCACTGGCCCGTGCGCGCGGCGGTGAAGCCGAAGAACCGCTCATAATATTCCGGGTCGCCGATCAGCATCAGCCCCTCGCCCAGCCCCTCGTCCGTGGCGGCGGCGAGCGCGGCCTCGGTCAGGCGGCGGCCGATGCCGCCCTGCTGCATGTCGGGGGCGACCGCCACCGGGCCGACCATCACCAGCGGCCAGCGCCTGCCCGCATCGTCGGTCAGCACCACCGGCCAGCACTGGATCGAGCCGACCAGTCGATCGCCATCGATCGCGGCAAAGCCCAGCGCGCGCAGCGGCGAGCCGCCGCCGCGCACCGTATAGGCGGTCCGCGCCCGTCGCTCCGGCCCGAAGGCCGCATCCAGCAGGTCTTCCACCGCGGCGTCCCGTTCGGGAGCCAGTGGCGCGATCTCGATCATCGGCCTCATATCCTTCGCCGTGCAGGATGGACCTGCGGCGGTCGGGCGCTGTAACGTCGCACCGCGCGAACACAAGCGCCGCCCGCGACACGCGATGGCCAAGGGGGAGAAATGACGTGGCGGTGATGCGGCTCTACGACAATGGCTGGGCGCCGAGCCCGCGTCGCGTGCGCCTCTATCTGGCGGAAAAGGGCGGTGGATTCTCCGAGACGATCGAGCGCGTGCCGGTCGATCTGCAACGGGGCGGCAATCTCGCCGCCGACTATCGCGCGATCAATCCTCGCGGCCTGGTGCCGGCGCTGGTGCTGCCGGACGGGCGGGTGATCGACGACTCCATCGCCATCTGTCGCTATTTCGAAGCTCTGCACCCCGATCCGCCGCTGTTCGGGCGGGACCCCTTCGCCATCGCCATGGTGGAGACCTGGCTGCGGCGGATCGAGGGCGAGGGCTATGCCGCCGCCGTCTATGCGCTTCGCAACGGCCATCCCGGCTTTGCGGGGCGGGCATTGCCCGGTCCATGGGCAGGCGAGGGGGCCTCGCCGCCCCAGCTTCCCGCACTGGTCGAGCGGGCCGCGGCGATGTGGGCCGGCTTCGTCGCCGCACTCGATACGCATCTGGCGGAGCGGGACTGGATCGCCGACCGCGACTATAGCATGGCCGATATCGCCGCGCTGGTCGCGGTCGACTTCGCCGCCCGGGCCCGCCTGCCCTTGCCGGAGGGATGCGTGCATCTTCGCCGCTGGCACGCGGCGGCGACCGCGCGGCCGTCGAGCGCCGCCTGACGGCCGCCTGCGCCAACCGGCTTCCCAGGACCGCCGCGTCTGGTAGAGGCAGGCGGATGGAAGACAGTCTCCAGCTTCAGGTGCACGATATCGAGGTCCAGGTGCTCACCGGCATCTATTCCGAGGAAACGCACCTTCCCCAGCCTTTGCGCATCTCCCTCACCGTCGATCTCGACTGTCCGCGCCGCTTCACGCCCGACACGCCGCTGACGGCGTCGAAGAACTATATGGACCTGAAGCACGCCGCGACCACAGCCTTGCCGCCGGGCGTGCACTTCACGCTGGTCGAGGCGGTGGCGGACCATATCTGCGAGACGCTGTTCCTGCAGGATGCGCGGGTCCGCCGGGTCGAGGTGAAGATCGTCAAGCTCGCCATCGCCGAGGCGGGCGAGGCGATCGGCATCACGCTGGTACGCCACCGCCGCTGACCGACGACGGCGCGCCGGACGCCGCGGTCAGGACGTCGGCCGGCAGGGGCCCAGCGCCTCGATCACATAGCGATAATCCGCCTGCGCCTGGGTGGCATCGGCCGCTTCCAGCGCGCTGGTGCTGGCGGCCGGCAGTTCCGGCGGCAGCGAGCAGGCGAGGCGATACCAGAGCAACGTGTCCCGTTTCGGAGCGGCGGCCGCCTCGTCGACGATCTCGCCCAGCGCCACCGACCATTGCGGCTGCTCCCCCGGCCGCCGCAGCACCGATAGCGATACCGGACGGTGGTCGGCGGTCTGCAGGAAGATCTGCGTCTCGCCTTCGCCCGGCAGCGAGCCGGCGACATAGAAGGCATTGCCGACGCCGGTGATCTGCGGCGGGGCACTGGGCGCGACGATCTCGGCGGCGACGCTGCGGGTGCGATCCTCCAGCGCCTGGCTCCAGGGTTGCTGTCCCTGTGGTCCGGCGAGCTGCACCTGGTCCATGCTCCCGGCGACCGGCCGGGCGTAGAGGATCATCCGCTCCTTCTTGAGTCGCGGCGGCTTGCCACGCCAATCCAGCGGGGAATCAACCACATACCCGATTCGCGGGGGCAGTCCCTCACGACCTCTGATCAAAGTGTTAACATCCGATTCGACATAGAATCGGACATGGTCGGGCGCGACGTCCGCCGCTTCCGCGCCTTTGATACGGGTCGCCGAGCGGATCGTGACGGTAGCGATAACAGGTGCACTCAGGACCAGATCGGCCAAATCAGCATAGGGGAGGCCGGCAGGGGCCCCGCCAGGAACCACCGAAATGGTGGTTTCCTGCGCCAAAACGGAAGCGGGCGCGACGAACAGTGCCATTGCGGCGACGGACCGAAATAGGAGTGTCATGGAAGTCGGTTACAGCAGTTCGGCTGAACAGCATAGAAACAACCGACGTGTTAACGTTTGTTCGTTTGTTGCGTCGACAAAGCGTTTGCGTGCCGCAGGGCACGGCGATAGGAATTAGGGAACTGCCAAGGGTCCCGGAGGGCATTGGCGGACGATCGGGGTCCGCCGCTACGGCCGCGGCGGCGTCGATGCAGTCAAGGAGTGTGATTGCTGAATGGCCTACACTGACCAGAAGATGAGTGGGAGCAAGGTCGTCGCGATCGTGATCGTCGCGCTGATTCACGCTCTTCTCGGCTATGCGTTCGTCACCGGCCTTGCGTACCAGTACGTCAAGAAGGTGACGGGTGACCTGAACACGTTCGACGTGGAGCCGCCACCGCCGCCGCCGCCGCCGGATGAACCGCCGCCGCCGCCGCCAGACACGCCGAGCCTGCCGCCGCCCCCGACCACGGTCGTGGTGCCGCCGCCGATCGTGCCTGTTCCGGTGCCTGCGCCGGCGATCAACACGTCGACCATCATCCCGCCGTCGCAGCCCACTGCGCCGCCGGCTCCGCCTGCACCGCCGGCTCCGCCCGCGCCGCCGGCCGCGCCCGTGGTCAGCAAGGCCGCCGGGGCCAAGGGTGATCCCTCGCAATGGGTGACGACGGATGATTATCCGCCGAGCTCGCTGCGCGCCGAGGAAGAGGGCACGACCGGTATCGCCTGGGACATCAATGCCCAAGGCCGCGTGGAGAACTGCCGCGTCACGTCGTCCAGCGGGTCCGCCGCGCTCGATCGCGCCGCCTGCGCCGCGATCACCCGTCGCGGTCGCTACCAGCCGGCACTCGACCAGAGCGGTAACCCGATCCGTTCGAGCTCGTCGCGTCGCGTGACGTGGAAGATCCCGCCGAGCTAAGCGGCTCGCGTCTGCCCAACACACACAAATGATTTAGCCAGAGGACAATCTAGATGCTCACCACCATTCTCGCCGCGGGCGGCGCGGCCGCCGCGCAGGGCGACAACCCGTACGGCCTCCAGCAGGCGCTCAAGGAAGGCGGTCTCATCTCGCAGACCGTGTTCGCGATCCTGGTGCTGATGTCGATCGTCTCGTTCTACATCCTGTTCTCGAAGCTGTTCGAGCAGCAGAAGCTGATCAACCAGGCCAAGCGCGTGCGCCAGGGTTTCTGGTCGTCGAACAGCCTCCGCGAGGGTTCGGCCAAGCTCGAGAAGAACTCGGCCTACAAGCAGATCGTCGACGACGGTCTGGCCGCGCAGGAGCAGCATTCGAAGCTGACCGATCCGGTCGAGGCGCATGACTGGCTGCATGGTTCGCTGGCGCGGTCGGAAGCCGCGATCAACTCGAAGCTGGGTGGCGGTCTCGCCTTCCTCGCGACGGTGGGTTCGGTGTCGCCGTTCATCGGTCTGTTCGGCACGGTTATCGGCATCTACCGCGCGCTGGTGAAGATCGGTGCGTCGGGTCAGGCCTCGATCGACAAGGTCGCGGGTCCGGTCGGCGAAGCGCTGATCATGACCGCACTCGGCCTGGTCGTCGCGGTTCCCGCGGTGCTCTCGTACAACTGGCTGCAGCGCCGCAACAAGTCGATCGCGGAGGACCTGTCGGCCTTCTCGAACGACGTGCTGGGCTTCCTGGCTTCCAACGGTGCGGTTCGCCCGACGCACGGCCCCGCCGCCGCCACCAAGGCGCCGGTGAAGCCGACCACGACGGCCGGCCAGACCGGTGGCGTGCCGCGCGCCAACTAAGACGCGAGAAAGACGGGGCGGCTGTCGTCGGCGGCCCCGTTTTCCTTCCACCGGCGGTTCCGGTGGCGATTACATGGATAGGATAGTTCGCACATGGCGATGAGTGTTGGTGGCGATTCCACCGAGAAATCGATATCGGACATCAACACGACGCCGCTGGTCGACGTCATGCTTGTGCTCCTGATCATTTTCCTGGTGACGACGACCGTCGCCGTCCAGGCAGTGCAGCTGAAGCTGCCGGATGTCCGTTTCGATCCGACGACGACCAAGCCCGAGAACGTCTTGCTGTCGGTGACGACCGCGCCCGATGGCGGCTGCGCGGTCTATTGGGGCCTGTCGCGCGTCACCTCGACCGAACTGCTCGATCGCGGTGTGGCCAAGCTGAAGGCCGAGATCGATCGCCAGGGCGGCCCCAATGCCGCCGGCCTCGAACTGCCCGAGGCGCATATCCGCGGTGACGTGAACGCACCGTACAAGTGTATCGGCGGCACGATCTACACGATGCAGCGCGCCGGCTTCGCCCGCGTCGGCTTCATTTCCGAGCCGCCCGCCAGCGGCACCACTGATCGCTGATCGCTCGGACGTATTTAGGAGTAGCATGACATGGCAATGAGCGGCGGCAAAGAAGACGACGGCCCGATGATGGAAATGAACATGACGCCGCTGATCGACGTCCTGCTCGTTCTCCTCATCATGTTCATCATCACCATCCCGATCCAGACGCATGCGGTGAAGGTCGATCTTCCGCAGAACTCGAAGAGCCCGGCGAACCCGGTCGATGCACAGAAGAACAAGATCACCATCGACGCGGCGGGCACGATCGCCTGGAACGGCTCACCGGTGGACGAGGTGACGCTGCGCCAGTATCTCGACCAGTCGGCGGCGATGAACCCGGAGCCGGAACTCCATTTCCAGCCCGCGCCCGACGCACGTTACGAAGTAGTCGACAAGACGCTGGCCGTGGTCAAGCGGTCCGCGATCACCAAGCTCGGCTTCATCGGCAACGAGCAGTATCGTAACGACTTCTGATCGTTCGATCCTGGCCAGACGATGCGAGGCGGCCCTGCGGGGCCGCCTTTTTTGTTGCGTGCTGCCGGCCGCCGCCCGGGCCTCGGTGCGGCCGTGGTGAAGGGAAGGGCATCTACCGGCATCAGTGTCGAAGCCAGGTCCATCCGCCGGGATGAAGGGGAGGCCAGGCTTTGCGCGTATTGGTCGCTGACTGTCCTACGCCACCTGCGACCTGCCCATGCTTGGCCTTCGCCGACTCCCTCGCGACGTATTGCGGCTACCTTGCCTGATCCCCATCGACGGCCGATCATCGGACCGCCATGTTGGCCGGCAACCACCACGCACCGTCCCACAGAAGGCGCGAGACCCGTCACGCCAGTGGAGGTCATGGGATAGATCGCCTGAGCGGGATACACAGGTCCGCCGTCGCCAGCATGCCTTGACGCGCCCTCCGCAGCAGGCGCTCGGTCCTGGGCGGGGTGCCCTACAGCCCATGGACATGACCTCGACTTGGGACCGTCATTGCGGGCGTAGCGAAGCAATCCAGAGCGTCGCGCGCGCGGCCATGGGTCGCTTCGCTGCGCCCCCAATGACGGCTTGGGTCGATCCGATGGCATCCTGATCTCGCAGCCCTGTTTTTCCACATCCGGCGGACGCAAAGCGCGTGTTCGCGCGAGCTGGGGCCTGTCTGTCCACCAATGACACAGGCGCTTTGTCTCGACCCGGCCCTTTCCCCCTTGCGTTGCATTCACGGAAATGACACATCTGAGTCACAAAAGTGAAACATCGTGGTGATGGTCACGCGATTGGGAGATGGATGATGCGCACGGTGCTGATGTCCTCAATTGGGCTCGCCCTGGTGGCGGCCCCTGCCATGGCGGCCGAGCGGACCGGCTATATGGCCATTGCCGCCGGCAATCTGAAAAAGGCGGAAGCGACGCTTTCGACGGCGCGTCAGTCCGGCAAGGCAACGCCCGAGGTGCTGCTCAACCTGGCGGCGGTGTACCAGCAGACCGGTCGTACGGCTGAGGCGCAGTCCCTCTATGCGGCGGTGCTCGATTCGCCGGACGTCCAGATGGACCTGGCGTCCGGCGCGACGGCCGGTTCGCATCAGGTGGCGCAGCGCGGTCTGAATCGTTTGACGCCGCTCGCGATCGCGACCCGCTGAACCCTGACCGCTTGGGTTCGACGGGGCGGGGGGCCGCGTCCTTCTTAGCGATAGCCTGCCATCGCATGAAGCATGACCAAAGCCATCCGCCCAAACGGATGGCCTTGGTCATGGCTCGCAATCATCTCAGCAGCGGGAGCGGATGTTCGGCTTAACGTATCGTATGCGACCGGACTATTTTGCTGACGTCGAGCCGAACGGATCCTCCACCTGGGTATCGGTGTGACGGAGGCGACGGGTCAAAACCGGACAATGCCAGCTATGCGTCAGTCAAACCTCCAGGCCTCCGCTGGACTACATGCCGGCCATCATCGCGTGATTGCCACGATCAGGGCGGCGAGCGCCTAAATTCGGGAAGCCGCGTGGCCCGTCCTAGCGTTTCCCTCGCAATCCGAGTGAAGAAGGGCCCTCCGCCAAACGCAGCGGCAAACTGACCCAACCCCCGCGCATCAAAGGCTCACATCCCATGTGGGGGCGCTGTCCCGCGTTCTCGCGGACCAATCGATCGCGCCATAACACGGCGCTGCCGCCTCAGCGGTCCTCGACAACCAGATCGTCGCCCAACCCGTGCTCCGTGCCCGACGCCGGATCAGCGAAGCCGTTCGATCGCCTGCGCGAGCGCCACATAGAGCTTGCCCATGTCCGACGACAACAGGGTCACGCCGAGCGGCGATCCCTCCGCCTGCGCCAGGATCATGCGGAGCATCGCCTCGAAATCGTGGATGTAGCGGTTGACCTGGTCGCGGAAGCCGGCGTCGCCATCGTATAGCTCGACCACGGCCGCCGCCTGGCTGGCGTCGAGCAGCCGCACCGCCCGGCGGGTGAAGACACCGCGATCCCCCTTGAGATAGGCGGCCCAGGCGCTGTCGGCGATGTCCGGCGCGAAGGCGCGGGTGATGTCGATCGAGGCGGAGTTGAGCCGCTCGATCAGCGTCGCGACACGCCGGGTCAGCATGTCCTTCTCGGCCGTCTCGCGCTCCTGACGGGCCTCGCCGATGCGGGTCTCGACCAGGGCCGACTGGGTGGCGATCGTGTCGACCTGGGCCGCCAGCCGCTCCGTTGCCTGGGTCGCGGCCTCGACCGCCACGCGGGTGGCGTCGGCGATGGCATCGACCTGCCGCACCACCGTGTCGCCGGTCGCCCGCCGCATCGCTTCGGTCGCCGCATCGCCCATGGTCGCGGCCGCCTGCGGGATCACCGCGGTCAGCGCCTCGCGGGCGCGTTCCGCCGCCAGTTCGGCCGTGTCGCGCACCCGCTCCAGCGCATCGAGCAATTGCGGCGCGGCCTCGCCGGCAAAACGCTGGGAACGGTCCAGCGCCGCCGCGACGCTCTCGTCCAGCGCCGCCAGCTGATCGCGCCCCTGGCCCAGCGTTGCCGACAGTCCGGTGCCGAGCTCGTCGAGCGTCCGCCGCTGGGTGGCGATGACATCGGCGATCGACTCGATCGCGTCATGCGTGCTTTCCGCCGCGGTGACGAGCGCGAGCAGTTCCGGCTTGGCCTGGGCGACGACCGAGCGGCTCGCGCCGATCCGACCATCGAGGCGGTCGAGCGCCTCCGGCAGGGTTTCGTCGATCTCGCGCGCCGCCGCGTCCAGCGCGACCAACAGCGTCTCGGCGGTGCCGATCGTGCGCGTCGCCATCGCCTCGCCGGCTTTCAATGCCTCCGTCATCGCATCGGCGGACCCGCCCAGCGCGCTGATCGAGGCGGCGAGCCGCTGCGAGCGTTGCTCGCCCTGATCCTGGAGCGCGGCCATACGCTGCTCGACGGACTCGATCGCGGCGTGCAGGCCCGCGATCATCGTATCGCCGGCACCCGCCTGGCCCTCGAACCGTCCGGCGATATGATCGACTGCGCGGTCGATCGCCTCCAGCCGTTCGGCCAGCGCCTGGGTGCCGGCCTCCCCGATCACCTCCAGCGTGGCCCGAGCCTGCTCCAACCGGCCTTCGATCGCGTCGACCTGGCCGGCGAGCAGGGCTGCGCCGTCGCGGGCGCTCGCGTCCAGCGCCGCCTGGTGCGTGCCGAGCGTCGCCAGCATCGCCTCGCCCTGCGTGCCGAGCGCGCCATGGGCGTCACGCAGCCGGGTGTCGACCCGATCGGCCTGTTGCTCCAGGCGTTCCGCGCCGGCGCGGGCGGTGGCGTCGAGCGCCTCCTGATGCGCGCGCAAGGTCGCGATCATCGTCTCGCCTTGCGCCTCCAGCGTGGCGCGGGCCTGATCGGCGGCATCGGCCATGGCCTGGGCCTGGCGGGCAATCGCAGCGGTGGTCTCGCGGGCGCCGCTATCGAGCTGGCCCTGGTGCGTCGCCAGGGCGGCGACCAGGGCCTCGCCCTCCGCACCCAGGCCGGCACGGGCCTGTTCGACCGACTGCTCGGTGCGAGCGATGAGCGCCTCCACCGTCGTCGCCATCGTCGCGCCGGCACGATCCAGGCGCAGGCCGACGCCGTCGCTCGCCTCCGAGATGCGGGCGATATTGGCGGCCAATCGCTCGGCGGCGGTGGTCGCGACCACATCCGCCTCATGCGCGCGGTCGGCCAGGGTGGAGAGCTGGGCATCGAGCGCGGCGACCTGCGCGGCGGCGGACAGGCCGGCCTGATCGATGCGACGGCCGATCTCCTCGCTGTCGGCACGCGCGGCGGGGATGGCGGCGAGCAGCTCGGCGACCGAGGCATGCGCCATCTCGGCGGCGTCGGCCAGGCGATGGGCATGGGCGTCGGCGCGCTCGATCTCGCCGGCGAGCGCGCGGCCGATCGTCTCCAGCCGGGTCGCGGCGGCATCGCCGGTATGGGCGAGCGCGGCGAGCTGGTCGTTCAGATGCGCGCGTTGCACGTCGATATGCTGCGACAGGGTGGCGATCCGGTCTTCCAGGGCCGCCGCCTCGGCGCGCATCGCCCGCGAGGTCTGGCCGAAGCGATGCGCCTCCGCCCGGCTGGTGCGTTGCGCCAGCAGCCAGACGATCCCGACCAGTGCCGGCACCACGCACAAGGCGGTGGCGATCTGCACCGCCTGGATCGGCGAAAGCGTCGTCAGCTGGTTGCGCACCATCCACAGGATCGCGGCATCGAGCAGCACGGCCGCCGCCAGGGCCGCCGGGCCGGTCCAGCCGCGAGTCGCGGCCGCCTGTTCGGGCTGCTCGACGACGAGTTCGAGCACCTCGGGCTGGCCACGCGGTTCGTCCGGCCGTCGCGGCCAGAGGTCATGGCCTGAATCCACCGGCGCGCCCATCAACGATCCCCCATCATCGCCGTCCTGTACCATCTTTACCGGCTCGCGACACCCCGTCGCAATATCTCGTTAAGTGTCTGCGTTTACGGACAGACCATGGCTTATGATCCCGGAGCGATCGATGCGGCGCTGGCGGCGGCGGTGGGTGACGAGCCCGCGCTGATCGCGGAACTGCGCGGCGCTTTCCTCGACGGCGTGACGCGCGCGTGCACGCAATTGGAAGCGGCGGAGACGGTGGAGCATTGGCGCATGGCGGCGGCGCGGCTGCGCGGCCTGTCCGCCAGTTTCGGCGCGGTGCGACTGATGGGGCTGGCGGCGCTGGCGGCCGAGGCGCGGCCGGGCGATCCCGACCTGCTGGTCAAGATCCGGCGCGCCGTCGATCGGCTCTGAGTCGACCGGCCGCCTCTTGCATCCCACCGCCGGAGCCTTAACAGCCGGGGCCATGCTTGCCGGTCTACTCTTCGCACAACAGGATGCCGACGACCGGCCGGGACAGCTGACCGCCACGCTGCCGTTCGGCGGCGTCACGATCATCGAATATCAGGCGCGGCTGCTGATCGCGGCGGGCGCGGCGCAGCTGGTGGTGGTGGTCGGACGGCTGACACCGGAACTGCTCGGTGCGCTGGGCCGGATCGGCAAGCGCGGCATCGCCGTCGATGCGGTGCGATCGGCGGCCGAGGCATCGGCGAAGCTTCATCCGCTCGCGCGGATCGTCATGCTGGCGGATGGCCTGATCACGACGCAGGACGTGATCGACGGCTTCGCCGAGGAAGGCAGCGACGCGCTGCTCGTCGTGCCCGATGCGACCGCGCCGACCCGGTACGAGCGGCTGGGCGGCGGCACGGCCTGGGCGGGCGTCGCGCGGCTGGATGCGCGCCGGATTGCCGATGTCGCCGCGCTGCCCCGGGATTATAATCTGCAATCCACCGCGCTGCGGCTGGCCGACCAGGCGCGCGCCGCGCATGTGCCCCTGGCGGAGGCGATGCTGCGCGACGGCCATGGCATCGAACATAGCAGCGCCGCGCTGGCGGTGCGGGGCAAGGCGGTGCTGGCCGCCACGGTCGCCGATCGGCGCAACTGGTTCAACGCGATCGTGCTGGCGCCGCTGGCCCGTGCGCTGGTGCCGCGCCTGATCGAACGGCGGGCGGGAACGGCCGGCATCGCCCTGGGCGGTGCGGCCGCTGCCCCGCCCCCCGCTCACACCGCGACGAGCCCAAGGCCCTCTCTCATACACACCGACGCCACCCAAGACGCCACACACTTCACACACTCGATTCTGACCGTACCTCAACAACAACAACATCATAACCA
>NZ_QLJH01000035.1 GCF_003951315.1 Sphingomonas sp. S-NIH.Pt15_0812
GCCCGTATCGCACCGTCGCGACGATCCGATTGCCGCGACAGGCGGCCTATGGTCCCGACCGCGTCCATTATTTCGACGAGGTGATGACGTTCCGCCCGGCGCACAGCCTGGAGGCGCATCGCCCGCTCGGCGGCGTGATGCGCGCGCGCATGCAGGTCTACCATGCGCTCAGCGACTACCGCCACCGCGCAAACGGTATCGCAGCCGCGAACACCGCCACCATCCAGGACATTCCAGCCTGAGCGGGAACGCCAGTGCCGATCATAGTGAGAGGACCATCATGAAGCTGGATGGCAACCACAACGTTCAGACGGAGAATATGTAACGGCCCGCTTTTCCAACAAAGGTTATCGTCATCACCGGTGCCGCCTCAGGGATCGGTGAAGGCGCCGCGCGCCGCTTCGCCGAAGAAGGCGCGACGCTGGTGCTGGGCGACATCGACAAGGGCGCGCTCGACAAGCTGGCAAGCGAACTCAGCGGTATGGTCGAGGCCCGCGAAACTGACGTATCGGACCGCGCGGCATGTGAAGCTCTCGTCCAGGCTGCGATCGATCGCTTCGGTCGGATCGACGTGCTGGTCAACGACGCCGGCGTCGATCATCTCGGCAAGGTTGACGAGGGCGACTTCGCCGAATTCACCAAGGTGATTGAGACCGACCTGTACGGCGTCGTGCACATGAGCCGCGCCGCGATCGCGCACTTGCGCCAGTCAAAGGGCTGCATAGTCAATGTGTCGTCAGTGTCCGGTCTGGGCGGCGACTGGAACCGCAGCTTCTACTGCGCGGCGAAGGGGGCGGTGAGCAACTTCACCCATGCGCTGGCGATGGACGAAGCGAAACACGGCGTCCGCGTCATCGCCGTCAACCCGTCGCTCACCTACACTGCGCTGACCGCGGGGATGAAGGAACAGCCCGAACTGATCGCCAAGTTCGAAGAGCGCATCCCGTTGGGCCGCGGTGCCGAGCCCGCCGACATCTCGGGGGCGATCGCGTTCCTGGCGAGCGAGGATGCGCATTTCGTGACGGGCGTGAATCTGCCGGTCGATGGCGGCCTGACGGCGTCAAACGGGCAACCGCCGCTGTCATGACGAATAGTGGGCGGGCCCTTGCGCCCGTCCACTATTCCAGATTTGACCATGTCGCCGACGCCAAATTCATGACGGGTCAATTTTCTCAAGCCGACAGAGCTTAGAGTCAGGACCCATCGATATCGGCGTCGCGATCTGATTCAGGCTCCATAAGGAGACCGGAATGAGCAATCTGTTTTGGCTGACGGATGAGCAGATCGAGCGGCTGCGGCCGTTCTTTCCCAAGAGCCATGGGAAGCTGCGGGTGGACGATAGGCGGGTGCTGAGCGGCATCGTGTTCGTCAACAAGAACGGGCTGCGCTGGCGCGATGCCCCGAGCGCCTACGGCCCGCACAAGACGCTATACAATCGGTGGAAGCGCTGGGGTGAGGCAGGCGTGTTCACACGCATGATGGAGGGATTGGCGAACGCAAGCGCGGAATCCGGAACGGTCATGATCGACGCGACTTATCTGAAGGCGCACCGCACGGCATCGAGCCTGCGGGTTAAAAAGGGGATCTTGGCCGCCTGATCGGCCGTACCAAAGGCGGCATGAACTGTTTGATCCCACGGTTTGATGGTGCAATCCTTTCGTTGGAATGGAAGGGGGCCGTATGGGACAGGTACGTCACGAGTGATCGCATGCGATCACTCGCCACGACCACGCACGCCGTCCGAGCAGCAATACAGCGATCGCAAGCTTCGCTCGCGACGTTGAGCCGTGAGTTGGGGATCAACCCGAAAACGGTCGCGAAGTGGCGCAAGCGCGCAACCGTTGAGGATCTGAAGACCGGGCCGAAGGCCCCTCATTCTACGACCTTGTCCGAGGCGGAGGAGGCGATGGTTGTGGCGTTCCGGCGCCACACGCTGTTGCCGCTCGACGACTGTCTCTATGCGTTGCAGCCGTCGATACCGCACCTGACGCGGTCAGCGTTGCATCGTTGCCTCCAGCGGCACGGCATCTCCCGCCTGCCGGATATCGAGGGCGACAAACCGAAGCGGCAACGCTTCAAGCGCTACCCGATCGGCTTCTTCCACATCGATATCGCTGAGGTGCAAACTGCCGAAGGCAAGCTCTACCTGTTCGTCGGCATCGATCGCACCAGTAAGTTCGCCGTCACCCAACTGGTCGACAAGGCTGACAGGCGCACAGCGTGGGAGTTCCTCGAACACCTGCTGAAGGCCGTACCTTACCGCATCCACACCATTCTGACAGACAACGGCATCCAGTTCGCCGATCAGCCTCGTAACCGCAACACCGCTTGGTCGCGTCAGATGCGCTTCGACATGATCTGCGAGGCAAACGACATCGAGCACCGTCTGATGAAACCGAACCACCCGTGGACCAACGGACAAGTCGAGCGGATGAACCGGACGATCAAGGAAGCGACCGTCAAACGCTTCCACTACGAGAGCCATGACCAGCTCCGGACTCACCTCGCGGACTTCATGGCAGCCTACAATTTTGCCCGACGCCTCAAGACGCTCAGCGGCCTCACACCCTATGAATACATCGCCAAGATCTGGACGTCAGAGCCAGACCGGTTCATCGTCAACCCGATCCACCAAATGCCGGGACTAAATACCTAGATCGCAGTAAATTTGACCCAGAACCGGTCATTCGTGGCCCCTCCCCTATTTTCTAACTGCGGCCATTCGTTCATATTCCGGGTATGGCCCCGCTTCGCCTTAAGCTTAGGGCTCCAATGTCGTAATCTGGGAGGGAAGCGGACTAAAGGACTAGATGCTAGCCGGCCCGAAAGCGTCGTCCTTTTGGCAGGAATGAGCCTAAAGCTGATGCGAGCGCGCCGATAACCAAGCAGTCACATAGAAGGGCAGCCAGCACGAACCCGCTTAACTTTCCGACGGCGGCATAATTCAATGCGTAGTGTAGCGCTACAAGAACGCCTACAGCGCTTATCTTAAACACGAATGGCAAGGCTTCACTTAAGGCAAGAAGGTCTCCTTGGGATCGCGCTCGAGCGGCTGTCCAGATGAACCCCAACACTTTGATTGCTACCCCAATCATTCGCCAGCGTGCTTCTTGCCCGGGCCCGATCCCATCCCCGTACACGTACATTCCCAATTGATATTCGATTAGGTGCTGCACCGCCTCACCGATGACGGCAGGCAGCGCAACCAATGCTACAGATCGTAGCCTCAAGCCCTGCCATGGCTTTCGCGAATGAGGGAGTTGGGACATAGGTTTGGACTTGGCCTTGCCTCATACAGCTTCAAGCGTCCACCTTTGGGCGAAAGCACTCACCCTGCCGCACCGTGACGACGACCCACATGCGGTCATGCAAGGCTCCCTGCCTGCCTTCCGACTTTGGTCGTTCGTTCACGTTCATAGCTCCCCGTCTCTAGCATAGGTGCGAAGACCATTGCGTGCGTTGCCGACCATGCATAGATTGCCCGGCGAATTGTCACGGTATCAACAAACAATATTTGATTATAGGCTCGGCACTGAAGGTATAGCCTCGCTAAACTTATGGGTTTCTAAGGCTAGGAAGGCGTTGGCCATCTCAGCGGCTGGCCAAGAACTTATATATCAATTTATCGCGAAGTACGTCGCTACGTCGTAGATGTAGTCGCGTCCGCGATACAGCGCATCGACGGAGATGCGCTCGTTGAGTCCATGCGTGCCCGACGTTGCGGGATCGTTCCACAATCCCGGAATGCCATAGGTGGGTATCCCTATCTTGCTCAGATACGTCGCATCGGTCGCACCCGCTGATTGAGTCGGTATAACCGGGACACCCGGAAAGTGCTTCGCGCCGATCTGGGCAATCGGTTTCAAGATGGCAGGGTCGAGATCCGGCGTCATAGCGACCGGCCGCTCCTGGATCGCACTGCGTAGAACCTTGACCTCAGGGTCTGCGACAATCTTTTCGATGGCAGCCTTGGTCTGCTCCGCCGTCTCTCCGGGCGCGATCCGACAATTTACGCCCGCGGTTGCGCGCTGCGGGAGGGAGTTGGCGGCATGTCCGGCCGACAGCAAGGTCGCAACGCAGGTAGTGCGCAACAGGGGGTTCAAGCTCAGATCGGCTGCCACCGCAGTCGCCGCTGCTGCATCGGCAGGCTGCTTGCCGAGGCGAACCATCGCCGCGCCGATTGCGTCCTTTCGCATCGCACCTGCCTGGACGAAGTAGGCCTGGGAGACGGGATTCAGATGGACTGGGAACTGCAGCGTGCTCAGCCTGGTGAGTGCTGCGGCCAGTCGGTAGATGGCATTGTCTGGCATCGGTTGCGAACTGTGGCCGCCCCGATTCGTCACCTCGAGTACGAAGTTGCGTGGGCTTTTCTGCGAAACCTGAACGCCAAGCGTCTCAGGACCGCCGCCAGGCGCCGTGCGGCCACCGCCGCCCTCGTTAAAGGCAAACCCCGCCTTCATCAGAGCAGGACGATTATCTACCAGCCAACCGGCGCCGTTGAGCACGTGCTCGTTGGTCCCCTCTTCCCCACAGGTAAGGGCCAGCTTGACAGTTCGTTGCGGCTTTACGCCGCTCTGCTTCCAGCGAATGAGCGTATCTGCGAAAATAGCAGCCTGCGCCTTGTCGTCACTGGCGCCGCGGGCATAGAAGTAGCCATCCTCTTCGATCAGCTTGAATGGGTCACGCACCCAATCCTCACGGTTCGCCTCGACCACGTCGATATGGGCAATCAACAGCATTGCTGGCAGACTGACATTGGTCCCGGCCCAGTTCACGACGAGACCACCGTCCCGGGGTCGTTCGGGAGGCGTATAGAGCGTCAGATCCCGATCAGCGAAGCCGACCTTACGCAACCGATCGGCAACGAGCGCCGCAGCCTTCGTGCAGTCACCAACGGACGAGGTCGTGTTGGTTTCCACCAGTTCCTTATAAAGCTCACGAAAAGCAGCCTGGTCGGGTCGCGTGACGGCTGTCTGTGCGGTAGCTGCCAAGGGCTGAACGATAGTTGCTACCGTTGCCAAGAATGCAAAGGATGTGCGTGTCATGTGTGAGATCCTGTTCGACTGAAGCTTTACGGCGAGGTCTGACACGCGCTTCGTCATCAAAAGCCCTTGCGCATGTTGATGCCGATCGTGCGAGGGCGGCTGGCGACGTAATAGTCAGGGGAACCAGTGGCCGACGCGACGCGGTTCAGACCGTATTTGTTGAAGAGATTATTCGCGAAGAGGAATATCCCAAAGCTCGAGGCTCCCTGCACGCCGAGACGCGCGTTGAAGATGCTGAAGTTGCCGATCTCACGGTAGAAGGCGTTCGTCTGACGAAGTTCCGTGTTCATCTGCCCCGTATAGGTCAAATTCGAACCGTACAAATCCATCCAACCCGGTCCTGATCGGCGGGGTGTACTCCACGCCGGCTGCTGCCGTCGTCCGCGGGATGTAGGTCAGGACATCACCAGTACGGCCCGGCGCTGTCACGAAGCCGGTGGAGTCGACTTGGTCGGATGTCAGCTCCGCCTTGTTATAATTGAAGCTGGCATTCAGGCTGACATGCTGCACCGGCCGTGCGAATGCCTCCAACTCGACCCCCCGTACACGCACAGCGGCCAGATTGTAGATGAAGTTGAAGTTTCCACCGCCCTGCTGAAGCGTGGACACCGAGGTCTGTACTTCGCTCCAATCCGTCTGATAGATCGCAAGGTTGAGGGTTGCCTTGCGGTCGAACCACGACGTCTTGGCGCCAAGCTCGTAATTCCATAGCGAGTCCGGTCGATAGACGAGGTATTGCGCTGGCAGATTCGGTATGTTGTTGGCGCCGCCCGGACGGAAGCCCTGTGCGGCATTGGCATAGACCAGGACGTTGCGAGTGGCGCGCAACTCTGCGTTGAACTTTTTAACCCAACCCTTGGCGTTCGCCTGCGTCTCTTCATAGGGCCGCGGCTGCTGCCCATTGGTAAAATTGTATCCCTGATATTCACCACCCACCGTTTTCGTATAGTCGAAGTGCCGCAGGCCGACCGTGAGGGTAAGGGGTGAGAACAGCCGGTATCCCAATTCGCCGAAGAACGCGGTCTGCTTGACGCTCGTCAGGATGTTGCGGCCGCCCAGATTGTCGACTGGATCGCGCTGCCCACCGGTTTGCGGATCACCCGCGAAAGGCAATGTATCCGTTCGGTCAAATCGGTCTTCGTGAAACACCCCTACCGAGTAGCGAAGCGGCCCCTCCCCATTCGAAGCTAATCGCGCCTCTTGGATGAAGTTGCGAACATAACGCGGTTGGTAGGCGCCAAAAGGCGCCTTCGAGCGGGCGTATGTCTGATAGGCGGTACGCTGCGCGGCCGTGCAGGTGGTGGTCGGCACCCCAAGCGCAATGCTTGTATAGAGTGGGCACCACCGGGCACTCGACACGACGCTGGCAAAGGCGGCGTTGTTGTCGTTCGTGCTCTCGACATCCCAGCGATACCAGGATGCGCTCGTTGTCAATGTCGCGAAACCGAGGTCGAATTTGCCGACGCCGTTATAGAGCTGAAGCTTGTCATGCCACGGCTGCCGGATCTGAAAGTCGGCCACAAACGGTCCAAGGACCGAGTTGTATTGCGACGTTCCGTCGATGTCCTGCTTCTGCAAAATCGCAGTCGCGACGATCGATATGTCGTCATTTGGGGTAAAGCCGAGCATAACGCGCCCGCCCTTCTGCGTCGCTCGATTGATGTTCCTGCCATCGAGCACGGTATAATCGACGTAGCCGCCCTGCCGCTCACCATATCCGACCACGCGCAGGGCCAGCCTGTCGGCGATGATCGGCACGTTCAGCGCGCCTTTGGCAAAAAAGCCAATGCCGCCTCCCTGCGTGTCGCTCATCTCAACTTCAGCGGCGCCTTCATACCGCCTGGCGTTCGGCTGATTGAACAAGACTTGAAGCGTGCCCCCCATCGATCCAGAGCCGTAAAGCGTCCCCTGCGGCCCCCGAAGCACCTCGACCCGCTCGACGTCGAACAGATTGAGGTTGGGCGTGTTGCCCGCTGGATCCGAACTTGTGCCGGAGGGACCACTGAGCGGCGTCTCTCCATAGTAGAGACCAACTGTCGCCTCTCCTGAGGCTTGCACCCCACGAATGGATACCCGCGTCCGACCGGAGTCGCTCTCCGTAAGCTGCAAACCCGGGACCTGCCGTATGATGTCGGCTATCCCGGTTGCCCCTAGATTCTGCAATCGTTCGCCGCCAAGCGCGGAGATGGAGATCGGTGTCGTCTGTACCGTCGAACTTCGTCTCAAAGCCGTGACGACGATCTCGCCACCGGCTTCGTCCGTGGTAGCCGGACTGTCGATCGGCTCTGATTTCTCCTGTGCAAGAAGCGGGAACGGTACCAGCAAGCCGGCAAATACCGGCAGCGTGAAACGTGCGACGGACCTCATCTTTCCCCTTTTCGTCAGCCACTTGCCCGCTTTCGAGCGCTGCGGCGAAGGAGGACAATATTTCCCATCGAATCAATAGGAGTTAAACTTTGATACCGGCAAGGGAAATGACGCTGTTCAGCGCTTGACCTATCCACGCTGTCATGGGCGTTGCCGGGAGGGGCGCAGACCAGAGGCCGACGTCCAGAGCATCTTCGTCCCTAAATTGCCTAACGCTAGGCAGTCGACAGATGACGTTCGCGCTTTGAGGCGGATTGAGCCGCATACCGGCTGAGGCTGTCACATCGCGCCGACAGCCTTATCGGATTGGACCCACAATCGGCCATTCGGGCGCACTTTGCCTCTGCCGGAAAGCGGTCATTTATTCATCTCGATCCAGTCACTATACGACCGGGATCTCCCAGCGGCCACATTCAAGGCAACAGGGAGATCACCAACGGTATGGCACTGTTCTGGCGTTGCAACCTATTGCATAATGCGGCCAATCAACGATGGCAGCGTTGCAACATGTATAAGCTGCCTGCCCGCCGCCACCTATACGAAAATCCCGCGCATCTCTGGAAGCGACCTAATTCTTTGTGAGACAGCATGATCTACGAGCAAACATTGAAAGCCGTCGGTCTTCGAACGTTGCCAGGCTCTACACTTAGCCGCCAGCCCAATACAGGCGAGTTGGATTATCAACGAGGAGGCTCTGCCGGAGCGCAGAAGTAGGTGCGATCAGCGGCACCATATCGACCAAGTTACCATCATCCGGCATATGACTGGTCATATTCGGATGCGGCCAATCGGTACCCCACAGCACACGATCAGGAAAGCGCTCTACCAAGGTGCGGGCGAAAGGAACCACGTCGGCATAGTGCGGCGGACCGCTCTGCGACAGCCGCTCCGGGCAGGTCACCTTGCTGATGTAATTCGGATGCTCGTCCATCAGGCGGAGGAAGCGGCCGAACTCTGGACCGTCGACCCGCCGGGTGACGTCCGGCCTGCCCATATGGTCGACGACGACCGTCGTCGGCAGGCTGGTGAAGAAGTCCCAGCGCTCTTCCAGGTCAGCCGCTTCGAAATAGAGCACGACGTGCCAGCCAAGCGGCGTTATCCGGTCGATGATCGTACGGTAATAGGCGTCGGGCTTGGGGTCGGCGAGGCGCCGGACGAAGTTGAAGCGCACGCCGCGCACGCCGGCCGCATCGAGCTCGGCCAGCTCGGCATCGCTTACCCCGTCGCGCACTGTCGCAACGCCACGCGCGCGACCGTCGGCGCTACGCAGCGCGTCGACCAGCGCACGATTGTCGGCGCCGTGGCAGGTCGCCTGGACGATAACGTTGCGCGCAAAGCCGAGATGATCCCGCAATGCGAACAGGTCCGTCTTGCCCGCATCGCACGGCGTATATTTTCGCTCGGGCGCATAGGGAAAGACATCACCCGGCCCGAAGACGTGGCAATGCGCATCGATGGCGCCCGGCGGTGGCACGAAGCGCGGCTTACTCGGTGCAGGGTCCCAGCACAGCCAGCCTGGATCGGGCGTAAACGCCGCCATCATAGCCCCCTCGCCGCCAACTGCGCATCGAGCCGCGGGTAGACACGGCGCGCATTGCCCTCGAATACCTTGCGCTTGTCGGCATCGGGGATGGAGAGCGCGTCGATATAGCGTTTGGTGTCGTCGAAATACTGGCCGGTCTGCGGGTCGATGCCACGCACCGCGCCGACCATCTCTGACCCGAACAGAATGTTGTCGACGTCGATCACCTCGAACAGTAGATCGATGCCGGGCTGGTGGTAGACGCAGGTGTCGAAATAGACGTTACGCATGACATGCTCGACGAGCGGCGGCCGGTTCAGCATGTCGGCAAGCCCGCGATACCGCCCCCAATGATAGGGCACCGCGCCGCCTCCATGCGGGATGATGAAGCGCAATGTCGGGAAGTCGCTGAATAGGTCGCCTTCGATGAACTGCATGAAAGCGATCGTATCGGCCGCGATGTAGTAAGCGCCGGTCGCGTGCATTGCCGGATTGCAGCTGCCCGAGACGTGGATCATCGCGGGCACATCGAGTTCGACCATCTTCTCGAAAAAGGGGTACCAGGCGCGGTCGTACAGCGGCGGTGCAGCGAACCGGCCGCCCGATGGGTCGGGGTTGAGGTTGCAGCCGACGAAGCCGAGTTGGGTGACGCAGCGTTCGAGCTCGGCTATTGACTGGTCGATCGACAAATCCGCGGTTTGCGGCAGCTGGCAAACTCCGACGAACGTCTTGGGGAATAGATCGACGACGCGCTTGATCAGGTCGTTCGAACGCTGTGCCCAGATCCGGTTGACTGCCGCATCGCCAACATGCGGTGCCATCGCCGAGGCGCGTGGCGAGAAGATCGTCATGTCGGCGCCGCGTTCGCGCAGCAGGCGCAATTGGTTCGTCTCGATCGTCTCACGGATCGCGTCATCGGAGATCGCGGGATAGGCGGGATCGATGTCGCCCCCGGTGCGGAAAGCCGCTTTCTGTGCCTCGCGCCAGTCGGTATGGGGCGCCGGCGCAGTGGTATAATGGCCGTGACAGTCGATGATCATGCCGGCGACACTACCGCCGCGGCGCGACTCAGGCATATCGGAACGGCTGATCGACCATTGCTTTTGCGGAAGTCCAGTCTTTACAAGTGACACGAAACGTCTCGACGAACGCTGCCTGCAAGGCGGTCGGGTGCCAGTCGTCGCGCATCGTCAGTCCAATCCGGCGACGAAGCGCAATGCCCGCGCCGGGTATCTCGACAAGCAGGCCGGCACGGCGCTCGAACAGGAACTGGTCACGCGCCATCAGCGTCAGCCAGTCGTCTTCGAGCATCAATCCCCGGATCACCAGCACCGAACCGCATTCGACACGCAGCCGCGGCGGTGTCAGGCCGTGGTCGGCAAACATCTGCTCCCAGCGCCGTCGTGTCGGCGTTCCCGCCGCAGCGATGACCCATGGATAACCCTGTAGCGCGGCGAACGGGGGAGCGGTGCCGGCAAGCGGGTGACCGGCCCGCGCGACGATCACCGGGTCGTCGGTATAAAGCGCTTCCTGCACTACATCACGAACCGGCACGGGATCGCGCATCGCGCCGACCAGCAAATCCATCTTGCCCTCTCGAAGCCGGGCGAGCAGTTCGAGATATGGCGCCTCGACCACCTCGACCGAAGCGGCGGGATAGGCGCGCGCGAAGCGGGCGAGCGTCTGCGGCAACAGCACGGCGCGCGCCAGCGGCATCGTGCCGACAACGATCCGCCCTGCCCCCACCGACCGCAGCGCCGCGATCTCGTCCAGCCCTGCCTGCAATTCAGCCCGCGCCAGACGCGCGAAGCGCAGGAAGCGGCCGGCGGCAGGCGTCGGTTGCACAGTCCGGCCCTGACGCATCAGCAAAGGAATGCCGAGCTGCTGCTCAAGATCACGCGCGGCGCGGTGCAGCGCGGGCTGCGACAGACCGGTGCGCATCGCCGCAAGTGCGAAGCTGCCCGCCTCGTCAACCGCGATCAGCGCGCGCAACTGTCCTAGTGTAACCCGTCGCTCGATATGCGGCAGCGGCGGCAGCCGCGCGCCGCGCCGCACGCTCTGGCCACCCCGCATTAGATAGCCAAGCGCGCGCTCGATGCGGAAGGCAAGCCGCCGCCCGGCCTCGGTCGGCACCGCACCGCCTGGAAGACGATCGAACAGAGACTGATCAAGCCGCGCCTCCGTCTTGCCGATCGCCTGAGTGAGCGCCGGTTGCGACAGGTTGAGCGCCTGTGATGCGGCGCTAATGCCGCCGAGCCGTGCTGCGGCGGCGATCGCGTCGAGATGGCGCAGATTAAAGTCGAGTGGCTCGCTCATTGCACACACTTAGCATCAGCTTATGCCTCGTGCGCAAATCGACGTTGTCCGCCGCCCGCCATATCCCTTTTAAGCCACGACAAAGTTTAACGGGATTGAGGATGAACATGGCGCGCGTCGTCACACAGATCAAACGAACGGATCCGGCGGCGATCGCCGGCCTAGGCGCCGCTGGGGTCGCTACGGTGCATGAGGCGCAGGGCCGCACTGGCCTACTCGCCAGCCGGTTGCGGCCGATCTATCCCGGTGCGCGTATCGCCGGTTCGGCGGTCACAGTGTCGGTGCCGCCCGGCGACAATTGGATGATGCATGTCGCGATCGAGCAGTTGCGCGAGGGTGATCTGCTCGTCGTCGCGCCGACCAGTCCGTGCGAAGACGGGTATTTCGGCGACCTGCTTGCCACCTCGGCGATGGCGCGAGGCTGCCGCGGATTGATCATCGACGCAGGCGTGCGCGATATCCGCGACCTTACCGCCATGGGCTTTCCGGTCTGGTCGCGTGCGATCAGCGCGCAGGGGACGGTCAAGGCGACGCTCGGCTCGATCAATGTCGATCTGGTCTGCGCCGGCGAGCTGGTGCGGGCGGGCGACGTGATCGTCGCCGACGACGACGGCGTCTGCGTCGTCCGCCGCGACGATGCCGCCGCGGTATTGATCAAAGCGCAGGCGCGCGAGGCCAACGAAGAAGCGAAACGCACACGCCTCGCCGCGGGAGAACTCGGCCTCGACATCTATGCGATGCGCGAAGCACTCGCCGCGAAGGGCCTGCGCTATGAGTGAAGGCATCCCCGCGATGTGGATGCGCGGTGGCACGTCCAAAGGTGGATTTTTCCTTGCTGACGACCTGCCCAGCGATATCAATGCCCGCGACGCCTTCCTGCTGCGCGCCTTTGGCTCGCCCGATCCTCGCCAGATCGATGGAATGGGCGGCGCTGACCCGCTGACATCGAAGGTGGCGATCGTCTCGCAGTCGAACCGGCCCGCGATCGACGTCGACTATCTGTTTCTCCAAGTCTTCGTCGACGAGGCGATCGTCACCGACAAGCAGAATTGCGGCAATATGCTCGCCGGCGTCGGCCCGTTCGCGATCGAACGCGGCCTTGTTGCCGCGTCGAACGGCGAGACGCGTGTGGCCATCCATATGGTCAATACCGGCAAGACCGCGACTGCGGTAGTGCAGACGCCCGGTGGTGTCGTCACCTATGCGGGAGCCACCGCGATTGACGGTGTCCCTGGCACGGCCGCGCCGGTGCCGCTGTCCTTCGCCGACATTGCCGGATCGAGCTGCGGCGCGCTGCTGCCGACCGGGCGAGTGATCGACATGATCGAGGGTGTCGAAACGACGCTGATTGACAATGGCATGCCCTGCGTCGTGCTGCGTGCCGCCGACGTCGGCATCACGGGCTATGAGGATCGCGACACGCTCGACGCCGACACCGGCCTGAAGGCGCGGATCGAGGCGATCCGCCTTGCCGCGGGACCGCTGATGAACCTCGGCGACGTCAGCGACCAGTCGGTGCCGAAGATGATGCTGGTCGCCGCGCCGCGCGCCGGGGGTACGATTTGCGTCCGCTCGTTCATCCCGCATCGTTGCCATGCTTCCATTGGTGTACTCGGCGCGGTCAGCGTCGCCACCGCCTGTGTGTTGGCCGGCAGCTCTGCTGCGGCACTCGCGACTGTAGCCGCCGGCGCGACCAAGACGCTCAGCATTGAGCACCCGAGCGGCATCACCCCCTGCCTAATCGAAACCGACGCCGACGGTGTCGTCACGGGCGCCGGGATGATCCGAACCACGCGGAAATTGTTCGACGGCACGCTTTTCGCCTGACCGTCACCCCAGCAGAGAAAAGAATAGCGATCATGACGACGATAGGAGAGACGGAGAAGAAGGCGCGCCGCTTCGGCATCGCCAGGCAATTGTGGTTTCAGGTGCTCGCCGGCACGCTGATCGGCATCCTGCTTGGCCATTTCGCACCGGGCACCGCCGTGGCGATGAAGCCATTCGGCGATGCCTTCATCAAGCTGATCCGGATGATGATCGGGCCGATTATCTTCGTCACCGTCGTGCACGGCGTCGCCGGCATGAACGACATGAAGGCAGTCGGCCGGGTCGCGCTCAAATCGATCCTCTATTTCGAGGCGATCACCATCCTCGCCCTGATCTTCGGTCTCGTCGCAGTTGATCTGTGGCGACCCGGCGTCGGCATGAACATCAACGCCGCCGCGATTGATACCGCATCGATCAAAAGCTACGTCGCATCGGCGCATGACCAATCGGTGACCGGCTATCTGATGGCGATCATCCCTACCACCTTCGCCGGTGCCCTGACCGAAGGGCACGTGCTGCAAGTGCTGTTCGTGTCGGTCCTGTTCGGCATCGCCATCGCCGCGATTGGCGAGCGTGCAAAGCCTGTGCTCGACGTGATCGAGAGCGCATCGCAGGGCTTCTTCCGCATCATCGGCTACATAATGTATTTCGCGCCGCTCGGCGCCTTCGGCGCGATCGCCTTTACCGTCGGCCAGTTCGGCACCGCCTCGCTGCTGTCGCTGGGCGAGCTGATCCTCGAGTTCTTCGTGGTCTGCGGCGTCTTTACCGCGACGGTGCTCGGCGGGGTCGCCTGGTATTGCGGCGTCAGCCTGTGGCGCCTGCTCGGCTATATCTGGGACGAGATCGTCATCGTCGCCGCCACCACCTCGACCGAGACGGTGCTGCCGCGGCTGATCCTGAAGCTGCGCAAGCTCGGCTGCGAGGAGAGTGTCGTCGGCTTCGTCATTCCGGCCGGCTATTCGTTCAATCTCGACGGCACCTGCTTGTATCTCACTACCGTCGCGGTGTTCCTGGCGCAGGCGACCAACACGCACCTGACCTTCTGGCACGAACTGGGATTGATCGCGGTGCTGTTGCTCACGTCGAAGGGCGCGGCGGGGATCGCCGGAGCGGCGTTCGTAGTGCTGGCGGCGACGCTCAATACGACGGGCACGATTCCGGTGGCGAGCATCGCGCTGATCCTCGGCATCCATCGCATCCTCGCCGAAGGGCTGACCTTCGTGAACCTCGTCGGCAACACCGTGGCGACGATCGTCATCGCCAAATGGGAAGGCAAGCTCGACGAGCGGACGCTCGCCGCCGCGGTCGGCACCAATTCGGCCCGGCGGCGATGGGGCATTGCCGCCGCCTGACCCTGCCCTGCCCACGCCAATGACATAGACCGTTCGTGCGACGTCGCGACCGGTGAAGGAGAGACGTATGTCCGCCACCCTCGCGCTCCTGCTCGCCACCCAGGCGATGGTCCCGCATTCGACCGACCCGACGGCCCCGCAGCAGATTGATCCTGCGGCGCCGACGAGCAACGCGCCGCCGCTGACCGGCGAGGGCGAGCGCGAAACGGTGCGCGATCCAGCGACCGCTTTCTCGTCGGGGCGGACCGAGGCGACACCCGCCGAGCAGAGTGCCGCCCCACGCGGCTTTACCCGCTGGCAGCGTGACAATTTGGTCGGCAAAGCGCTCCGCGGTCTCAAGGCGGACGGCGTCACGCTCGCCCTCGATGTGGTCGACAACGTCGCGGGCAATCCGGTCGGCGGCGTCCGCCAGGGTGCGCGCGAATCGCACTGGGTCAGCGGTGCGGCCGACCTCGATCTGGAAAAGCTGCTCGGCTGGTCGGATACGCGCGTCCACGTCCAGGGCGCGTGGTTCACCGGCGACAGCCTCGGCCGCGACGTAATCGGCAATTCGATCAGCTTCCAGCAGACCTGGCGGCCGGTATCCGGCCCGCGCCTGACACAGCTCAACATCGAGCATGATTTCGGCAGGCTCAACCTGATGGTCGGTCGTGCGGCCGTGAACAGCTATTTCAACAATTCGCCGCTCAACTGCGTATTCATGACGAACACCAGTTGCCTTACCGCTTATGGCGGGATCAGCGACATCGGCATCACCGCCTTCCCTAATTCCTCCTGGGCCGCGAAGACGCGCTATGCCGTTGATCAACGGCGCTATGTTCAGATCGGCGTGTTCGAATACAACAACGCACTTAACGCCACCGGTAAAGGCGGGCTCGACTTCTCGCTTGGCAAGGGCACTGGCGTGCTGATTGCCGGCGAGGCGGGCTATCAAACGACTTTCGCACAGGAACGGCTACCGCGCCGCTACAAGCTCGGCTTCTATCTCAACACCGACGGCGGCAGCAGCCTCTATTACGATCGCAACGGCGGTTCGTCGGCGCTCACCGGCCTGCCGCGCGTCGCGCTCGGCGGCAATCGCGTTGGCCTCTATGCGATGGCCGACCAGACGATTGCGCGCGCGCCCGGCGCGAGCAAGCGCAACCTCGCCTTGTTCGCGCGCGGCTATTGGAACGTCGGCAACGTCCAGCAGCTCGACTGGTTCGCCTCCGCCGGCTTCGTCAAGACCGGGACGTTCAAGGGCCAAGATAACGACACGATCGGGTTCATCGTCTCCAACACCCATTTTAGCGATCAGCAGATCGACTATCTGCGCGACCTGCGCGCGAAGGCGGGCGGCACCGGCGCGCCGCACCACGACGAAATCGTCGGCGAAATCAACTACGGCTGGGCCGCCCTGCCCGGTCTGCGTGTTCTGCCCAACGTACAATATGTCATCAACCCCGACCCAATTTATGCGTCCAAGCGCACGACCAACATTCCAAGCGCCATCGTGCTCGGCGTGCGTATCGACGTGAAACTGGCGCAACTGTTCGGTGGATGAACGACGTCTCTGTTTCGGATGACGCGCCTCGGCTTATGGAGGCAGACCGAAATAATGACGGCGCTTACTCGGTGCCCCTCTGCACGAGTAATCGATAATCGCATGGCCGCGATACGTTGACCCAGAAGCTGACGCTTGGCGTGTCCAACGGCCTACCCAGCTTCGGTCATTCGTTCATCGCGAACGATTACGCCTTCGATCAGGCGGAACGGCACGCTTGGCGACAGGCCTCACTAACTGCGCACCCCCGCGCAACGCCCGGTTCTCTCTCCAGCGAAGCGATGCTTGATCGAGCCAATCCACGACTGGATCGAGTTGCTAACCAGCTTGGACTGCTCGTCCTATTGCCCGTATGATGGCGAATAGCCATGCACAAAAATGGCGTTCGGGAGGGATTGGACGTGGTGATTTACGAGCATGACGCGAAGCCGCTCGGCGGCAAGCCGACCAGGGTCCGCTACGGTATCATCGCGCTGATCTTTATCATCACGTCACTCAACTATGCGGATCGTTCGACGTTTTCGATCGCTGGCAGTGCGGCATCGCACGATCTCGGCATCTCGACCGTGCAAACCGGCTTCATCCTGTCGGCATTCGCTTGGGCCTATGTGCTCGCGCAGATCCCTGGCGGGTTGCTGCTTGATCGGTTTGGGACGCGGCGGGTCTATGCGGGTGCAATAGCAATTTGGTCGCTGCTGACCGCGATGCAGGGGCTGGCGGGGCTCGTCGCGCTCCCCGTAGTGGCAATGTTGTTCGCGTTGCGCTTCATGGTCGGCGTTGCCGAAGCGCCCTCTTTCCCAGGCAATGCTCGCCTCGTCGCGGCGTGGTTTCCCGGCAGCGAGCGCGGCACCGCATCGGCGGTGTTCAACTCCGCGCAATATTTCTCGTTGGTGGTGTTCGCGCCGTTGATGGGCTGGCTGGTACACGAGCATGGCTGGCGCAGCGTGTTTTGGGTGATGGGCGGGCTCGGACTGGTCGCAACCGCGGTGTTTTGGCTATTCATCCGCAGCCCGGTCCGCCATCCACGCATCAACGCCGCCGAACTCGCGCTGATCGAGACAGGCGGTGGGCTGATCCACATGGAGGAAGGCGCTCGAGTAAAGCAGGTATTCAGCTGGCACAATGCCCGCCAGCTGCTCGCCAACCGGATGCTGCTCGGCATCTATCTCGGTCAATACTGCATCAACGTGCTGACATACTTCTTCGTGACGTGGTTCCCGATCTACCTCGTCAAGGAACGCGGGCTGAACATCATGGAGGCAGGAATCGCCGCGGCGGCACCGGCACTCTGCGGGTTCGTCGGTGGCTTGGTCGGCGGGTATCTGTCGGACAGTCTGTTGCGCCGCAGCGGCTCGCTCGACATCGCGCGGAAGACGCCGCTGGTGATCGGCATGTTGCTCGCAACGCTGATCATCGCGTGCGTCTTCGTTGAGGCGGAATGGCTTGTCATCACGCTGATGGCGGTCGCGTTTTTCGGCAAGGGCGTCGCATCGCTCGGCTGGGCTGTGATGTCCGATGTCGCGCCGCGCGAACTGTCGGGCGTGGCGAGCGGGATCTTCAATATGTTCGGCAACGTGGCCGGCATCGTTACGCCGATTGTGATCGGATTCATCGTTTCCGGGACCGGATCGTTTGACGGCGCGCTGGTGTTCGTCGGGCTACACTGCCTGCTGACGATCTTCGCGTTCCTGGTGGTGGTCGGCCCTATCAAGCGGGTCGAGCTCAAGGCGTAACTCGCGTCGGAGCGTTCTCCAATTGATTGTAGCGTCTTCGGGAGCTTAAACTGCAGCCGTGCCGAACCACTCCGTCAATCCGGACTGGTTCCGGGGGCCACTGTTCCGCCAACCAGCCTCTCTCGATAATCCGGAGCCGTAAACTTTGGAACAAGCCTGGCATGCCACACAGCGGGCGGGGGGGGCTTATACTGATTGACGATCGGCGCGTCAGCCGAACGTATCGAGGCAGAGCTGACGCATCGGAGCAAGTGCGGGATTCGAATTGTCGCGGTGCCATGCCATGACTAGTTCGACAGGGTTTTCTGGTTCGGTCTGAATCGTGCGGAACTGGACGTCAGTCATGTGCAGGCTGGTTGCCGCCTGCGGCACGATCGCTGCGGCGAGCCCGGCGCGAACCAGTCCTAACATCGAATGGATCTGCGTGACATGCTGGACATAGTCCGGCTCAGCGCCGGCGTCGGCGAACAGCTTCAGCAGCATTTCGTGGAAATAGCCTGCGCCCTGCCGCGCGTACATGATCAGCGGCAAGCCGTCGAAATCGGCGGGGACGAGCACGCCCCTCGCCTGCCGCGGATCGCCCGCGGGTAGCGCTGCGATCAAAGGTTCACGCAGGACGCACACCGACTCAAACTCATGGCGGTCGATTGGCGGGCGCACGAACGCGACGTCGATCAGCCCGGTCAACAGCGCATCGACCTGCTCGGACGTGACCATTTCGCGAAGTTCAAGCGCGATGTTGGGTAGCCGCGCGATCGCCTGCGCGACGATCCGCGGCATCAGGTCGTAGCCCGACACCGCGGTGAAGCCGATCACGACACGCCCCGCATCACCGCGTGCGACCCGGCGGGCGGACAGTGCCGCGCTCTCGGCAAGCCGCAGGATACGCCGTGCTTCGATCAGGAACGCGCTCCCCGCGGGCGTCAGTCGCACCTGCCGACTGGTCCGTTCGAGCAGCATCACGTCGAGAATGCGTTCGAGTAATTGGATCTGCCGGCTGAGCGGCGACTGCGTCATGTTGAGGCGCTGTGCCGCGCGGCCGAAATGCAGTTCCTCGGCCGCCGCGACGAAACAGCGGAGCTGGCTGAGGTCGAACATGGCCGACATCTATAGAATGCCGGCCATCAGAATGTCACGCCGCCTGCTTGACGGCGTCTGGCGTGGCCTTGGCAATCAATGCGGCAAGGTCGCGCTCCTCGTCCGTAGTCAGGTCAGTCAGCGGTGTGCGCACCGGCCCTGCATCGCGGCCGACGACGCGCATGCCCGCCTTGACGATTGACACCGCATAGCCGCGGCTGCGGTTGCGGATCGCGATATATGGCAGCACGAAATCGCCTAGTTTGGCCTGCACCTTGGCATGATCCCCGGTGCGCACCGCCTTGTAGAAATCGAGCGCCCATTCGGGCATGAAGTTGAAGATCGCCGACGAATAGGTCGTGACACCCATAGTCAGGTAGGGCGTTGCGAACGTCTCGGCGGTCGGCAGGCCACCGATATAGGTAAGCCGGTCGCCCATCCGCGAGTAGATCCGCGCCATTAGTTCGATATCGCCGACCCCATCCTTATAGCCGACCAGATTGGAGTTGCGATCACAAGCCCGTGCCAGCGTCTCGTCGTTGACGATCGCGTTGTCACGGTTGTAGACGATGACGGCAAGCCCGGTCGACTTACATACCGCGTCGATATGTGCGCCGAGGCCTTCCTGGTTGGACGTCGTCAGATACGGCGGTAGCAGCAACAACCCGTCGGCGCCGACGCGCTCGGCGCCGCGCGCGATCTCACAGGCGATCGCGGTGCCGTAGCCGCAGCCCGAGATGACGGGCAGCTTTCCCTTGGCTTCCGCAACTGCGGCCGCGACGACGTCGATAACCTCGGTCGGCGTTAGTGAGAAGAACTCGCCCGTGCCCCCGGCGGCGAACAGCCCGGCAAGGTCATGCTCGAGCATCCAAGCACAATGCGCGCGGTACGGACTTTCGAGGAACGCTCCCGCTGCGTCAAAATGCGTAACGGGGAACGACAACAAGCCGCCGCCAATCGTCTTCGCCACGTCTGTAGGATCAAATGCCATTCTATGCTGCCTCCCCTGCCGCGTCGAACCTTGTCCGCCGACGCTGGATCACTGATCGCCGGCTCTATGGCAGGGGTATCATGCGGTCCATTCCAAAGGTGCAATCGATCGATGCCGTGGTTAGCATGATCGAGCCTGCGCAAGCTACGATGATGCCTTAGCAGCCTGACTTTGCGGTAGATTTGATGGTATTATCATTCGTCTGGTCCCAAATTGCATCGACCGATCCAGGATTGGCAATGGAATTCGGTTTAGTCCGGATGCAATAGGCTTCGTCCAGGCCAGCAATGGCCGGACCGGACGAACGGAATCATCCGCCGCCGACATTGAGGGGAGGACTGGATGCATCGTCGCACGTTCATGCTGGGTACCGGTGCCGCCGCTTCGCTGTCGGTGATCGGTGAGGCCACGGAGGCAAAGGCGCAGTCGCGCCGCAACACTACGCAGCCCGCCCCTAGCCAGTACCGGATGAAACTCGGCTGCCAGAGCATGCCATCCACCGACGCCCATTTCGAAGTTTTCGCGCGCTACGGCGTCCGCAACATCTCGGGACGCGCCACGGTCGCCGATGGGCGGATGTACCCGACGGCCGCCGAACTCATGACGCTGAAGCAGATGGCACAGCGCCACGGGCTAAGCCTCGACATGCTCGAACCCGAGATCCTCAATTCCACGCACATCGACCGCGAGAAGCACCCCGGCATCATGCTTGGGCAGGACCCCGACCGCGACCGCGAGATCGAGGCGTTCGCCACCACGCTACGCAACTGCGCCGCAGTCGGCATCCCGTGCGTCAAATATAACATGAGCTTGCTCGGCGTGCTGCGCACAGCTCCCGTCAACGGACGTGGCGGTTCGAAATATTTTGGCTGGGACCTGGCGAAGGCCAAGCCGCCGACCCCGCTCACCCGCGCCGGCCGGGTTGACGCAACTGAGTTCTGGAAACGCATCACCTACTTCCTCGACCGGATCGTGCCGATCGCAAACGAGACCAAGGTGCGGATAGCCTGTCATCCGCAGGACCCCGGCACGCCACCGGGCGGCTACCAGGGTATCGACAACGTGCTCGGCACGATCGAGGGCCTCAAACGCTTCGTAATGATCAACGAAAGTCCGTATCACGGCCTTAACTTTTGCCAGGGCTCAGTCTGCGAGAACCTCACCGACCCCGCCAACCAGATATTCGATGTGATCCGCTGGTTCGGCGAACGGAAAAAAATTTTCAACGTCCATTTTCGCAACATCCACGGTGCGCGCGACAAGTTCAACGAGACCTTCCCTGACGAGGGTGACATCGACATGGTCCGCGCGCTGCGCACCTATGCTGAGGTCGGGTATGATGGGATGATCATGCCCGATCACGTACCAGGGATGGACGATCCACTCGTCGTCGACGGCAAGCCGGTCTGGACGCCGCGGGCTGAAAATTTTGCCTTTTGTTACGGCTACATCCGTGGGCTGCTGCAGTCTGCGCAAAGATCGGCCTGAAGGCCGTCACAAACATAACGGCAGGCAGAAGCCCGCCACCCAGGGGAGGAAAGACATGATCAACCGCAAGACCGCAATCTGCGGCGCCTCGGCGCTTGCCATGACCATCGCCGGCACCGCGACCGCACAGGTCCAGCCACAGCCGCAACCGGCAGTCCCAGCCGCGTCGCCTTCGGCCAGCGTGACCGCCGACGGCACGTCGCCTGCCGCTGACACCGGCACAGCGCAGATTAGCTCGGCAGGCCCTGCCCCCAGCGAGACCGCAGATGCGGACATCGTCGTCACCGGCAGTCGCATTCCCGCAAATGGCTTCGGCGCGCCGACACCGGTCACCGTCGCCAGCGCGACGCAGCTTAACGCCGCCATCCCCACGACGCTCGGCGAAGCGCTGAAGCAACTCCCCGCGCTCTCCTCCTCGGTTGGTCCGCGCGGAGCGCAGACGTCGAGCGGCCAGGGCGGAGCATACCTCAATTTACGCAACCTCGGCCCGACGCGCACGCTGACGCTGTTCGATGGTCGCCGCTTCATACCCAACGACGGCAGCGGCCAGGTCGACACCAATCTGTTCCCACAGGCGCTAGTCGAGCGCGTCGAGGTCGTCACCGGCGGTGCCTCGGCGGCCTATGGCTCCGACGCGGTCGCCGGCGTTGTCAACTTTATCATCAACAAGAAGTTCACCGGGCTGACCGGCACGATCCAGGGTGGCGTCACCACCTATGGCGACAATGCGGAGCAGAAATACGAGATCGCCTACGGCACGCCGTTCGCCGGCGGTCGCGGTCATTTCCTGGTTAGCGGTGAATTTTTCCGTAATGAAGGCGTCGAGGATCGCCTAAGCCGCAGCTATTCACGCAAAAGCTGCCAGCCGATCGCGCTTCCCGCCGGTTCTGCCACATCGCGCGAATTCGCCTGTGACGTGCGCGTAGCCAACGCAACCTTCGGAGGTCTGATCACCGGGCCAACTGCATTCCGCGGCACGACCTTCGACGCGAGCGGCCAGCCGATCCCCTTCATCTACGGCACCAGCCTGACCAACTCGACGATGATCGGCGGCAGCGGCCCGCGCCCGCAGTTCGCCCCGCTGATCTCCGAATTGGAAAAGCACATCGCCTATATGCGGGCGAGTTACGATCTGAGCGACGCGGTTACAGTGTTCGCGGAGGGCAATTACGGCAAGACGCACAACGACTATCAGGTCGGCTCGTACAGCAACCAGATCGGCACCACAGCGCTCATAATCCGTCGCGACAACGCCTATCTGCCGACCAGCATCCGTGATCGCATGACCGCTCTTGGCACGCAGACGCTGACGATGGGGCGGTATGACGACGACCTGCCACGCACGCAGGTCAACGCTGACAATGAGACGTTCCGCGGCGTACTGGGTCTCGAAGGCACGGTGCTGAGCGGGTTGAAGTGGAACACCTATGTCGAGGCGGCGCGCAACGACCGCCATCTCGCGCTCGACTACGACCTTATCCAGCAAAATTATGTCAACGCCGCTGATGCGGTGGTCAACCCGGCGAACGGCCAGATCGTCTGTCGCTCGACGCTGACCACGCCCGGCAACGGTTGCGTCCCCGTCAACGTATTCGGCTTCCACGCGCCGACCGACGCAGCCGTGAACTACGTCACAGGCACCAACACTGCCGACCAGCGCTTCAAGGAATTCGTTGCGGCCGGCTCGATCGCCGGCACGGCGTTCCAGAACTGGGCGGGCGACGTCGGTTTCGCAGCGGGCCTTGAATACCGCAAGCAGAGCTTCAACCAGACTGTCGATGCGCTGTCCGAGGCGTTCAATCCGGTCACCAACGCCGAGGGTGCCTACCGCGTCGGCAACGCCAAGGCGCAGAGCGGCAAATATGAAGTGACCGAGGGCTTCCTCGAAGTCGACGTGCCGCTGCTCCGCGACGTCAATCTTTTCAAGGCGCTCGATTTCAACGGTGCGGTGCGGCGCACACATTACACCACCAGCGGATCGGTGACGACCTGGAAGGCGGGCCTGACATGGGCGATCAACAACGAACTCCGCTTCCGCGGTACGCGCTCGCGCGATATCCGCGCACCTAGCCTCTACGAGCTGTTCCAGCGCGGCACGACCAGCTTCCAGCCACAGGTGTTCGACCGCGCGACCAACAGCACCGCGACTAACGTGCGATCGGTTGTGCTCGGCAACCTCAACCTGACTCCTGAAGTCGCGAAGACCACGACGTTCGGCGCGGTCTATTCGCCGGCGTTCCTGCGCGGGTTCAATGCCTCGATCGATTTCTACGACATTCGGATCAAAGACGCGATCGCCTCGCTGTCGTTCCAGCAGACGCTCGACGACTGCTTCAACGGCAGTTCGGCAAGCTGTGCGTTCGTCCGCCGCAATGATGCGGGCCAGCTGATCCAGATCGATCTGGTCACGCAGAACCTCGCCTCGTTTGACACCCGCGGGATTGATTTCGAGATGAGTTATAAAAGCCGGATCGCAGCCGATGCGAACCTGTCGCTGCGGTTGCTTGGCAATTATGTCGATCGCTATATCCAGCGCACGCCCAACGTCGTCGCGGTTGATCGTGCCGGCCAGATCGGCACCGCGCCGCACTGGCGAATGACCGGGCAGGTCCAGCTCGACACAGCACCGTTCAGCGTCTTCACGCAAGGCCGCTTCATTGGCGGCGGTGCGTATGACAAGGCGACCTTGCCGACCGACCTCGCGCAACGTCACTTCAACGGCCAATTGCTGGTCGACACGCGGATTGGCTACAAGCTGCCGATAGGCGGCGACGTCGAGACGTATCTGAGCGTCACCAACGTCTTCAACCAGCTGATCAATCCGTATGTCTCGAACGGCCCGTCGGGCGTTCAGGACTTCGACTCGATCGGCCGCACCTTCCGCGCCGGCGTACGCTTCACGTTCTGATCGGATGTTTGACGATCCTCTCCTTTAAGGGGGAGGATTGCAGGAGGGAATGTCGGCGAATCTGACTACTGGAGCCAAGACGTATGAATGCAACCCTGTTCCGCGGCGTCCTGGTCGGAGCGCTCGCCGGCCTGTTGTTCGGGTTTGACACCGCGGTGATCGCCGGCACCACCGAAGGCATCCGCACCGCGTTCGGACTTGACGCAGCCGGAGTCGGCATCACGGTCTCCAGCGCACTTTGGGGTACGCTTGCCGGCGCGCTCTTCGCGGGTGCGCCCGGCGATCGCCATGGCGCGCGGACTTCGCTGAAAGTCATCGCGCTGATCTACCTGGTCTCGGGTATCGGCTGTTTCGCCGCGTGGAACTGGGGTGCGCTGCTCGCCTTCCGCATGCTCGCCGGATTCGCTGTCGGCGCATCGTCCGTCCTCGCTCCCGTCTACATCGCCGAGATCGCGCCAGCCGAAAAGCGTGGCATGATGGTCGGGGCGTTCCAGCTCAATATCGTGCTCGGCATCCTGGTCGCCTACCTCAGCAACGCGATCGTCACCGGTATGGACTTGGGCGCGCTCGACTGGCACGTGAAGTTCGGCGTGACCGCGCTACCCGCTTTGCTGTTGCTGGCGATGATGTTCACGATCCCGGACAGTCCGCGCTGGCTCGCCGCACGTGGGCGTGAGGCCGAAGCGGAAGCCGTATTGCGGTCGCTCGACGTAGCGGACCCCGCCGCCGACATCGCCAGCTATCGGCAGTCGCACGTCGCCGCCGCAGCGCGGAAACCGCGGCTGAGCTGGGCGCGCCATCGTCGCCCGATGATGCTCGCCTTCGCGATCGCGTCGTTCAACCAGCTCTCCGGCATCAACGCAATCCTGTATTACCTCAACGACATCTTCGCCGCTGCCGGGTTCGACAACGTCTCGGCGGACCGCCAAGCGATCGTGATCGGCGCGTGCAACCTGTTCTTCACCGCGCTCGCGCTCACCGTGATTGACAGGATCGGCCGCAAGACGTTGTTGCTGATCGGTGCGGCAGGGCTGACCGTCATGCTGTCGGGGGTCGCCTATGTGCTCCTCAGCGGCCAGCATCAGGACATGCTGTTGTGGTTGCTGATCGGCTTCATCGCTTTCTTCGCCTTTTCGCAGGGCGCAGTGATCTGGGTGTATATCAGCGAAATTTTTCCAACCGACGTCCGCTCGCGCGGGCAAAGCCTTGGCTCGTCGACGCACTGGTTCATGGACGCGATCATCGCGATGGCGTTCCCGCTGGTTGCCGCTTACTCGCGCGGCGCACCGTTTATCCTGTTCGCAGGCATGATGGCGCTTCAGTTTGCGGTAGTCCTCGCGTTCTTCCCCGAGACCAAGCGCCGCTCGCTCGAAGCGATCGAGACCGCATTGTGAACCACGCTTGGCTGCTGATCGCCGGTCTGCTGGCGATGGCACCCGCCCCCGCGCTCGGCCGGGACGGTGCACTGGATCCGGGCATGCGCAATCCGCTGTTGCCCGGCTATTTCGCCGACCCGTCGATCATCCGCGATGGGGACGAGTGGTTCGTCTTTGCGACGATTGATCCGTGGGGCGCCGACACACTCGGGCTGTGGCGCTCGCGCAACTTTCGCGACTGGACCTTCGAGACGCCGAACTGGCCGACCAAAGCCGCTGCAACCAGCCCGACGTCGGGCAAAAGCAAGGTCTGGGCACCGTCGGTCGTAAAGGGTCGCGATGGCAAATTCTGGATGTACGTGTCGATCGGCAACGAGATTTGGGTCGGCACTGCGGATCGTCCCGCCGGACCGTGGCGCGACGCGAACGGCGGCAAGCCGCTGATCCCGCGCAACTTCCGCCCCGGCCTGCACATGATCGACGCCGAGGCGTTCGTCGACGACGACGGCCAAGCCTATCTCTATTGGGGATCGGGGCTGAACTGGGTCAATGGCCACTGCTTTGTGGTGAAGCTTAAGCCCGACATGGTGACGTTCGAGGGTGAACTCCGCGACGTCACCCCGGCGCATTATTTGGAAGCCCCGTTCATGATGAAGCGTGGTGGACGATACTTTCTCACCTACTCTTTCGGCAACACGACCAAGGATACGTACCAGCTGCGCTATGCGGTCGGCAGCTCGCCGATGGGACCGTTCCGCGAGATGTCTGACACGCCTCTACTTGCGACGGATGCCAAACGGCAGATTTTCAGCCCTGGCCACCACGCGATCTTCAGTGCGGGGGGCGAAGATTTCGCCCTTTACCACCGGCAGGCGCTTCCGTTCACGCCAGTCGGCGACATTGTGCTGCGCCAGATTGCGGTCGATCGGCTCACAGTCTCGGGGGATCGCTTGGCAATCGTCTCCACACATCGCGGTGCCGATGTTCCCGGCACTGCTGTAAAGCGATCCGGAGCAAGGCTCGGCCGGCTGACCGCGTCGGGCTCCGCTGACCTCTCCCATTCCGCTACCGCGGCTGGCGATGATAATTACGCCACGAGTTGGCGCTCCAACCCTGGCGCAGCGTGGTTGCAGGCTGATCTTGGCACAGTGAAAGCCATTGGCGTCACGACGCTCCGCCCGGCCTACCCAACCGCGACGATCAGCTTTAGTATCGAAGCCTCGCTGGACGGTAAGGCCTGGCGACATATCGCGGCCGAACGCCCTGCCCGCGGCTCGCCGATCACGCTTCCCGCCATCTCTAAAACTCGCTTCGTTCGGCTAGTCTTCCCGCAGGGTGCCGACATCCTCGAATGGAATTGGCCGACACAATGATCTACCGTCCGCTCCTCGTCACGCTGCTGCTGTCCGCCGCGCCCGTCACCGCGCAGCGCTCGCCAGTCGCCGTGCCGGTTCAGCCACAGGTCTCAGCAGACCGGCCTGATTGGGAAAATCCTGCGGTCTTCGCGATCGGCAAGGAGCGCGCGCGCGCCACCGGCTTCCCTTTCGAGACTCGCAAGACCGCACTCGACGGGACGATGGAACGCTCAACGCGGTTCGTGACGCTCGACGGCCAGTGGAAGTTCGCCTTCTCGCCCGATGCTGACAAGGCACCGAAGGATTTCGCGAGCCCTTCCTACGACGTGTCGCGGTGGAAGGAGATCAAGGTCCCCGCCGATTGGCAGGCCGAGGGCTATGACCAGGCACGGTTCAACAACGTCACGTATCCCTTCCCCGCCAATCGCCCGCTGATCCCGCATGCCACCAACCCGGTCGGCTCGTACCGCCGTGATGTCGAGGTGCCGCGCGACTGGAAGGGCAGCGATGTCATCCTCCACATCGGCGCGGCGGGCTCGGCCTATTACGTCTGGGTCAACGGTTGCAAGGTCGGCTATTCAGAGGACAGCAAGCTGCCGTCCGAGTTCGACGTCACCCGCTGGGTCAAGCCTGGCCGCAACAGCGTCGCGATCCAGGTCTATCGGTGGTCGGATGGGAGCTATCTTGAGGACCAGGATTTCTGGCGCGTTTCGGGCATCGAACGCTCGGTCTATCTGATAGCGGCGCCCAGAGCCCGGGTCGCCGACACGTTCGTCAAGGGCGGCCTCAGTAACGACTACCACGACGGCACGCTCAACGTCGCGCTCGACCTGACGGCGGCGGCGCGCGGCCACACCGTCCGCGCGACCGTGATCGACGGCGATCACACGCTGCTGACGAAAACCGCGCTCGCAACCGGCGCAAAGCTGGCGCTCACCGGCACCATCCCCGGCATCCGCCCCTGGACCGCAGAAACGCCTAATCTCTACACGCTGCTCGTTGAGTTGCTCGACCGCAACGGCAACACCGTGCAGGCGACCGCTCGCCGCATTGGTTTCCGCAGCGTGGCGATCCAGAACGGCCTCGTCACGGTCAACGGCAAGCCGATCACGATCCGCGGCGTCAACCGGCACGAGCACGACCCTGAGACCTTCCACGTCATCTCGCTCGCGTCGATGCGCCGCGATATTGAGCTGATGAAGCTCAACAACGTCAACGCACTGCGCACCTCACATTATCCAAACGACGAGCGCCTCTACGACCTGGCCGACGAGTACGGCCTCTACGTGATGGACGAGGCCAATATCGAGAGCCACGCCTATATGTCCGCGGCCAACCGCGGTGGACGTTCACCCGAGAGCATCCAGATCGGTTACGACCCAGCCTGGGAAGCCGCGCATGTCAGCCGCGTCACCAACATGGTCGAGCGCGACAAGAACCATCCCTCGATCATCTTCTGGTCGCTCGGCAACGAAGCGGGCACTGGTCCCAGCTTTGAAAAGGCCGCTGCAGCCGCACGCGCGATCGATCCGACCCGGTTGATCTCGTATCTAGGCTACAGCCAGATCAACGATTTCCGGCCGAATGCGTACGCTGACATCTATGCGCCGATGTACGACAGCCCCGCTAGGATGCTCGACTACGCGACGCATACCGAATTCAAGCAACCGATGATTCAGTCAGAATATGCTCATATGCAGGGCAATTCGGGCGGCAATTTCAAGGAATATTGGGACACGATCTATGCGCGGCCCGATCGGTTGCAGGGTGGTTTCATCTGGGACTGGGTCGACCAGTCGATGTACCGGTACACCAAGGATGGCCGGCGGTACTGGGGCGATGGCGGCGAATACGGTCCCAACCCCGGCGGCGAGATCGAGTTCGGCGACGGCCTGCTCAATCCCGATCGCAGCCCGCATCCGCAGCTGTTCGAGGTGCAGAAGGTGTACGCACCCGTCCACTTCGCCGCAGTTGATGCGGTCGCGGGACGGTTCACCGTCACCAATCGCAACGATTTCCGTGACCTGTCCGGCTACGATCTCGATTGGACGGTGAACGAGAACGGCGTTCCCATCGCGCAAGGCGCAATTCCGGCGCTGCATACCGCTGCGCATGCGACCGAGCCGTTCACGCTGTCATTACCGAAATTGCCGCCCAAACCGGGCGCGGAGTATTTGGTCACGATCCGCGCCCGCGCGAAGACCGGAACGATCCCACTGGTGCCGGCGGGACACGTCGTCGGCTGGGACCAGTTCGGGCTGGGTACACCCATCCCGGCGCTCATCACGATACCGCGCGGTCGCACGACCTTGCAGGAAATCGGCGGGATGATCGCATTGACTGCTGGTGACGTCAGCCTAACGATCGACCAAAGGACTGGCCTGATCGCCAGCTACCGAGCTGGGCGTGACGAGTTACTCAGCGGCGGCGCGCCGAATTTCGCGCGGGCGCTGACCGACAATGATATCGGCACGCGAGGCGAGGCCGCGAACGCACCATGGCTGGCCATGTCTGCCGCGCGCACGGTCGAGTCCGTCAAGGCGGAGCGCATCGGTTCGGGTGCAGCGGTGATCACCGTGCGCTATGTCATGGGCGGCAATGCAGTGCGCTTCACCACCCGCTACACGATGCAGAGCGACGGCAGCGTTGATATCACTGGCGAGTTCACGCCGCTGCGGACGGACCTTTCGGACCCACTCCGGATCGGCTTCCAGTTTGCTGCCCCGAACCGATTCCGGACCGTTGAATGGTATGGCCGTGGCCCGCACGAGAATTATGCCGATCGCAAGACCAGCGCGGCGATCGGCCTGTGGCACGGCGCCATCGCCGATCAGAACCACGACTATATGCGTCCCCAGGAAACCGGCACCAAAAGCGATGTCCGCTGGATGACGCTGGACGGCGACGGCCAGACTGGGCTCAAGCTGGTTGGCGATCATCCACTGTCAATGAATGCACTCGCGTTCCCCTATGAAGATCTCGCGCGCCGGGCTCCCGGAACGCGTAAGAGCACGGATATCGTACCCCGCAGCCATATTACCGTCTTGGTTGATGCGCTGCAATCCGGATTGGGTGGCGATACTACCTGGAATGCACAAGGGCGGCCATTGCTCAAGTACCGTATTCCAGTAGCCCCCATTCGTTTCATTATACGATTGTCTCCTGTGTTTAAAGATTGATTATAGATAGGCGAGATATCAGCATCGCTTTAGGTGTTTGATCCCACGGTTTGATGGTGCGATCCTTTCGTTGGAATGGAAGGATGCGGTATGGGACAAGTTCGTCATGGGTGCGCCACGACCACGCACGCCGTCCGAGCAGCAATACAGCGATCGCAAGCTTCGCTCGCGACGCTGAGTCGCGAGCTGGGGATCAACCCTGAGCAGCCCCCATCGGGTGGTCCGGGTTATTAGTTAGTGCATTGTCGTCTCCGCCGCCATTGCCGGTCGTAGGTGGAGCGAAGCGGAACCGGAGGCCGGCAATGGCGGTGTCGCCGCTTGTGGTGCGGGCGGCCGGTAGCCCAGGCTGCTGTGCGGCCGGACGGTGTTGTAGTGACGGCGCCACGCCTCGATCAGTACCCTTGCTT
>NZ_QLJH01000036.1 GCF_003951315.1 Sphingomonas sp. S-NIH.Pt15_0812
GGCAGGGGCGGCCGCGACCGGCGTGTCCGACGTCTGGATACGGGGCGCGGCGGTGATCGTGGCCGCGCCGGTCATGGCGGTGGCGAGCAGGGCGATGGTCAGCGCGGTCATTCGCACGAGGCGGGTCTCCGGGATCGAGAGAGCGCCGGCACTCCATCAGGCAGAATGCCGGCGCGATACATCACTCTGCGGCTTCGAGCAGCGGTTCGGGTTTCAGCGCGCGGCTCGATCCGCCGCCAAGCGCCACCGGCACCGATCCCGCGATCGTCGCGCGGCGCAAATGGCGCTTCTGCCTGCCGAAATCGGCGATCGCGCGGTGCTGAGTCACGCGATTGTCCCAGATCGCCACGTCACCGACTTGCCAGCGCCACCGCACCGTATTCTCGGGCTTGGTGATCTGGTCCTGCAGGATCTGGAAGACGCGGTTGGAATCGTCGCGGTTGAGGCCGACGAAGCTCTTGACGAAATTGCCGAGCAGCAGCGCCTTCTCGCCCGTCACCGGGTGGACGTGCACCACCGGATGCTCGGTCTCATAGACGGTGGAGGCGAACACCTCGCGATGACGGCGGATCGCGTCCGCCGAGGCTTCGGGGCGCGCGGTGGCATAGTCATAGGCGTTGGTGTGGACCGCGCGCAGGTCGTCGACCAGCGCCTTCAACGCCGGGGGCAGCCCTTCATAGGCGGAGACGGCATTGGCCCAGAGCGTGTCGCCGCCCGCCGGCGGAATCACCAGCGCGCGCAGGATCGATGCGGCGGGGAAGGCGGGCAGGAAGGTGATGTCGGTATGCCATTGCGACGCCGCCTCGCCCTCGCGCGAGTTGAGTTCGAGCAGGAAGCGCGATCCCTCCGCCACCGGCACGGTGGGGTGCGCGAGCGGCTCGCCCAGCCGCGCGGCAAAGGCCTCGTGCGTCGCGTCGTCGAGATGCGTCTGGCCGCGGAAGAAGATCACCTTGTGGCGGCCCAGCGCCCGCTTGATCGCGGCGATGGTCAGATCGTCGAGGTCACCCGACAGGGCGACGCCCCTGATCTCCGCGCCGATCCGCCCCGCGACGGGGACGATGTCGAGCGGGCTGTCCCCATCGGCGGCATTGTCGAACTGGTGTTGGATCACGGTCATGTCACATTCTCCTTCAGGCTTCGACGGGAATTGCGGCCGCGCGCGCATCGAGCGCGCGGCGGATCGCGGCGTGGCGGGTCTGGTCGAGCGGGAAGTGCCAGATCAGCGCAGCCGAGATGATGTGCGCGGCGGCGGGGCCGAGCGCGAAGACGTATTTGAGCGCCTCGATCGCGCCTGGCTCGCTTTGCCCCTTGGGCTGAAAACCCAGCCAGGCGAGCAGCGGGAGCGCCAGGCCGATGCCGATCGCCGGGCCGGCCTTGCTCGCGAGGCTGAAGACCGAGAAGAACAGGCCGGTTCGGTTGTGCCCGGTCGCCAGTTCGTGCGCGTCGGAGACGTCCCCCACCATCGCGCGGAGCATCAGGTTGCCGGAGCCTTGCGTCAGCCCCTGCGTCACCGCCAGCGCGATCAGCAGCCACAGCGTGTCGGGGAAGACCGCCAGCAGACCGATGTTGATCGCCGCCTGCACCAGTTCGCAGGCGATCCCGGTCTGCCGCTTGCCCAGCCGCCGTCCGACCGCGAGCCATAGCGGCCCGGCGGCGACACCGAACACGAACTGCAGCAGGTACAGGCCGCTCGCCCATTGCGGCAGGCCCATGTAGCTGACGCAGAAGAAGGCGAGCAGTCCGGCGCGGATCGACTGGCCGGCCGTCACCGCCACATCGGACGCGAGGATGCGCAGCAGCAGGCGATCGCCGAACACCAGCGCGGCGCTGCGCCAGAAGCCGACACGGCGCGCCTGTCGGGCCGGAACGGGCGGCTCGGCAATGGCGGTCAGGCTCGGGACCAGCGTGATCGCCAGCGCGATCAGGATGAACAGGCCGGTGGCGTGGAGCTTCAGCACGCCATCGGTGGGCCGCCATTGTTCGATCAGCGTCGGCAGGATCAGGACCAGCAACAGGCCGAGGGCGCGCATCGTATGCTGGTAGGTCGCGATCCGCGTCCGCTCGTGATACCGGCCCGACAATTCCCCGGCCCAGGCGGAGAAGGGAATCTCGATCATCGTCCAGCCGGTGTAGAAGACGAACAGCGCGACCCCGAGATAGAGCGGCGCGATGACCGTGGGCGGGAAGAACAGCAGTGCCGATCCGACGCCGAACAACAGGCCCCCCGCGGCGATCCATGGCCGCCGACGGCCGAAGCGCGTGCGGGTCCGATCGGACAGCGTGCCGACGATCGGGTCGGATGCCACGTCCCAGAACCGCCCCAGGAAGAAGATGAACCCGATCGTCGCCAGCGACAGGCCGAAATGGCTGGCATAAAGTTGCGGTATGAACAGGACCAGCGGCAGTCCCGCCCCGGACAGCGGGATCGCGAGCGAGCCGAAGCCGAGCAACCTGCCCGCCGCGATCCCGTCGCCACGTTCGGCCGGGGCGTCGTCGCGCGGGGATTGTGCGCCGTCAAAGGGAATGCTGGCCATCGCCGTCTCCGTCAGAAACGGACCTTGAGCGTCGCGCCATACGTGCCGGGATCACCGAGGATGGCGGTGACGAGGCCGTAATTTTGGACGTTCAGGGTCTGAAGATAGTCCTTGTCGAACAGGTTGCGCGCCCAGATCGACAGATCGTAGCGGCCGTCTTCGCCCAGTCGGATGCCGGCGCGCGCATTGACCAGGCCATAGCCGGGCACCAGCCCGTAGCGGCTGTTGCTGGCGACCGTGTAGTAGGACGAGCGGTACGACCAGTCGCCGTGCAGATACGCCTCGGCATTGACGCCGACCGCATGGTTGACGTCGCCGCCCAGGGACGCCGCCCATTTGGGCACGCCCGCCAGCCGCTCGCCCGTGAAGTCGCGCACCGGCGATCCGCCCGGATTGGCGGCCGTGGGATCGAGCGCCTCCACCGGGGTCGGTCCGTTGGGATAGTCGCGATAGGTGGCATCGGTATAGGCGATCGAGCCGGTCAGGCTCAGCCAGTCGGCAGGGCGGACCGCCAGGTCGCCCTCGAACCCGCGCGAGCGGACCTTGGGGATGTTGGCGATATAGTTGAGATACCTGTTGGTGCCGACCACCTGCTGGACGATCGTCGTCTGATAATCATGCACGTCGGTCTGATAGGCGGCCAGGTTCAGCGTCACGCGCCGGTCCAGCAACTGCGACTTGAGGCCGATCTCGTAACTGTCGACGGTTTCCGGGCGGACGACCGGGTCGATGTCGGCGGGCAGGGCGGTCAGGTTCAAGCCCGGTGACTTGGCCCCGCGCGAATAGGTCGCATAGACCAGGGTGTCGTCGCTCGGCTTCCAACCCAGCGTCACCAGCCCGGAGACATTGTCGTCCTTCGTGTCCACCGAGAAGGACTGGATCGGCGCCAGCGCGTTGCGGATCGCGGTGACGCGCGCGATCTGCGCGGTCGTCAGCCCGGTGGTCGGCTGCGCGAAGAGCCGCTCACTGGCATAGCCGCCCCATTTGTCTTCATGCGTATAGCGCAGCCCGGCGGTCAGGCTGAGCGCGGGGGTGAGGTGCCACGTCCCCTGGCCGAAGATCGCGGCGCTCCGGGTATGCGGGTCCGACCGCCCGGCCGACAGCAGGCCGTCGGTGGCGATGCCGGCGACCCTCTGGTCGTCCGAGGGATAGAGCGCGAGCGCGGCGTCCGGCCCGAACTCCACGCGGCTATATCCGCGCACCACCTGCCGGAAATAATAGGCGCCGATCAGCCAGTCGATCGTCCGCGTACCGGTGGAGGCGAGTCGCACCTCCTGGCTGAGTTGGCGCTGGAAGTTGAGGATGTGGTTTTGCGTGTTGATCGACAGGGCGGTCATGTCGCTGTCGTTGCGCGGGAACCAGTTCCACTGGCGCACCGCGGTGATCGAAGTCAGCGCCGCGCCGCCCAGATCGTAATCGACCTGGCCCGAGACGCCCCAATTGTCCATGTTCGCCTGGAACGGCGAGTTGGCGTCGGTTGCCCTCGCGAAAGGATCGATCGGCAGCGGTGTGTAGTTCGGGAAGCGCGCGAGGCGCTGGACGAAGCTGTTCGCGATGGCCGCGCCATTGTCGTAGGTCGCGAACGTCCGGACCGGCAGGTTGATGCAGCAGGCCTGGTCCTGCTGCCCCCAGTCGCCGATGAGGCGGATCGTCAGCGCGGGCGCAGGCGTCAGCAGCAACTGGCCACGCACCGTCGCATTCTCATAGTCATGGACGCGGCGACGCGTCGTCGTATCGTAGAGGAAGCCGTCGCGCTTGGTATAGGCGGCACTGAGGCGGAAGGCGGCGAGGCCGTAGATCAGCGGGCCGGTGAGCGATCCGCGCCCCTGCCGGTAATCGTAATTGCCGATATCGACCTGCCCGTCGGCGTGCCACTCGAACTGCGGCAGGCGGCTGGTGATGTTGATCGCGCCGGCGGTGGTGTTCTTGCCGAACAGCGTGCCCTGCGGCCCGCGCAGCACCTCGACGCGGTCGAGATCGACCAGGTCGAACTGGCTCTGCCCGACCCGGCCATAATAGACATTGTCGATATAGATGCCGACGCCATTCTCCAGCCCGTCATTGGTCAGCGCGACGTTGGAGCCGAGCCCGCGGATGTTGATGTTGGTGTTGCGCGGGTTGAAGCTGAAGATCTGGAGCGAGGGCACCAGTAGCTGCACCTGATCGAGCCGATAGTCGCCGCGCATCCCCAGTTGCTCCGCGCCGACGACGCTCAACGCGATCGGCACGTCCTGGGCGCGCTCCGTGCGTCGGCGGGCGGTGACGACGATGTCGCCGGCGGATTCGGCGGCGGGCGCTTCCGCCGATGTCGGATCGGGGACGGCGGCGATCCGCGCGGCACCGTCGCTGTCGATGGGAATGATCTGTGCGGCGCCGCCGGACGGCACCAGGGCCGTGGCGGCAAGCCACAGTCGGCGGCGGCGGACACAGGCCGTCCTCGCCGGAAATCCCCTTTTCATGGATTGGCTCTCTTATCGTCTTGATATGCGTACAGGCGCGAACGGTCGTCGGCCGCGACACCGGAGGCGTCGACCGCCTAGACAGCTACCGCGCGAACCCGGCCGGTCGGCCTCGTTCGCTTTCCGTGTCAGGCAAGGATGTCGGTGACCGCGAGGGCGGGCGGATCGTGAAAGCGGATCGAGATCATGCAGGTCTCCACGCTGAATGCCCGGCTGGGCTCGAGTAAACCCTATCGATTTGGTATGAATTAGGGAGGAAGCATATGTTGCTCCGCGATTAGCCGAGCTTTGCCTGTCGGTGCTCGGCAGCGATGCGCCGCCCGATCCCGACCCGCGTCTTACCCGGCTGACCGTCGAGGATCTGTTGACGATGCGCGCGAGACCGGAGCGGACGTCGGGCGAGGCTTATGGGCGCTGGGTATCCAGCCGCAACTGGGTCCGATTCGCCCTGGCACGCCCCTTCGTCGATGAGCCAGGCGGCGCGATGCTCCCGTCGACTGGCACCAGCTGCGGCCATCCGCTGCGTTTCGCCTGCGGCTATGGCGGGCAGATGCTGTTCATCGTGCCAGACCTCAAGCCGACGGTCGTCATGACCTCCGATCCCAGCGGCGCGCGCGACAATGGCCATATCGCCGCGCTCCATGCGCTGCTCGACGACGGCATCGTGCCAGCCGCCGAGCGGGGTGGAGCAACGTGACGGGCGAAGACGCTCAACCGCGATGCACGACCGCGCCGATGCGGACGGCGTTCAGGCCCAGCCATGCCGCCATCCGGTCCAGTTCGACCTGAAGCCGGGGCAGCGTATCGACGGGCGCTCCCGGTTCCAGCGTGATGCGGTGCGCGAGCAGCAGCCCGGCCTGCCGATCCGCCTTCAGATCGACCCGCGCGACCAACGCCTCGTCCATCAGGAAGGGCAGCACATAATAGCCGTGCGTGCGCCGATCCTGCGGGACATAGATTTCGATGCGATAGTGGAAGCCGAACAGGCGTTCGGTGCGGGACCGCTCCCAGATCAACGGATCGAACGGCGCGAGCAAGGCAGCGCCGCGCACCCGGCGGGGCAGGGCGGCGTCGCGATGCATCCATGCCTTCTGGCTCCAGCCTTCGACCCGCACCGGCACGAGCACGCCATCCTCCGCCAGATCGGCGATGGCGTGATCGGCTTCGGCGGGCTTCAACCGGAAATAGTCGCGCAGATCGCTGGCGGTGGCGACGCCCAGGGCACGGGCGCTGCGTTCGATCAGCACTCGTTGTGCCGCCTCGACCGACGGCGTGGGCAGCGCCAGCACGGCTGGCGGGATAGCCCGCTCGGTCAGGTCGTAGACGCGGGCGAAGCTGCCCCGTCGCGTCGCCGTCGTCAGAAAACCCGACCAGAACAGCCATTCGAGCGCGTGCTTGACGTGGCTCCATTTCCATCAGCCGCTCCGGCTCAATCCGTTCTCGAAATCGGCGGCGGTAAGTGGGCCTTCGGCGGTGATGCGTTCGAGCACGGCGTTGGCCTCGGGGCGGAGGTCGAGCGCGAAACGCCGGAGTCCCTGCGATCCGATCTCGTCGCGTTCGGCCCGCGCCATGCGCCAGCGGAGCAGCGGATGCAGGTCGAGCGGCAGCAGCGACGCCTCATGCGCCCTATGTTCGAACATCCGCCGCTGGCGTGTCGGCCCCCACGCATCGCCATCCAACAGGGCACAGTCATAGCCGCCGAGCCGTGAGAAGGCAGGCAGGTAATGCGCCCGCGTCGGCACGTTGACGCTATCGATCTGGAACAGGTTGAGCCGCTCGGCGGTGCCGCGCAGGTGGCGAACCGATGGGCACTCGAGCCGAGATCGCCCGAAGCCCTGCGCCGCCAGGACGATCCGGCGCGCTTCGCGGTTGGAGATGCTCATGTCGGACGAAAATGACCTCGGATGGCGGTGCGTCAATCCGGCGCTCCGATGATGGCTCGACCGGCTTCGAACATTGTTGCTTTGCGTCATCCTTCGTCGCCGAACGCCGAAACCGCCATCTCGACAAAGGCGCGCAGGCCCGCCGTCATCCGGCGATCGGGCCGGCGGACGAGCGTCAGCGGCCGAGGTTCGGGCGCATGATCCGTCAGGACCGGGATCAGACGCCCCGACGCCAGATCATGGGCCAGCGTCACGCGGGATTGCAGGATGATGCCATAGCCCGCGACCGCAGCCTGCCGCAGGGCAACGGCGTGATTGATGCGCAAACGCGGCGGTGGCAGCGGCACGATATGCTCGCCATCGGGCCCGAACAATGTCCAGCGATCGTCCGCACCGAATTGCGCGAAGGCGTGACGGCGCAATATCTGGTCGAGGATAGCGGCAGGCTGGCCGCCGGCGACCGGGTGCTGGTCCAGGCGGCGTCGGGCGGCGTCGGACGGCTGCTGACCCAGATGGCGACGGCGCTGGGCACCGAGGTCCATGCGCTGGCCTCGACTCCGCCCAAGCGCCAACAGGCGCGGTCGAATGGTGCGAACGCGGTCTATGGCCATGACGATTGGGTGGCGCAGGTGCGGCAGGCGACCGGAGACGGCGTCGACCTGGTCTATGACTCGATCGGCACCATGCTCCACGACAGCCTCGCCGCCTTGCGTCCCGGTGGCCGTGTGGTGATCTTCGGCAAGGCGGGTGGTATGCCGCCCGCGATCGATCCGCTGGTGCCGATGGAGCAGTCCAAGGGTGTCGTCGGCGGTGGTCTGTGGACCTATCTGAACGGTGCGGAAAGCCGGCAGAGCCGCGCCGACCGGCTGTTTGCGGCCTTGCGGGCGGGGGCGTAACGGCGATCACCGATGGGGGGCCCAACGGAACGGCGTCCCCGATGACCATGAGGTCGCCATGCGCCAGTCAGAGGCCTCTGCCTGTGCCGCCCGGGCGGGCCCACTCCTGCCCGGATGATCCATTGCCCATCCGAACGAAAGGTCGGCGCGGTGGTACGGTCGGAACACCATCCCGCCGGTCTAGATCGTCCGGCATGACACGCGGCGAACGACGCTACGCCGCCGCTATGCACTTCTCCGGAATCGATCTCGAAACGCTATGCCGAGGTCCGTACCTCGGCGGGGCGGGCGCAGGACGCTCGATCATAGAAGGTTTCGAAGGCGATATGTCGTCTGAACCCGAGTGCCAGCCCGATCCATGCGGCACCGTCATCTACGTAGGCCAGGACAAGGCCGGCCACTGGCTCGTGCAGGATAGCGGCCGGAAGATGGAAGGTCGCTTCGTGTCGCGCAGCGCCGCGATGCGCTTCGCCGAGGCGGAGCGCCAGATCTACCATGCCAGCCTGGAGATGTGCGTGACGCCGCTGGTGCCCCTTATTCCCTTCGGCCCCGTCAGTGCCGCCGACCATGCGCTGCCCCGCGCCGCCTGAGGATACCGACATGACCATCAGAGCACAGGCCGCCGCTCCGGACAGGCGTCCGGCGACCGGCGCGCAGTCCCGCGTCCAGGCGATGCCGGGAAGCCGGGCCGCCCATCACGACCCACGCTGGCCGGCAATCTGCATCGCGCTGGACCGGCTGCGTCAGGCGCGCCGCCATGCGGTGCGCATCGTCGATACCGACTGCGCCTGCGGCACGCTGCTGATCGCCGCGGTCCGGCAGGCACGGGCGTGCGGCTTCACCGCCATCGAGGGCCGTGGCATCGATGGATCGCCGGCGATGATCGGACGTGCCCGGGCCGCCGCCGACCGTCTCCACGACCCGGCCATCGGCATCACCTTCGAGGTCGCGGATGTGATCGACGCCCTGGCGGACGAGGCCAACGCCCCAGCCGACATCATTCTGTGGCACGGCACCCGCGCCGGCGATGATCGCCCGGGCACCCGCGCGAGCCTGGCGGCGGCCGGCGACACGGTCATCGGCGATCGTGGCGCTTCCGATGGACTTGGGGCGGCCATATGACCGGCCGCGACCTGCAATGGCGGGCCGGCGGCTTCGCGCTGCTTGCCTCGTCCTGCGCCATGGCCCTGATGTTCGACGGATCGCCGGCGATCATCATCTTCTTTCCGCTGGCGCTGCTCGGCCTGCCCCTGATGATCCATGGGAAGCGCGTCGGTCAGTTGATCCGTGCGGAGCGCCGTGGACATCGCGAGACAGCCCATGCCGTCCATGCCGCACGCGTCCGACGCCGCCGGCACGGCGATCCCCGTTTTTGAAGACCGAGCGTCCAAGGTAGGTCCCATGAGCTTCTTCGACTATCGCGACGGCGTCCTTCATGCCGAGGGCGTCGCCCTGCCGGCGATCGCGGATGCGGTCGGCACGCCCGTCCACATCTATTCGGCTGGCGCGCTTCGGCACGCCGCCCATGCCTTCGCTGCGGCGCTGGCCGATCTGCCGGCGGTGCGCTTCGCCTTCGCGGTCAAGGCCAATCCCAATATCGCGATCCTGCGGCTGCTTGCCGACTGTGGCTTCGGCGCGGACATCGTGTCGGGCGGCGAGCTGCGTCGCGCCCTGGATGCGGGCATCGCACCGGCGGACATTGTCTTCTCGGGCGTGGGGAAGACCGATCGCGAGCTGAGCAACGCGCTGGACGCCGGCATCGGCCAGTTCAACCTCGAACTGGAGGAGGAGGGCCGCGTGCTGGCGCAACTGGCGCAGGAGCGCGGCATGCGTGCGCCCGCGGTGTTGCGCGTCAATCCGGACGTCGACGGGGGAACACACGCCAAGATCACGACCGGCCGCCGGGAAAGCAAGTTCGGTGTCGACATGGCCTGCGCGGCGGACATGTACGACCGGCTGGCGCGATGCGATGGGCTCGACCTGCACGGGGTCGCCCTGCATATCGGCAGCCAGATCAGCCACCTGGCGCCATTGGAGGCCGCCTATCGCCGGATCGGGGCGTTGGTCCTCGAACTGCGCGCGCGCGGGCATGCGATTACCCGCGTCGACCTGGGCGGAGGCCTCGGGATTGCCTATCACCCCGACGATGCGATGCCGTCGCTGGCCGACTATGCCGCGATGGTCGCGTGCGTCACCCGCGACTGGCATGTCGGCCTCACCTTCGAGCCTGGGCGGATCATCACCGGCCTCGCCGGTGTGCTGCTGACGCGCGTGACCTGGGTGAAGCCGGGGGTGACCCATCCCTTCGTCATCGTCGACGCGGCGATGAACGACCTTGCGCGACCGGCGCTCTACGACGCCTATCACGGCTTCTCGGCCGTCACGCCCGATGGTGCGACCATGGTCGCCAACATCGCTGGTCCCATCTGCGAGACGGGCGACATATTCGGCGTGGACCGGCCGATCGACCATGTCGAGCGCGGCGACCTGGCCATATTCCACGCGACCGGCGCCTATGGTGCGGCCATGGCATCGATCTATAACTGCCGTCCGCTCAGTCCGCAGGTGATGGTCGATGGCGAGGCGTTCGCGCTCATCGGGCATCGGCTGTTGCCGGCGGAGATGTCGGCCGAGGGGGCCGCGACCCTTGGACCGAAGTCCGGATCGGAATGGCGGATGCTGTCGGTACCCGCCTGATCGCGGCATCGCGAACGCTATGGCGGGGAGAAATCTCGATCCGATCCGTTACCCGCGCGGCAGGAGCGGGGCGGTGGACGGATCGGGCGTCAGCCGAGTCGGTGGCGTGGCACCGTGACGGGGCAGGCCGGTCTCGACGTCGTCGCGGAGCAGGATGACATCGGGTTTACCCAGCCCGTCATTGCGAGCGCAGCGAAGCAATCCAGGGCGTCACATGCGCGGCTATGGATTGTGTCGCTGCGCTCGCCATGACGATCCCGAGTCGAAGGTTCTATCGCCGGGCGCTCGATGGTCCGCGCGACCGATCCTCAATCCTCGCCGAACTTGCCCTCGACCAGTGCGACCAGCGCCTCGACCGCCGCTTCGGCTCCGTCGCCGTCCGCGCTGATCGTGATCGAATCGCCCTTGGCCGCGCCCAGCATCATCAGGCCCATGATCGACGTGCCGGTGACGCTGGACGAGTCCTTCTCGACCTGCACCTCGCAGGGCTGGGTCGAGGCGAGGGTGACGAACTTGGCGGAGGCGCGGGCATGAAGGCCGCGGCGATTGGTGATGGCCACCGTCCGGCGGACCGTCATGCCGCCGCCTCGCCCAGCACCTCGGAGGCGACGGAGATATATTTGCGGCCGGCCTCGCGGGCGGCGGCGACCGCGTCCACGACCTTCATCGACTTGCGCGCCGACCCCAGGCGAATCAGCATGGGCAGGTTCATGCCCGCGATCACCTCGACCCGGCCACGCTCCATCAGGCTGATCGCCAGGTTGGATGGGGTGCCGCCGAACAGGTCGGTCAGCACGATCACGCCGCGACCGATATCCACCGACTGAATCGCCGCGGCGATATCGGCGCGCCGGCCCTCCATATCGTCTTCCGGGCCGATCGCGATCGTCGCGACGCGCTCCTGCGGGCCGACGACATGAATCATCGCGGTCACGAATTCATCGGCCAGATGCCCGTGCGTTACCAGAACCAAGCCGATCATAAAGCGGACATGTACCTCATGCGGGACTCGTCGGCAGTCCTTCCAGTGGATCCTGCGGCCGGGTTCCCAAATCCCGATGTGTCACCGTGGGCGAAAAACCGCGGTCGTGCAAGAACCTCCCGATCCGTTCGGCGACATGTACGGACCGGTGTCTCCCTCCGGTACACCCGATCGCCACGGTGACATAGGATTTTCCCTCGGCCCGGTAGCGCGGCACCAGCAGCGCGAGCAGGTCCTCGATCCGCGACACCGCCGGTTCGTAGCAGGGGTCGTCCGCGACATAGGCGGCGACATCGGCGTCCAGCCCGGTGCCCGGCTTCAGCGCGGGCACCCAGTGCGGATTGCGCAGGAATCGCATGTCGAACACTAGGTCGGCGTTGCGCGGCAGCCCGCGTGCGAAGCCGAAGGAGGTGACGGTCAGTACCGGCTCGGTCGCCGGCCCGGTGAAGCCGGTGCGGATCTGCGCGGCCAGTTCGCTGCTGTTGAGCGTGCTGGTGTCGATCAGCCGGCCGGCCGCCGCGCGCAGGGGCGCGAGCAGTTCGCGTTCCCGGGCGATGCCGTCGCCCGCCGGCCGGTCGAGCGCCAGCGGGTGGCGGTGGCGCGTCTCGGCATAGCGACGCTCCAGCTCCGCGCCGGTGCAGTCGAGGAACAGCAGTTCGACCTGGGCGCCGTGCTGCCGTTGCAGTCGCTCGACCCCCTCGACGACCCGCTTGGCATCGAAGTCGCGGGTGCGGGCGCCGATCCCGACCGCCAGCGGCTGGACGCGTCCGCCCGATCCGGTCGGCGGCGCGGGGGCTTCGAGCAGCCGGTCGAGCAGCACCAGGGGGAGATTGTCGACCACCTCCCAGCCCAGGTCTTCCAGTGTCTTGAGCACGGTCGACTTGCCGGCGCCGGACAGGCCGGTGACGAAGAGGATGTCGGCGGTCATGGCAGGATGGGCTGTTTCAGGGCGAGTTCGATCTTGATCGGCGTGGCGACGGGGAAGGGCGCGAGCGCCACCTCGCGAATCGCGACATCGAGGATGGCATGGGTTCGTGCGTCGGGCATCCGGGGCACCTCCTGGTCGATACGGACGATCAACGCGACCGGAATATCCGTGATATAGGGCCGGGCGATGACACCGATCCCGCGCACCTCCATCCGGCCGGCGATGGTGGCGGGCGGGGTGGCGTGCACGGCGTCGCCGATCCGGGTTAGGATAGTATAGTCGTCGCTGACCAGGATCGCACCGCGATCGATCAGCCGCAGCGCCAGGTCCGACTTGCCGGAGCCCGACGGTCCGGTGATCAGCACCGCACGCCCCCCGATCGCGACGCAGGTGGCATGGATGGTGGTCGAGTCGGCAGTCGCCATCATGCGTCCTCGGTCATCGGGGCGGCGGCGGGCAGGCGGACGACGAAGCGGGCGCCGGCCCGTCCATCGGCCCGGTTCTCGACCGTGATCTGGCCGCCATGACCGTCGACGATGGTACGGGCGATGGCCAGGCCCAGGCCGGAATGGCGGCCGAACGCCTCGCCCTCCGGCCGGATCGAGTGGAAACGGTGGAAGATCGTCTCGCGCTTGTCGGCGGGGACGCCCGGGCCCTCATCCTCCACGGCGACGATCCGCTCGCCGTCATCGGCATGGAGCAGGATGGTGACGACGCCGCCATCGGGCGAGAAGGAGAGGGCGTTGTCGATCAGATTCTCGAACACCCGCTCCAGCCGCGCGCCTTCGCCCGGCACCAGCATCGCCGAGCCCTCCTCGATCAGGTCGAGCCGGATGTCGCGCTCGATCCCGCGTTCCTCGCGTTGCGCGACCAGCGCAGCGAGCAGGGCGGCGAGATCGACCGGTTCGAACTGCGCGCGGCTGAGCTGCGCATCAAGGCGGGAAGCGTCGGAAATGTCGGTGATCAGCCGGTCGAGCCGCATCACGTCGTCGCGCACGATCGCGATCAGCTGCGCCTGGAGCGCCGGGTCGGAAACGCGCCCCAGCCCGTCGACCGCTGACCGCAGCGAGGCGAGCGGGTTCTTCAACTCGTGCGTGACGTCGGCGGCGAAGCTTTCGGTCGCGTCGATCCGGGCGCGCAGCGCCAGGCTCATGTCCGACAGCGCGCGCGCCAGCATCCCCAGTTCGTCGCGGCGCGAGGGCAGGCGGGGTACCACCACCTCGCGCGCGCGCCCACGCCGCACCCGCACCGCCGCCCGCGCGAGTCGCCGCAGCGGCCGCACGATGGTGCGTGCCAGGAAGAGCGACAGCAGCACCGAGAAGACCGTCACGCCGAGCAGCACGACGCCCAGCCGATAGCGCTCGATCCGCACCGTGCGGGTGATGCCGCGGGCATTGTTCGCGGTCATCACGACCCCCCCGCCGGGCAGCGGCGCGGCGGCGGTGATCACTGGCGTCCGGTCGGGCGCTCGCCAGACGGTGGCGGCGACGCGGCCGGCGCGCGCGGCGTGAACCTCTGGCCAGTCGGCCGGATCGGTACGGTCGCGATAGAGGGGCGGCCGCTGCGCCGAGACGACCGTGTCGATCACCCCGTCCAGGAAGCGCGCCATCCGCTGGTCCCAGCCTTCGCGATCCGGGTCCTGCAAGGTGAAGTTGCGAATCCCGAGCGACCGGCTGTCGACCGTCACCCCCGCCGGTCCCAGCAGCCGCAGGCGCGCGCCGGTATCGCGCGCCAGTCGCTGGACCAGCGCCGTGCGCCCCTCCGCAGGGCTGGCGCCGATCGCCTCCGCCACCAGCCGCGCCTCGCGCGTGGCCTGTTCGATGCGGCTGTCGACGATTCGGCTGCGATAGGAATCGAGATAGAAGAACCCACCCGCCAGCAACGCCAACGCCAGCAGATTGACCAGCAGGATGCGCTGGGTCAGCGAGATCTGCCCCGACCAGCGCAGCGCCAGGTCGCGGGCGTCCTCGCCGTCATTCCTCGGAGAAGCGATAGCCGGCACCATAGAGCGTCTCGATGGCATCGAACTGCGGGTCTACCGCGCGGAACTTGCGACGGACGCGCTTGATATGGCTGTCGATGGTGCGGTCGTCGACATAGATGTCGTCCTGATAGGCGGCGTCCATCAGCTGGTTGCGCGTCTTCACGATGCCGGGCCGCTGCGCCAGCGTCTCCAGGATCAGGAACTCGGTGACGGTCAGCGTCACCGGCTCGCCGGCCCAGAGCGTGCGGTGGCGCGCCGGGTCCATGGTCAGCCGCCCGCGCTCCAGCACCGGGGCGGGCGCGGCCTCGCCCTCGCGCGGGGCATTGCTCGCCTCGGTGCGGCGCAGGATGGCGCGGATGCGGGCGATCAGCAGGCGTTGCGAGAAGGGCTTGGCGATATAGTCATCCGCGCCCATCGCCAGTCCCATCGCCTCGTCCAGCTCGTCGTCCTTGGAGGTGAGGAAGATCACGGGCGTCTGCCGCTGCGCGCGCAACCGCCGCAGCAGTTCCAGCCCGTCCATCTTGGGCATCTTCACGTCGAGCACGGCCAGGTCGGGCGGATTGTCGATCAGCGCCTTCAGCGCCGCCTCGCCATCGGTATAGACGCGGGTCAGGAACCCCTCGGCCTGGAGGGCGATCGACACCGAGGTCAGGATGTTGCGGTCGTCATCGACCAGCGCGATCGTGGCGGTCATGCGATCCGCGCTAGGCGGGGCCGAGGCCCTTGGCAACGAAAACCGCGCGATACCGGCTGGCAGGTCCATCGAAATGGCGTAGAGCCAAGCGCATGACCGAACCGACCGCGACCCGTTTCCTGCCGAGCTTCGACAATCACTGCATCGCCTGGCGCGAACTGGGCACCGGTCGGCCGGTGGTCCTGATCCATGGCTATTTCTCCGACGCGCAGACCAACTGGATCCGCTATGGCCATGCCGAGCGGATCGCGGCGGCGGGTTTCCGCGTGATCATGCCGGACCTGCGGGCGCATGGCGAAAGCGACCGCCCGCACGAGGCGGCGGCCTATCCGCTCGACGCGCTGACCCGCGACGGCCATGCGCTGATCGAGCATCTGGGCCTGACCGACTACGACCTGGGCGGCTATTCGCTGGGCGCGCGGACCGTGTCGCGGATGATCGCGACGGGGGCCCGGCCGCGCCGTGCGATCTTCGCGGGCATGGGGCTGGAGGGGCTGACCGACACGCATCGCCGCGTCGATCATTTCCGCAACATCCTGACCCGGCTGGGTCAGCATGAGCGCGGCTCGCCCGAATGGCTGGCCGAGGCGTTCCTGAAGAGCACCAAGGGCGATGCCAAGGCGCTGCTCGGCATCCTCGACACCTTCACGGATACGCCGCTGGCGAGCTTGCGCGATTTCGACCTGCCGGCGCTGGTGGTGGCGGGCGTCGACGACCATGACAACGGCTCCGCGCGCGATCTGGCGGCGACGCTGCCACAGGGGCGCTATGTCGAGGTGCCGGGCAACCATATGAGTTCTGTGGTGAAGCCTGAGCTGGGCGCGGCGATCGCGGAGTTCCTGGCGGAGTAGGACAGGTCCATATGCCCCGTCATGGCGCCAAAGGGGTCGAGATCGTCGGATCAGCCTTCGTCTGGCTCTTCCGTCTTGGAATCATTCGCTTCAATATCGTCGCTACCCGGCTGATCCTTTTCCGGTTCGGCCGTGTCCGTCGGCTTGGCGGTGCTGCCACGCAGCGACAGGAGCGCGGCGGCGGCGACCAGTCCGCCCGCGATCGCCGCGGCGCCCCACGGCCCCCGGACCCGGTCGCCGAGACGATCCAGCGAATCGCGCAGCGCCCCGCCCCTGGTGGCGGGTGCAGGGGCGGCGGCGGCCGTACGACTGCGCTTGGCTCCGGCCTTGGCGGTGGTCCGCTTGCTGCTGCGCGGCTTGGGGGCGGGCTTCGCCTTGGGCTGGGTAGCCTCCGCCGCCGCATCCTCGGTCTTCGGCTTGGTCTTGCGCGGCGGCCGCGACTTGGCGCCGGCCTTGGCGGGCGTGGTGGCGCGGCGGCGGCGCGGGGTCTTGGGCGTGTCGCCGCCCGGCTTGTCCTTGTCGGCCATGGTCGCTGTTCCTGATATTGATACGGGGGCGAAACGCGGTCCGGCGGGCGCGGTTGCCCGCGCCCCGTTCCTGCGGACGATCAGCGGAAAGGCGGCTCGTTGAACGCGCGCAGCTTGCGCGAATGCAGCCGGTCGCCCTCCAGCCGCAATTGCTCGCAGGCCTGGATACCGATCCGCATATGCTCGCTGATCGCCCGTTCGTAGAAGCGGTTGGCCTGGCCCGGCAGCTTCAGCTCGCCGTGCAGGGGCTTGTCCGACACGCAGAGCAATGTCCCATAGGGCACGCGAAAGCGATAGCCCTGCGCCGCGATCGTCGCCGATTCCATGTCGATGCCGACCGCGCGGCTGAGCGAGAAGCGCAGCGCCGATTGGGAGTAGCGCAACTCCCAGTTGCGATCGTCGGTGGTGACGATCGTGCCGGTGCGCAGGCGGCGCTTCAATTCCTCGCCCGACTGGCCGGAGACGATCTCCGCCGCCTTGGCCATCGCCACCTGCACCTCGGCGATGGCGGGCACCGGGATTTCCGGCGGCAGGACGTCGTCCAGCACATGGTCGTCGCGCAGATAGGCATGGGCCAGCACATAGTCGCCGATCCGCTGCGATGGGCGCAGGCCGCCGCAATGGCCGATCATCAGCCAGGCCTCGGGCCGCATCACCGCCAGATGGTCGCAGATCGTCTTCGCATTGGACGGGCCGACGCCGATATTGACCAGGGTGATGCCGGTCTGGTCGTCCGCCATCAGGTGATAGGCGGGCATCTGGTGCCGCCGCCACGCGCTGTCGGTGACGATCGTGTCGACATCGTCGGGGCTGTGGATCATCACATTGCCGGCGCCGGACAGGGCGGTGAAGCGGCTGCCCTCGCCGAGCTGCGACGCGGCCCAGCGGACGAATTCGTCGACATAGCGGTGATAGTTGGTGAACAGCACGAAGCGCTGCACATGCTCGGCCGGCGTGCCCATGTAATGCCGCAGCCGCGCTAGGCTGAAATCGGTGCGCAGGCCGTCGAAGAGCGCGAGGGGCTGCGTGCCGTCGACGGTCATCCACAGGCCGTCGGCGATCTCGTCGCCGATATGCGCCAGCTCGGTCGCCGGGAACCAGCGGGCCAGTTCCGACGCCGACACCTGGTCCAGGCTCATCGCATGGCCGGGATCGAGCACATAGGGGAAGGGGATTTCCTGCCGACCCTGGACGGCGCTGACCTCGACGTCGAAATCCTCGATCAGCAGCGTCAGCTGTTCGGTCAGGTAATCGGCGAAGACCGCGGGCTTCGTCACGCTGATCCGATAGTCGCCGGGCGACACCAGCCGGCCGAAGGAGCGCGGCGGCGTCGGCCGCGAATCCTGGCCGCGAAAGCGCAGGTGGATTTCGGGATAGGCGAAGCTGCCGTCGCGCCGGCTGTCGGGCGAGGGGATGGTGCCGTCGCGCAGATACGCGGTGAGTGCGCCTTGCAGCCGCTCCACCGACGCCGTGTAGAGCCGGTCGAGTTCGGAAACGATCTGGGAAGCCTTGGTCATGGCCCGGAGCTACGCCGGCCGCATGACGCTGACAAGACGGTGACCGGACGGGCCTCAGGACACCAGGGCGTGGCGGACGACGCGGGGGCCGAGCTGCATCAGCCCGTGCACCCTTGCCGGATCGGCGAGCCGATGCGACGGCCGGCCGATCAGATAGCCCTGGATCGACGAACATCCCTCGCGCGCGGCGATGGCGAGCTGCGCCGGGCGCTCGATCCCTTCGGCGAGCACCGGCATCTCCAGGATCGTGCCCAGCGCGACCACCGATCGCAGGATCGCCACCGCCTGCTCGCTGCGTTCGATCTCCGCAACGAAGGACGAATCGAGCTTGATCCTGTCGAAGGGAAAGGAACGCAGCACGTCGAGCGAGGAATAGCCGACGCCGAAATCGTCCAGCGCGATGGCGATGCCCATCGCCTTCAGCGCGGCGAGCTGTTGCAGCGCGTAACGGCGGTCGCGGATGATCGCGCTCTCGGTCAGCTCCAGCACCAGCCGTTCGGCGGGCAGGCCGCTATCGTCCAGGGCCGCGCGGACCGTGTCGATCACTTGCGGGTCGGCCAGGTGGAGCGGCGACAGATTGACCGATACCACATGCGGATCGACCCAGAGCGCGGCCTCGAAACAGGCCTGGCGCAGCACCCAGACGCTGAGCGGCACGATGTCGCCATGTTCCTCCGCCAGCGGAATGAACGTGGCGGGCGAAATCGGCCCGCGCGACGGATGCGTCCAGCGGAGCAGCGCCTCATAGCCGATCACCCGGCCGGTATCGACCGCCGCCTGCACCTGATAGTGGAGGTGGAACGCCCCCGCCTGGACGGCGGCGCGCAGGTCGCTGGCCAATTCCCGCCGGTCGCGCACGGCGTCGTCCATCGCCGAATCGTAGAAACAGGGCTTTTCCGAATGGGCCGATTTGGCGCGGTACATGGCGAGGTCGGCGCGGGCGAGCAGCGTGTCCGGGTCCTGCCCGTCATGGATCGCCAGCGCGACGCCGATATTGGTGCCGACCGACGCAGTGAACCGCTCGAACTGAAAGGGCGGGACGAACACCGCCTGCAACCGGGCGAGGAATCCGGCGAGCTGGTCCGGTGTCTCATAGGAGATCAGCGCGCCGAACTCGTCGCCGCCCAACCGCGCGACGATCTCGCCGGGCAGCAGCGTGCCGGTCAGGCGGGCGGCGAGCGCGGTCAGCAACTGGTCGCCTGCCTGATGGCCATAGGTGTCGTTGACCGCCTTGAACCGCGACAGGTCGAGCATGACCACCGCCATGCAGGGGGCGCCGCCCTTCATCGCCAGCCGTCGCGCCAGTTCCTCGTTGAAGCTCATGCGGTTGGGCAGGTCGGTCAGCCCGTCGTGCAGTGCCATGTGGCGCAGCCGGCGGAAGGATTCGTCCTGGCTATGCTCGTCGATCAGCGCGCTGACGGCGGCGCAGCCCAGTACCAGGAGGCCGGCGATGGCTGTGGTCATCCCCAATACGGTCAACGTGGTCGGCGACAGGCCGCCGCCCAGGTTCAGCACCGCGATCGACATCGCCGCCATGCCGGTGAAGTGGAGCGCGGCGACCGCCAATCCGAGCAGTCCGCCGGCGATGGTTCGACGCCAACGATGGCGGCCGACCAGGGTGCCGAACGCCGCCGCGCCGAGCAGCATCGCCAACGCCACGGATGCCACGACATAGCGCAGGTCCCAGGTGACGATCCCGTCGACCCGATAGGCGGCCATGCCGATATAGTGCATCCCCGCCACCGACGCGCCGACCATCGCGCCGCCGAGCATGGCCCAGGATCGCTTGCGGCCGACCAGCTTCAGCCCCGGTGCGGCGGCGACGATCGCCACCAGGAGGGAGAACAGGGTGAGCGGCGGATCGAGCACCACCGGCGCGCGTGACCTGAACGCCATCATCGCGACGAAATGCGTGCACCAGACCATGGTGCCGGTGCTGGTCGCGGCCAGGAAGACCCAGCCGGCGTGACGTCGGCCGACGGCCGAGCGGACGCGCTCGACCAGTTCGATCACCGCCGCCGAGCCGACCAGGCAGATCAGCACCGCCATCGCCACCAGATAGGGATCGTGCTCCTGGAAGAGGCACAGGGCGACCCGCATCATGCCAGCCCGGCCTCATCCCCGGAAGAGCCGGCGCGCACGGCATCCCGCACCTCGTTCCACACATCGCCCCGCGTCTCCAGCGCCAGCATCGCCTGGCGGGTGAGCGCCAGCAGATAGGCCTTCTGGTCGGCGGAGGCGGGCCGGCGGGGAACGGTGTCGAGGACGCACAGCGCCCCGACATCGACGCCGCTCAGCAGCCGTAGCGGCGCGCCGATATAATAGCGGGCGAACGGCGCATCGATCACCGCCGGCAGGTTCGCGAAGCGTGGGTCGGCGCGGGCATCGCAGACCTCCAACACGTCCGGTCGGTCGAGCGCGAAACTGCAGAAGCCGGTGTCGCGCGGCATGCAGTCGATCGTCACGCCCCGCGCCGCCTTGAACCATTGCTGGTTGTCGTGGATCAGCGACAACAGGGCGATCGGCGCATCGAACGCATCCGCCGCGGCCTGGACGAAGCGGTCGAAGGTCAGCTCGGCCGGCGTGTCGAGCACGTGCAGCCCGTGGACCGCCACGGTCCGCCGACGTTCACGCATCAAATTCCTGAACATCGACCGATCACCGCGAGCCTTGAAAGACCGGTCATAGCTGGCGGTGAAAGGTTAAGCTTCAGTCAAATCACGATCGATATATGATATGAGTCAACCGATTTTGATTTGTGTCGGCTCAGTGACCGGCATGCCACATGGCGTCGAGCCGGGCCTGTCCGCCGCCGGCCCGACGCAGACGGAAATCGACCAGTTCGAAACCGCGCCCGCGCAAGGCGCGGCCATGGCTGCGCCACACCAGGTCGTAGATCGCCTGCTTGGCGAGCGGCCTGTCGTCGACCAGATAGGTATAGCGGATCAGCACCGGCACGCGGCCCGTCGCGTCGTCCGGACCGCCATCGGTCGCCTTGCGCAGCGGCTCCGCGAACCAGTCGAGCGGGATGCGCCGGTCGACCACGTCATGCGTCCCCGCACCCAAGGCGGCCGGGAAGGTGACGCGGATGTCGGTCAGCGGATGCGCGTCGTCCATCGCGAGCAGGATCGCATCGCCGCCGGCGGTGGGCGCGCCCTGCACGTCGTAGCGGCGGCGTTCCTGCGCCCCGGCGATCCGCTCCGCCGCCTTGGTGGCGCTGGCGTCGCGGCGGTCCTGCCAGTTGTTCCACAGGCTGAGCCCCGCGATGACGACGCCCGCCACCGCGACGATCTCCGCGATCGTCAGCCAGCGACGGCGCGCCTGCCGATCCGACTCCTCGCTCACCGCCCGCCGACCTCCAGCAGCCGAGCCGGCGCGGTGACTTCCCAGGCGCGGGCGATCCGGTCCTCGACCAGCGGGCGGTCAAAGGCGTCGGTCAGGTCGAGCGCGTCGCCCTCGACCTCGGCGGGCAGGACCAGCCGGTCGCCATCGACCCGTGCGAACTCGCGGCCATCGACCAGGAAGCGGGTGACCGCGCCGTCCCGTTGCGCCTCGGCCTCGGGCAGCTTGGTCGCGAAGGCATGGATATGATCGGCTGGGGACATGACGAACTCCGCTAGGATGCGCGGATATAACGCATGTTCGGCGATCAGGACCCGCGCGGCGAGCGCATCGGCGTCGTCGCCGGGCAGGATCGGCACGCGCGCCTGACCCAGCAGCCGGCCGCCATCCAGTTCCTCGGTGACGATATGGACCGAACAGCCGCCTTCCGCATCGCCCGCCTCGATCGCGCGGCGATGCGTGTCCAGCCCCTTGTAGAGCGGCAGCAGCGAAGGATGGATGTTGACGATCCGATCGCGCCAGCGCGCGACGAAATCGTCCGAGACCAGTCGCATATAGCCGGCGAGCGCGATCACCGTGACGCCCGCCGCGCGCAGGGCGGCATCCAGTTGCGCCTCATAGGCGGCCTTGCCGATCCCCTTGGGCGACAGCGCCCAGGTGGGGATGCCCCGGTCGCGCGCCCAGGCGAGGCCGGGCGCATCGGGCTTGTCGGAGGCGACCAGCGCGACTTCATAGCCGCGCGCCTGCTCGACCAACGCCATCATGTTCGATCCCCGGCCGGAGATCAGGATGGCGATCCTGTGCTGGTTCACTGCCTGTCCGCTCACTGGTGGTGCGTCGCGGTCCAGTCGGCGCGCGCGCTCCACGTCTCGGTGGAGCCGCGCACGGTGCAGCCGCGCTGCCCGGCCTCGATCGCCCCGATCGTGAACACCGTCTCGCCCGCCTGGGTCAGCGCGTCGGCGACCGCCGCCGCCGCGTCGGCCGCGACGACCACCGCCATGCCGATCCCGCAGTTGAAGGTGCGCGCGAACTCCGCCGGCTCGATCCCGCCCTGCGCCTGTAGGAACGCCATCAGGCGCGGCTGCGGCCAGGCGTCGGCATCGATCACCGCATGGGTGCCCTCCGGCAGCACGCGCGGGATATTCTCCAGCAGGCCGCCGCCGGTGATATGCGCCAGCCCCTTGATCTTTCCGTCGCGCAGCAGCGGCAACAGGCTGGCGACATAGATGCGCGTCGGCGCCATCAGCACGTCGATCATCAGCCGGTCCTGGTCGAACAGCGAGGGCCGGTCGAGCTTCCACCCCTTGTCGGCGGCGAGGCGGCGGACCAGCGAGAAGCCGTTGCTGTGCACGCCCGAGGAGGCGAGGCCCAGCACCACGTCGCCGGCGGCGATCCCCGCGCCGGTCAGCAGCCGGTCGCGCTCGACCGCGCCGACGCAGAAGCCGGCCAGGTCATAGTCGCCGGGCGCGTACATGCCCGGCATCTCCGCCGTCTCGCCACCGATCAGCGCGCAACCGGCCTGTTTGCAGCCCTCCGCGATCGAGGCGACGACGCGCTCGGCGACGCCGTTCTCCAGCTTGCCGCTGGCATAATAGTCCAGGAAGAACAGCGGTTCGGCACCCTGGACGATCAGGTCGTTGGCGCACATCGCGACCAGGTCGACGCCGACCCCCTCATGCCGGTCCCATTCGATCGCCAGCTTCAGCTTGGTGCCGACGCCGTCATTGGCGGCGACCAGCAGCGGATCGGTGAAGCCCGCCGCCTTCAGGTCGAAGATGCCGCCGAACCCGCCCAGATCGGCGTCCGCGCCGGGGCGACGCGTCGACCGGGCGAGCGGCGCGATCGCGCGGACCAGCGCATTGCCGGCGGCGATCGAGACGCCGGCATCGGCATAGGTATAGCCCCCATGGGAGGGGACGGCGGGGGTGGTGGAGTCGGGCTGGTCGCTCATGTTCGCCCGCCTAGCCATATCCTGCTTGGATTTCCACGCCCCCTCCTGCAAAAGGCCGGCAATCCTATGCGTCGCCTTCTTCCTGTCCTGGCCCTCAGCGCCCTTCTCGCCGGCAGCGCCACGCTCGCGCAGGTCGACGGCGGCAGCCGGGGCGTCGCGCCGGTCGACAGCGGCAGCTCGTTCGAAGTGGCCGGCGTCACCGTCGATGTTGCCGGAAAGACGGCGGAAGCGGCGCGCTATGGCGGCTGGCGCCTGGCGCAGCGCAAGGCCTGGATGCAGTTGTCGCGCCGGTTGGGCGGGCCCGGCACCTTGCTGTCGGACGGCGCGCTCGACCAGCTCGTCTCCGGCATCGTCGTCGAGAACGAGCAGATCGGGCCGACCCGCTATATCGCGCGCCTGGGCGTGCTGTTCGATCGCGGTCGCGCCGCCGGGCTGCTCGGCATCTCGGCCTATGCCGACCGGTCGCCGCCGATGCTGGTGATGCCGGTGATCTGGCAGGGCGGCACCGGACAGGCGTTCGAGCGGCGGACCCCCTGGCAGGAGGCCTGGGCCCGGTTCCGCACGGGCGACAGCCGGATCGACTATGTCCGCCCGGCCGGCACCGGCGCCGATTCGCTGCTGCTCAACACCGGGCAGATGGGGCGGCCGGGGCGCGGCTGGTGGCGGGCGATCCTCGACCAATATGGCGCGTCCGACATTCTGATCCCGACCGTGCGGCTGAGCCGGCAATGGCCCGGCGGTCCGGTGATCGGCGTGTTCGAGGCGCGGCATGGGCCGGACGATGAGTTGATCGGTCGCGTGACGCTGCGCGTCGGAAGCGCCGCCGGCCTGCCGCAACTGATGGATGCCGGCGTCGCCCGGCTCGATTCGATCTATCAGGATGCGCTGCGCACCGGCCGGTTGAGCCCGGACGCCAGCCTGTCGCCGCCACCCGCTCCCGCGCCGGAGCCTGCGCCGGTGGCGGAGCCGACGATCGACACGCTGCTCGCCGATATCGCCGCGTCCAATGCGGTGGCGGTGACGGTGCAATATGACACGCCCGGCACCAGCAGCGTCGCCAATAGCGAGGCGCTGATCCGCTCGCTGCCCGGCGTGCGATCGGCCAGCACCACCAGCCTGGCGCTGGGCGGCGTGTCGCTGATGCGGGTCTTTGTCGACGATCCGGCGGCCTTCGCCACGGCCCTTCGCTCGCGCGGCTTCGAGGTGTCGGGCGGCGGCGCGGCGCTGCGCATCCGGCGGCCCGCCGCGCCCGCCGCGACCACGACACCGAGTGCGACGGGGCCGGGATGAGCCAGATCGCGCTGCCGCTCGCATGGCCGGAGGACCCGCGTGACGACGCCTTCTTCGTCACGCCCACCAATGCGCGTGCGGCGCAGTTGCTGGAACATTGGGACACCTGGCCCGTCCACGCCGCGCTGCTGACCGGCCCGCGCCGGTCGGGGCGCAGCCTGCTGGCCCGGATCTTCGCCGCGAAAAGCGGTGGTTCGATCATCGACGATGCCGAACGGGTGTCGGAAACCAGCCTGTTCCACGCTTGGAACAGGGCGCAGGCGGACCGGCGTCCGCTGGTCATCATCGCCGATGTCGCACCGCCCGTCTGGCGGATCACCCTGCCAGACCTGCGTTCACGGCTGGCGGCGACGCCCCATGCGGAGATCGGTCCGCCCGACGACGGGCTGGTGCGCGCGCTGTTCGAGCGGCAACTGGCGCGGCGCGGCGTGGTCGCGCCGCCCGATGTGCTGGAATGGCTGGTCGCCCGGATCGAGCGCAGCCACCTGGCGATCGAACGCAGTATCGACGCGCTCGACGAAGGCGTCATGGAACGGCAACGCCGACTGACTATCCCGCTGGCTCGAAACACCTTGATCGACGCGGGGCTGCTGGTCCCGCAACAGGAGCTGCCATGACCCGCCCCGCGCATATCGCCGCGCTGACCAAGACCGACGAGGACGGGTTCACGGCCGCCGAGCCGAACGACCGTTATTTCAACCGCGAACTGTCCTGGCTGGCGTTCAACCGGCGGGTGCTGGAGGAGGCGTGCAACGAGGCGCATCCGCTGCTCGAACGGCTCCGCTTCCTGTCGATATCCGGTTCGAATCTCGATGAATTCTTCATGGTCCGGGTGGCGGGCCTGAAGGGGCAGCAGGCGCAGGACGTGGAGCGCCGCTCCGCCGACGGGCTGACGCCGGGGCAGCAGTTGAACGCGATCGTCGAGGAGGCGGACCGATTGCTGCGCAGCCAGCAGGCGGTGTGGAGCGACCTGCGCACCCTGCTGGCGGCGAACGGGATCGAGGTGCTGCGCCGAGACGCGATCGATTCGGACGACCAGGCCTGGCTGGAGAATCACTATCGCGAGCAGATCTTCCCGATCCTGACGCCTCAGGCGCTCGACCCCGCGCATCCTTTTCCCTTTATCCCCAACAAGGGGCTGACGGTGATCTTCGACCTGGAACGGATCGTCGATGGCGAGCCGATCCGTGAGCTGGTGATGCTGCCGCCGACCGCGCCGCGCTTCGTTCGGCTGCCGGGCGATCCCGCCCGCTATGTCTGCACCGAGACGATCGTGAAGCGGTTCGCGCCGCTGCTCTTCCCCGGCTATGTCGTCCACGGCGCGGCGGCGTTCCGGGTGCTGCGCGACAGCGATATCGAGATCGAGGAAGAGGCGGAGGATCTGGTCCGCTACTTCGCCAATGCGATCAAGCGCCGCCGGCGTGGCCGCGTCATCCGGCTGGAGCTGGAGACGGGGATGCCCGACACGCTGGCGGCCGTCCTGAAGGACGAGCTGGGCGGCGTCGACGCGATCATTACCGAGAGTGGGCACCTGCTCGGCATCGGCGATCTCGACCTGCTGGTCGAGGAGGATCGGCCGGACCTGAAGTTCCCGCCCTTCACACCGCGTTTTCCCGAGCGGATCCGCGAGTTCGACGGCGATTGTTTCGCCGCGATCCGGGCCAAGGACATCGTCGTCCAGCATCCCTATGAGACGTTCGGCGTCGTGCTGGCCTTTCTGAAACAGGCGGCGGCGGACCCGGACGTGGTCGCGATCAAACAGACCTTGTACCGCGCGGGCAAGCAGCCGGCGGTCATCAATGCGCTGATCGCGGCGGCGGAGGCGGGCAAGTCGGTGACCGCCGTGGTCGAGCTGAAGGCGCGGTTCGACGAGGAGCAGAACCTGTTCTGGGCCTCGGCGCTGGAGCGGGCGGGCGTGCAGGTCGTCTATGGCTTCATCGACTGGAAGACGCACGCCAAGGTGTCGCTGGTGGTGCGGCGCGAGGCGGGGGCGTTCCGCACCTACTGCCATTTCGGCACCGGCAATTATCACCCGGTGACCGCCAGGATCTATACCGATCTCAGCTACTTCACCGCCGATCCGGCGATCGGGCGCGACGCGGTGCAGATGTTCAACTATGTCACTGGCTATGTCGAGCCGCACGACATGAGCTGCATGAGCCTGTCGCCGCTGACGCTGCGCCAGCGGCTGACCGCGCTGATCGACGACGAGATCGCCCATGCCAATGCCGGGCGGCCGGCGGCGATGTGGGCGAAGATGAACAGCCTGGTCGACCCGGCGATCATCGACAAGCTCTACGAGGCGAGCGGGGCCGGCGTGCAGATCGACCTGATCATCCGCGGAATCTGCTGCCTGCGCCCGCAAGTCCCCGGCCTTTCAGAGAATATCCGGGTCAAGTCGGTGATCGGCCGCTTCCTGGAGCATAGCCGCATCTGGGCGTTCGGCGCGGGCGCGGCGCTGCCCAACGACGATGCCAAGGTGTTCATCTCCTCGGCGGACTGGATGCCGCGCAATTTCGACCGGCGCGTCGAATATATGCTTCCGATCACCAATGCGACCGTGCACGACCAGATCCTGGATCAGGTGATGGTCGCCAATCTGATCGATGACGAGCAGAGCTGGGTGCTCCAGGCCGATGGTTCCTATGTCCGCACCGAACCGGGCGACAAGCCGTTCAACCTGCACCGCTATTTCATGACCAACCCGTCTCTGTCCGGGCGCGGCGCGGCGATCGAGGCGGGACGCGGCGTGCCGACCCTTGCCTGGCCGCGCAAGCGTTGATGGGGCTGTTCCGGCGCCTGGCATCGCCGCCGCGCACGGCAATCGTCGATATCGGCTCCAATTCGGTGCGGCTGGTCGTCTATCAGGGGCAGCCCCGCTGCCCGGCGATCCTGTTCAACGAGAAGGTGATGGCCGGGCTGGGTCGTGGCCTGGCGGAAACCGGCCGGATCGAGCCGGCGGGGTTGCGCCAAGCGCATGGCGCGCTGAACCGCTTCGCCGCCGTGCTGCGCGAGATGGAGGTGACGGAGATCCGCACCGTCGCCACCGCCGCCGTGCGCGATGCAGCGAACGGCGCGGGTCTGATCGAGGCGGCGGCCACGCTCGGCCTCAAGCCCGAGGTGCTGTCGGGCGAGCAGGAGGCGATGGCGGCGGGTGAGGGCGTGCTGTCCGGCATTCCCGATGCGGACGGCGTGGTCGGCGACCTGGGCGGCGGCAGCCTGGAACTGGTTCGCGTGCAGAACGGCGCGTGTGGCGAACGCGTGTCCTTTCCGCTCGGCGTGCTGCGGATCGCGGGCTCGCGCGGCAAGCCGCTGGAGTCGCGCGTCGTCAAGCTGATCCGCGAGGCGGGCTGGACCCGGCGCGGGCAGGGCTTGCCCTTCTATCTGGTCGGTGGATCGTGGCGCGCGCTGGCGCGGCTCGACATGCACCTGACCGGCTATCCGCTGCCGATCATCCATCAGTACAGCATGAGCCCGGCGCGGATCGCGACGCTCGGCCGCACCATCGCGCATCTCGACAAGCCGCGCCTGCGCGAGGTGCCGGGCCTGTCGTCCGGCCGGGCGGGCACGCTGGCCGACGCCACCGCGCTCTTAGGCCTAGTGGTGCGCGAACTGGGCAGCCGGGAGACGATCGCCTCCACCTATGGCCTGCGCGAGGGGCTGCTCCATGCCGGGCTGGACGCGGACACGCGCGCGCAGGATCCGCTCATCGTCGCGGCTCGCGAGGAGGGGCGGCTGCTCGGTCGCTTCCCCGAACATGGCGACCTGCTCCACGACTGGATCGCACCGCTGTTCGCGCACGAGCCGCATGAGCGAATCCGCCAGGCAGCCTGTCTGCTGGCCGATGTGGGCTGGCACGCCAATCCCGATTTCCGCGCCGAGCGTGGGCTGGAGGTGGCGCTGCACGGCCATTGGGTCGCGATCCGGGCGGCCGAGCGCGCGATGTTGGCGCAGGCTCTGTTCACCAGCCTGGGTGGCGGCGTCGCCACGCCCGCGCCGCTCGGCGCGCTGGCGAATGCGGAGGAACTGAAGCGGGCAATGGTCTGGGGCCTGGCGATCCGGCTGGGCCAGCGGCTGTCGGCGGGGCTGGCGGGGCCATTGCGGCGCGCGACTGTGCGCGACGACGGCGTGCGGCTGACGCTCGACCTGCCGGGCGGGGACCGGGCGCTCTATGGCGAAGCGGTCGAGAAGCGCCACGCGGCGCTGGCGACGATGATGGGGCGGATGCCGGTGGTGACGGGGTAGGGGGCCCAGGCCCTACTGTTCCCCTGCGAAGGCAAAGGCCCAGTCGGGAAGGCCGTCATCACCAGGCGCCGTGCATCGTCACGATCGTTCCCCAACCGGGCCCCGGCCTTCGCCAGGGAACCAGGAATGGGAAAGACTTGTGGCTTACCCGCAGGTCAGGTCGGTGATCTGCCCGAAATCATCGACCATGATGTTCAGCCGCTCCGGCCGGAAGTCCATCGTCGCGGGGTCGCCCGGGCGCAGCACGCGGGCGATGCGGGCCTGGGCGTCGTGGCGGACCGCGTCACGGTCGCGCAGTTTGAACTTCGCCCCGGCCCAGCGCATCTTCACCGGCTCGGTCACCGCGCACGGACCGGCAGGCTCCGGTGGCGGCTGCATCGTCGCGCAGGCGGAGACGCCGATGGCGAGCAGGAGGACGGTCAGGCTGCGGTGCATCATGCGACGGGCTCCTCGGTCCGGGTCATCTTGAGCTTGCCGTTGCGGACGGCGAAGCCCAGCCGCCCCTCGACCAGATCGACGGCATCGCGGCCGAACTGATCGTAGCGCCAACCCTGCAACATCGGCAATCCGTCGCGCACGCCCGAGGCCAGCGCCTCCAGCTCCTCCGACCGGGCGAGCAGGCGCGAGGCGACGTCGATGTCGCGGGCGCGGATCTTGAGGAGAAGCTTCAGCAAGTCGGCGACCAGTGCACCGTCCTTGCCCAGCCCCGGCTTCTTGTCGTCCTTGGGCGGCAGTTCGTCGCCGGACAGCGGCGTCGCCTCCGCCAGCGACTGCATCAGCCGCGCGCCGATATCGTTCTGCGCCCAGGTCGCCGACAGCCCCCGGACCTTGGCGAGATCGGCCTGCTTGCGCGGCGGGTTGCCGGCCAGGTCGCCCAGCGTCTCGTCCTTGACGATGCGGCCGCGCGGCAGGTCCTTGGACCGGGCCTCCAGCTCCCGCCAGCGGGCCAGCGCCTTGAGCCGGCCCAGCACCTCGGGCTTGCGGCCGGAGATGCGGACTCGCTTCCAGGCGAGATCGGGGTCGTTGGCGTAGTTGGCGGGATCGGCCAGCCGCTCCATCTCCTGGTCCAGCCAGGCGCCGCGGCCGGTGCGGCGCAGCCGTTCGAGCATCTTGGGGAAGATGGTCGACAGATAGGTGACGTCGCCGATCGCATATTCGATCTGGCGGGCGTCGAGCGGCCGGCGCGACCAGTCGGTGAAGCGCGCGCCCTTGTCGATCGACACGCCCAGCCAGCTGTCGACCAGGTTGGAATAGCCGATCTGCTCGCCCTGGCCGAGCGCCATGGCCGCGACCTGGGTGTCGAACAGCGGGTGCGGCGTCTTGCCGGTCAGATTGTAGATGATCTCGATATCCTGCCCGCCGGCATGGAAGACCTTCAGCACCTCCTGATTGTCGACCAGCAGGTCGAGCAGCGGCGTCAGGTCGAGGCCGGGGGCGAGCGGATCGATCGCGGCCGCCTCCTGCGTGTCGGCGACCTGGATCAGGCAGAGTTCGGGCCAATAGGTACTCTCGCGCATGAACTCGGTATCGACCGTGATGAAGTCGGCCTGAGCGAGGCGGGTGCAGAGATTGGCGAGTGTCGCGCTATCGGTGATCAGCGGGTGGATATGCATCCCACCGCCCATAGACCGACCGGGGCGGGTTGACAAAGAGGGGGTGGGAAGG
>NZ_QLJH01000037.1 GCF_003951315.1 Sphingomonas sp. S-NIH.Pt15_0812
AGCCTTCTTCTGTCATGCTCGCGGCGAGCGGTTTCGGTCCAGCCCATATGATCCCCGTGGTCTTCGCAACCCTCGGTGAATCACAACTGGCTGAAATCGCTCAACCTAATTTCCGGTTGGGCTCTAAGGTCGGATCATGGAAACTGACATAATGGTTCGTCATATTGGCCATCAAGGTGAGCCGCTCGTGATCATAGATGGATTTTCCGCAGATCCCGATGCGCTTCGGACCGCTGCGATCAATGGCGCCTTCGAGCCAGCGGGTAATCATTACCCCGGCATCCGGAGCCCCTTGCCGGACGGGTACCTCCGGCATCAGTTTCCTATCATTGCACGTGCGTTGGGGCGCGATTTCGGGCCGTTCCGACAAATCCGGGTGCTGGATGCAAGCTTTTCGATGGTGACCCAATCGCCCGAGACACTGCATGTTCGACAACGCATTCCCCATGTCGATGCATATGGCCGGGAACGCATCGCCCTTATCCATTATCTCTCCCCCGACAATCATGATGGGACGGCTTTCTTCCAGCATCGCGCAACCGGATTCGAGACGATCGACCAGGAGCGGGCACCAACGTTCTTCAGTGCACTTGACGCCGAATTGCAGGCAGATGTCCCGAACGGTTATATTTCTGGAGATTCCTCATTGTTCGAGTGCATGGACATGGTCGAGGCGCGATATAACCGCGCCCTCCTCTACCGCAGCCACCTGCTGCACAGCGGCGCAATCAGCATGGATGGCGATCTATCGCCTAAACCCGAGCACGGCCGTCTTACCATTACCGCGTTTCTGGAGATTTCATGAGGGCGCGTAGGGCGACCCGATCGTCGAAGACATGTTCCCATGCCTTTGAACGCAATAGAGCTGCTCCGCGAGCTGCTCGAACATCCATTCCGCTTCGAGGCAAGATCACTTCGCCCTGCCCGCAACTGTCGCCGCCTCCCAAAATTGGGTCAGCCGTGCGATGACAGGCCGGCGAGAAAGGCGGCGACATTGTCCCCAAGTTCGGCCGCGGCATAACCGCCTTCCATGACGGTCACGGGCGGAAGCCCCGCTGATGCGATACAAGCGCCCAGCGCCGCGAAATCATCTTGCTCCAGCGCGAAATGCGAAATCGGATCGCCTCTATAGGTATCCGCCCCAAAGGACAGAACCAGCAGCCGCGTACCGAAGTCCGCGATCGCCGCCAGCGCGCGATCGAGTGCAGGGCGATAGGTCCCCCAGCCCGTTCCGCGCGGCAGCGGCAGATTGAGCGTAGCGCCCCGCCCCGCCCCCTCCCCATCCTCGTCGGCATGGCCCCAGTAGAAGGGGTAATCGGCAGTCGGGTCGGCGTGGATCGAGACGAACAGTATGGAAGGATCGCGCAGGAAGATATCCTGCGTACCATTGCCGTGATGATAGTCGACGTCGAGGATCGCGACCGGCCCCAGCCCCCGACGATGCGCCTCGGCTGCGACGATGGCAGCGCTGTTGAGGAAGCAATAGCCGCCGCAATAATCGCGGCCGGCATGATGGCCGGGTGGACGACACAAGGCGAAGGCACCGGACGCGCCATCGGCAACCGCATCAAGCGCGGTCAGTGCGGACTGTGCCGACCAATAGGCCGAGTCCCACGTGCCTGCAGTGATCGGCGTCACCACGTCATAGCTGTAGCGGCCAAGCCGCGCGTCGATCCGGGACAGGTCGACCGGGCGGCGCCCGACGATCGGCCAGGCATAGCCGATCGCATCGCCGTCGCGCCCGGCGGCCCGCCAATCGGCATGCGCCCTCTTTAGGAAATCGAGATAGGCGGCATCGTGCACGGCCAGCAGCGGGTCCATGCCAAAGTCACGTGCGGGTTCGGCCGATCCGATCGCTGCCAGGATCGTCTGGGCGCGCGCGGGCGTTTCCTGAAAGGCGGTCCAGTCGCCATTGTGCATTTCACGAACCGGAGCATGCGAAAGCTGGCGCTGGTCGAACACGATCTTCATCATCGACGGACAACGCATCAATCTGTCCTGAGGCCCATGGCGCGACACCTGCGGGTCCTGCATATTAGCTATTATTGGTGACGATGCGCCAGACCCGTAAGTGGACGTTCATCTGCCCGCCTCACCCCATCCAGCTTCTGCCATTCGGCCCATGGCGCTGTCGGGGTCTACCCTCCCTTGCCGGCATATCGGGTCAGCGTCTGGCGGATGCTGCCCGGCCGCGCGGCCTCTCCCGCATCGTTGACCAGATGCGCGATGGTTCCCTTGCCGCCGCCCAGCGAGATCGTAGTGACATCCGATACGCGTACGCCCGGCGTGTCGGGCACCTCCACCGCGCTCGCGAGCACGATCGAGGGATCGGCGGTGAAGTTGGCGTAGATCCCCATGCCCACCGCCTGGTGCCGGCGGACGTGATTTGCGACCTTATATGCCGCCCATCCGCGCGGCGAGTCCGCCCGCCAGGCGCGCTGGCTCGGCGGATCATATGGCAGTTCGTTCTGGTAGAAGAAGGTCCGGCCATCCTCGCCGTTCCACAGCGTCTGCCAGCCCTGGAAATGCTCGACGAACAGTCCGTAGCAGGTGACATGATCCCCGTTGACGACCAGGCCGTGGGTCGCCCGGCTCTCGTCCCAGCCAACATGGACCCGACCGCCATTGCGGTCGCCGTGATCGGCGCGCCAGATCCAGAGATGGTCGCCGATGACGTGGTGGCTGTTGACCTCCAGGCAGGTCCCGGCATTCCCTACCGTGGCCCCGCCGACGCGGAAGAAAAGATCGGCGAGCAAGGTCGGGTTGTCGCGATGATTGCCGGCCGCGCCGCGTGGCCCGACCTGCACCAGCACTGGCGTGTTCTGCGGCCCTGCGTCGACCAGCAGCCCGGCGATCGTCACCCCGGCCACGTCGGCGACGGTGAGCGCGGCTGACCCATCCTCGGCCAGCAGGGTTGCCAGACCAAGGCCGAGGACGACCGTATCGGCCCGCACCACCCGCAGCGGCTCGCGCAGCCGATATACGCCTGGCGTGAGCAGAAGATGGTGACCCGCCGCAAGCGCGCGGTTGATCGTCGCGACCGGCGTCGTCGGATCGGCGATCAGCACCTCGTCCAGCGGCAGGTGGCGTCCGGCGGGTGCCTGATCCCAGGACACGCCGGCCACGTCACGCCGCAGCGCCGGGACGAAGATGGTCCAGTCACCCCCCGGCCCCACGCAAAGAAACGGTTTCTCGCGGACCACGGGCACGGTCCCCAGCGTCGTATAGGGTGGCGTCGGGAAACGCGTCGCGGGTGCCCCCGCGACACCCATGAACATCATGTTCCAGTTCGATCCCTCCCAGCCGGCCATATGGCTGTTGCGGGTGAACCATTGCTGCTGCGTGCCGGAGCGGATCGTGCCGTCGACCCGGCAATCGGCCATGAAACCGCCGCTCGACCAGCCGCCATCGTCCAACGCCAGGTCGCCGGCCAGATGGACGCGGCGATAGGGGGCGGCCTGTGACACGGCCCAGCGATCCATGCCGTCGGGCGGCCGTATCGCCAGATTTTCCACGCTCCGCCAGAAATTGACCAGGGCCATGCCCTTGGCCCAGTCCGCCTCGGCATGGACATGGCCGGTCACGGTCACATCGTCCGGCAGGGTGCCCAGACCCACGACCTGGGTGAAGAAGCCGACATTGATATCGAGTCGGTGGTTGCCTGGCTTGAGCAGGATCGCTTGGCGCCTGTCGGTGAAATGCGCGCGCTCCTGCTGTGCGAACCAGCGGGCGATTACCGCCTGCGTGCCCGGCTCGCCGGGATCGACGATCAGGACGTTGGGCCCCAGGTCAGGATCGCGGCCTCCTATGACCGGCGTCGCTTTCGCCATCGCACCGATCCCTATCGCAGCCATGCCGGCAACCAGCCCGCGACGCGTCGTTGTATGCATCCCGCCCTCTCCTGTTATCCTTGCCCAGTTTAAGAGAACATTTTCCGCCTGAAAGCACGAGCTTATGAGCACGCGCTGACGCATGTACGCACCGGTGCACGCATAGTGAGCCGAAGCTTTCTGACGACACAACGGGTAAGAGCCTGCGGAGACATACCCCTGAAATTTGGTGCAACGACCCACCTTCCGGTCATTCGCACCTCCTCTTCCGTCCCCCAACTTCAGACGTTCATTCATCTCCGCGATCTGACCTCGTTGGGGCATATCGGACGAACAGAATACGAGGCTCCGCCTCCATCGGACATTCGCAGCACACCCTTCGTTTGTATATCGCGTCGCCCTCGACAGCTGGAGTGAGTACGATCTTCAATCTCGTCTTTGCCGTGCCCACGCTGATCGTCCTGAGCCGCTGGCTGTGGCCGTTGCCGCTACCGCTGTGGGTGAAAATAGCGACTGGGCTTCTGATGCTCGCTGCATCGCAATTCCACCTGTGGAGCCGGGTCTCGTCGGGTTCGGTGTTCGCCCCTGAGTTCCCCCGCCCCTTCGTGATCCTGTTCAACTGGGCATTCGGCGCACTGCTCCTGCTCGCATTGTTCCAGTTGGTCCTCGACCTAGGGACCGTAGCGACAATGCTGGTTCGCCAGGCGGCGATCCATCAACCCGCTCCGCTACGATACGCAGCGGCCGGGCTGGCGGCGGTGCTGGCCGCGATCGGCGTCGCCAACGCGTTGCGCGTCCCGCCGGTCAGGGACGTGACGGTCATGGTCCATGACCTGCCACCCTCCTTCGACGGCTACCGCATCGTCCAACTGACCGACCTGCATATCAGCCGAGTGTTCACGGCAGGCTGGGCGCAGGCGGTCGTCGAGCGCACCAATGCCGCCGGCGCCGATCTGACCGTGGTAACCGGCGACTTCATCGACGGATCACTCGCCATGCGTCAGGCCGACGTCGAGCCGCTGCGAAGGTTGAGCGCACCCGACGGGGTCTATGCCATCCCGGGCAATCATGAGTATTTCTTCAACTATGGCGAGTGGATGCGGCACCTGTCGGCCATGGGTTTCCGCTTGTTGACCAACGGTCATGCCGTGATCGATCGAGGCAGCGATCAACTGGTCGTCGCGGGTGTCACCGACTTGTCGGCGCGGGGTGCCGGTGAAGCGGCACCGGACCTTGGACAAGCGCTCCGCGGCGCGCCCGCTGGTGCCCCGATTGTTCTGCTGGACCACCAACCACGCAACGCGGCTGCGGCTGCCGCGCGCGGCGTCGCGCTTCAGCTATCCGGGCATACGCATGGCGGGATGATCGTCGGGCTCGACCGGCTGGTCGCGCGAGGCAATGCCGGCTTCGTATCGGGCCGTTACGCGGTGGACGGCATGACACTCTATGTCAGTAACGGCACGGGGCTCTGGCCGGGCTTCACGCTCAGGCTAGGCGTACCATCCGAAATTACCCGGTTCACCTTGCGACGGACGACATAGGGCAGCAACAGTCGAGTAACTTCAATCTGACCAACAATCGGTCGGTCGAGCACAACCTTCAACGCCCCTATAACTGCCGCTCGTTCATCTGAGCAGACCGCCCCACCCGCTCGCGAACCATCCCGGGCGGAACGCCTTTTGTACCCCGCTACGCCCCGATCACACGGACTCTTCCTCACCAACATTGCCCGTCCGGTCGACGCGTCCGTCAGCCGCGGCACACTCAGCCATGGCGACATAGTCGAGCTTGCCCGTGGCCAGCACTGGCAACGTCTCGACCACGCGAACGTCTTTCGGCACTGATAGTTCGGCGATGCCATTGCCTCGCGCCCATTGCTGCAGTGCGCCGACGGTCGCGCTCGCCTGCGTCGTGAACAATACCAGCTGCTCGCCCTTGCGCGCGTCGGGACGCGTCACCACGGCATGTTCGGCATTCGGCCACAGCCTGGCGGCATAGCCCTCGACCGCAGGGAGCGACACCATCTCGCCACCGATCTTGGCGAATCGTTTGGCGCGGCCTTTGATGGTCACGAAGCCTGTATCGTCGATCGTGACAATATCACCGCTGTCGTGCCACCCGCCCTCCGTCGGTTGCAGCACGCCAGGTGCATCCGCCTTCAGATAGCCCGCCATGATGTTCGGCCCGCGGATAGACAGGCGGCCGCCCCCTTCGATCCCCGGCACCGGCTCCAGCCGGGCCTCGACGCCGGGCAGCAGCCGGCCGACGCTGCCCGCCCTAAAGTGCATGGGCGTATTCACAGCGATCACCGGCGCCGCCTCGGTCGCGCCATAGCCTTCGAGGATGCGCAGGCCGAACTTTTCGGCATAGGTCCGCCGCGTCTCGTCGCGTATCCGTTCTGCGCCGGCGAAGATGTAGCGGAGCGCGTAGAAGTCGTAACCGTGGGCCATGCGGGCATAGCCCGACAGGAATGTGTCGGTGCCGAACAGGATCGTCGCATTGGCGTCATAGGCAGTGCCGGGACGATGCGGTAATGGAGCGGGCTGGGATAGAGCAACGTCTTCACTCCCGACAGGATCGGCAGCAAGGTGCCGCCGGTCAGCCCGAAGCTGTGGAACACCGGCAGCGCGTTGAGCACGACATCTGCCGAGTTGAAGTCGATCCGCGCCGACAGCTGGAGGCAATTGGACAGCAGGTTGCGATGCGTCAGCACGACACCCTTAGGCAGCCCTTCCGATCCGCTGGTGAACAGGATCACCGCCGGCGCGTCGGGCGACACATTGTGCCGGCGATGCAGCCGCTCCGCCCAACGCGTCGCGGCCAGCGCGCGCAGCTTAGCAAGGGTGCCGATCGCGGCGCCGACATCCTCGAGATAGACGATGCGAAGGCCCGTCGCCTCCAACCCGGCAAGCACCTCCCCCAATTTCACCTGCTCGACGAAGGCACGCGCGGTGACGATGGCGCGCACCTCCGCCGCGACGCAGGCCGCCTTCAAGTTGGCGAGGCCGGCGGTGTAGTTCAGCATCGCCGGCACGCGGCCGATACCCTGGAGCGCGAAGAAGCTCGCGACGACCGCATTGACGTTGGGCAGCATCAGCCCGACCGCCTCGCCCGGCTGCGTCAGCGCCGCCAGCGGACGGCCCAGTGCGATGCTGCCGGTCAGCAGCCGCACATACGTCATCGGTTCGCGTTTCACATCCTCGACCACCGGCCGCCGGGCGCCGTGCACGCCCTTCGCATCGATCAGCGCCTGGTAGAGCGTGCGGTCGGTGTCGGATGTCGCGAAGATCATGTCGCTCATCACGTCGTACAGCTTCGCGCCCGCGGCGGCCCGGCGTTGCCGCGCCGTCTCGCCCTCGACCGCGAACCGCTGCGGCGGCAGGATGGTGAGGTCGATCTTCGGGAAGGTGCGCAGCCGCACCTTGCCCTTTAGCCGCGAGAACGGCGTGAACTGCGCGCCCGCGATGCGCACCGGCACGATGGGGGCGTCGGCCTTGTCGGCGACCATGCCGGGCCCGTCGAACACCTTCATCAGTGCGCCGGTCACGGTGATGCGGCCTTCGGGGAAGATCACCAGCGTCCGCCCCTCGCGCACCGCCTTGACCATCGCCTTCGCCGCCATCGGGTTGGTGGGGTCGACCGGAAAGGCGTCGAACATGCCGAGGAATGGCCAAACCCACCACGCCTTCGCGATCGACATCGCGACCGCGAACGTCGGCTTGCCCGGCAGGAAGGCGGCGAGCAGCAGCCCGTCGAGGAACGAGACGTGGTTGACCACCACCACCGCACGCTCGCCCGGTTGCGGCATGTACTCCGCGCCATGCACATCGACGCGATAGAACAGCACGAGCAGCGAGCGGACCAGCCCCTTGAACACCGTCTCCGGCAACAACCAGCACGAGATGAGCGCAATCGCCAGCGTCGCAAAGCCCATCGCACCGATGATGCCGGGCACGCTGGTTCCCGTCGCCAGCAACAGCGTGACGACCACGACCATGAGGACGGTAACGATGGCGTTGACGATGTTGTTCGCCGCGATCACGCGCGAACGTTCGGCGGGATCCGTATGGACCTGCAGGATGGCGTAGAGCGGCACGATGAACACGCCGCCCGCAAAGGCGAGGCCGACCAGCCCGATCAGGATCGGCCAGCTGCCCGCGCTGGCCAGGAAGGCGGCGACATCGGCGTCTGGCACCGTCACGGTGAAGCTGCGCGTCGCGACCCACAGCTCGATCAGGCACGCCGCCATCGCCAGCGCGGCGACCGGCACGTAGCGCGCCGACACCTCGCCGCCGAGCAGCCTGTTGACCACCAGCGATCCCGCCGCCACCGACAGCGAGAAGACGAGCAGGAACAGCGTCACCACGCCGCCCCCTGCCCCCAGCGTCCCGCTGACCAGCGGCGCGAACTCCGACAGCAGGATCGCGCCGATCGCGAAGAACCAGCTGATCCCCAGGATCGCCAGCCACACGCCCCGCCCGGCGCGCGCGACCGACAGGATCTGCATCGTGCTGCGCCAGATGTTACGATCGATCGGGTCCCCCGAACCCAGGGACGGCGCGCTCGGCACCGAAAGGCTGACGAGGAAGCCGAGCAGCGCGACGCCGACAGCGATCAGCCCCCCTCCCACGCCGGGATCAGCCCGCCAGCCAGTTGGCCTGCAAGGATGGCGAGGAACGTCCCCGCCTCGATCAGGCCGGTGCCGCCCATGAGCTCATGACGATCGAGATGCTGCGGCAGGATTGAATATTTGACCGGGCCGAAGATCGTCGAATGCACGCCCATCAGGAACAGGCAGGCGAGCAGCACCGGCACCGACTGGAACCAGAAGCCGCCAAGCGCCAGCAGCATGATGCCGACCTCTGCGGCTTTCACCACGCGCACCAGCACCGCCTTGTCCCACTTGTCGGCCAGCTGGCCCGCGAGGCCCGACAGCAGAAAATAGGGCAGGATGAACAGACCGGTGGCGATCGTCGCCAGCAACTCCGCCTTCGCCGGCGCCGCAGCGTAAAGCGTGAAGTTGACGAGGAACAACATCGCGAACTTCAACAGGTTATCGTTAAAGGCACCCAAGAACTGAACGACGAACAGCGGCGCGAAGCGGCGCTTGCCGAGCAGTGACAGATCTGGTGCGGACATGATGGCAGCTCCCCTTTATATGAGGCGATAGCAGTGAAGTCTTAACGCGATGCGTCGGGCAGATAGTGGCTATAGAGCCAGCCGACGCCGATCAGGCTGAAGCCGAGCGCGGCGAACGAGGCAATCCGGGCCAGCCCGTCGAGCCCTGCGGCGTTGAACAGGAACACCTTGGCCACCGCGACCAGCATCAGCGCCAGGCTGGCGAAACGCCAGTCGCGCGCCTGCCGGCGGATGCCGATCCCCAGAAACGCTCCCGCCAGCACCAGCGCCAGGATCGAGCGCGCGATCTGTTCGCCCGCGCCCGCGCCGGTCCAGAGCGGCATCGGCGCATGGCTGACCTGGCGCAGCAGCGTGAAGGCGGCAACGACGATCACTCCCATCAGCGCGCCGTCACGCAGCCGGCCGATCCCAAGCACGACGCGAGGCACCGCCCACAGGACCGCCCCCATCACGCCATAGGACAGCGCCAGCCATGGCCCCGGCTGCTGGAGCACGACCAGCGGATTGAGCACCAGTCCTGTGAACCACAGGCCATGCGCCAGAGCGGCTGCCCCCAGCACCCTCGCCACGTCCCGCACACCGAACCGCCAGGCACCCACTGCGGCCAGCGCCAGCAGCGATTCCCATAGCGCATCCGCCATCATGGTACGCGCGGCGAAGCTCGCCGGACTATCGATCCCGACCGCATGCTGAAGCGCGACATGCACGGTGATGGCCAGCAGACCACCCCCCACACCGACCGCGACGCGGCGCACCTCGACCGGCTGTGGCAAGAGCCGGGCCGCGGCGAGCAGCGCGGCGCCAGGGCACGCCAGCCGCAGCGCTGCGTCGAGCAAGGCAGGCCAGTCGTAGGCGGGCACCATCACGCCGCCCGCCGCGATCGCCGCCAGGCGCACCCAGGCGACCAGGGGCATCAGCGACCAGCCGACCGCGACGCACGCCGCCGCAACACTCGCCGGCAGCACGGCGGCGCGACGCGTGACCGCCATTCCCGCCAGAAGCACCGCCGGAACGAGCGGGATCAGCACGACCGGCAGCACCTGCGCCGCCGCGCCATAGCCGAGGGCCACCGCCGCCGGCTGGATCACCGCAGCGCGGAGCCCTCGCGCCCGCAGTGCCATCCCCGCCGCGATGCAGGCCGGCACGATCCACGCCACGACATGGCCGCCCCCTGCCTCGCCGAACAGCCGGCCAATGCCTGCGTCGACCGCCAGGACCGCCAGCGTCGCGGCGCCAAGGCTCCACGCGGCGCGCTCGATCCGCCGGTCGCTCGCCCGATCGGCCAGCGTCATCATCCCGGCGCAGAGCACCGCCGCCACCGATGCCCACGCGTCCAACGGCAACAGCTGCACCGCCGCCAGCGCGATCATTCCCGCCGCGGTGATCGCCACCGTCGCGAAGCGCGCGTCATCGGCACGTCCACCCACCCGCCATCCTCGCGCCGCCACGCCGGCGGCCAGCGCCGCACCGAGCAGCGTCACGACGCCCGTATCTTGGAAGCGCAGCGCCGGCAGCACGCCGATCGCCACCGCGACCGCCGCCACCATCGGCGCATCGACCACGCGGGTATCGGTACGCCATACCCGCAGCGCAGCGGGCACGGCGTGGATCGCGACGAGCGCGACAAGCAGCGCCGCCATCTCCCAAACGCTCGGTGCCGGCCACGCGCAGGCGAGTAGGATCGCCACCCCCAGCGCCAGCGCGGGCAGATCGGCGAACACCGCTTCCCGCCGTGACAGCCACAGGATCGCGACCGAGATCAGCCCGAACACGCCCCAGTGCAACGGCGCGAACCCGCCCATTGCGACCAGGGCGGCAAGCTGCGCGCAGCCGAGCACGCTCGCCCCGGCCCGCAGCAGCGCGGCCCGGTCACCGGTCAGCAGCAGCGGCAGCGCGATGGCGAGCGCCAGCGTATAGGCACCGACCGACAGCGCCGCCGCAAGATCGAGTGCGCCGCCCAGGATCAGCATCGCGCCCCAGCCGAACCCGCCGACCAGTGCCAGCGCCCCCAGCCACCACCAGCGCTGTTGCCGCCCCAGCGCGCACAACCCGCCGACGGTGAGCGCGAGATACAGCGTCAGTAAAGGTATGTTTGGCGCACCGGCGCCAACCAGTGCCGGTGCCGCCAGACCGCCGGCCAGCCCGAGCAGCGCACTCGGCGCCCCGAAGCGCATGGCCAGCGCCCCGGCCAGCACGGTCACCAGCGCCATCCCAACGAACGCCGTGCCCGGCCCGATCAGGTCGTACAGATGCACCGCCGCCAGCGTCACCGCATAGAGCGTGGCGATCCCCGCGCCCGCCAGCGCCTGCCGCACCCGCGGATCGCGCACCACGGCATCGCGCCGCAACGCCACTTCCGCGCCGCCGATCAGTCCCGCGCCGAAGATCAGCCCGAAAACCACCCGCACCCACGGCGACAGCAGCCCCGCCTCGATCGAATAGCGGACGATCAGCACGCCCGCGACCGCCAGCGTCAGTCCGCCCGCCCAGATCGGCAGCCGCCGCCCGAACACATCCTCGAAGCGCGACGACGGCGGTGACGTCTCGATCGTCGCCGAGTCCGCGATGTCTGCTTCCTTAGAGGGTTCGACAACCGGCGCCGGCGGCAAGGCGACCGCTTCCGCAATCGGCTCCACCCGTCGGTAGGCGCCGCGGTCCACCGCGAGGAACGGTTCAGGCGGGACGTAGACGGTTCGCGGCGCCTCCCCCGCTGCCGAGATCGGCGACGCTGTGGCGCCAGCCTCCAACATGTCCACGCGCTCGCGCAGCCGTCGCACCTCCTGCGAGAGCAACGCCAGAGCCACGGAACAGACGATCAACAGCAGCAGCGACATCGCCGACCTCCTCGATTCGGCTAACGGTATCACAAATAAAGCACCGCTCAATATATATATTAGACAGTGCTCAATTCCAGGGTTATAGCCGCCGCATGGGACGCCGATCCGACCACAGCCGCGCCGAATTGGAGGAACTGATCCTGTCGACCGGATCAACGCTGATCGCAGAGGCGGGCCTTGCCGGCTTCTCGGCGCGCGAGGTGGCGCGGCGGATCGGCTATTCGATCGGCACGATCCACAACGTCTTCGGCACCGCCGACCGGCTGATTGCGGCGATCAACACGCGAAGTTTCGCGGACTGGGCGGTGTCGCTGGGCGAGCGGCTGGATGCTGTCGGTCCAGACGGCGACCGGATCGCGGCACTGGTCGATGGCTATTTCGGCTTCGCGCGCGCGCACCCACATCTCTGGACCGCGATCTTCGATCACCGCCTGCCCGCCGATGGCGGCCTGACCGAGGCGGACGAAACCGGCCGCGCCACGCTGACCCGCATCGTCGTCGAGGAGATCGCGCGCGCCGTCGGCTGCGACGTCGATGACGATATTGCCGCCCTGTCGCGCTCGCTCATCGCGACGGTCCATGGCCATTGCGCCTTCGCGATCAGTGGCGCCTGGGCCCTGATGGGCGAAGCAGCGCCGGAAGCAGCCGCGCTTGCGCGCGTGCGGGAGGCGCTGTCAGCACGAGCCTTGTGCATTTCGGCTCTTTAAACGTTGGGCGTTCTGCGTCCGCACCGGACCACTTTGAGATATTGGCTGTTAGCTGCTCTTTGATGACGCCGTTTAAAGCCTGGTCTTAACTCGGGTCCTATTCGACCCACATGCGGTCATTCGCGGTATTCTAAGCGCTTCCCGAAAGCTGCCGTTCGTACATGTTGCGCCGCGCCGCTTCGGCATGTGTCTTGGCCGGTCAGCGACACAAGCTTAGACGGTCAGCACGTTCATATTGATCGATCGGCCTTTTTACGCTTTCGTTACGTCATCGAAATGGGGGCAGCGACATGCATGCAGCGGCGGAGTTCGAGCTGATCATTGCGATGTTCCTGGCGATCGTTGGCCTCCATTACGTTGCCCGGCGACTCTCGCTCCCGCCCGCAGCGGCGCTGATCGTCGGTGGCGGCGCCGTGGCCTTCATCCCCGGCCTGCCCGCGGTCGCGATCGACCCCGAGCTGGTCCTCGTCCTCTTCCTGCCGCCGCTGCTGATGGACGGCGCCTGGTTCACCGCGATCGCGCCGTTCCGCCGCCACATGGCCGGCATCCTGTCGCTGGCGGTCGGTGCGGTGTTCTTCACCACTGCAGTCGTTGCGGTGGTCGCCAAGCTGCTGCTGCCGGCGCTGCCTTGGGCGGCCTGCGTCGCGCTCGGCGCTATCCTGTCGCCGCCCGATGCGGTGTCGGCGCGCGCGGTGCTTCAACAGGTCAGCCTGCCGCGCCGCCTGTCGACGCTGTTGGAAGGCGAGAGCCTGCTCAACGATGCCGCCGGGCTGGTCCTCTTCCGCTTTGCGGTGGCGGCGGTGCTGACCGGCAGCTTCAGCCTCGGTGCGGCGACCGGCACCTTCTTTCTGCTCGTCGTCGGCGGTATCGCGGTCGGCGCCGCCATTGGAGCATTGTGGATGTTGCTGCTGCGACGGCTCGGCGACGACACGCTGATGATCGCCGCGACGATGCTGGTGTGCTGGAGCGCCTATATCGCCGGCGAGCTGCTCCACGTGTCAGGCGTGATCGCCGTGGTGACCGCCGGCCTGACCTGTGGCTGGTTCCAGCACGTCGTGTTCAGCGCCAGCGTTCGGATCCGCGCGCTCGGCTTCTGGCAGGTGCTCGTCTTCCTCCTCGAGGCGGCGGTTTTCACGCTAATCGGACTATCGCTGCGCGGGATCCTCGACCGCGTCGGCGATCCGTCGCGCATCGTCGATACGATGGCGATCCCGGTCCTGCTGATCGTCATTGCCGTGATCGTCGCCCGCTTCGTATGGATATTCGCGACCGACGCAGTCGTTGGCGCTCTGCGCCGGATCGGCTTGGCGTCGGTGCGCCCGCTTGGTGGCCGCGCCGCGCTCGTCATGAGCTGGGCGGGGATGCGCGGCGTGGTGACGTTGGCGGTGGCCTTGTCGTTGCCGGCGGCCATGCCAGAGCGCGACCTGATGCTGGTCGCCGCCTTCGCGGTGATCCTGGTCACGGTATTGGTCCAGGGCACATCGCTCGGCTGGATGATCAAGCACGCGCGTCCGGCGGAGGATCCTGCCGCACTACCACCGCTCGACCTCCATGCCGCCGAGCATGCGATGTTCCGCGCGCAACTCTCGGCGGTCGAGCGCGAAGCCCATGACGCCAACGGAGAGATCGTCCATCCCCAGCTCCTCCGCCGCTATCGTACGCGCGCCGCCGCGGGCGAGGCATTCGACGGCACCCCGGAAGAGCGCAACCAGGCGATTGCGCGCCATTTCGACGTCATCATAGCGGCGGTGGAAGCGGGGCGGGCCGAGCTGGTGCGGCTGCATCGCGCCGGCCAGATCGACGACGAGACGCTCCACGATCTAGAGCATGACCTCGACCTCGAGGAATTGGGCGCCGTCGCCGCCAAGGGTTGAAGGCGGCGCGCGACAGGCCGACGATAGGGCCGCCGCACTATGGGAGTAGCACGATGGCCGACCGTATCCTGATCCTTTACGGCTCCTACCGATCCGATCGGCAGGGCATCCGGCTGGTCGATTACCTGATGCGCGCCTTTGCAGAGCGCGGCGCGGTGCCCGAGCTGATTGACGCCAAGGCGGTCGGGCTGCCGATGCTCGACCGCATGTACAAGGAATATCCGACGGGCGAGGCGCCGCCCGCGTTGGAGGAGCTCGCCACCAAGATCCGTGCGGCCGACGCCTTCGTGTTCGTCACGGGCGAGTATAATTGGGGCCAGCAGCCCGGCCTCAAGAACCTGACCGACCATTTCCTCGAGGAATGGTTTTGGCGCCCCGCCGGAATCGCCAGCTATTCCGCCGGGCGACTGGCGGGCGCGCACGCTAGCGTCGCCTGGCACGGCACCCTCACCGAGATGGGGATGGTTGTGATCTCCAGCTCACTCACCGTCGGAGGGATCGGTCGTGCGCTCGACGAAACCGGAACGCCGACCGGCGATGGCGGCGCGGCTCTCGCCAAAGCCTTTCCCCGGTTCGCCGACGATCTGGCCTGGTGGGCCGAGGCGGCGCGGGAGCAACGCGCGCGTACGGCTCCGCCATACTGATCGCGATGACCCATTTCCGGTCGTTCGTGGCCTCTTCCCCACTCCCCAACTTCGGCCACTCGTTCAGGTCCTTGCTATAAGCATGTTGCGGTATTCGCTGGTGAGCGTCACCCACGCGTGGCACACGAACGTGCATCGCAGAACAAGGGGTTATCAATGCGCGTCGGTGTCTGCCTGGTTGCTCTCCTCCTCGCCACCACCGCTGCCGCGCAGACGCCTGACACCGGCTACCACCGCGCGCCTGACGCCATCGCCAAAGTGCTTGAGACGCCGCCAACTCCGGGCGTCGCGCTCAGCCCCGATCACCGCACCCTCGCGGTCCTCGACCGTGAGAACCTGCCGACGATCGCCAACCTCTCGAAGTCGATCCTGCGCCTCGGCGGCTACCGCATCGATCCTGTGACCAATGGCCAAGCCGAAGTCCGCGTCCAGTGGCTGAACGGTCTCAGCTTCAAAGACGTAGGAACCGGCCGAACGATCCGGGTCGCGTTACCGGCCGGAACGCGCTTTGCCTCGCCCGACTGGTCGCCCGACGGCGCTCGTCTCGCCTTTTACGTGCAGGAGGCAGACGGCTTGTCGCTGTGGGTCGCCGAGCGCGACGGCACCGTCCGTACCATCGCGAAGGGGGCGAACGGCACTTTTGGGACCCCGTTTGTCTGGACGCCCGACAGCAAGGCACTCATTGTCAACACCATCCCTGCCGGCCGCGGCGCGGCACCCGCAGCCCCGACGACGCCGACCGGCCCTATTGTCCAGGAAAGCGTCGGCCGCACCTCGGCTGCGCGCACCTACGAGGACCTGCTTGGCGACGCGCATGATGAGAAGCTGTTCGACTATTACTTCAGCGGCCAGCTTGTCCGCGTCGACCTCGACGGCACCGCACGGCCGATCGGCGCGCCCGGCCTCATTACCGACTTCAGCGTCTCGCCCGACGGCCGCTATCTGCTGACCGAGCGGCTGAAACGTCCGTACTCCTATCTGCTCCCCGCCGGCTTCTTCCCAACCGAAATCGCGGTATCAACGATCGACGGCTGGCCAGTGAAGACATTGGTCGACCGTCCACTCGCCGACGACCTACCGGTCGACTTCGACGCGACGGTGAAGGGCCCGCGCGAGGCGACGTGGCGCTCCGACGCGCCGGCGACATTGGTCTGGGCGGAAGCACTCGACGGCGGCAACCCCCGCGCCAAGCTGGCCTTCCACGACAAGGTGATGATGCAGGCCGCGCCCTTCGACGCCGCGCCGGTCGAACTCGTGCAGACGCCTGCCCGCTATGCGACGACGATGTGGGGTGACGATGGCTTTGCGATGGTCGTCGACCGCGAATGGCGGACGCGGACCGAGCATCGCCAGGCGGTCGCCCCTTCGCGGCCGGAGCAGGCGCGCATGCTCCTGACCCGCAACTATCAGGACCAGTACGGTGACCCCGGCCGCCCAATTCTCGAGGAGAATGCCGCCGGCAAGCCGGTCATGCGCTTCACTCCCGCGCACGACGGCATCTTCGTCACTGGCGAGGGCGCCACCAAGGGCGGTGCCTTTCCTTTCCTCGGCACGATGCCGCTCGCGGGTGGCGAGCAGACGCGGCTGTGGACGGCAAAGGCGCCTTATTTCGAGTCGGTGGTGGCGATGCTCGACGACATGGGCAAGCGCATCCTGACCCGCCGCGAGAGCGCCAAGGTCGCCCCCAATTACGTCATCCGCACCGTCAAGGGAGGCGGCGCTAAGCCGGTCACCGCCTTCCCCGATCCTGCGCCGGTGTTCGCGGAGATTATCCAGCGTACGATCACCTACACACGCGCCGACGGTGTGCCGCTGTCGGGGACGCTCTACCTGCCCGCGGGCTACGACGCGAAGCGCGATGGCCCGCTCCCGACGCTGCTTTGGGCTTACCCGGCCGAATATACCGACGCCAAGATCGCTGGTCAGACGGTGGACCAGGGTAACCGCTTCGTTCGCCCGCGTGGGATCAGCCACTTGTTCCTCCTGACGCAGGGCTATGCCATCCTCGACAACCCAGCGATGCCGATCATCGGCGAGGGCGGAGCCGAGGCGAACGACACCTATGTCAAGCAGCTCCGCGAGGATGCGGAGGCCGCGGTGGATGCAGTGGCGAAACTGGGCGTCAGTGACCGGATGCGGATGGCGGTCGGCGGCCACAGCTACGGAGCGTTCATGACCGCCAACCTCTTGGCCCACACCAACCTGTTCCGCGCCGGCATCGCGCGCTCGGGCGCGTACAACCGTACGCTGACTCCCTTCGGCTTCCAGGCCGAGCAGCGCACCTACTGGCAGGCAACGCCGACCTATACCGAGATGTCGCCCTTCACCTACGCCGACCGGATAAAGGAGCCGATCCTCCTCATTCATGGCGGCGCTGACGACAACAGCGGTACCTTCCCGATCCAGTCGGAGCGGATGTACGCTGCCTTGAAGGGCAACGGTGCCACCGTCCGCTACGTCGTCCTCCCCAATGAGCCGCACGGCTACCGCGCGCTCGAGTCGACGGAGGAGACGCTCTGGCAGATGACCGACTGGCTCGACCGCTACGTCAAGCCGAAAACGCCTGTGTCGAAGCAGGCTGTGGAAGGCTGATCGATCCAAAGCAAAGCAGCGGCCTACATGACCCACAACCGGTCACTCGGGACACCCTTCCGACATTCCAACTGCAGAAGCTCGTTCATCAACGCTAATGATCAGCTTGCCAATCCTGACATTCACTGACCAATGTGATCGTTTCGGTTGATAGCGGCCGACTTTTCAGACGTTGTCCAACAAAGGCCACCGTCACGAGCGGCACGGCCGCGTTCTACTTAGTCACGTTCACCGTTATCGTATCCGATACTAGTTGGGCATAATGGACTGGCTCGGATGGGAAATTGAAGAAGAATATCCGGGCTCTCACTCTGTATCGACCTGCTCCCGGGAAGATTGTTTTTGCGCGTTCGTGGGTGAAGACACGGTAAGGCGTTGCGACCGATACAGCGGTCAGCTCCTTTGCCTCCAAAGGAGGCGGGGGCGGTGAACCTACCATCGGCTCGGCAGGCGCCACTGGTCGCCCGTCTTCCGAGATAACCTCAAACGCAATGCCCCGTGAGGGTTGCAGAAACGGTGATACGGCAAAGGTGTTGTCTTTGGCGGTAAGATCGACCTCAATGAGCGCCTCCCCCCGCATGGACAAGGTAGACGCATGCAACCGGACTTCGATCGGAGGCTTGTCCCCTGACCATGCCGCCTGAGCGGGAGGACTCCAGGTAGCCGCAGCCTGGAGGCCTATGAGCCAGAGCAATGCCATACCGATTTTTTCCTATCCAACGGCACCATCAGAGCGCCTATGATCGAGTAAGTGGTCCTGGGTATGCCCCGCCAACCGGTCAAGCGGCAACATGGAGCGAGAGCGACCGCCCTGCCCTCCCGCCACGACGACCCATTACCAGTCATTCAGACCGCCCCGCCCGCTTCCCAAGTTCGGCCATCTGTTCATGTTCCAAGCAGCGTCGACAGCTTGGCCGCCCGACCGAGGCGAGAGCTGGTGCCGCACCGAACGGCACGTTACCAGTGTCCATGCCGCTTCCTTATCACCCGCGACCGGGCACGATCGTCATCTGTGACTACACGACTGGTTTTCGAGCTCCTGAGATGATCAAGCGGCGGCTCGCGGTCACGATCTCACCCAAGCTGAAGCGTCGCGACGCTCTCGTGACCGTCGTACCTTTATCGATGTCCGCCCCTGCCCCTGTCGAGCCATGGCATGTCGAGGTGCCTAACGACGTGCCAGATCCATGGGGGCCAAGCCCGCGCTGGGCAAAATGCGACATGATCGCCACAGTGGGCTACGCGCGGCTGAATCCGCCACACAGCAAGCATCATGTAACCGGCGTTCGGCAATACCATCAGATTGAGCTCGATAAGGCTCAGGTTGAACAACTGCGCAGGGCCGTCTCGGCTGCAATTGGGATCGTCATTGAACCTTAAGCCGCGTTGGCTTATATGAGACGGGTTCCTGCGCTGCCCGGCTTGCTGGGCATCAGGCTTAAGTCCGGAGTGATCCGGCAGGACCCTCGGCGATGCAAGCTAGGGGTTCGATAGACCCCAGCCGGTTCGCCGGTTGGGGTTTTTCGTTGGTGCCTTCGCGGTGTTCCGTAGGCACAAGCGTGTCTCAGCAAATCAGATGGTTAGACCCAGAAACGGCCATTCCCGGCACCCCTGATCGCTTCCGAACTTCAGACGTTTGTTAAGAAATGCAATGACGGCTCCCGACCGCCTGCTGAGGTAAGCAGAAGACAACATCAGCAATCAGTCGTCACGCTGTTGCTCGTCGGCCCAACTTCCGAAAGCCCACCCATACCCCCGTGACTGACAAAGCGAGTCCGACGATAGACAGCAGCCAGATGACGACATCTCGCAGCGGCTGATGCTCGATCAGCCACAGCCAATTCCACGTGTGCAGGAAGTCGAACACCCATCGGTACAGACGGCGTGCACGATCCTGCCGTTCGATGAGTTCACCCGTCACTGGATCGATATAGAGCCAGGTTCGTGCTGGATCGTCAAAGCGCAGTCGCAGGATCGGCAGCATCTGCCCGCTCGCCCAATAATTATCGGGCTGGCTCAGCCGATCGATCTTCCAAGGCTGACCATCCGCCACCAGCGTGCGCGCAGCTCCAGCGATAATGGGGCTCGCTTCGGTCGCTGGCCGCAGCACTATGGCATCGAGGTACCGAGGATGATCCGATGCTCGGTCAATCGTCAGCCTTGGCAGGCCGGCATCGCCGGTCAATTCGACGGTTCGAGCGCCTTTCGCAACAACCGCCAGCTGGCTGACTGGAGGAAGGTTTTTGATAAGCCCGAGCGATTGATAGCGGTGTAGCGCCGGAGCTGGCGTGGCCGTCCCGGCAAACAAGCGGCCGGGATCAACCGACAGCCAGCCACTGACGATCCAGGTCAGAAGGGAAAGCCCGCCTACAAGGCCACTGACATGGTGCCAGAGCATCCAGCCGCGATAAGGACTGACGCGTGCATCCTTGTAGCGTCGGCGGCCTGGCCGCACGCGCAGGATGCCAATCCAGATGCCGGTCAGAGCGACCGCGATATAAGGCCCGGACACCCACAGCACTACCTGCCGCCACGCCGCGTTATCCTGGCGAAGGATGGTCGGATAGAGCCAGTGCGGCACCGAACCCAACCAGTTCCAGAACCGCTCCGACCTGGTCGTCCGCTGAACTGCAAGGCCGGTACTGGACGACACATAGATGTCCGTCTCATCCGCATCGTTCAGCCTGACCCTCCACAATGGGCGATGCCGATCGAACCCGCCGGCGACCGTCCACTGGTCCCGCGACAGTCGTTCGGCTGTACCTAGGGGCAGGCCGGCGAAGCGCGACGCCACACGCCGAGCATAGACGCCGTCCACCAACGGCAGCACGGCGCCCTTACGGGCCGGAATGGTGTCGACCACGCCATCATCATGCTCGATCCGCCAGACAGGCTCGGCATCGCGCATCTCGAGCAGCAACCGGGCCTGACCAGCCTCCACTGGTGCCGGCACATCAACCTTCGTCCAATCGATGGGTGACGCCCCCACCAGACGCGCAGCCGGCGTCAGCCTGGGATACGGCACGTAAAGCATGACAAGCCCGGAGGCGAACCACATCGCAAAGAGCAGGCATGACGCGATCCCCACCCAGCGATGGGTGAGGAAAAGCCAACGCAGCATGGCTCGTCGAGCCGCCCGCCTGACAGGAGAAGGCGCCACCTTAAAAGGCAGCGCGAAGCGCGACGTCGATCGAACGTGGACGGCCAAGGATCCACTGTTCGTCGCCATAGCTGGTGATCGCATAGGCCTTGTCAAACAGATTATAGCCGCGCAGATCGACCGCGACATGGTCCGTCAACGCATAGGAGAGCGTCGCATCCACCGTCGCATAGCCGGGGATACGGAAGCGATTGGCATTGTCGGAGAACCGCCGGCCGACATAGCGCAGACCGGCTCGAGCCTGGAGGCGGCGAGACGCATCCCAGCGCAGCCAGAGGTTTGCCATTGTCTCCGCGATACCCGGCGGGGTCTTGCCATCAAAGCTGGTACCGCCTGAGAGGAAGTCATCGAAGCGCGCATCAAGCACCGACCCATTAGCATCTATCCCAAAGCCTTGCGAAAGGTCGAGCGTCACCGCCGCTTCGATCCCCTTCGCGGAGCGCTGTCCCACCTGCTCTACAGGGCTGGACAGCGTCCGCTGTGCCAACAGCCCCTTCTTCACAATGCGATAGCCCGCGAGCGTGGCGGTTCCGCGACCATCCAGGAACACAGCCTTTACCCCGGCCTCGAGTTGATCGCCGCGTGCGTTACTGAAGGCTACCTGACCAGTGGTGGCGGTGGTTAGCGTGCCGAGGGGATCGACGCCCGTGGCGTATTGCGCATAGAGCGACAGGGTCGTCAGGGGCTGCCAGACGGCTCCAAGCCGCCAGGTGGTATTGTGGAACGTGCGATCGAACGCGAAGGTGTCGGCTCGGCCGGCGTCCGAATAGGAGATCGCCCAGCGGCGGACGCGATCCTCCTCGTAGCGCAGGCCTCCCACCACCGACAGACCGCCGCCCAGCGTGATCCGATCCTCGGCAAAGATGGCGTATTCATTGGTACGCGTCCTGTACCGCGGCGCGATCCCTTGTGTGTCGAGGAAAAGGCCTGGGTCGAAAACGAATGGGTCGACACTGTTGCCCTGCGGATCGGAGCCGAAGTTGTTCTCGTGCGTGAACTTCACCAGATTGGCGTCGAACCCCAGCACCAACGCGTTACCGATTTCGCCGGCGATCGGGGTTTTCAGCGTTACGCTGCCCTGATCACCCCATTGGGTCTGATCGTGCCGGATGCCGTAATTGTCACTGCGGCTAATCGTGCCTGCCCCTGCTCCAGTGGGCGGAGACCAGGCGTAGCTCTCGAGATTGCGCCAGAAGCGGTCGCTGGTCAGCCGATAGGCAATGTTGGAGAAGGTCAGCCACTCACTCGCCTTCCAGTCGATCTGCAGCGTGCCACGATTGTCGAGGAAGCGTAGCCGCGCATCGGCGACATTGTAGTTCACCTCACGGTTACGCTCGTCCAGCCGCCCGTTGATCAGTGGTGTGCCGAAATAGGCCATGGGACGCTGATCGCCGTGATCGCCGCGCAACGTGACAGCAAGCGTTGGCGCAGGCATCCAGAGCAGCGTGCCGGACAGCGCGAGACTGCGCGAGCTGCCGCGATCGACATAGCCATCCGAGCGGCGCCAGCTGCCATCGACGCGGTAGGCGAATGTTTCCCCGGTCGGCCCACCAACGCCGACTGCCGCGCGGACGCTGTCCTGTGCGCCGTAGCCGACCTCCCCTTCGACTTCGGTGCGCGTGGTGTTCGGCTTGCGCATTACGACGTTCACCGCCCCGCCCAACGCACCTTGCCCGTAAAGGACGGACGCCGGACCGCTCAGCACGTCGATCCGCTCAACCATCCAAGGGTCAGTGGGAAAGGTGATCGTGCCGGCTGCGGGGAACAGACGAACGCCGTCGATCAGCTGCAGGACCGATCCCTGGCCTGAGAAGCCGCGGGCGGCGAGCGCGGTGCCCCCGTTACCGAGATTGGCAACGCTGGTGATGCCGGGCGCGCGGGTCTGCGCCTCGACGATCGACTGATCGCCGCGTGCGCGGATCGTATCGCCATCGATCGTGGTGATGCTGGCCGGCGTCTCGAGCGGCGTGAGGTTCAGCCGGCTGCCAGTGGCGTTGGGAACATCAAGGCTGGTTTTCTCCTTCTCGCCGACGACAAGGATGGTGGAGCTGTCGATACGCTGCGGATCTGCAGCTTGTGCTGCGGCAGGTGCGGCAATGATGGTGAGCAACGTTCCGGGTAGTATGTGGGAAATAGAAAGACGTGACATGCCTGTATCCTTCCGGCGTCTGACGCACACCGGCCAGGGCCTTCCGCACACGCGCGGCAACGGTCATGCCCACCGGACGCCTCCGGCAGCGAACACGCCCATCCATGCGGCCCCCGCCGCACTGTTGGCGTCGCTCGTCGGATAGACACCGTGCCTCGGCCATCCCCTGGACCAGGCAAGAGCGACCAGACGCCGGCAGGTCTCCTGGCTCACGGGTCGTCACTCAGCGCGCAGCCTTCCCAGGTTACCCCAGTGGCTTGCCGGATCTAAAAAGTCCGACAGGTGCGCGCCTCGCTCGCCGCTTACAGTTGCAGGGACAGCCCCGGATTTCGGCGATCGTTCGCCGTTACCGGATTCCCTTTTAATCCCCCTCTCGGGAGAACCGTCGCGATCATGGCGTAGCCGAAGCTACGCCGGAGCCGGTGATATGGCGGGAGGCGCGCCAGCACAAGCGCGTCTCGTGTGGTGCCCGGATCGCGGATCTCATCTAGCTACACCTTGCGAACTTGCATCAAGGTCGCTGACGCGCGATGCAGCGTGATGACTGACGAGCAGCTCGCATTGATCACCAGCGTTCTACGCCGGGCACCAGAATGGGTCCGGAACGATCTTCTGGCCAAAGATCCTGCGGGGCGACAACGTGCGGAGGAAGCTCTGGCTGCGATGATAGCAGCAGCCCTCAGCCGTAATGCTGAGGCAGGTAGGTTGTCTTAGGTATGAGGTATTGAGTCCCAGAAACGGTCATTCCGGACGCCCTACCCGCGTCTCAGCTTCTGCCATTTGTTCATCTCGCAATAGGGAGCATGCTCAGCCGAGCCGGCTGACCGGGTGTCTAGCATTGGGAGGAAAGCGGACCTTTCGCTTCGAAGGTACACTTTCTCAGGCCGCGTCCACCGGATGGCTCTGATCGGACAGCGACGATGCCTCGAAATCCAGAAAGACCTTCATGCCTCCGATCTGGCTCATGCCACGGCATCCGCCAAGCGCCAATCGTATGAACCAGCCTACCGGATGGGCCATGCATACGCTCAGCCTGCCCCCGACCGCCCCCCTGAGCACCAAAATGACGTTTCTGTCATATTGCTAGTGACTTGCAATTGCTTATCTGTTAGTAAGCCCACAAGATCAAAGGGGAAAACAGACAGTGCGTCTCTCAACGATGCTGCTCGCCACCACGGCAATGGTGGCGACGCTGCCCACGTGCGCCTATGCCGCGGTGAACGATGAACCAAAGATCATGGCCTCGTCCGACATGTTGGCACCCGCGGACGAACAGGTGCGGACGGGTGAGCGGGACGAGCGGAACCAGAGCGAGATCGTCGTCGTCGGCAAAAGCTATGGCCGGGAAGTCGGCAAGACAATCACCCCGCTGAAGGACGTCGCCAACACGGTGACGGTGATCGAACGGGAACAGATCGAGGCGCAGAACCTCTTTACCCTGGAAGACGCACTGACCGCGACCAACGGCATCACCGTCAACGGTATCGGCAGCGAAGACCCGGCCTATTTCTCCCGAGGCTTCGCCATCTCCAACTATCTGGTCGACGGCGTACCGACCCTGAGCTTCAATTTCCCCGGCGTGGTGCCCGACCTCTTCGCCTATGACCGTATCGAGGTACTGCGCGGGCCGGCGGGCCTGTTCAGCGGCTCCGGCAATCCGTCGGGCAGCATCAATCTCGTTCGCAAGCGGCCACTCGACACGGTCAAGGTGCAAGGCTCTGCCGGCTATGGCAGCTATGACAATCTGCGGCTCGAATTGGACGTTTCCGCCCCACTGGGGGAGCGGGCCGGTGTCCGCATGGGCGTGATGGCGCAGGATCAGGACCAGTTCTTCGACTATGCGCATCGCAACCGTGTGAATGCCTTCGGGGTAGGCAGCTTCGAGATCGGCGACCGGACGACCGTGACCTTCGGCGGTTCCTATGATCGCTTCCGGCCGTCGGTCCAGTCCGGCCTGCCGGGCTATGCCGGCGATGTGAACGGCAATGAGGGTCGTCTGCTGGACGTGCGGCGCTCGACCTATCTGGGTGCGGACTGGAACCGGTTCGAATCCAAGACCTGGACCGGTTTTGCCGAGATCGCGCACCGGATCAGCGATCGCTGGACATTGCGGGCGACGGGCTTGTTCACCGATGTCGACCGTGTCGACATCTACAGCTATGTCGGCAATGCCGCGATCACCACGACGGCCAATGCGGTGACACCGGCCGCTGCGAACAACGGCACCACCACCCAGATCGCCTATCGCGGCGACAGCTTCTCAAAGACCAAGTCGTTCGACTTCAATGGCGTCGGCAGTTTCCGCCTGTTCGGCCAGGAGCAGACACTGATCCTGGGCGCTGACTATCAGGCGCAGGATTACGACAGCTACTATACGCGTTTAAACGCCTATGCGCGGATCAACGTCTTCAATCCCGTCTCGCCGCTCGAGCCGCCCCTAAATCCCTACGGCGCATCGCCCTATTATCCCGTGCAGGGGACGAACGCTGTCTGCCCCAACCGCACCACGCCGGTCACGCCCGCACCGGCGAACTGCGTCATCCAGAGCTGGGGTGCGACCAACACGGTCATCGAACAATATGGCCTCTATGGCCAGGTGCGGCTTCAACCCGTCGCAGGTCTGACGCTGATCGGCGGTGGTCGCCTGACCTGGTGGGAGCAGACGATCGACACGCTGCTGCCAACCGCTGTCCGTGGACAGCCGCAGACCATCGACAACCGGTTCACGCCCTATGCGGGCATCGTCTGGGACGTGACGCCGAACCTCAACATATATGGCAGCTATGCCGACAGCTTCACGCCGCAGGCCGCACCAGCCGGTCGCGTCCGGGATGATGGTGGTACGGTCGAGCCGCTGATCGGCAGCCAGTACGAGGTCGGCACCAAGCTGGCGCTGATGAACGACCGCCTGCTGTTGTCGGCCGCCGCCTACCAGATCGAACAGACCAACCGCATCTTCAATCCACCCGAGCTGACCACCGTCTACCTACAGGTGGGCAAGGTCCGCTCCCGCGGCATCGAGGCGGAGGCGACCGGCGAGATCCTGCCCGGCTGGCGGGTCAATGGCGGCTACACCTATACCCGCACCAAATATCTGGAAGACACCCAGCCCCAATTCGAAGGACTGTCGCTGACGCCGATCATCCCTCGGCACATGATCAAGGCCTTCACCAACTACACGGTTCAAGACGGTGCGCTGCAGGGTGCGAGCCTGGGTGGCTCTGTTACCTGGTTCAGCGAGACGTTTGGCGGCACGCCGTCGATCGTCGTCCCGGTCACTGCGGCCACGCCGAACGGACGTTCAATCTCGTCCGTGGTTCGCCAGCCCAGCTATGCGGTGGTTGACCTACGCGCAGGCTACAAGGTCAACGAGCGGCTGTCGCTGTCGGTCAACGTCAACAACGTGCTCGACAAGACGTATTATGCGCGGATCTCGTCGACGGGGCGCGGCAATTATTACGGCTCGCCGCGCACGGTCTTCGCCACCCTCCGATTCGCCTACCCGTGATCGCACGAGCGACGGGACGCGCCGTCATGTGGCGGAGACGCAGCGACAATGTGCTGCGCTGCGTCGCGGCAGTTCCGCTCGGCTACGCCGTCGCAAGTGCCTGGGCCGCAGCCTTGGCGCGGGTGCTGCCAATGGCACGATCGGAAGCGACAGTGACCGGAACGCTGATCGCGTTGGCGCTCTGCGCGCTGTTTGCGATGTACGCCTATGGTGCGCGCAGTGGTTGGCGAGCGATATGGGTTTTGAGCCTGATCGGCCTCGTCGCTGGCGGGATTGTCTGGTGGTCGATCGCAACAACGGGGCGGCTATGAGCAAGGGCTTCCGACAATCGCAGTCGACGCTTCACACCTGGTCAGGCTTACTGCTTGGCTGGATCCTGTTTTTAGTCTTTCTGACCGGCACCCTCGCGTTCTGGCGTGAAGGGCTGAACCGCTACATGCGGCCCGAACTCGCGCGCGTCGAACAGCCGATGCGTGTTCTGGATGGGGCGCAACGCTTCCTTGCCCGTAAGGCACCGGATGCGAAGAGTTGGTTCATCGCCATGCCCAACACCCAGGTGCCAGGCGCACAGGTGACCTGGCAGCCGCAGCCCAAGAAGGGTGAGCGAAGCGGACACCGCGGGGGGCGAGGACGGCGGGACAATCAGGCGCTGATCGGTGCCGACGGCACTCTGACAACCGCGCGTGACACTCGTGGAGGTGAGTTCTTCTACCGCTTCCATTTCGACCTCTACTACCTGCCGGTGATCTGGTCGCGCTGGCTTGTAGGCTTTGCCTCTGTGATGATGCTTGTCGCCATCCTGACTGGCATTGTCACTCACAAGAAGATTTTCCGCGATTTCTTCACGCTCCGACGTAACAAGGGCCAGCGATCGTGGCTCGACGGGCACAACGCCACCGCCGTTCTGGCACTGCCATTCCACCTCATGATTACCTACACTGGCATCGTCACGTTGATGGCACTGCTGATGCCATGGGCGACCGTCGCCAACTATGCTGATGAGACGGGGTTGTTCACCACCCTCTTCCCTCAGGCACCAGTGGTAAAGCGCACCGGGCGACCGGCACCACTTGTGCCGCTATCCGCGATTGTTCGCGAAGCCGAGCACCGGTTGGGCGGGCCGGTGGGGACGATCGAGGTGAGCGAACCCGGTGACATGGCCGCTCGTGTCACCCTTCATCGCACGCCTGCCTCGCTGCTAAACACCCGCGCACCCGCCATCACCTATGACGGCACCACCGCTATGCCCATATGGCAATCTCCGGCTCCAGGCGGTGCGGCGGCCACAGCAGGCGCGATGGTCGGGCTTCACGCTGGCCGGTTTGCCGACCTGGGATTACGCTGGATCTACTTCCTTTGCGGGGTGGCGGGCACCTTGATGGTGGCCAGCGGGCTGGTGTTGTGGATCGTGAAACGGCGCGAGCGTTTGCCCGACCCGACACACCCCCATCTCGGCTTCAGGATCGTCGAGCGGCTCAACGTCGCCGTGATCGGCGGCTTTCCGCTTGGTATCGCAGGCCTGTTCTGGGCCAACCGGTTGCTGCCGCTAGCCTTGACTGATCGGTCGCGATGGGAGGTTCATGTCCTCTTCATCATTTGGGGTGGGGCAGCGATCCTGTCCTTCGTACGGCGTCCGACAGCAGTCTGGCCTGTATTGTTTGGAATGACGGGCGTGTCGTTGACCTTGCTGCCGGTCTATAATCTTTTCGGAACCCAGTGGAACGTCGTGCGGTCGATCGCAGCAGGTGACCTGTTGCCAATGGGTGTCGACCTTACGCTACTCGTCTTCGCTGCCATGTTCCTGTGGCTTGCCAGGCGCGTGGCACGCTATCGCCCATCCACCGGCTTGGGCCGACGTGGACGCACGGCAGTGATCCCGATGCCCAAGATGGAGGCGGTAGCGTGACCTGGCTAAGCTTTATCCTGTCCGTCATGGCTTTTGGTGGTTTCGGCTTTGCCAGCGACAACCACTATCAGAGACTGACCCGACGCCGGCTTGCACATGCCAGCAAGATGCGGTGGCAAGCAGGTGCAGGAGTTGCTTTAGCGCTCGCCTTCGCCAGCGCTGTCGCGGCGCGTGGCTGGGCGTTTGGCCCTGTATTGTGGTTCGGCCTCGTTACGCTCGCAGCCATGCTCGTGTTCCTTGCCCTAAACTTCTGGCCGCAGCGGGTACACAAGCACTGACTTTGAACACCTACCTCATTTGGCGGGTAAACCGCCATCGTCCCCCTTGGTGTTGCCTCCGCCAAGACCCAGAAACGGTCATTCCGGACGCTCTGTCTGCACCCCAGCTTCTGCCATTTGTTAATCTCGCAATAGGCCGCATGCTCAGCCAAGCCGGCTGACCGGGTGTCCGGTATTGGAGGTGAACGGTCTGGCGTTTTTTTTGGCGAACCCAAGTGCAAAGCGGACGCTACCTGCCCAGCATTTCCACTTGCTCATCCTCCGTACAAAGCGCGATGGCCGCCAGCGTATGCTGCCCTTTGGCATGGGCGATGACAGCCAGAGCACCCCTGTCGACAAGGTCGTCTTTGGCTTCTTCAAGGTCTCGCAATGCTATCGGGAACACAGTAGCCCAAGCCTGCTCGTAATGCTGTTTGAGATCGACAGGGACCGGCGGGTTTCCTTCAGCTAAGCGGCCGTCCTCAATCGACGCCAGCAACGAGTATGCGTTCCAATCAGGCTCTACTTGCCCCTGCATCATCGCGACAATCTCGCTGACCGCTGCATACGAGGCCGAGTTGACAGTACCTTGATGGTAGAGTTTGTCCCATAGCTCATGTGCGACATCCCCGGCCTGTCCGGCACGCCAAGCTGCTATCGCGGGCCGAGGGTCATAAGGTTCTGCATGTGCGCTTAGCCAAAGATCGTCGGGCACATCTCACTCCAGCTATAGATGCGCGATTCTAGCGCCGGAGTGGAGGCTACGGAACGGCTTAGATTGGGCGTTAGAGGAACGGCTGCTGGTGGCGGAAAGCAAGCATTTATATGCGGCTTTGCACAAGCTCATTATAGATTTCGAATTCCAGGGCGGAGAGGTCGAGATGGTGTGTGCTCTCCGAACCCCATGCGAAGCCCTCTAGCATGTGTAACCGGCCTCCTTTGATGAAGAGAACGAAGCCCAAACCATGCTCCAGACCGCTGATGCGAGCCTGCGTGGCGTAGCCCAGCACTGACGGGCTAACCACGGTAGGAACGTCGATGGCGACCCTCATGGTCGTGAAGAAGCCACCACCGCTGTTCTCGCGCTCGGTGACGACTGACGTTTCAAACTGTCGTTCGAGCGCTGGCGCAAGCTCCGGCGTTTCCAAAAAATGCCTCGGAGTGCCGCCATCTCGAGATTGGTGAACTCGGTCATAGCTTTTCGGTAACACACCCACCGAGCAATCGAACGTTCGCAGTTGCGCGTTAGCGATCATGGACGGGCGGCGGGCAAATCGACCTTCACCGCGTGTGTTTGGACCGGCGTCGTTATGAATACCAAGGCGCTTAACAGGCCAATGACTCCCCAGCCGTATCTGCGCATACAGAGGTCGATTACAGCCTTGGTTGAGCAGTAAATGGCGGCGACCGATGACGTGCTCCCCATTTTCAGGCCGCTGATAAGTTAGCTTCCGTGTCCTCATGCCCGTGGCTGGGGCGGTTAGTAAACTCGGCGGGTGCCATGCCGCCAAGGCTGCTGTGCGGACGCACGGTGTTGTAGTCCGTCCGCCATGCCTCAATGATCCGTCTCGCCGCAGCCAGCGAGAGGAACAGGTGCTCGTTCAGACATT
>NZ_QLJH01000038.1 GCF_003951315.1 Sphingomonas sp. S-NIH.Pt15_0812
GCGCCCAACCCCAGCCGCGTCCACGCCGAAGCGCTCCCAGGCCCCCCGCCGCGCCTTCGACCGGTGTCGGCGGCTTCGTCGTGGCGGACCGGATCGCCGGCCGGGCCGGGCTGCTCGCCTCGGTCGTCACGGCGGGGGGCCTGGGAGCGCTTCGGCGTGGACGCGGCTGGGGTTGGGCGCTGGTGCTGGCGGGCGCGGCGGCGGCCTGGACGACGCGCGATCACGATTCGGCATAATCCTGCGACAATTGGCGGCTAGCGGCCGCAGCCATGAACAAATGGTGGGCAGCGTCCCTCGCGATCCTCGCAATTCCCAATCCGGTCCGCGCCCAGCAGGCCGCGCCGCCGGCCGGCGTGCCGACTTCGACGCCGACGCCGACCGCCGGCAGCCAAGAGGCGGAACCGGAGGCGGACGATGCCGGCGAGGACATCGTCGTCACCGGATCGCGCAAGCTGCCCGGATCGGTGATCGGCGACATTCCCCCCGACCAGACCCTGGGCGCGGCCGACATCCGCTCCTATGGCGTCAGTTCGGTATCGGACCTGCTCAACGAACTGTCGCCGCAGACGACCAGCGGGCGCGGCCAGGGCGGCGCGCCGGTGGTGCTGCTCAACGGCCGGCGCATCTCCGGCTTCCAGGAAATCCGCGACATCCCGACCGAGGCGATCCAGCGCGTCGAGATCCTGCCCGAGGAAGTGTCGCTGAAATACGGCTATAGCGCCGACCAGAAGGTAGTGAACATCGTCCTGCGCCGCCGCTTCCGCGCCGCGACGCTGGAGGCGGCCGACCGCGTGCCGACCGCCGGCGGCCGCAACGACGCACAGGGCGAGGCCGACCTGCTCGCGATCCGGCGCGACACGCGCACCAACCTGCATCTGGAATATGAGCGCGCCACCCCGCTGACCGAGGCGGAGCGTGGCATCGACCCGCGCGCCAGCGACGATCCGGGCGCGACCAATTTCGACCAGACGCCCTATCGCACCCTGCTGTCCTCGACGCGCAACTTCAGCGCCAACGGCATCGTCGCGCGGCCGGTGCTGGGCGTCTCCGCGACGCTCAACGGCCGCTACGAGCTGAGCGATTCGACCAGCCGGTTCGGCCTGCCCGGCGTCACCCTGACCGGGCCGGACGGCACGGCGGTGACCCGCTATGTCGACGACGGCAGCGTCCTGCCGCTGGCGCAGCGGTCGACCAGCGCGACCACGCATCTGGGCAGCACGCTGAACGGCCTGCTGGGCGGAGGGTGGAACTGGTCGTTCACCGGCAATTACGACCGGGTGGCGTCGACCACGCTGACCGATACCGGGCTGGACCCCAGCGGCTTCCAGGCGCGGCTGGATGCGGGCGCGGCGGGGGTCGACGATCCTTTCCGGCCCGGCGACCTGAACGCCTTCGCCGCCAATCGCGCGCGCTCCGTCTCCAGCCAGGGCGGCGGCGACCTGCTCGTCACCGGCAGCCCGTTCCGCCTGCCGGCGGGCGAGGTGACGACCAGCCTGCGCGCCGGGGCGAATACCAGCGACTTCAGCGCCGACAGCTTCCGGAACGGCGTGTCGAGCAGCGGCGGAGTCGCGCGCGACAGCGCCAACGGCCAGGCCAATATCGACCTACCCATCGCCAGCAAGTCGCGCGGCGTGCTGGGCGCGATCGGCAATCTGTCGCTGAACGGCAATCTGTCGGTCAACCACCTGTCCGACTTCGGCACGTTGCTGACCACCGGCTACGGGGTCAACTGGGCCCCGATCCCGGCGGTGCGGATCATCGCCTCCGCCACCGACCAGGAGAATGCCCCGACCGCGCAGCAACTGGGCAACCCGACCATCGCCACGCCCGGAGTGCGCATCTTCGACTATGTGCGCGGCACCACCGCCACGGTGACGACGGTGACCGGCGGCAATCCCGCCCTGGTGTCCAACGAACGCCATGTGAAGAAGATCGGCGTGACGGTGAAGCCCTGGGCGGCGACCGACCTGACGCTGACCGCCAATTATGTCGACAGCCGGACCGACAATCCCATCCAGGGCTTCCCCGTCGCGACCGCCGCGATCGAGGCCGCCTTTCCCGACCGCTTCACCCGCGATGGCGACGGCACCCTGCTCCGCATCGACACGCGGCCGGTCAATTTCGCGCGGGCCGAGAGCAGCCAGTTGCGTTGGGGCATCAATTTCTCCCATGCGCTCAAGTCCAGGGTGCAGCGCGAGCTGGAGGCCTATCGCAACGGCACCGGCCCCAATCCCTTTGCCGGCCTGCGTCCACCCGGCGGCGGCGAGCGGCGGGCGGGTGGCGATGGTCCGCCGCCCGGTGGCCCGGATGGGGGCGCGCCCGGTGCAGGCGGGCCGGGTGGCCCGGGCGGCGGCGGACGTGGCTTCGGCGGCGGCGGGTATCGCGGCGGCGGCTTCGGTGGCCGGGGCCAGGGTGGCGGCCGGCTCCAGTTCGCGGTCTATCACACCTGGAACTTCACCAACCGCCTGCTGGTGGCGAATGGCGGACCGTCGCTCGACCTTTTGAACGGCGACGCGATCAGCGCCTCGGGCGGCCAGTCGCGGCACGAGGTCGAGGGCCAGGCCGGCTATGTGAACAACGGCCTGGGCGCGCGCCTGTCGCTCAACTATCAGAGCCCGACCCGAGTCAACGGCCTGACCTCGGCCGATACGCTCGCCTTTTCCGACCTGACCACGCTCGACCTGCGGCTCTTCGCCGATCTGGGCGGGCGGCTCGACTGGGTCAGGGCGCATCCCTGGATGCGGGGCGCGCGGGTCACGCTGTCAGTCGGCAACCTGTTCAACCAGCGCCAGCGGGTGCGCGATGCGGACGGGACGACGCCGGTCAGCTACCAGCCCGGCTATCTCGATCCGCTGGGCCGGTCGGTCCGACTGTCGATCCGCAAGCTGTTCTTCTGATCGGGAGGGGCCGCCGCTATCGTCGCGCCGCGAAGAAGTCGCGGAGCAACGTGGCGGCGGCCCCCTCGCCGATCCCGGCATAGACTTCGGGTCGGTGGTGGCAGGTCGGCTGGCCGAACAGGCGGGGTCCATGCTCCACCGCGCCGCCCTTGGGATCGGCGGCGGCATAATAGAGCCGGCCGATCCGGGCATGGGCGATCGCCCCCGCGCACATCGCGCACGGCTCCAGCGTCACCCACAGGTCGCAATCCTCCAGCCGCTCGCGCCCCAGCCGCGCCGCCGCGTCGCGGATCACCCGCATCTCCGCATGGGCGGTGGGGTCGTGCAGCGCGCGCGGGGCATTGGCGGAGACGGCGACCAGTTCGCGTCCCAGCATGATGACGGCCCCGACCGGCACTTCGCCGGCCTGGGCGGCGGCGACGGCGGCGGCGAGCGCCTGGCGCATCGGTTCGGGCAAGGGGATCATGCCTCCCCCTGCCCCACCGGTCCGCCGCGCGTAAAGCGCCGGCTGCGACTCAGTTCGGCGCCTGGCTGTTCGCCGGCTTCTCGACATTGATGGTCGGCACCGCGACCGTCTTGTTCTCCGTGCCGACGGTGACCTTGGCGACATCGGCCTGGAAGGCGGGGGCCTGAACCACGGCAGGGCGCGTCTGGTCGATCGAAATGATGCCGAAATACATCAGCGCCGCGACGATCAGCGCGACCAGAGCAAGCAGGACCAGCAGAGCGCGCATCGAAAACCCTTTCGTGATGGATATCGTGCGCGTAACAACGCCGCCAGAAGACCAGCGTTGCATCGCTGGTCGACCGTCGCCACGGGGGCGGAATGCAGCTTTCGGTTGACTCAATCGCCGCCGTCCCGTAATCGCGCGGCCTTTCCGGGCAACCCCGAAACCAGGATATTCGATCATGTCGCGCATCTGCGAGCTGACCGGCAAGGGCCGGCAGGTGGGAAACAACGTTTCGCACGCCAACAACAAGACCAAGCGTACCTTCCTGCCCAACCTGCAGAATGTGACGCTGCTCTCCGACGCCCTTGAAACCGGTGTGAAGCTGCGCGTCTCGACGCACGGCCTGCGCTCGGTCGAGCATAATGGCGGTCTCGACAACTGGCTGGTCAAGACCAGCGACGACAAGCTGTCGCTGCGCTGCCGCCGCCTGAAGCGCGACATCGTCAAGAAGCGCGCCGCGACCGAGGCCGCCGCGGCCTAAGGGTTCGCCCGAACCGATCGAATCGCCCGCCCGGCCCTACGGCCCGGCGGGCTTTTCGTGTTCGTGGCTTGCAAGGCTTGGGGTCGGGTCGCACGACTCGCTATCACGCCGTCATTGCCCGCACCGTGGAGCGATCGGCGCCGGATCAGGAAGCCGCCACCCCCGCCTGACAGCTCACCCTTCCAGCCGGAACTTCAGCAACAGGGTCCGCTGGATCGGCAGCTGATTGTCGTCGGAGACCAGCCACAGGATCGTCGCGCCATTCTCCCGCACGGCGGCGACGCCCTCGAAATTGTCGTGGATCAGCGGGGCCTTCAGCACCGCGATCTCCCGGCCTGCGACCTCCGCCCCCGGCCGGATCGCGGCCGGATCGACCAGCACCAGCCGATTCGACCAACGGAACGGCAGCTGGAAACGCCGCTCCAGCACCAGCAACCGGCCATCGGGCAATTGCGTCATGTCCGAGGGATTGAAGCCGGGGGCCGGTCGATAGACGAATCGGAAGGCCGGCCGGGGCCGCGCCACCGGATCGCCCGCCCAGAGCAGCGCATCGCGCCCCGCTCGGCCGCCCGGTGGACGGGTGGTTTCGCTGATCGCCACGAACCGCCCGTCGCGCAGCCGCGCCATCGATTCGATGCCGCCATTCTCCTTCCACCCCGCCATGGCGGTCGGCGCGACGCCGTGCGCCGGGGGTGCGAAACCCGGTCCATAGCGCCAGATCTGGTTGAACTGCTCGAACCCGACCCAGATTTGGCCCGTCGCCGGATCGACCGTCATCGATTCGCTGTCGCGGTCGCGCTTGGTCCAGCCGGTGCGCGGACCGGCCGGCAGGTCGCCGAACCGCACCGCGCGGGGTCGCCAATCCGCCCCCAGGGTGAAATCCAACACCCCACCCAGATCGCTGAGCAGGGTGAAGCGGTCGACCGCGACCGCCAGCGAGGAATAGCCGCCAAAGCCCGGATCGTCGGCGGTCAACTGGATGCCGCCCAGATAGGTGATCGCCCCGACCCGCTGCCGGCTGCGATCCGCCGCCATCAGCGGCACCGGCGTGGCGGTGACCCGTGCCGTCGGCGCAACCCGCTCGATGCCGTTCTCGCCCGACCAGCTCAATAACAGCGACAGGCCGGCGAGGAGGGCGAGGGTCGACGGGCGGATCATCGCCGCCCCTTGGCGCACCATATCGGCGGCGGAAAGCCTGAACCGCCGATAACGAGCGCATTCAGAGTCCGGTCAAACCGAATCGGGCAGTTACAGGTCATCGGACGACGAGCCCCGGCCCGCCGCGCCTCGCAATCGGGAGATCAACGATGATGAAGACCTTTTCCCTCGCCGCAGCGGCCCTGGCGATGAGCGCGTCGGCCCTGGTTCCGGTCAGCGCGGCGGATGCGCAGCGCTATCGTCACTATCGCGGCGACGCCTATGACCGCGGCTATTACAACGGCGAGCGCGACTATCGCGCCCAGCGCAAGTGCAAGGACGGCACCGGCGGCGCGATCATCGGCGCCATCGCCGGCGGCCTGCTCGGCCGGACCATCGATACGCGCGGCGACCGCACCGTCGGCACGCTGGTCGGCGCGGGGGCGGGCGCCCTGGCGGGCCGTGCGATCGATCGCTCCGACCGGCCGGGCTATTGCCGCCGCTGACCATCTTACGAGTTCCCTCGCGTAGCGTATCGAGGGCGGGGGGCCGGTGTCCGAGGATGCCGGCCCCCATGTTCCGTCGGCCGTTTCGCCCACTGAACCATCGGCGCGGCAAAGCGTTGATGAAACAAGGTTAAAAATTGGAACCTGTGGAAACGCCGCCCGTTTCATCGGGCATGGCAGCCAAACCCGTCCTGCTCGTCGTCGAGGACGATCAACTCATCCTTCTCCATGCGACGATGACGCTGGAGGATGAGGGCTATGAGGTGATCGGCGTCAGCGATGCCGCAACCGCGCTCAAGACCGCTGCTGCCCGTCCCGACATCGCCGCCCTGTTCACCGACATCGATTTGCCGGGTGAGCATTGCGGCCTGGACCTGGCGGCGGCCCTGCGCCGGGTACGCCCGGACATGCGGATGGTCATCACTTCCGGCACGCGCGAAGTCTGCGACGGCGACCTGCCGGAAGGCGGCATCTTCGTGCCCAAGCCCTATACCACCGCAGACATGCGTCGGGCGTTGCAGCCGGCATTCTAGCCGTTTCCGAATCAGGGAACTGGTTTGTGCGGAGGACGCGGGGACGACAGGGTCTCGATTCTGACAGCCTATCAATAGGTCTATACGCCTAAGCGGCCATCTGCGCTTCTGTGCCAAGCATTACTACCTAATGGCGTGATCTTGACCGGGATCGGCAACGAAGCCATCCGCGACCGCGCCTCACGCCCTGGATGGTCTTCGCTGCGCTCGCAATGACGGCTTGGCTCAACCCGATGTCAGCCTGTTCCAGAACGAAATGGGGAGAACACGCCCTCCCCATCCCGATCCTCAATACATATGCTGGCCGCCGTTGATCGACAGGGTCGAGCCGGTGACGAACCCGCCATCCTCCGAGCAGAGGAAGGCGACACCGCGCGCGATCTCATGCGCCTGGCCCAGCCGTCCGACCGGGATCTTGGCGACGATCTTCTCCAGCACGTCCGCCGGCACCGCCGCGACCATGTCCGTGTCGATATAGCCGGGGGCGATCGCGTTGACGGTCACGCCGGCCCGCGCGCCTTCCTGCGCCAACGCCTTGGTGAAGCCGTGGATGCCCGACTTGGCCGCGGCATAGTTCACCTGGCCATATTGGCCCGCCTGACCGTTGATCGAGCCGATATTGACGATTCGGCCCCATTTCCGCTCGCGCATCCCCGGAAAGGTCGCCTTGGCCATGTTGAAGCAGCCGCCCAGATTCGTGTCGATCACTTCCTTCCACGCCTGATAGGTCAGCTTCAGGATGGTGCCGTCGCGGGTGATGCCGGCATTGTTGACGACGATATCGACCGGACCCAAGTCCGCCGCGACCTGCGCGCACCCCGCCTGGCAGGCATCGTAGTCCGCGACATCCCATTGATAAGCGGGGATTCCCGTCCGTTCCGTAAACTCCGCCGCGCGCTGTGCATTGCCGGCATAGCTGGCCGCGACGGCGACGCCGGCCTCCTTCAGGGCAAGGCTGATCGCCTCGCCGATTCCGCGCGTACCACCCGTCACGATCGCAACCCGTGCCATTCAGCCTCTCCCATGTAATGACGGTGACGCTACGGCACCCTAACCCAGCCTTCAAGCTCCCGTGCCAAGATGCTGCGCAGCATCGCGATGCTGCCGGGTTCGTCGTTCAGGCAGGGCAGATAGGCGAAATGCGTGCCGCCCGCCGCCTCGAAGCTTTCCCGCCCGCGGATCGCCAGTTCCTCCAGCGTCTCCAGGCAATCGGCGGAGAAGCCCGGCGCGACGATCGCGACCTTGCGCACGCCCTTGCCGGGCAAGGCCTCCAGCGTCGTGTCGGTCGCCGGCTCCAGCCATTTGGCGCGGCCGAAGCGCGACTGGAAGGCGACGACCAGCTCGCGGCCCATCGCCTCGCCCAGCAGCCGCGCGGTCTTGCGGCAATGGCAGTGATAGGGATCGCCCTTCTCCAGCGTCCGCTCCGGCATGCCGTGGAAGCTGGTGACGATCGCATCGGGCGTGAAGTCCAGCTGCGCCAACGAGGCCTCGATCGAATCCTTCAGCGCGGCGATATAGGCGGGATCGTCATAATAGGGCGGCAGGGTCCGCACCGCCGGCTGCCAGCGCATCGTCGCCAGATGCGCGAACGCCTTGTCATTGGCGGTGGCGGTCGTCGCCGCGCAATATTGCGGATAGAGGGGCGCGATCAGGATGCGTTCGCAGCCGGCATCCTTCATCGCCTGCAACCGCTCGGCGATCGCCGGCCGGCCATAGCGCATCGCCCAGTCGACCATCACCCCGTCGCCGAACGCGCCCGCCAGCTTCTCCGCCTGCAGCCGGGTGAAGGCGGCGAGCGGCGAGCCGTCGTCGCGCCACACCTGTTGATAGGCGTGCGCCGATTTCTTCGGCCGCGTGCGCAGGATGATGCCGCGCAGGATCGGCTGCCACGCGATCGGCGGGATCTCGACGACGCGACGGTCGGACAGGAACTCCGCCAGATAGCGGCGCACGCTCGGCGCGTCGGCGGCATCGGGCGTGCCGAGATTGGTGAGCAGCACCCCGATGCGGGGGGCCGGGACGGCGGGGTGGCCGGGCGGGATCATCCTTCACTCCTTAACGGCAGGGTGCGGGCGCGCAGCCCGGTCGAGGCGGCGAGCGCGTTGGCGATGGCGGGGGCGACGGGCGGCACCGCCAGTTCGGACACGCCGCCGGGGGCCTCGTCCGACCGGATCAGCTCGACCGTCAGGTCGGGCGTATCGGCCAGTCGGGGCAGCCCCAGCCGGTCGAACCCCCGGACGGTCGCAAGGTTGCGCTCGAAGCCGGTAGCCGCGCCCAAGGCATGGGCCAGGCCGAAGATCAGCCCGCCCTCGACCTGCTGGCGGACCAGGTCGGGATTGACGGTCCGGCCGCAGTCCACCGCCGCGACCAGCCGGTCGACCACCGGGCGGCCCTCCCACCAATGCGCCTCCGCCATCACCGCGATCGAACTGCCGCGAAAGGCGTGGGCGGCGATCCCCTGTCCACTGCCCGCGATGCCGCCCTCCCAGCCGCCGAGCGACGCGGCGGTCGACAGGCAACGCGCCAGACGCGGATTCTGCCCGAGCATCCCGATCCGCCAGGACAGCGGCTCGACGCCCGCCTCATGCGCGATCTCGTCCAGGAAACATTCGGTGAAGAAACAGGTATAGCCGTGCGCGCCGCCGCGCAGATGCCCGGTCGGCAGCGGCAGGTCGGCGACATGATGATCGACCACCCAGGCCGGCAGGCGATAGGGCGGCGCGGCCCCCGCCACGGCATAGCGATCCGCCGGGTCGAGCCGCAGCGCCAGCGCCGACAGGTCACCGGGCCGAAGCCGGTCGACCAACCCCGCACCGACCGGCGGCGTCGCGATGCTCGCCCGCCAGCCCAGGATCGCCGCCCCCGCGCCCAGCCGCGCGGTCATCCGGGCGGCGGCGGGCGGGCGATAGCGGTCGTGGAGCAGCGCCTCGCCGCGCGACCACATCAAATTGACCGGTCGCTTCAGCCGCATCGCCAGCACCACGGCCTGCGCCACGACGTCATGGTCCAGCCCAGCGCCGAAGCCGCCGCCGACCGGCATGACATGGATCACCACCTGTCGCTCGGACAGGCCGGCGGCGCGGGCCGCGACGCGCCGGGCCAGGCCGGGCGCCTGGGTCTGCACCCAGCATTGCAACCGGCCATCGGCATAGGCCGCGACCGCCGCCGGCGTCTCGATCGCGGCATGGACGCCCGCCGCGACCCGGTAGTCGGCGGTCAGCGACCGCGCGGCCGCCGGCACGTCGTCGGGATCGCCCTCCCCCGCGATCCGGCGGCCCTTGTCCGCCAGCGCCCCGGTCAAGGCCGTGGCGACCGCCGCATCGTCGATCCGTGGCCCCGTGGTGGCGAAGCGCGGCTTGAGCGCATCCAGCGCCCGCTGCGCCGCCCAGCCGGTCGCCGCGACCGCCGCCACCCAGCGGGGCCGTTCCGTGTCGGGCTCCTCGATGATCGCGACGACGCCGCGCACCGCCATGCCCCCCGCGCGGTCGATCGCGACCAGATGGCTGTCGCCGATCGGTCCCTGGCGGATCGCGGCATGGACCATGTCGGGCAGGCGGATATCGGCGGTGAAATTGGCGGCGCCATCGACCTTGGCGGGCGAATCGATCCGGGGCAGCGGCTGGCCCATCAGCCGGCCCGCGCCGCCCTGTCCGATGGGTGGCCGAGCGGGCGGGGCCTGCTGCGCGGCCGCATCCGCCAGTTCGGCGAAGCGCAGGCGGCGCGGGCCCTGCACCACGAAACCGTCGCGGGTCGTGCAGTCCGCCGCCGCCACCGACCAGCGCGCCGCCGCCGCCTGGCACAGGAGCGCGCGGGCGGTCGCGGCGGCGGCGCGGGCCGGCTCCTCGAACATGCGGATGCTGCTCGACCCGGCGGTCAGCATCGGCGCCGGGTCCGCGCCGACGCCATCGCGCCAAGCGGTAGGCAGCGCAGTGGGCATCCCCTCCAGCAGCGAATCGAGGCCGATCGGATTGGCATAGAAGGGCGTGATCGGCGCCGGCATCGCCCCCACCGTCCGCCAGTCCGCGCCCAGTTCGTCGGCGACGACCTGCGCCAGCGCGGTCCAGCTACCCTGCCCCATTTCGGTCTGCGGCAAGGCGACCATCACCCGCCCGTCGCCGGCGATCGTCAGCCAGCCGCCGAACGCCTGCTCGCCGGGCGCGGTCGGCAAGCGTGCCGGATAGTCGCGCGGCCACACTCCCCAGGCGACCGTCAGCCCCAGCCCCGCGCCACCACCGATCAGCAGGCCTCGCCGGTCGATCATGGAAGAGGCCGATCAGCGCCCGGCTTGTATCCAAAAACCCCCGCCGCTCGGGATGCGGCGTGTTCGTTGCGACACGCCTCCTGCCAACATTCCCCGGCCTCCGCCGGGGAACAGGATTTCCATGATCCGGCGGGCACTTCCCCCCCTCGCATCATCCCCGGATCGCCAAACGGGCCATGGCCGAAAAAGGGCATCATTTCCCCGACAACCCTCGAGACGCGCGACTGGTTCAGGCCGTCACCCAATCGCACCGCGCGATACCCTGTGCCCAGAGCAGCGCGGACAGGTCGCCATGTTCGATCCGCGCCGCCGCCGCCGCCGCCACCACCGGCTTGGCATGATAGGCGACGCCCAGCCCCGCCGCGCGGATCATCGGCAGGTCGTTGGCGCCGTCGCCCACCGCCAGCGTCCGCGCCAGCGGCAGGGCCCCGGCCTCTTCGCGCAACGTCGCCTCCTTGGTCGCCGCACCGACGATCGGCCGCGCGACCGTGCCGGTCAGCGTGCCGCCCTCGACCAGCAGCCGGTTGGCGATCACCCGGTCGAAGCCGATCTCCGCCCCCACCGGCTCGGCGAAACGGGTGAAGCCGCCCGAGACCAGCACGCAGCGCGCGCCCCGCGCCCGCATCGTGCGGACCAGCGCCTTGGCTCCCGGCATGATCGTCACCCGCTCGGCCAGGCAGCGGTCGATCGCGCCCTCGTCCAGCCCGGCGAGCAACGCCACCCGCGCATCGAGCGCGCCCTCGAAGTCCAGCTCGCCGCGCATCGCCGCCTCGGTGACGGCGGCGACCTGCGCCTTGATGCCGGCATAATCGGCCAGTTCGTCGATGCATTCGACGGTGATCATGGTCGAATCCATATCGGCGATCAGCAGCCGCTTCTCGCGCCCCTCGCTCGGCTGCACGACCACATCGGTCGCCGGCACCAGCCCCTCCAGCGCGGCGCGCGCGGCGGCGGGGTCGGCCGCGAAGTCGATATCGGCGGCACTGGCGTCATCGATCCAGCGCGCCGGCGCGGGGTCGCATCCCACGCGTTCCAGCGCCTCGACGGCTACGGAAAGGTCGGCGGGCAGGCGCCCATCTGCTATCAGCGTCGCGGTGAACATCTCTACTCCCCTGCCAAGGGTCGCGCTCATCGCAGGGCCGACCGCCAGCGGCAAGTCGGCTTTGGCGATCCGTCTCGCCGAACGCACCGATGGCATCGTCATCAACGCGGATGCCAGCCAGGTCTATCGCGACCTGCACATCCTGTCCGCCCGCCCTTCCCGCCAGGACGAGGCACGCGTGCCGCACCGCCTGTTCGGCCATGTCGACGGCGCGGAAACCTGCTCCGCCGCGCGCTGGGCGGCGGATGCGGCGGTGGAGATCGACCGGGCCCATGGCGCGGGGCAGCTGCCGATCCTGGTCGGCGGCACCGGCCTGTACCTGCGCACGCTGATCGACGGCATCGCGCCGGTTCCGCCGATCGACCCCGCCATCCGCGACTCGGTGCGCGCCCTGCCCGTCGCCGAAGCGCATCGGGCGCTGGCGCAGGAAGACCCCGAGGCCGCCGCCCGGCTCGCCCCCGCCGACACGACCCGCGTCGCGCGCGCGCTGGAGGTGGTGCGATCGACTGGCCGCCCGCTTCGCGACTGGCAGGCCGAGCGCCATGGCGGGATCGGTGGCCGGATCGCGCTGTCCGCCACCATCCTGTTGCCGGACAAGGCGAAACTGATCGAACGCTGCGACGCGCGCCTCGCCGCGATGTTCGATGACGGCGCGATCGAGGAGGTCGCCGCGCTGCTCGCCCGCACCGACGTCCCCCCGGATGCCCCGGTCCGCCGTGCGATCGGCGTGCCCGAGATCGCGGCGATGCTGGACGGCAGCCTCTCGCGCGCCCAAGCACTGGAGCACGCCCGGCTGGCCACCCGCCGCTATGCCAAGCGGCAATATACCTGGTTCCGCCACCAGCCCCCCCCCGGCTGGACCAGAAAAGAAAGTTTCTCCGAAGGCGATTTGGAAGAAATAATCTGTCTTTCGGGTTGACGCAGTGCAGCGGCTTCGGTAGCGGCACCCCCACTTTCCCGACATTGAGGAGACGAGACGTGACCGAGAAGAGCGGAGCCGACATTCTGGTCGAGGCGCTGTGCGATCTCGGCGTGGAGGTCGTGTTCGGCTATCCGGGCGGTGCCGTCCTGCCGATCTACGACGCCTTGTTCCGGGCCGCGCGCGATGGTCGCCGCATCCGGCACATCCTCGTCCGTCACGAGCAGGCCGCCACCCATGCCGCGGAGGGCTATGCGCGCTCGACCGGCAAGCCGGGCGTCGTGCTCGTCACCTCCGGCCCCGGCGCGACCAATGCGGTCACCGGCATCACCGACGCGCTGCTCGATTCGATCCCGATGGTGGTCATCACCGGCCAGGTGCCGACCGCGCTGATCGGCACCGACGCCTTCCAGGAGGCGGACACGGTCGGCATCACGCGCCACTGCAGCAAGCACAACTATCTGGTGAAGGACCCGGCCAAGCTGGGCCCGGTGATCCATGAGGCGTTCCATATCGCCACCTCCGGCCGCCCCGGCCCGGTCGTCGTCGATATCCCCAAAGACGTGCAGGTCGCCACCGCCCGCTATGCCAAGCCCGGCCCGATTCAGCACAAGACCTATCGCCCGACGGTGAAGGCCGACCCGCGCGCGATCGAGCAGGTGGTCGACATGCTCGCCGCCGCCGAGCGCCCGGTCCTCTATACCGGCGGCGGCGTCATCAATTCGGGTCCGGCCGCGTCGCAGCTGCTGCGCGAGCTGGCGCGGATCACCGGCGCGCCGGTCACCTCGACGCTGATGGGCCTGGGCGCCTTTCCCGCCTCCTCGCCGCAATGGCTGGGGATGCTGGGGATGCACGGCACCTATGAGGCCAATCACGCGATGAACCAGGCCGATCTGGTGATCGCGCTGGGCAGCCGGTTTGACGACCGGGTCACCGGCCGGCTCGACGCGTTCAGCCCGAACAGCCGCAAGGTCCATGTCGATATCGACCGCTCGTCGATCAACAAGACGGTGCGGATCGACCTGCCGATCGTCGCCGATGTCGGCCATGCGCTGGAGGACATGGTCCGCGTGTGGAAGGCGCGCCAGCATCCCAAGCCCGACACGCGCGACTGGTGGAACCGGATCGAGCAGTGGCGCGCCAAGGCCTGCCTGTCCTTCCCTGAATCGACCGCCGAGATCATGCCGCAACGCGCCGTCCGTGCCTTGTGGGAGGCGACGCACGCGCGCAATCCGATCATCACCACCGAGGTCGGGCAGCACCAGATGTGGGCCGCGCAGCATTTCGGCTTCGAATCGCCGAACAAGTGGCTCACTTCGGGCGGGCTCGGCACGATGGGCTATGGCCTGCCCGCCGCGATCGGCGCGCAGCTCGGCAACCCGCGGGCGCTGGTCATCGACATCGCCGGCGAAGCTTCGATCCAGATGAACATCCAGGAGCTGGCGACGGCGACGCAATATCGCCTGCCGGTCAAGATCTTCATCCTGAACAACGAATATATGGGCATGGTCCGCCAGTGGCAGGAGCTGACCTATGAGAGCCGCTACGCCGAAAGCTATTCGGATTCGCTGCCCGATTTCGTGAAGCTGGGCGAGGCCTATGGCTGGAAGGGCATCCGCATCGAGCAGCCGGACGATCTGGAATCGGGCATCGCCGCGATGCTGGACCATGACGGCCCCGTGATCGTCGACTGCCGGGTGGCGAAGCTCGCCAACTGCTTCCCGATGATCCCCAGCGGGGCGGCGCATACCGACATGATCCTGCAGGCGAACGAGGTGTCGGGCACGATGGACGACGAGGCCAAGGCGCTGGTCTGACCCGTCCCCCGTCCCGGCCCCGGTCGGGGCGGACGGCCCCAGGACACCATCTCAACAGGGAGCCCCCGGCCGCCGCCGGGGTGACGCGAACGTGCATATCCGTGAAGAAAAGGCCGAACGCCACACGCTGGCGGTGATCGTCGACAACGAACCGGGCATCCTGGCGCGCATCGCCGGCCTGTTCACCGCGCGCGGCTATAATATCGAAAGCCTGACCGTGTCGGAGGTGACCGCCGACAAGACGGTCAGCCGCATCACCATCGTGACCAGCGCCAGCCCGGCGATCCTGGAGCAGATCGTGGCGCAGCTCGACCGGCTGGTGCCCGTCCACAAGGTCCGCGACCTGACCGCCGAGGGGCCGCATGTCGAACGCGAGCTGGCGCTGGTCAAGGTGCAGGGCACCGGTGACCACCGGATCGAGGCGCTGCGCCTCGCCGATGTCTATCGCGCCCGCGTCGTCGATGCGACCACCACCAGCTTCGTGTTCGAAGTGACCGGCGGGATCGAGAAGATCGACAAGTTCGTCGAATTGATGGGCGAGGTCGGACTGATCGAGGTCGCCCGCACCGGCATCGTCGCCATCGCGCGCGGCCGCGACGCCGCCTGAACCCGGTTTCCGCCACTCCTTCATCGATTATCAAGCCAAGGAAGAGTCTCCCATGCGTGTCTATTACGATCGCGACGCCGATCTGAACCTGATCACCGACAAGAAGATCGCGATCATCGGCTATGGCTCGCAGGGCCATGCCCATGCGCAGAACCTGCGCGACTCGGGCGTGAAGCAGGTCGCGATCGCGCTGCGCGACGGCTCGCCGACCGCCAAGAAGGCGCTCGACGCCGGCTTCCAGGTCATGTCGAACCAGGCGGCGGCCGGCTGGGCGGACATCGTCATGATCCTGGCTCCCGACGAGCATCAGGCGGCGATCTGGGACGCCGACCTGAAGGGCAATATGAAGCCGGGCAGCGCGCTCGCCTTCGCGCATGGCCTCAACGTGCATTTCGGCCTGATCGAGCCGCCGGCGGACATCGACGTCATCATGATCGCGCCCAAGGGCCCCGGCCATACGGTGCGCAGCGAATATGCGCGCGGCGGCGGCGTGCCCTGCCTGATCGCGATCCACCAGGACGCCAGCGGCAACGCGCACGACATCGCCCTCGCCTATGCCTCGGGCGTCGGCGGCGGCCGCTCGGGCATCATCGAGACCAACTTCAAGGAAGAGTGCGAGACCGACCTGTTCGGCGAGCAGGCCGTGCTGTGCGGCGGCATCACCCATCTGATCCAGGCCGGGTTCGAGACGCTGGTCGAGGCCGGCTATGCGCCGGAAATGGCCTATTTCGAGTGCCTGCACGAGACCAAGCTGATCGTCGACCTGCTCTATGAGGGCGGCATCGCCAACATGCGCTATTCGATCTCCAACACCGCCGAATATGGCGACATCGTCACCGGCCCGCGGATCATCACCGAGGAGACGAAGAAGGAGATGAAGCGCGTGCTCGCGGACATCCAGGGCGGCCGCTTCGTCAAGAACTTCGTGCTCGACAACCGCGCCGGCCAGCCCGAGCTGAAGGCCGCGCGCAAGGCGGCGGCGGCGCATCCGATCGAGAAGGTCGGCAACGAACTGCGCGCGATGATGCCCTGGATCGGCGCGAACAAGCTGGTCGACAAGGCCAAGAACTGACGCCTGACGCGATAGCGGCAAGCTGAAGCGCCACCCCGGCGGAGGTCGGGGTGGCGTTTTGCCGTTCGACGGACGGGGTTTTCCGATGATGCCGTGAACGCAGAAGCCCGAACGCCCTCAGCTACAGGGGAGCGCCACCGGCGTGGCCACCACCAGCGACGCCAAATCGGGCTTGCCCAGCGGCGCCATGAACTCGCAGCCGAAGACATCGTCCTGCACCCAGGCGATGCGCGCATGGCGTTCGGTGCCGCCGGGCAGCGCGATCTTGAGCGTGGCGCCGACCGGCAGCGGCATCGCGATACGCACCCGGCACCCCGAGCGCGAGGCATCCAGCACCTCGACCGACAAGGCGATCCGCGCGGTCGCCCGACAGGCCACCGGCAACCGGGGCTCGCGGCGATTGTCGCTGGACGATCGACGTGCCTGCATCTCGACCTTCTCCTCCGCTTCCCTTCGGCTCAGGTCCGACCTGTCGCACGACCCGGTAAGAATTTCCTTCGACAAGCACCGCCGGCACCGGTGGGGTCATGACATTCGCGTCACGCAGTCTTCACTTTTCGCTACCCAAGTGAGGAAAGTTGATTAACTTCCTCTTAATCCGTCCATCCTGACGCCGACACGGTGCGGGAGCGCGGATCAGGGAAAAGGGTGAGGTTTTGACGATTCGTTCGCTGCTTCTCGGCGCCGCTGTTGCGGCCGGCCTGGCATCCGCTCCGGCCCATGCCGTCGTCTTCGATCTGGTCAGCACCGGTGCCGGCACCGCCGTCGGCACCCAGGCCCGCGCCGGGTTCGAGGCCGCCGCCGCCTATTGGTCGTCGGTCCTGACCAACGACATCACGATCAAGCTGAACATCGGCTATTCGACGCTCGGCACCGGCGTCCTGGGCTCGACCGGCAGCACCACCTCCGCGATCCTCAACCCGGCCTTCTACACGGCCCTGGGAAACAGCGTGACGTCCAGCGTCGACCAGGCGGCGGTCGCGTCGCTCCGTCCGCTGTCCTCGGCGGGGGCGCTGACCGTTCGCACGAACGCGCTGGCCGCCAATGGCGTCGGCTATGTCGATACCGCGACGCGGGTCGACAATGACGAATCCGCCAATAATCGTGGCTTGGCGGTCAACAGTTCGGTCCTCAAGGCGCTGGGCATCACCACCGACTGGCGCGGCAATGCGATCGATTATGGCCGGGTCGACGGCAGCATCACCTTCAGCGACGCCTTCACGTTCGATTTCGACCCGACCGACGGTATCGCCGCCGATGCCTTCGATTTCGTCGGCGTCGCGATCCACGAGATCGGCCACGCGCTGGGCTTCCGCAGCGGCGTCGATTCCTACGATGCCGCGACCGCGCCGGGGGCCTCGGGCACCGGCCTTCGCTCGCTGGAGAATTTCATCAACATCGCCACGCCGCTCGACCTGTTCCGCTATGGCCAGGAGGGGGAGCTCGACTGGTCGACCCAAGGCGTGCCCTATTTCTCGATCGATGGCGGCCAGACGCAGCTGTTCGGCGACTCGCGCTTCGCCACCGGCGTGCGCAACGGCGACGGCCGCCAGGCCTCGCACTTCAAGGACAGCCCGGCCGGCGTGCCGCAGACCGGCGTGATGGACCCCACCTCCGGGCGTGGCCAGATGCAGGACGTGACCGCGCTCGACATCGCCGCCTTCGATGCGATCGGCTGGACCACGCGCTTCGATGCCCTGACCAACAGCGGCTATCGCGAGACCACCGCCGACATCTATCGCGCAGTCGGCATGGTGCCGGAGCCGGCGACCTGGGGGCTGATGCTGGTCGGCTTCGCGATGGTCGGCGGCGCGACCCGCTATCGCCGCCGCGCCACGACCCTGCGCGCCGCCTGAACGCTCCGCGCAAGCGATCGGAAGAGGGCCGTCGATCATCGGATCGGCGGCCTTTTTCCCCAACGCATCCAAGTCCCTGGGCGCAGCCTGCGAAACGATCCGTTGCCGCCTTGGCGGTTTGACGCTGACGCCGCCAGGCGGCACCCATGGCGCATCCACAGGGAGAACCACCATGCGCCCCATCTACGCCGCCGTCCTGATGCTCGCCACACTCGCCCCCGCCGCCGCGCCCGTGCTGGCGCAGGGCCTGCCGGGCAGCCCGAACAAGGCGCTGGTCAAGGCCGGCACCTATCCGCTCGACCCCAACCACAGCCAGGTGACCTGGCAGGTCAACCATATGGGCTTCTCGATGCTGGAGGGGCAGTTCGGCGCGTCCGAAGGCTCGATCACCATCGACCCGGCCAAGCCCAACGCCACCAAGGTCGACGTGACCTTTCCGGTCGACAAGCTGTCGGTCACCGCGGAGCCCTTCGCCCACCATCTGAAGTCGAAGGACTTTTTCGACGCGGCGACCTATCCGACCGCGCGCTTCGTCTCCACCTCGGTCCAGGCGTCGGGCAACAGCGCGACGATCACTGGTAATCTGACGATCAAGAACGTCACCAAGCCGGTGACGTTGAAGGCGACCTTCGTCGGCGCCGGCATGAACCCGATGAACAAGAAGCTGAACTTCGGCTTCCGCGCGACCGGCGCGATCAACCGCAGCGATTTCGGCCTGGGCATGGCGGTGCCGGTCGTGTCGGACAAGGTCGACCTGACGATCAACGCCGCCTTCGCCGCCAATTGAGGCTTTCGACCATGGCAGGCGCCGCGCCGGGATCACCACCCGGCGCGGCGTCGTCCGTTCAGGCCGCGCGGATCAGGGGGGCCGCGAAGCTGGCGAAGCCCGCCTCCCCCGCCGGGCCGCCATGCGCCGCCAGGATCGCCATCCGTGCCATCGCCGCCAGATCGGCCTGGAGCGGGGCGCGGTAGGCCATGCCCTCCATCCCGAACTCGCGGCGGTCGATCCGCCGGTTGGACAATTGGATCAGCGCATGATGGCGCGGATCGGCGGCGATGCGGGCGAAGGTCGCCTCGACCGCCCCGGCTTCCCCCTCCAGGGCCTGGAGGAAGCGGTTGCCGTCGAAGAACAACATGCTGGTCAGCCGATGTTCGGCATTGCGCCGCCGCGAGGTCGCGACGATCGCCGCCGTGTCCGGAACCACCCCCTGGCGCAGCGTGCTGACATAGATGATCTGGCGCAACTATCCGTACCCCTTTCTGGATCGATGATGGGTCCGGGATAGGGCTATCCTATTAAGGTTCGATCAGGTGACAGGCTTAGCCAATCATGAACGCCGTGAAACCGCGACAGGCAATGGCTAATCTTCCTATAGACTTGATCGGATCAGCCCGTCAGCGTCGCACCGCGATCAATCCCTGGAAGGTGCCGCGCACGCTGTCCGACGCACCGGCCAGCATCCGCGTCACCCGCGCGTCGAACTCGTCGGCTGGATCGGTGGGCAGGCGGTGCGCCATCGCCCAGCGACCGAAGCTCCGCTCCGTCACCGCCGTGTCGGACAACACCACCACCGCATGATGCCGGGCATCGGCCCGGATTCGATCGAAGGTCGCGGTGACGGCCGCCGCCTCGCCCTCCAGCACCTGGAGGAAGCGCGTGCCGTCGGTATAGAGCAGGCCGGTCACGCCCGCCGCATCGTTGTTGCGGCGCGACTGGATCAGGATGTTGCCGACGCTGATTTCCTGCCCCGGCGTTTTCGAACTGATATAGAGAATTTGACGCATCGACACCCTTTCAAGGGCTTGCTCCCTTAGAGCCTGCCCGCGGATGCGCGCCAACCTGTATCAGGATTTCCGTGCCTTCTGGACAAGTCGCCGCCGCACCGCCTAGGAAGGCGGCGATGATGCGGACCGCACGCCTTTCCTCACGACTTACGCGCCCTTAGGCGCGTCATTCCGCTCGTGCGCCCGTGGCGTGCGCCGCGCCTAAGGGCCCGATCGACCGACCTCCCCCGATCCGGCGGTCTGCCCGCCGCCCCGCCAAGACGAGAGTGAAGAGCCATGTTGCGCGATCCGTCGACCAAATACCGCCCCTTCCCCACCATCGCCCTGCCCGATCGCCGCTGGCCGTCCAGGACGATCACCCAGGCGCCGCGCTGGCTGTCGACCGACCTGCGCGACGGCAATCAGGCGCTGATCGATCCGATGGATGCCGAGAAGAAGACGCGGCTGTTCGAGCTGCTCTGCAAGGTCGGCCTGAAGGAGATCGAAGTCGGCTTCCCCAGCGCCGGCGCGACCGAATTCGACTTCATCACCGGCCTGGTCCGGCAGGATCGGATTCCGGACGATGTGACGGTGCAGGTGCTGACCCAGTCGCGCCGCGACCTGATCGAGACCAGCTTCGCCAGCCTGAAGGGCGCGCGCACCGCGATCGTCCATCTCTACAACGCCGTCTCGCCCGCCTGGCGCAAGATCGTGTTCGGCATGACCCGCGACGAGGTGAAGCGGATCGCGATCGAGGGCGCGAAGGTGCTGCGCGACGAGGCGGCGAAGCAGCCCGACACGCGCTGGCAGTTCGAATATTCGCCCGAGACCTTCTCCACCGCCGAGCTCGATTTCTCGGTCGAGGTCTGCGAGGCGGTGATGGACGTGCTGTGCCCCACGCCCGAGCGGCCGATCATCCTCAACCTGCCCGCCACCGTCGAATGCGCGACGCCCAATGTCTATGCCGACCAGATCGAATGGTTCGGCCGCCACATCCGCAACCGCGATTCGGTGGTGATCTCGCTCCACACGCATAACGATCGCGGCACCGGCGTCGCGGCGGCGGAGCTGGGGCTGATGGCGGGCGCGGACCGGGTCGAGGGCTGCCTGCTCGGCAATGGCGAGCGGACCGGCAATTGCGATCTCGTGACCGTCGCGCTCAACATGTACACGCAAGGGGTCGATCCGCGGCTCGACCTGTCGGACATCGACTCGGTGGTGAACACCATCCAATATTGCACCAACCTGCCCGTGCATCCGCGCACCCCCTATGCCGGCGACCTGGTCTTCACCGCCTTTTCCGGCAGCCATCAGGACGCGATCAAGAAGGGGTTCACCGCGCAGTCGCAGCGCAACGACGGCCTGTGGGAGGTGCCCTATCTGCCGATCGACCCCGCCGATCTCGGCCGCAGCTACGAGGCGGTGATCCGCGTCAACTCGCAGAGCGGCAAGGGCGGCGTCGCCTGGGTCATCGAGCAGGACAAGGGGCTGAAGCTGCCCAAGCGGCTCCAGGCCGATTTCAGCCGCCACGTCCAGGCGCTGGCGGACGAGACCAGCCGCGAACTGAACGCCGCCGACATCTGGGGCCGGTTCGAGGCGACCTATCTGCCGCGCGCCGGCGACCGGTTCGTGCTGCGCGACTATGAGGAGACGGGCCAGGCGGGGCAGCGCGTCTTCGTCGGCCGGGTCGCGGTGGATGGCGAGGAGCGGTCGATCTCGGGCCGTGGCAACGGCCTGATCTCGGGCGTGATCGACGCGCTCGCCGGGTCGACCGGTCCGGCGCTGGAGGTGGTGGATTATTCCGAACACGCGATCGGCCACGGCGCCGACGCGCAGGCGGCGGCCTATGTCGAATGCCGGCTGGCCGACGGGCGCACGGTGTTCGGCGTCGGGCTCGACACCGACATCGCCACCGCCAGCGTGCGCGCCGTCCTCAGCGCCGCCAATCGGGGGTGACCCGGATCATCCCTCCCCCGCCCGGGGAGGGATGGGCCTTACCGGCCGCGCACCACCTCGCAACCGACGGTGGCATCCGGATAGATGTCGAGCTTCATCGACCGCACCCGGACCGACTGCACCCGCGCATCGGCCAGGCAGATGGCAGCGATCGAATCGCACAGGCTTTCCTGCAAGGCGAAGCCCGGCCCCGCCGCCAGCGCCAGCACTGCGGCGCGGACCTGGTCATAGTCGAACACCTCGTCGATCCGGTCGGCCATCGGCGCGGCCGGATAGCGGAGGTCGAGCCGGATCGACAGCCGCACCCGCTGGGGTGCCGCCTCATGCGGGTGGATGCCCAGCCGGATCGCCACGTCGAAATCGTCGATCAGAATGGCATAGTCAGCCATCGGCACGCCCCTCGAACATGACGTCGCGGTCCGATCGCAGGAAACGCTGGCCCGAATCGACGTACAACGTCTGCCCCGTCACGCTGCGCGCGCCGAGCAGATAGACCACCGCCTCCGCCACCGCGCCGGCGCCGACCGGCCGCCGGAGCAGGTTCTGCGTCGCGACCCGATGGAATTCCTCCTCGCTCTGGTCGCCGCTGGGCAGGGTGAGGCCGGGTGCGACCGCATTGACCCGCAGGCGCGGCGCGAAGGCCTGGGCCATCAGCTCGCCCGCCGCCGCCAGCGCCGCCTTGGACAGGGTGTAGGAGAAGAAATCGGGATTGGGATTGGCCAGCTTCTGGTCGAGCAGGTTGACCACCGCCCCATCGGCCAGATCGGACTGCGCCGCCAGCGCGCTCGCCAATATGGTCGGCGCGGTGCAGTTCACCGCATGGAGCCTGGCCGCCAGCACCGGATCGACCGTAGCGGGCGAGTCATATTCGAACATCGACGCGCTGTTGACCAACGCCCCGATCGGCGCGCCCGCCACGTCGCGCGCCCGCGCGAACAGCGCCGGCAGCGACGCGGTGTCGGCCAGGTCGCCCTGCACCGTCCAGCCGTCGAGCGCGCGGGCCAGCGCCTCCGCCTCGTCGCGCGACCGGTGGTAATGGATCACCACCCGGTGCCCCGCGCCGGCCACGCCGCGCGCGATCGCCGCGCCGATCCGCCGGGCCCCGCCCGTGACCAGAACGATCATCCGCCCAGCCCCATCAGCGCCAGCACCTCCTTGCGGCTGCGATCGTCGTCTCGGAACACGCCCATCATCCGGCTGGTCGTCATCGCCACGCCGGGGGTGCGGACGCCGCGCGCGGTCATGCAGGCATGGCTGGCCTCGATCACCACTGCGACGCCCAGCGGCTTCAACCCGGTCCAGATGCAGTCGGCGACCTCGGCGGTCAGCCGTTCCTGCACCTGGAGCCGCCGGGCATAGCCGTGCAGCACGCGGGCCAGCTTGGAGATGCCGACCACATGGTCGCGCGGCAGATAGGCGATATGCGCCTTGCCGATGATCGGGGCCATATGATGCTCGCAATGCGACTGGAAGGGGATGTCCTTCAGCAGCACGATCTCGTCATAGCCGCCCACTTCCTCGAACACGCGGCCGAGATGGACGGCGGGGTCCTCGCCATAGCCGGCGCAATATTCCTTCCACGCCCGCGCCACGCGGCGGGGGGTGTCGACCAGCCCCTCGCGCGTCGGATCGTCGCCCGCCCATTCGATCAGGGTGCGGATCGCGGCCGCGACATGGGGGGGCACGGCGATCTTGCCATCCGCCGCGACCAGGTCGCCATCCGCCGGGGTTCCGCCGTCACACATCGTCATCTCCTGCAACCAACCCGCATGTCGGGCGCTTGGTGCCACAAGTTAAGGAGGATGCGATGGCCGATCTGAAGAAGGGCGACAAGGTGAGCTGGAATTCGCATGGCGGCACCGCGCATGGCGAGGTCGAGAAGACGCTCACCAGCGACACCAGCATCAAGGGCCATAAGGTCCGCGCGTCGAAGGATGATCCGCAATATCTCGTAGAGAGTGACAACGGCGGAAAGGCGGCGCACAAGGCGTCAGCGCTCAAGAAGGCGTGAGTCCCTCGTAGCCGGGGGCATGACGATTCACAGGAAGGACAGACATGGCCACTGCCAAGCAGGAAGCCGGCGCCGCAAAGGCCGCCACCAAGCAGACCAAGGCCGGCACCGGCATCCACGCCCCGGTCCAGCCGTCGCCGGAACTGGGCGCAGTGGTCGGCAACGACAAGCTGCCCCGCAGCGAAGTGATCAGCAAGGTGTGGGAGTATATCAAGTCCAACAACCTGCAGAATCCCGAGAACAAGCGCGAGATCCTGGCCGACGACAACCTGAAGAAGGTGTTCGGCAAGGACAAGGTGACCATGTTCGAAATGAACAAGTACATCTCGGCGCACGTCAAAGCGTGACGTGCGATCGGCGCGGGCGCACATCGCCCGCGTCGCGGCGATGCCGGAAAGGGGGATGCGCCGATGGACCGGCGCATCCCCTTTTTGCCGTTCAGGGGGCGGCGCAGCAGGGCCGGCTGGCCGAATCAGGGCAATTGCCGGCGAACGGATCGCGCGGTGATCGTGCTTCCCTGAGGGGATTGCCACGCACCCTCCGTCACGCTGGCCGAGGCCGGAACCTTCGCGAAATCGGACACGGGCCGGAAAAGCCTGTTCTCCTGCGAACGCAGGAGCCTGGGGCCAAGCAAAGCAATGCCCTTGAGCCCGATGGACATGACCTCGACCGGCATCGTCGTCGCGAGCGGAGCGGAGCGATCCACGGCGTCGTGCGCGCAGCCACGCCACCACCCGACCGGGTCCAAGGTCCATAATGGCGCAATACCGAACCATGACTTGCACATGACCTTTGCCATGGCATGATGGCCGGAACCGAGGGGGCGGAAGGACCGGCAATGACGAGCAGACGGGATGTGATGGCGGCGCTTGGCGTGATCGGCGGAGCATTGCCCTTCGCCACGGCGGCCAGGGCGCAGGCGAAGACGGCGGCCCCGGCCCTGATCGTGTCGACCTGGGATTTCGGCGCGGCCGCCAACGACGCGGCCTTCGCCCGGATGAAGGCGGGCGGATCGCTGCTCGACGCGGTCGAGGCGGGCGCGATGGTGCCGGAGGCGGACCCGGAGAACCACTCGGTCGGCTATGGCGGCTATCCCGACCGCGACGGCCATGTCACGCTGGACGCGGTCATCATGGACGACCGTGGCGGTGTCGGCGCGGTCGCGGCGTTGGAGGATACCGTCCACGCCATCTCGGTCGCCCGGCGGGTGATGGAGAAGACGCCGCATACGCTGATCGTCGGCGAGGGCGCGACCCGCTTCGCGCGCGACCAGGGCTTCCCCAAGGTCGACCTGCTCACCCCCGCCGCCGAGACGGCATGGCGGGACTGGCTGAAGACCGCCAAGTACCGGCCGGTCGCCAATAGCGAGAATGCCGGATCGACGCGGCTGCCGCGTGGCGGCGCGCTCGACCATGACACGATCGGCCTGCTCGCGCGCGACACGGCCGGGCATCTGGCGGGGGCGTGCACCACATCGGGCATGGCGTTCAAGATGCGCGGTCGGGTCGGCGATTCGCCCCAGGTCGGTGCGGGGCTCTATGTCGAGGCGGGCGTCGGCGGCGCGACCTCGACCGGGCTGGGCGAGGAGGTGACGCGCGTGTCGGGCAGCGCCCGCGTCGTCGCGTCGATGCGCGCCGGCCTGTCGCCCCAGGCGGCATGCGAAGAGGTGGTGAAGCATATCGCGGCGCTGCGCGGCGACGCGATCAAGGGCGTGCAGGTCGGCTTCCTCGCGCTCGATCCCCGGGGGCGGGTCGGCGCCTTCTGCCTGTTGCCGGGCTTCACCTATGCGGTCACCGACACGGCGGGACGGACCCGGGTGCTGCCCGCGCCCTCGCTGTTCCGGGCGTGATGCCGCGCAGGCTGGAGGTCTGCGTCGAGGATGTCGGCGGCATCGCCGCCGCGGCGGCGGGCGGCGCGGACCGGATCGAACTGTGTGCCGCGCTGGCGGTGGGTGGGCTGACCCCGCCCGTCTCGCTGATCCGGGTCGCGGCCGCCTCCCCCCTGCCCGTTCATCTGCTTGCCCGCCCGCGCGAGGGCGATTTCGTCTATTCGCGGGTCGAGGCGATGCTGGTCGCGGAGGATATCCGCACCGCCGCCGAGGCGGGTCTGGCCGGCGTGGTGATCGGGGCGAGCGACCGGCAGCGGCGGCTCGACGTCGGATTGCTCGCGCAATGGGTCGGCCAGGCGCGCGTATTGGGCGCAGAGCGCGGGGCGCAGCTGTCGCTGACGCTCCACCGCGCCTTCGACCTGTGCCCTGACCTGCCGGCGGCGCTGGAGGATGCGATCCTGCTCGGATTCGACCGGGTACTGACCTCGGGCGGCGCGCCCCGCGCGGTCGATGGCGCGGCGATGCTCGAGCGGCTGCACCGACAGGCCGATGGCCGGATCACGATCCTGGCGGGAAGCGGCGTCAATCGCGCGACGCTACCCGTGCTGCTCGCCACCGGCATCGGCGAAATCCATGCCTCGTGCCGACAAACCCATGCGGTTCCTGACGATTCGCCGGAACGCCGCTTCGGCTTCATCGGCCCGCGGATCGGCGGCACCGATGTCGAGACGGTGGCTGGACTGGTCCGTGACCTTCATGCCAATGCCGCGCTTGAATAATACCAATTTATTACCTAATGAAGACGCCATCAGAGAGCCGCGGGGCCGGCTCGCGTCAGCGGGGGAAGAGGACATGGGCAGCGTGACCGACAACGACCTTCAGGCGGCACCCGCCGTCGAAGCCACCCTGATGCACCGCGAGGCGGCCGAGGCGGGCGACGCGGTTCGCCGGCTGCTCTCCGCCAATGCCCGCGTCATCGCCGAACTGGGCGAGCGGTTGCGCCAGTCGCCGCCGGCGGTTGTCGTCACCTGCGCGCGCGGCTCGTCCGACCATGCCGCCACCTATGGCAAATATCTGATCGAGACGATGACCGGCGTGCCGGTCGCCTCCGCCGCCCCCTCGGTCGCCTCGGTCTACAAGGCCCCGGCCACCGCCCGCGCGACGCTCTGCATCGCCATCTCGCAGAGCGGTCGCAGCCCCGACCTGCTCGCCACCGTCACGGCGCAGCGCGCGGCGGGCGCGCATGTCGTCGCCCTGGTCAACGATGCCGGCTCGCCGCTCGCCGGGCTGGCCGACACGCTGGTGCCGCTGATGGCGGGGCCGGAGACGTCGGTGGCGGCGACCAAATCCTATATCGCCGCGCTCGCCGGCCTGGCCGCGATCGCCGCCGCCTGGACGCAGGATGCCAAGCTGGCCCAGGCGATCGAGACGCTGCCGGACGATCTGGCGCGCGCCTGGGCGCTCGACTGGACGCCGGTGGTCCAGGCGCTGAAGGACGCCAACAACCTGTTCGTGATCGGTCGCGGCCTGGGCTTGGGCATCGCGCAGGAAGCGGCGCTGAAGCTCAAGGAGACCTGTGCGCTCCATGCCGAGGCGTTCAGCTCGGCCGAGGTGCGGCACGGCCCGATGGCGATCGTCGGCAAGGATTTCCCGCTGATCGCGCTCGCCACCTCCGATGTCGCCGGCGACGATGTGCGGGCGGCAGCGGCCGAGTTCGCCGGGCGTGGCGCGACGGTCTGCCTGGCCGATGCGGTGCTCGACGGCGGCGGCCATGTGCCGGCGCTGACCGCGCATCCGGCGGTCGAGCCGATCCTGATGATCCAGAGCTTCTATCGCATGGCCAACCGCCTGTCGGCCGAACGCGGCCTGAACCCGGACACGCCGCTCCACCTCAAGAAGGTAACCCAGACGCTATGACCCGCCACGGCTTCACCAACGGCCATGTCGTCACGGCGGATGGCGTGTGGACGCAGGCGACGATCACCGTCGAGGGCGGCGTCATCGTCGCGATGGAGCCGACCGCCACCGCCGATGCGGTCGACCTCGACGGCGGCTGGCTGTCGCCCGGCTTCATCGACACGCAGGTCAATGGCGGCGGCGGCGTGCTGCTCAACGACACGCCGACCGTCGCGGGGATCGCGGCGATCGCCGCCGCGCATCGCCCCTATGGCACCACCGCGATGATGCCGACGCTGATCAGCGACACCGCCGATGTGATCGCGGTGGCGCTCGACGCGACCGATGCCGCGATCGCGGCCGGGGTGCCCGGCGTGGTCGGCATCCATGTCGAGGGGCCGGTGATCAACACCGCGCGCAAGGGCATCCATGATGCCGGACGCTTCCGCCTGCTGGACGACGACCTGCTGGAACTGCTGACCCGCCCCCGTCGCGGCGTGGTGATGGTGACGCTCGCGCCCGAACAGGTGCCGATGGACAGCATCCGCGCGCTGGCGGCGGCGGGCGTGCGCGTCTGCCTGGGCCATACCGAGGCGGATTACGCCACCGCCACCGCCGCATTCGCGGCGGGCGCGACCGGCGTGACGCATCTGTTCAACGCCATGTCGCCTTTGGTCCATCGCAAGCCCGGCGTGGTCGGCGCGGCGCTGGACGACCAGACGGCCTGGTGCGGGATCATCGTCGACGGCTTCCATGTCGACGACGCGGCGCTGCGCGTGGCGCTGCGCGCGCGGCCGCACGACCGGTTCATGCTGGTGACCGACGCGATGCCCTGTGTCGGCGCGGTCGATAAGGACTTCGTGCTCCAGGGCCAGGCGATCCGGGTCGCGGATGGCCGCTGCGTTGGCGTCGACGGGACGCTGGCCGGCTCCGACCTCGACATGACCGGTGCGGTGCGCAACGCCGTCCATCGGCTGGGCCTGGCGCCCGAGACCGCGATGGCGATGGCCGCGACCAGCCCGGCCGCCTTTCTGGGCCTGTCGCACGAGCGCGGCCGCCTAGCCGTGGGCCAGCGCGCCGACTGGGTGCAGCTGTCCGCCGACCTGCGGCCGGTCGCCACCACCATCGGCGGCGACACCGACCCGACCTGACCTGACCTCTACCGGGCCGCTCCCCTTCCCCGGCCCGCCCCATGAAGGAACCGCCATGGCGAACACCGTGCTGACCGTGCCGATGCAGGGCTGGGCTTGTGCATTGGACAAGGTCGCGGACGCGGTGTTCGCGGAGCGGATGCTGGGCGACGGGATCGCCATCGATCCGACCGGCGACACGCTGCACGCGCCCTGCGCCGCGGAGGTGATCGGGGTGCAGCCGACCGGCCATGCCATCACGCTGCGCAGCGACGGCGGGGCGGAACTGCTGATCCATATCGGACTGGACACGGTGGCGCTGGCCGGGCGCGGCTTCACCCCCGTCGTCCGGGTCGGCGACCGGGTGGCGGCGGGCGACGCGCTGATCCGCTTCGACCTCGACCTGCTGGTGCGGGAGGCGCGCGCGGTCATCACCCCGATCCTGGTCACCAATGGCGACCGTTTCGCGATCGAACAGCGGGCCGAGGGGCTGGTCGCGGTCGGTGCGCCGCTGATGACGCTGGTGGCACGGGGCGGGGAGGTGACGACCGCCGCGAGCGAGGGCGAGCGTCAGGCGCGCGACATCGTCGTGCCGCTGGCCCATGGCATTCATGCCCGCCCCGCCGCGCGGATCGCCGAATGCGCCAGGGGCTTCGACGCCGAGGTGCTGCTGGAGAAGAACGGCCGGTCGAGCAGCGTGCGCAGCCCGATCGGCGTGCTGACGCTCGGGATCACCCATGGCTCGACCGTCACCGTCGCCGCCACCGGCGCGCAGGCGGCGGCCGCGGTCGACGCGGTCGCCGCGCTGATCCTGAGCGGCATGGGCGAAGGTGCGGACACCGCCGCCCCGGCCCCCGCTCCCGCACCGCCGCCC
>NZ_QLJH01000039.1 GCF_003951315.1 Sphingomonas sp. S-NIH.Pt15_0812
TTATGCGACAGGGCTGAACGAAGCGTCGATGCCTCGACTTGAAGTAGGTCAGCTCAACCGCCTTATCGAAGCACCACATCAGATATCCAAGAACCGGTTTACAATTTAACATAACATTTCTTATCGAACTAGCGTTAACTACTAAGACTAAGCCGGCTAAGATCGATTGGGTAATGGCGTAGAATTACGGTATGCCGATGGCATTTCAGGCATAGGCGCTAGGAGTAGTGAATGGATCCGCGACTAGACGGCAAGTGGAATGGATCGTCTGACCCGCGCGTTGCATTGCCCTTGGACCTATGGACCCGCGCTGGCCTGAGAGCGAAGCGCCGCAAGGACGCGATCCCCTTTTCGCTGCCTGCGTCCCTCAGCATGATCGTCTGTCTTGCGTTGGCTACCGGCATCGCGCTGTGGCTGGGTATCAACGAGGTCGCCTGGTGTTTCGGGATCGTAGCGCTCGTCTCTATCGTGACGACGCTCTGGCAGTGGTTCATCCAACCGATCCACGACATCGACTGATCCAGTCGTGTGGATCGCCGGCTCGTTCAGCGTTGGCCCGCGTGCTGTTTGCTCAGGCGGCGGACAACCGAGACAAGCTTGGCCAGCGCAGGATCGCGGATCGGCTCGGCGACGCGAAGCTCGCGGCTACGGCCGGCGATCGTCAGGCCCACCGTATAGGTGCGCGCATCCGGCCTCGCACTGTCGTTCGCGGGCGTGCAGCTGAAGAAGTCCGCCTGATCGGCAAGGGTGGCGATCTCCTGACGCTCCGGGGTGGCGAGATCGTCAAACGAGACCGTCTGCTCCTTCGCCAATCCGGGAAAATGGGCAAGCCCACCCTCGATCCGCACGCGGGCCTCGCCCGTCATCGTCTCGTCGCAGGTCTTGCCCGTTTGCATCAGATCACTCCAACTGCGCTCCAGGCCTCGGTGACGGCGGTCGCCTCGGCACTGTCCGAGCCGTACAAACGCGCCGCGACGTCGATGGTGACGCGGGCGAAGCCGGCGAAGTCCGTGTTGGCCCTGGTATTGGGGTCCAGCAGCGCATTGTACCAGATTTGCCCGGCCTGGTCCCATGCCTTTCCGCCGATCGCGGTTGCGGCCAGATAGAAGGCTCGGTTGGGGATGCCGGAGTTGATATGGACGCCGCCATTGTCCTGATTGGTGCGGACGAAGTCGTCCATGTGGCCCGGCTGCGGATCCTTTCCGAGCACTGGATCGTCATAGGCGGTGCCCGGCGCCTTCATCGAGCGCAAGGCGACGCCGTTGACCTTGGCGGTCAGCAGTTCGGTGCCAATCAGCCAGTCGGCCTGGTCGGCAGTCTGCCCCAACAGGTGCTGCTTCACGAGGCTGCCGAAGACGTCGGAAATGCTCTCGTTCAGGGCCCCAGATTGGTTGAAATAGGCAAGGCCCGCCTCCTTCTCGGTGACGCCGTGGGTCAGCTCGTGACCGATCACGTCGAGCGAGATGGTGAAGCGGTTGAATAGCTCACCGTCGCCGTCCCCGAACACCATCTGGGTGCCGTCCCAGAAGGCGTTGTCATAGTCCTGGTCGTAGTGGACCGTGGCGTCGAGCGGCATGCCAGCATCGTCGATCGAGTTGCGCTGATACGCTTCCCAGAACAGCGCGAACGTCGCGCCGAGCCCATCATAGGCCTCATCGACCGCGACATCGCCGGTGGGCGCGTCGCCCTCGCGACGCACGACGGTCGCCCCCGGTGCCTCGGGTTCGCCGCCCGCATCACGGATCGTCCGGAGCGGGCTTGGCGTCAGGATATTGCCCGCCGCGGCGCGACGCCGTGCGATTGCGCCCGTGACCGGCCCGGCAGTGCTGGCGCGGACGATCCGCATCGTCGGATCGACCAGCAGGCTGCGGACCGCCATCGCCCGCAGCTCGGGCGAGCCATTCTCGGCGATCTGCGACAGGATGTAGGGCGGCAGGATGCAGTGAAGCGAATGACGATGGGTGGAGGTGCACATGGTCGTATCTCCTCGAGGGGTCTGGGTCACCCGCGACCTCAAGCCGCTCAGACGGCGCGGTGCCGATCCTCCAGCGGGTCCAGGCCGCAGATGGTTCGGCAAGCGGATCCTCGTTGAGACCACGTCGACGGCGCAAAAGAAGGACGGGCATGTCAGCCTCGGCCGCGACCAGCTGCAGACGGCGGGTTGCCACCATGGAGACTTTGCTCGCCTCCGCGACGATTGCAGATGGTGTGCCGTCACGTACCGCATCCTCGATCACCGCCAGGAGGGCCGCGTCATCTCGGGGTTGGGCATGGATCACGGCTGCGGCCGGTAGGCCGATCTGCTCCAGCCCCGGCGCGTACAGGTCGGCACGACAGCTCGCCCACAACACCGGTCCGCCTGCCGCAGCAGCTTCACGCGCGGCGATGCTGGCGAGGAAAAGGGTCGTTGCTGCGTCGTCGACCATCGTGGCGCTCTGCGCCGTCGCCTCGTGTAACGCGCCAGCGCGAAGGCCCCCTGCCCCGAGCCGCCCGTCGATCGCGTCGACGCCGAAAGGCATAATGCGGAAGTCGGTCCCGGGTGTGGCGATCGTCCGCAGATGCGCGCTGGTCGGCGCTGAGTGATCAAGGGCGGTGGGCATAAGGGCTAGACTCTGCTCGTTCCCCATATGTTCCACTGAGAGGCTCAAGGCGTCAACCAAAATTCCCTTGCTCTCTCCACTTCCCCACAAATTTTTCCAGCAACTCAGGCTATTCGCTTTGCAGATTGGGAATCTCATCCCAAAAGCTCATCGGTAGGGGCCCTGTCTCTCCTACATCGACAAGGAGAACAAACATGGCTTTGCTGAAGACGATCACCCCCGCCCCGGTTCAGGCCTTCACAACGCGCAGTGACCTGACTAACGCCGCTTTAAGGACGTTCCAGGGTTTGACGGCCCTCGGTCTAAGCATCGAGATTGCCCACGCCGGTATGTCAGCGCCTTTGACCTTCGTTCTCGGAACTGGGGTGATTTTGGCGCAGACGATAGCGTGGGTTGGTTGGAAAAATGAGCATGTGCGCCATGTTCAGGCTGCTGCCCGAGCAACGACGACACGGGGGCGCTATGACTGCCCCAGTGTCACTCGCTTGGCCTGGTATACACCCCGGGTCACAAAACCGAAACTTGTCACTTACACAATTTGTAAATTAGGCGTCACGTTTTCGCTGGCGCAAACTATTGCTACCACGTGATTGCTTTCGCCAATTTGGTAAGCTGGATTGACGATGAACCGAATTACGTCTAAACTTAAGACTTTTGACGACGTATGTGCATATTTTAGTCGCTTGACCGCCCTAAACTGACAGTCAACTTGTAGATGGTTATTATATTTATGAGATAGGCTCTACGTTTGACACCATCCTACATGCATTTTTCGACTATATAACATAGTTATACTTTTTCTATTGAATGGTTTCTAGGAAATAAGGAGCACGAGTAGTCCAGTTACCTAGCTGATTGCATTGACTAACGCCATTATTTGCAGGCTCGCCTTGATTAAAGTAAAATTGCGCGCGTCCTTTAGCCATTTTCAACGTAATAAGCGCACTATACCAGCCTGCGCACGCTTCTTTGGGAGTTCCTTGGGACGTTACACTTAGGGAGCACACATTTATTATGCCCGCATCCTTCATATCTATCTGAAGGCTTCCGTCTTTAGACAATCCCAATCTTACATTTAAGTTGATTTCACAAATTTGAGCTTGCGCTTGCGAAGTCACTGCACACACCAAAATAATGGCCATGCTAATACAAGTGCATTTTGCCTTGATATTCATATTCTATCCCCTTTTTTATACCGACAATAGTATCTGATATATCTTTTTATAGCATATTGCTCACAAAGATTATATTTCCATTAGTCGATTTATAGACATTTGTATAAGTATCAACCTCGAATTGTTATGATCGTCATAACGTCAGAGCTACGGCAGTATCCTTGAATTGGTGCTACACCTTGAGCAATATCATCCCCCTGCTGCGTAGAATAATAAGCCTTTGACACCACGTAGCCGATAGCGGTTACCTTGTGCCCGCGACGCGCTACCGCACGGTCAACGCTTTTCAAAGGGTACATCGTGGCATCTATGCACATGCTGCTATCCTTGGCCTTCAACGCGGCTCGAGTACGATATAGAGTGACTGTAGTACCCGCCACATCAAGGTAACCAACTACAGCCGTCTTCATTTGAGGAGAAAGAGTATTGGGTGTGGAAGTGGCCACCGCAATTGTCAGAATCGGCAAAAAAGCAGAGCTAATTAGCGGCATGGGTTCACCTTTGCTGCGGTAGGATTGCGACGAGCATTGTAGGCGTTCAAGGCATTCCCGGCTAAGGCTCGATAAGCTTCACGGGGCATTGATTCAGCATCATATCCCTTAGGCGTAAGCCGGTCGACGACAATCGAGCCAGGTATCAGGCCTGGCCGCACAACCGTGACACCAATCTTGCTGATGGTGTAGTTCGGAATTTGCCTCAGTGCGGGGGTGATGCCATCCCCTGGGCCGGGATAAGGGAAATGCGCGCGATTGCTCTCAATTGCGCTTCTGATTGGATTGCCCTCGTGCAGATGGGCGATGAAGGCGAGCTTCTTCGTAGGATCGGCTTTTACCGTAGGCCCAGTCTGAGTGATAGGCCTGCCACAGGTATCTGTAGTGTCGACTGACTTGGCTTGGCTATCCTGCGTGCTACCGTCGGCATAGCCATAGTAAAGCGGCTCGACAGGATATTGGTTGAAGTTGAATGACCCCATACCTGAAAAACCGCGATTGCGAAATGCTGTTACTACGATATCATCAAAGGCAAAGCTTTGAAAATACGCAGAGTTTGTCAAGGTCTGCGCCGCGTAAATAGCGCTTGGCGGAAGCAGAAGGAATGGAATCATTCCACTCGGATCGCGATTGTTAATTGGGTCGTTTTCTCCATAGGCATACCAATTGAGCCCGGCCGCATAGCCTAGCGGATCGGGTTGCAGAAATCGGCCCAACGAAGGAGAGTAGATGCGAGCCTTGTAATAGGAAAATCCATATTCAGGCAGCCATACCTGTCCCGTATACTGAAATCGGCCTTCATTTGTGGCGTTCGGGATGCCAAATTCGTCGTAGCCGTTAGTCGCAGTAGCAACGCCGCTGGCATCGGTCCTTGCAGTTATTGAGCCTCGCTCGTCAGCGACGAGATAGGTTTTTGCTCCTGAAGCATCATACTCCACTAGCGGTTCGTCGTCACTAGGTCCGAAGACGTACCGACGTAGCAGAGCTCCAGATGTCCGGCTGACCTCCGCAGCAATCTGGCCTCCGTCATAAACAAATCGGTTACCGTCGCTTCCGCCACCATCATACTGGATTAAACGACCGGCGCCGTCATATTGCAGGCCATAGTTTCCGCCCACATTACTCAGGAGGTTTTCTGCTGAATATGTGTAGATTGATGAGCCTGATCGGGAGAGATTGCCACGGCCGTCATAGTCGAAAGTCAGGCCTCCTGCCCCGGTATACTGATTAAGCGCGTTGACGGTGTAGTGCCTGTCAACATTCACATAAGCGTGAAATGCATCCTTGCCGTGCACTGTGCTTTGGCTCGTTATTTGACCTAAGGCATTGTAAAAAAACGTTTTATTCTGGTCATCAGCTGATCCAGCTAAATCAGTCGTCAGTTCAGCTAGGTTAGAGGCAGCATCATATCGATAGGTCGTGCGGACGCCATTACCACGAAGGATGCTTGTTCGACGTCCAAAATCATCGTAGCCAAACGTTGCGACAGCCGCGCCGCCCTTTTCTTTGATCGAAAGCATGTTGCCGGCATCATCGTAGGTATAGTCGACGTAGAAGCCATCGGCCCACGACATCTGAGTTCGATTTCCGGAATTATCGTACTGAAAAGCAACTGTGCCAAACGGTTGTGCAGCACGCGTCATACGGCCGAGTGCATCCCATTCATAAGTAAGTGCCGTCGTTCCCGTTACCGACAGGGGGTGCCCTAGCAAGTCGTAATCGTAGCTGGTTTTTCCCTCCCCGTTTGGCAGGGTCTTGCTCATTATCCGGCCTAGGCGATCGTGCTCGAATGCTACGGATGTGCCGTCACGCAGCAGGCGCGTGACGACATTATCATTTTGATCATATGATAATTTTTCGATTTGCCCATTGGCAAAGGTTGCACTCGCCAGCCGGTTAAATCCGTCATAGCTGTAGCTCGTAAGATTGCCTAATGCGTCGCGCACATCAGCAATCTGGCCATCATCGGTGAAGCTTTTCACGACGCTATCGGCCTGCACGTCGGAGCCATAGCCAGCCGTAACCTTTGTCTGCCGGTCTGCCCGGTCATAACTGTACTTGGTGATCCGATCAGGTCCAGCGTCACCCTCAAGCTGCCGGGAGCAAGCTGATGTTGGTAGTGCGTTCCACTGAGCCGCGTTCATTCGAACAGCCACGCAATCCAGCCTGTTGACGGCATCATAGCTGTACTGGGTAACGCCAAGCACAGCGCCGCCACCAACCAGCCGGCTTGTTGTCTTGCGACCAAGCGCATCGTAATCGTTTTGGAATTGCTGCGCTGCGGTAAAGCTAGACCAGCTTGTGTCCGTGGAGCTGTTGACCGTGCCGATCAGCGTCTGAAGCACCTGACCATCATCGCCGTAGAGGTATCGTAATGCTCCGTTCTTGCGAGCTTCACCACCATCGGGATCGGGCCCGATCATGCCAGTAAGTTGCCTGCCGCGATCGAAAGTATAAACGATTCTATCTGCTGTTCCGGGCTGGGGGCCATCTTCTGACACCATATTGCCGACTTTGTCGTAGGAGTAGATAACGACAGAAGCGATTGATCCATCACCTGATCGTATCGTCCGTCCGACCGGCCAAAGATTGTTCGGCGTTCCGACCTGTTGCGGACCATAGTCGATAGACTCAATTGTCTCGTCGCTGGAGCCCGCACAGGTAGCGGCACCTACAAGCGTGAAGGGCCCTTGTCCTGGAGATCCGCTCAAGGCCGCCCCCGCCTGTGTTCGGCAACGCGAGATTTGAGAAAGAAGCGTGATCGGCTGCCCCGAGGCTGACACCGTACCAGACGCATTCATCAGATAAGCTTGCAGCGTTATGTAGGTATAACGGACCTGCGGCCTCACCCCGCCCGGAACCGCAGCCGGGGCGGTGACTGACTCTAGAAAACCATCCGCTGTGTAGGTGTAATCCGTTTCGTTCCCAGTTGCGTCTTTTGACCAGTTTGGCTTGTTACATTTAACTGGATTACTACAATCAGTATCAAACCCATTGTATAACGTAATACTTTGCAAGTCGGAGCCAGTTTTAGGCGATTTTGTTATCGATAATGGATTGCCACGATTGTCATATGAATAGCGAGTAGTGCTACCATCTTGACTAAAGATGGTGCTTACATTGCCATCACCGTCATACGAATATGTAAGAACACGCCCAAGCTTATCTGTGATTGTAGATGGCACACCGCTTGAGAGGTTTAACGCTGTTATGTTGCTCCTCTCTAATGGGTCTATTACAGTCGTGGTTACATTCCCGCTTGATACCAGATAGCTATAACTATGGACACGATCGTTACCAGAACTCGGATCTGAGTAGTGAATTGATGCTACCGTCGAATAGACGCCATTCTGATTAGTATTGTATTCGACTCTTTTTGTTGATATGCCCACGGGAGCTGGCGTCGAGTACGATATGACATGCTGGGTTGCGCCAAGACCGGTATAGTTAAAAGTATATTTTTTGCCTAGCGTATCCGATACATCAATCAGTTGGGTGGAATAGTCGTTCATTGACGTGGGCGAATTATTAGAAGTGTACCTATCATAAATAGTTATTTTTGGCCATTCAGACGAAATATTGCAAGTATATACTTGCGGATCGCAATAGCTATAGGCCTTGTTCACTGCGACTGACGAAACAGTGGAATCCTGATACCCTGTTCGCTTTACATAGGCATGAGGTGAAAGGTTATGTAATTGCATTCCATAACTATTCTCAACGGAAATGACGATGTTTTTTATATCGTGACCAAAGTTATCGCCATTTAAGTAGTCGTAATAATACTTTTCGACATTGCCATTTGGGTACCTTATGTTATCCACTAAATTGCCGTTTGGCATACTACCAAAATATATAAATGTATATTTGATACCCTCATGATCAGTGTATTCGTACTTAGTATTGGATGTGAATGATGAACTTCCTGACTTCGTTCTAAATGTTTTAGTTACGGTTGGCGTGGTATACCTGACCACTTGACCAAATTTTTTATATTTTGCTTTTAGAATCACCCCGCCGCTACTGTTTGCACCATTGACATAGCGATCAAATGTAAAAGCTATGGTGCTGCCTCTTATATTAATGTATGCTGGGCCCGATCCATAGTCCGAGCTTGCATCCACGGAAGCAATATTGTCTGAAAGCGTAGGAACTACATTGTCGGTAGTAATGTTACCTCTAACTTTGTAGCTCCACGCCAGTGTATCGTCACTATTGCCGATGCTTAACAGCGGAACATCCAAATATAGATTTCCCGAGGCCAGATCTACACCTTGCGAGTCAACGCTTTGAAAGGTCGCTGGTACTGAGCTGATTGGACTTGGCCCCGATCCAATCTGTGCCCGTACACTTAGTGGTATCATGCAGCTACTAGCAAGTAGGTAAGCAGCGAAGCTACGATTGACAAAAGTCATGGTCATGTTTACCCCCCATTTCAGAAAATCGAAATAATCCAACTATTAAAAGCATTATGTCAAGATTTTAATTTTCTGGATCAGCTTGTTGTATGGGACAATAGCCAGATGTCCATCCGTCTGTGTACAGGGTAAAACGTCGTTTTCCCTGCATCCAGTAACTAAGAACAACGCTGACCATGGCCGCGTCTGCCTGATCGATCCTCATCCACGGTGTCCCAGATGGTGCGCATATTGTTGGCACCCGGTCGTCATCGATCCTAACCATCAACGCGCCACGTACGGAGGTTATATCTTTTATGTCGCCCGTTATATAAGAGCTCGTTACAACACTTGCTTTAACATTATTTGCGGCAGTCGCGAGTAGAGCTAGTGCCATTATAGATGTAATTTTCTGAAAAGTTCGCTTAGAGGATTTTTGGCAACATATAGCACGCTTGGTCATTATGTTCCTCCCGCCCGTTATGTTTATGCTCCACTTTTATCGCGGATAATCTATCTCTCAAGCGCTTTATTTAATCAGTCTAACTTAGAGGGCTTGTGGCGCGGATGTAGCCCAAGGCACACCCGCGCAGCCGTTGAAAAACATGACCATACGCTTTCCAGAGGCTAGCGAGGTCATGGCCACACTTAGCATCCGATTGAGTTCATCGGTACTATTCGGTGTCATCACTGCAGCGCTTGAAATTGCGCAACCATCAGGATTAATGAAATCTCCCGTTACAAATACGCGGTTACCCTCTACATACACTTCGTTAGGCACAGCAGCGGTAGTAAAACTAGACGCTTGAACTGGCATATAAAAAATATCAATGATGCTGCTAAAAAGCCACGTATGACGTTGGCAATTATATATACCCCGTTTTACATTGCGTCAATTGTTCAAATGTTTGTCCAACATGCTGCTTCGTGTCCAACTTATACAAAAGATCCATTGTTTATTCACCATCTGTCACTCTGAGAAAATCAATTCTTGGCTCAGTACCGCATCCAGTGGTGCCGCCGTCAGAGTAAACAAGCGTTACCTTGCGCTTTTGCGAAAAGGCCATCATAGCAACGGCTAATATGCTGTTATCAGTCCCCGTGTCCGGGATACGGAAATAGGCTAATGCACTGTCCGTCTCACGCTTGATGATCAAAACGCGACAGGCGGGATTAACATGCCCCTCTAGCTGATAGATCGTTCCACGTGCTACGCCGGCCCACGCTGGGTACGCGAAAGCGAGTTGGGCAAGCAGCGCCATTCCGATAAGTTTACGGTACATGGTTTTCCCCTTTTAGTTATTTTGCCAGACAGTGTCAGATGCTACCCGTTTCTCGCCCGCAAATGAGAAATGGGAAATGCCTCCTCAGGACGCTAAATCGATATAGACCGGCGCGGGTGCAGCCCCATAGGTTGGCAAAGTCTTGCAGGCACCGCTTCCCTCTAGGCCACCGTACCAAATGCCGATGCGCTTGTTGGCGTTGATGGCGCTTGCCAGTTTCGACATCCACGCGAAGCAGGTGGTGGGCTGAACGCCTTTCCAACTCTCATTCAAGTTGCAGACCTGGAAAAAATCACCGCGCCAGCCGGTTAAGATCAGCACCCGGCCGTCCCCGTACGTCAGGACCTTCACAGGAGGTGCGTCACCGCCACAATACACGTCGGCGTTGACGGGTGAGGACATCAACACCACAAACATGCTTGCAGCAGCTAGGATTTTTCTCTGCATTGCGCCCCCTTGCTACTCAATTAAAGAAATTAATCAATTAGCCTAGTTGGGAATTCACCGAAACAGAGCGTAACCAATCGCACAGTAGGGGCCATTTTTGTTGGTATAAACAGTAACCATTTTACCATTCAGGTACGATGCAGTTAGAAGCGAGACCATGGCGTCATAGTTATTGTCACTTCGATTGACATATGCCCAAGCTTCGCTGGTTCCGCACATAGGCTTTCCGTCCATGTAAATGCGGTATCCGTAATTCTGTCCGTCTGTGACTACGTCTACGCCACCAATTTTACCCGTGGTCACACCGTCCCACGCCATGGCCGGCGTTGAAACCAAAGCGATCAACGACGCAAAGAAGGCGACAGTGGTCTTTCCCGGCATGTTTTCGATCCTTGTTAAAGCATAGCGGTCGCGCGTGATGATCAGCTCTGGTCAGGTTGGCGTGCGCAAGGCAGCGGTTGGCCAGCGCCTATACGCCGTGGGTCAGTACGCGCGAGGTTTATGGCCGCGTTTCGGCATATCCGATCGTCTCGGTATCCGAAGGGCAGGCGTTGGTCCCTGACACGAACACCCGTTGCTTGGAGGAGTAGGCGGTTAAAAGGATTGCCATCTGGCTTTGCCCAGCACTCCCTTGGTCAAGCTCGTACCGATCGCCTGCACCAGGCGTGTTGCAGGATGCACCATTGCGCGTCGTATCGATCCAGACAAATACTCGTGAACCCGAGTAGCCAAAGCGCTTGATCAAGCCTTCAGCGGATGAAGCGGTAGCTGCGTTAGGCAGGATCATACCCGCGATGGCCACGCACAAACCTAGTTCCCAGAATTTGTGTGACCCGCGTAGGCGCTGATTTTCAGACATTCATCTTCCCCTTTGTTCAACACAACAAGCTTATCAAATACCACTTCCATGCCCCCATGGACTAGACGCTCACGCTATCGCACCGGCACGGCAGCTCCGGCATAAGGATCATAGACTGAGGGCTGGGGCGGCGCGGTGGCGACTGGTGCCGGTGGGATTGGTACCTGCACAGTGACCATTTCGCCGGTCGCCCTGCGACTGACATTCAGCAAACCATCGGAAATCGTGCGTGCGCCAAACAGCAGAAAGCAGCCCAGAACCACTGTCACCCCGCGGCGCAGCGGCAGCCGCCCCTGAAGCATCAGCATCCCAATAACCGCAACCGCGATCGTCGCGATCACCGTAGCTACCGTCCCTGTGGCCAGCGTTTGCCACCAGGTCGCAGCCCCGACCAGCGCTTGGCCACCATCGGGCTCGGTGAGCGGAAGGCCGGGATCAATCACGGGCAGACCAGTTCGGTCACGTGCCGTCGCCCGCCGACGCGGGCGAGCTGGACGAACATCCCGATCGAGCCGCGCACATAGTCGAGCACATCCTGGCGGCCCAGGCGCGACCCGCCTTGGAGGATCAGCAATGCGATCTGCTCGACCGCCCCTTCCGCGCTGTCGGCATGAACGGTTGCCATGGAGCCTGGATGGCCGGTGTTGATCGCGCGCAGAAACGCATAGGCCTCAGGTCCGCGCAGCTCGCCCAGGATGATCCGGTCGGGTCGCATCCGCAGCGAAGCGGAAACGAGATCGTCGGCACTGACCTGCGCCTCACCCAAGGCACCACGGGTCGCCAGCAGGCCGACCGCATTGGCGTGGCCTATACGCAACTCGGGTGTGTCCTCGATAGTGATCAGTCGCTCTTCGGCTGGTATCTCGGCGATGAGGGCATTGAGGAAGGTGGTCTTTCCGGTTGAAGTACCGCCTGAGACCAGGATGTTACGCCGGGCACGCACCGCCGCACGCAGGGCACCCGCATGGTTGCCCTCCGCGAGGTACGCACGGATCGTGGCTTCCGCCGGCCGGCCGATTGGCTGGGTACGGACATCATCGAAGGCACCGCCCGCGACATAATCATCGAGCGACATAGCACTTTGCACATGCTTGCGGATCGCCAGTGCCAGTGGCCCTCGTGTCGCCGGTGGAGCGATCGCCTGGACGCGCGAGCCATCAGGCAAAACGGCCGACAAGAGTGGGTGTTCGCGGTTGATGCCCTGGTGCGACCAGGCTGCGATCTGGCGAATGAGCTGTTCCAGAAGCGTTGCGTCGAGCGCCGGCACCTCATGCCGCTCGATCCCGCCCCCTAACGTCTCCACCCAGATTTCGCCGGGCCGGTTGATATAGATATCAGTGACATCAACCCGAGCCAGCAACGGTCCAAGGGCGGTCAGCTGATGACCGAGATAGCGCCAGCCGCCCATTGTGTTGCTGTCAGCCGGCCCGCTCTGCATTACCGCGTCGATCCGGCTGCGGTGAAGTCCAGATCACGCGCGACGAAGACGCTGACGCTTCGCCCTGCGGGCACGCGCAGTGTCGGCGTCACGTCCGCCGTTCGCGCAGTTGCCGCCGAGGTCACGGCGCTGCCGGTCGAGGGCAGCGCGACGATCACCGGCGAGCGGCTGTTCCGCGCCGCTAGGTTGACGCCGACATCGAGTGCGGATTGCAGGATCGCGCCGCTGAACCGTTCCAGAAAATGCGAATTGACGTCCGCCTTGACCCCGCCCCGGCCGAGCGTGTCGGCAGCCGGCGACCCGATCGCGATCGTCACCCCGTCGGGCCGGATCAACCGCGCCCAGAGGATCACGGCGCGCGCCTGGCCCCGCTCGGTGTCGGCACCATATTCGCCGATCAGCCGGCTGCCACGCGGGATCAGCACCTGGGTGCCATCGAAACCATAGATGTCGCGCTGCACCAACGCGCGGGCAAAGCCAGGGCTGGTGGAATCGAACGCGGTCTCCAGCACCGCCGGGATCAGCGTGCCCTGCGGCACGGTAGTTGAACGATTGGCGAGCATCGCCGCGCGGGCGCGGGTCGTGGAAAGCCGGGCCTGTTTCGGGTCGCCTGCCTTCTCGGTATCCCCTTTGCTTTCCGGAGCAGCGGAGCTGGCCTCGGTCGAACTATCGACGATCAGGGCCTGACCACTGACCGAGCGGGGGGCTGCTCGGACTGGTGCCGGGGTGTTGGCGAAGGATGGCCCGGGGGGCGTGTATCCGCTGGATACCGGCGCGGATGGTGTCTCGGACGATTGACGCGACGCGATCGTGGATGGGACAGAAGTCGCTGGTGGCAGACGATCCACGGTCCGTGTTGGCGTCGTGGCAGTGAACGGAGCCGGGAATGTCGCGACCGGCGCTGCAGGTGCTGGAGGCACATAGAGGGGTGGCGGCGCAATGCTGCCGATCTGGTCGTCCACGGTTCCCCCGACCGCCGGTGCGGTTACGGTCTGGCGCCGCGCCTCGAGCACGCCGAACAACCCCAGCCCGGCCACGACGGCGAGTGCGCCGATCGCCGGCCCCGACAGGCCACTGCGTGGGCGATCCACCACGGGCCGTACATCGCGCTCGTCGATGCGGGGATCCTGCCCCGCTGTGGCGCGGTTTTCCTGGTCACTCGCCATGGTCATTCCTTTGCCGCGGGGGGCAGACGGTCAGCGCGGGCGCGGTGGCGATCGATGCGGAACACCAAATGCGGCGAAACTCCGTCGATCACGAAGAACTTGCCGCGCATATGGCCATTGGTCAGCGTCTCCCGCCCGTCCCGCTCGCGCAGGTAGACAGCAGGGAGCGGCCCGTCGGCGGGCCAGTCGATATAAGTGCGCACACCATCGTCGCTGATCGCAGCGGGGCGCAAGGTCCGATCACCGGCCAGCTTGTACTCACCGATCATCTTGCCGGCGTGCAGGCCGCCCGGCAGCCCTTGGGGTCCCAGCATCGTCACCGCCGGATAGGTAAAGCGGATCGTGTAGGGCAGATCGCCGCTTGCCTCGGCCACCCCCGTCAGCTCGAAATTATAGGTGCGTACATCGGTGATCACCGTCAGGTTGGTGGCGATATCGGCTTGCAGGGGCTTCACGAACAAGAGGTTGCCAGCCTTGTTGGCGGTGACCTGGAAGGCGCTGCCATCGCCCAATGCGACGCTTTCGACCCGCTCATCCGGAGCCAGCTCGATCGTCACCTGATAGCCGGGCGCGGCGCGGACGCGCACCACCTGGCCGCTGCGATATTCGATCGCCTGGATATGCGCGTCGTTGAAACCGCCCCAGGGCATCTGCGCGGCCGCGTCGGTCGCGTTCAGCACCAGCGCCAGTATCGCGGCAGACCGCCATAGGGTCACGGCCGCGGCCCCGACACAGTGAGCGGGGGGGCCGGACTAACTTCCGGAGGCGTCGGCGTCGGCAACACCTCTTCACTGCGGCGGAAGCGACGGACTTGGAAGCCAAGCGGATTGACGAAGCGGTCGGCCATGCTGAGCGGTTCGCCCGAATAGCCGTAGCGGATCGCCGCTACCCAGGACCGAGCCGGCTGCGCCTGACCGCCCGCGTCGCGACGCCGGGTGTCGTAGCGCACCATGGCCGTGTCCTTGGCCAATGGGGTTACGCTCTTCACATCGACATCCACGATGGCGGACGCCGGCAAGCGGGCGAGCGGGCTGGCCGGGTTGGAGGCCTGCATCGCGGCGATGTAACTGGCACGGGCTTGGCCGGTCGACCACAGCCCCACTTTTCGATAATCGGCCTGCAGCGTGTCGCGGTCGAATCCTTCATGCGCGATGACATATTGGACCAGGAAGGATTGGGTCAGCGCGTGGTCGGCGGAGACGAGCTGCGCATCCAGGGGTTTGAGTGCCTGGACGAAGCCGGTCTGGCGGTCAACGAGCAGCGTGTACGGCACCACCGTCTTCAGCGGCAACAGCATGACCAGCGCAAGCGCCTCGCACACCGCGATCGTCGCGGTAATGCCGGCGACGATCCAGGCGACCCGGCGCGATGCGGCAAGCGCCTCGCGCCGGTCCTGTGCCCAGCTGGCGCCTTCTGCGAAATAGCGCGTCTCGTCCGACTTGGCTTTAGGCTTCATCTCTGTCCGTTTCGAATTCTGGCTCGCGGTGCCGCATCAATTGCCATAGGTCACCAGCAAGATATCCTCACCGTCTCCCCAGCGCGTACAAGTGTCCGTACCGACGATCGTGACCGGCTTGGCACTGAGATAGGCGGACATCAGCATCGCGAATTGCGACTTGCCGGCATCGCTCTTCTCATCGCGGATCATGAAGTATGGATGGGTTGCGCAGGCCGGGCTACCGCCAACTGCACCTTTGATCGTCACATAATGCAGCCCATCGCTAGATCGGACCCATAGTTTGTCGACCAAGCCACTGACCGATCCAGCGGATGCAGGGGTAGCGGCAAAGAGCAGCGCACTCCAAGCGGCAAGGCGGGCGATCTTGACCATGCCCCTTGTTCCTTTGCTGACGGTCATGCTCTGCGATCCCGGTTCTCGGCGCTGCCGGACACGCGCCGGCTGTTGCGCGGGCGGAAGCTCTGGCCGAGCGGCACGCCGCCCTGGGACGACGCATCCGCCGCCTGGCGCACGACGCTGCCGCCGACAGCCTGCGCGCGCGACGGCATGGCGGCGGCCTGCTCTTCGCGGCGCTGCGCGGCGGCGATGCTGTCGGCGATGGCAACGGCGCGGGATCGTGCTTCGGCGGGAGCGGCTGCAGTGAAAGCCCCAGATGCAGCGATACCCGGTGCACGCAGAGCTTCCCCCGGCCTCGCTGCATCGACACTGCGCACGGCGATCCCCTCCGGCAGGCGAAGGCTGAAGGCAATACGACCGATCACTGCCAATACGCCGGCCATGGCAATCGCAAAGATGCTCGCGGTCGCCAGCATCGCGACTGGAATGCCGGGGATCGCGATGTTGCTTGCCCGCTGCGCCGCCAAGTGGGACAGCCAAGGTTCGAGCAGCGCCAGTTCAACCCCCAGGATCACCGCGATGGCGGCGCTGCCAAGCGTCGCCGCCACCAGACCGCGCAGCCATCCCTCCGCCAACCCGCGCGTGAGGGCGAACAGCAAGAAGGCGATGAACAGCGGTCCTAGCGCCAGCAGCAACCCCGCCGTCAGCCGGACGAGGGCGAAGGCGCCGAGGCTGCCGACCAGGAAGACGACGCGCGACGCGCCAAGTGCAAAGCTGTCGAAATTGGCAAAGAGCGGCGGGGCCACACCTTGCGCCGTCTCGACCTGCGCGCGGGTTGGCACACCCACCCCCCTGATCGCCAGGATGCGGAAGGCGCGGTCGGTGGCGTCCATGCGGCCCGCCAGCCCACCGCTCGCCCCCGGGAGGCCCGCAGGCCGGCCGATCTCCGCCGCCAACTCGGCCGGTGCGCGCATCACCACGTCGAACACCGTGGTGCGGTAAGCCGGCCAGCTGGTTGCGAACGCCAGCACGATGCCGATCTTGGCGACGGCGAGCACGCCTTCCTGCGCGCTCGGCCTTTCGCCGAGCAGCATCCGGTAGCCGATCAGTGCCACGAACAGCGTGAGGAACGCGGCCAGCAGCAGCGACACGCTGGACCCCGGCGCCGCCAGCGCTAGATAGCCTTGCCCGCCCAGCGACACCGCCTGGCAGTCGAGATAGCCAAGCAGCCCGGAGGCAAAGGTGTCTGGCGAGGTAGGGATCGAACAGGCCATCAGGCGTCCGCCATGAGGCGCGGCAGCCACGCGGCAGGGTCATCGCCCACCTCGGCCCGGATTGTGTCGAGCAGCCGTACCGTTCGCTCGCGCCCCGACAGGATGGTCAGCATCTCGCGCTCGCCAGAGAGATCCAGCCGCGCCACGACGCTGTCATGGCCATGCTTGATCAGGAAGCAGCGGGCACTGTCAGGCAGTGAACGGACCAACTCATATTCATGAGTGGTAAGGCCGAAGCCATCGACATAGTCGCTCGCCTGGGCCTTGGGATTGGCCATGAAGATCTGGGTCGCGGCCTGTTCGACGATCGAGCTGGCGATCCGGCTCTGCAGGGCATCCGCCGCGCTTTGTGTCGCGAAGCCGACAATGCCGTTGCGCTTGCGGATCGTCTTCTCCCAATCCTTGATCCGGCGCACGAAGACGTCGTCGTCCAATGCCTTCCAACCCTCGTCGACGACGATGATGGCTGGGCTGCCATCCAGCCGCTCCTCGACGCGGTGGAAGAGGTAGAGCATGGCCGGCGTGCGGACCATCGGATCGTCGAGGATCTGGGTCATGTCGAAGCCGACCGCACGGGCGGTCAGGTCGGTGCTGTCCTCTTCATTGTCGAACAGCCAGGCGCGCTCGCCCTCGCCCCACCAGGGTTGCAGCCGCGACCAGAGGTCGCCCGCTTGGGGCCGGCGGTCACCCCGGAACAGCTCGGCGAGGTGGCGCAGCCGCCGGAAGTCGGCGGGGGCGTTGTAATTGGCATCCACTGCCGCCTTGATACGGCCCGCCTCCTCAAGGTCGACCCCGCCTGCGAGCAGTGCCAGCCAGTCGCGCAGGAACTGACGGTTGGCGGGCGTGTCGTCCAGCGCCAGCGGGTTGAGGCCGGAGGCCAGGCCCGGCCGAAGCACATCGTAGCGTCCACCGATCGCACGCAGGAACAGCTCGGCGCCGCGATCCTTGTCGAAGAAGACGATGCGCGGGTCAAAGCGGCGCGCTTGGGCAAGGAGGAAGTTGAGCACCACCGTCTTGCCCGAGCCCGAGGGGCCGATCACGGTGAAGTTGCCAAGGTCGCCTTGGTGGAAGTTGAAGTGATAGGGGCCGGCCGCCGTCGTCTCGAGCAGCGAGACCGCCTCGCCCCAATGATTGCCCTGCGCTTGGCCGAGCGCGAAGTTGTGCGCGCTGGCGAGGCCGGCGAAGTTGGCGGTCGAGATCAGGCCGCGCCGGGCGATATATTTGAAGTTGCCGGGGAACTGCGCCCAGAAGGCGGGCTCCAGCGCGATATCCTCGCGCACCGCGATCACGCCTAGTTCGGCAAGCGTCGCCTGCACCTCGGCTATGCCGGCATCGACCTCGGCTGGGCTGGCCCCGCGTACCCCGATCGTCATGTGATGCTCGCCGAACGCGGCGCGACCGGCTGCCACCCCGTCCTTGGCCTCCATCAAATTGGCGCGCAGGCTCACCGCCTCGTCCTCGGCGGACCGCATCCGGCGCAGCGCCAGGTTCATGCGGCCGAGCGCCGCCTGGCGATCGGTGAAGCCGAAGGACTGCGACAGCACCAGCTCTAGCGGCAGGCGGAGCAGTTCGTCGAACATTCCTGCGCTGGTTTGGCCGGGATAATCCTTGATCGACAGGAGGCCCAGAAAGTCCCGTGCTGCCTTTCCCGCCGGCCCGAGCTCCACCGTCTCCTGCCCGAAGCTGATCCGCCGATAGGGCAGATAGTGGCCGACATCCTGCATTGGCAGGAGCACCGGCCGCATCTCGCCGTGGAGGAGGTCGGACAGGAATTCGAGCGGCTCCGAGCACAGGCCGTCCGGCGTCTCGTACGTGGCAAGCAGGCGCGGGCCGTAGCTGCCAAGCGCCGCCATCAGCGCCTCGCGCGCGGTGTCGAGTTGGCGAAGATCATGTGCGCCGCTGTCAGTGACAGAGCCCGCCAGGCCGGTGCGGATGCGATCGAGCCAGCCGACCCGGCCTTGCAGCGGCCGGCGCACCAGGGCCAGGTAGAGATCGTTGACGTAGAGCCGCTTGGCGCCGAGCCGCGCCTGCCAGGCCTCGTCCAGCCGGGCGGAGAAGCGATCAGGGAAATTGCCGTCCAGCCCGACGTCGACCCGACGCCGTACGATATGGTGGTAGAGCGCGAAGTGCGACGATCCGATCGCCTGCAACATCGCATCGCGCAGGCGCTTGCGGTAGTTGAGCTCGTCGCTGTCGGCGGTTTCGAACAGCAGGCCGCGCAGGTGGATGACTTGGCAGAGCAGGCCATCGCGCGTCTCCAGCGTGTGCCGGTCGACTTGGCGGGCATAGGGCAGATGATGGCCGACCGGCTTCTCGCGCGCGACTATTTTGGGATCCCGGGTCAGGGCAGGAAGGAGCGTCACAGCGTGAGTCGGCTAGTCGATGGCGAAGACATTTTCAGATCAGTTGCCATAAAAGCTCATGGCGACCGCCCGCGGCGCCGAACTCTGCCACGGTGTCGGTCCGCAGCCGCTGAACCAGAGGCTGATTTTCTTGCCCGAGGCACTGGCGGTCATAGCCATGCTCATCATTCGCGCAAGCTCATCCGTATTAGCCGGTACCAATATGGCCACAGTCGAAGCGACGCACCGATCAGGGTTCGAGAAGCTACCGATCACGTACACGGAACCGCCTTCCACATGCACCTGCGTCGGCACGACGTTACCGCTGCCGCCATCCGCCAGCGCGGGCCCCGCTATCATCAGAGACGCTAGAATGACCGCCATTCGCATCACCCACGAACATTTCGAAGACGCCAGCACGACGACCTGGTTCCGTGGCACATTGCTGCGCTTAGCGAGTTCACCATGGATGAGGACGCTCTCGCCTCCTGCCCGCGCAGTGCTGGGCCCCAATTCGGGTGCCCGAGGCACTGAACCTCGGGTTGCAGCGATCGATGGACGAAGCGCCATCTTCAGCATCGGCAGAAACCTTCCCATACTGTCCCATGCCATCCTTGGCTCATCAAGGCCTGTACGAATTGCACTTCCACAGGGAATGATTTCGGACACGCGGGCAGCGCCCAACCTTGGTCAACCACAAGTCGAAGAAGCGCGGCTCGCGCACGCAGAGCAGCACGCCAGCCAAGTGCACCAGCACCGCCGCCAGCAGCACGTAAGGGGTGCGGAACACCAGGAACAACTCGGTCGCAATCACGGCGTTGGCAGTGAAATAGCTGTAGGTGACGCCAGCGAACATTTGCGGCCGGGTCAGCGCTACGAACAGGTGATCGCGCTCGATGTCGTTCATGGATCAGCCCCCGGCCGTAGCTGCCGACTGGATGCCAGCGACGATCCCTGCCGCGCCGAACAGGATGAAACAGCCGAGGATGACCGTCGCACCGTAGCGCCAGTTAATCCGTCCGGTAAGCATCATGAAGCCGACCACGGCCACTGCGATCACCGCCACGACGGTTGCCACCGTACCGAGGAGCGTGCCCTCGAGCCATCGTACCGCGCCAACGATCACGCCGGAACCGGCAGGATCGCCTAATTCCTGTGCCTGTGCCGCAGACGCGCACACAAGCGCTAGTCCAGCGACCATGGATCGCAAAGTCGTTAAATTACGCTGCACACCCCACCCCTTTGCCATTGCTTAGCCTTGCTGCGACGGCTCCTGCAAGCCGCCATTATGATTGACGCTGTCAAAATTCTTTATCGCAGCATGTTTCATTAGACCCATCAGGAATCCGGTTCCATAAAATATGGTGTTCTTACCGTCCAATCACCCAAGCCCGTGCAACTCGATACGCCAGAATTACCAGGAGCTTCCGGCGTGAAATAGAGGCGCGCCTTCGCTCGCATGCTACGGTAGGTGAGCAGCGTGCTATACCAGGCGTTGCATGCCTCTTTAGTTACGCCGTTACGATCCGATGACATCGAGCAGATATTGATGATCCCAGCCCCATCGATATCAACCAGAACACCACCGCCAGAGTCTACAGCAAGACGTTTCGTCGGATCTGCCGCGCAGATGAACGCGGCATCGGCCACCGCAGGAAGCGCCAGCATGGATCCGACAACCAGGAGAGAAGCCTTACTCAAAGCCTGTTTTAATCTCATCGTGCATTTCTCCTGCCAATGTCACCCTGCGATTATCAGGAGAGGATGGTCATATGAACGATCTGCGGGTAGCCCTGGTAACAACCGCGCACGGAAAGGCTCACGCTCTTTCCAGTTTGTTGTGCTGATAACAACGCGCTTTGTACGAATAGAGCGCGCGGCGAGTTATCCGGGTAGATGTACCACGTTGAAGATGGACACTGATCGGGATTGACCTGACTGGTGCCCACCTGAACAAGCAAGCCTGTATGCTCAAAATAGGATTCCAAGGCACCAACACGTCCAGTTGCCACTCCTTCCGCGTGAGCCACCCCACCTATAAGGATGGCACAGAAACAGGCAGTGATCGACCACGGCGCGCGACGTCGAGACATACTTCCCCCTTATTTTGAGTACTAAATGTACATAAATTCCGCCTTGCAACCGGCCGACGTCAGATGGATATAGACTGGCATCCCGGTGGTTCGAGCCGTCAGGAGGGTCGATAGGACCGCTTGCGCATTTTTGTCCTTCTCATCTTTGTCGGCACCTTGTGCATCCCAAAATATCCACGTTTCTGGTTGGCAGCTGCCGATAGCTTTATCCAAACGGAACAGGATAGTCCGTGGCATGTAGCTCACTTCTACCAAAGTCACTTTCGCTACGCCGTTAGCATCATAGCAAAACCCCGGTGTAGACGTCGCTAGACCTACGGCTATCGCCGCAGTGGCGATAATGGTACGCAGAACCATCTTTTTCATCATTTGCACCCCCACAACAAATTACGAATCAAATCACGGTTCACTCGTCATTGTGACGGTCTGAGGCTGAGCAAAAACCTGTTGCCTGCCACATCCATTAGGAAAGAAGAAGACAAGGGAGCGATTCTGTACAATCGCGGTTGTCAGCAGACTGAACGCACGATCCTTATTGGCGTCCGACCACCCTGGGTTCAGTTGGCACCAGTCCTGACAGACGTTCTCCGCCGTGAAATAAATGGCCTGACTGTCATGCACGATCACGCTGGTGGGCTTCGCCTTACAATATTCCGCCTCAGCTACATTTGGCAACAGTGCGGTGCCTAGGAAAAGCCACGACAGAGAGACCCTTTTTTTCCGGCCTATCGAATGCCTTCTCATGTGCAATCACCATAGTGGTTGGACCAGCAATTAATTACTGCCATATGCCAAATTTTACATCCAATATGGACGAGATTAAAAGGCAGATGGAACGACATAGACCCCCGCACTCGTTAGGAGCACCTGGTTTTCCTTGACCAACAGCTTCCACGTTAACTATCAAACCGTAGAAAAAGAGATTTACACCTAGAGCGTCCCAGCCTGTCCTGTCAAACGCGGCATTCTCGCTAGGCATCATCGAAGCCCCCTAAATAAGGTGTCGAGAGTATTCCACCTTATAGGAGCTTTCCTCTTTGACAGCAGTGACGTATTATGCTGTTCCTTGATGAGACCGATGGGGGGGTGTCACGATGTGGAAGTGCCTGTGCGTTATAGCGGCAATATCGCTTCCTGCTGCCGGGTCGGCTCAAACCACCAAATATACGTACGACGCACTCGGTAGGCTGAAGACATCCGAGACGACCGTTAACGGTTCGCCTGTCACGACGAACATCTCCTACGATAAGGCGGGGAACCGTACCGGCTACAAGGTGGAGGGAGGCTCCAGTGCGGGAAGCGATCCCGGCGCCGGAGCCAGTGCACCAACCACGCGCCGATTTGTGGTCGTCCCGCTCAATGGGTTTACCCTAATACCCATTGGCTGACTGTCAGCAGTGGAGCCGACGCTTGATCTTAAGCCACGGCTCCATGGCATCGGCATGTTATGCCATTAAATCTTCGCGCCATAGATCAGCCCACCCTATAAACCAAAATGTATCCCCCTGATCCGCAGGTTATGCCGTCGTATCCAATGTTCACGGTCTCCTTAGTGCTGTAGGCGAGTAGAAGTCTGCTGAGGATTTGATGCCGCGTGTCCATGCTGGCATCACCTAGGATGATAAGCAGATCACCCCGGCATCCAGGGATCGCTGGCATATTGTCCACTTGAACAGTATTGTAGCATCATAGGTATATGTCAGCAACTCAGTCACCCGATGGACAGAGTTCGCGTTATACTGATTGGCAGCAAAGCTAGGTGATGCGACCGTCGCTGAAACGGCAAAGACGGCCGCAACTCGTTCTAGTATACAGGTTCCTCGTATTCAGATATTTTGCAATGATTCTAAAGGAAAGATGGATACATGCAAGTTGCACGATACGCTATTCCTGCGGCCTTATTTTTTGCAGCAGCGCCGGCTTACTGCGTGGGGCCAGGTGGAACCCTGACCGTAACTGCAGTATCCATGGATGGCCCACAGGCCTATATCGATGCTCAAGGTGGCTTGAACCCAGATGGATGCACGTTGCCGGGACGTTTCGCTTTGCCGAATGATCCAGCACAGCGTGATGCCTTCTATACCGCCGCCATCACGGCCCTTACCACCGGCATGAAGATGACTGTTTGGGTGAACGGGTGTGCGTCCGCGCCTTGGGGGACGGTTCCAAACATTTACTACTTTAGCCTTTCAAAATAGTGATTCCACGGGAGATCAAGTATGCTGAAGTCAGCAATGTCACTCCGCTGCCATGTCGCGAAGGCAGCATTCGCTGCAGCATTGACTTTCATCGCTACGCCCGCCTCTGCGGATTTTGGATGTCCAGTCCGTCCAAGCGAATACCTCGGCGTCGACGGTGGTGGATTTCTCGTTTTGATTGGCGGGAAGCACGTCAAGGTCTGCAGCTTTCAAGGTAATGCCGGAGATGCAAGCCCCGATATATGCAAAATATGGTACAGCCACGTTGCAACAGCTAGGGCTCAAGGAAAAACGGTGAACTTCCTATTTCACGAAACGCAAAGTGGCGGCGCAACGTCATGCTCTACCCTCCAGGATTGGGCTCTAACCCCGCCGTACTTTCTAGAGACATATTAGGCTTAAAAAATGACGCTTAAACCTACCAAAAAGCATTATGGCTACTATAGGTTTTTCTGCTCATAAAAACATGTTTTATCGGGGAATATTTTATGAACGCAGTCATTGCTCGGCAGCCTTCAATAGCTTTGAGCAGAATAGTGGGCACGCAATGCAAAACCAATAAAAATTCTATCTTTAAGTCTCAATTAATGTTGGCTTCATGCATAATCACTGTTTCTGCTTGTGTTAATAGCCAAACTGCGTCTGCGCAGGTTAGCAGCGTTCCGAAAGCACCGCCAATTTTTCAAACCGTTGATGACAACGGTGTGGAGTTGGCAACGGGCCGCATGGCGTTTTCAGTAGCAGCAGTGTCGATTGGCTCTGGAGATAGTGCATTAAGTTTTTCGTTTGACGCGGATTTGCCAGGAAGCGATTTCAAACGATCATACGCGTATCCAAATTCGACCTCGGGAGGTAAGGTAGAAATTGTCTCCGATGGGCGTACAAAGGTATTTACTCAGGTCGGTCAACGTGGTTCAGCCACGTACTCCAACGACTTTGGTGGACCTGATACGCTAACGTTTGACGCCTCTACATCTGAGTTCGTCTATACGAAAGAGGATGGTGAGCGGCAGATATTTGCCGCACGATCCGCAACCCCAACAATTTTTTGGCTGAAAAAGGTTATTAAGCGAAGTGGGTTGACACAAACACTATACTATAGCGATTACAGCACACTTTATGGTGACGGGAGTACGCGGCCGTATCCTTATGTTACCGCTATAACAAATAGCCTTGGATATCAGATCAAAGCTAGCTACCAGTCTATTAATGGCGGTATTTGGTTCCCGACGTTCGTCGTTGCATTCAATATGGCAAACGAAACTTGCGATCCATCTGCTTCAACTTGTAGCTTGGTCGGCTCTTGGCCGTCAGTCACACGCAACCTGACCACCGGTGTATTCACTGATAGCACTGGCAAGACAGTTCGTGTTTCCGGCAACGCGGGCGAATATAAAGTAACCTCTAGTAGCGGTCAGGTTCGAACATATACCGGGGGCAACGTTACGGTAAACGGTTCTTCATATTTTAAAGTCCAGTCGTTCAATAATGGCCGTGGAACTTGGAAATACCAGTACCCTTCCCCGTATGCGGCGACGACGCTAGTTTATTCGCCCGGTAACGCTGCACCACATACCTATCAATTCTATAATAATGGTCAAATTGGTACGGATTATGACGTCACTTCTGGCGACGGAGGTGTCAACAAGCGGTGGCAATATGATACAAAAAATCGGGTTTCATCCTACAGCCTTTTGTCTCAGAAAAACGACAACCTCAAGCGCGAAACATTTTATGCTTACAATGCAAGAGGTAGCCTTACCGAGGTTCGGGTAAAAGATGCTACTGGTCAAAACTCAGATATCGTCCAAAGCATTCACTATCCGGACACCTGCGCTGATGTAAGCATCTGCAGCAAGCCTGATTACATTATTGACGGAAACCGTAACAGGACAGATTATACCTATAGCACATCCAGCGGGGCAGTTGAGACGATTACCTCTCCAGCTGCTGTGCCAGGTGGCATTCGCCCCCAGACCCGTATCAAATATGCCGGTTACAATGCCAGTTTTCGAAATGGCTCAGGTGCGACGGTCAATGGCGAAACCGTGATGCTTCCTTACGAAGTATCAGAATGTAAAAGCCTGTCCTCATGCGTCGGTACGGGCGACGAAACTAAGATAACCACAACATTCAAGGCGCAAAATGCGCTCACTCCGGAAAAAACGGTTGTGAGCGCCGGTGACGGCAGCCTTTCTGTCGCTAAAACCTTCGATTACAGTCCCACTGGCGATTTGCAGGTCGTTGATGGTCCGCGCGATGGCACTGACGATACTAGCCGCACGTATTTTGATGCGATGCGCCGACCCATTGGGCAGATCGGACCTGATCCGGATGGTGCTGGTACGGCGAAGCGGTCGGCTACAAGGTTCAGTTATTCGGCCGATGGATCGCTATCACAAGTCGAAAGTGGCCTCGCCTCTTCTGCAGAAGCCGATGGCATGGCAAGCTTCGTCACAGCGCAGTCAGTGTCCTATGGGTTTGATAGCCAGGGCAATTTGATTAGCACAACGATGTCGGCAAATGGTACGACGTACGCCGTGTCGCAACGATCCTATGACGATGCAGGCAAATTAGTATGTCAAGCTGAAAGGATGAACTCAAGCGCGTTTAGCCAATTGCCAGCATCTGCCTGCACGGCTTCTGCAATCAGCAGCGATGGTCCAGACCGAATTACGCAATTTCAGTATGATGAACAATCTCGAATAAGGAACGTCACGGCTGGGGCAGGGACGGCGCAAGCATCGGTTAGTACCTACACGTATAACTCCCTAGGTGATGTTGCATCTTCAACAGATGCAAATGGTAACCGTACATCTTTTGTCTACAATGGCCTTGGTCGTGTAGTCGAAAGCCAGCTACCTTCCCAAGCCGTCGGCACCATGGTAAGCAACGCGAGTGATAAACAAACATATAGGTATGATGACAATGGAAATATTACGTCAACTTCTTTACGCTCAGGACAAATCATTGATTTTAGCTATGATAGTTTGAACCGCAGGACTAGCGATAAGCCTAGCGGCGAGCGCAGTGTGTTCTACCTATATAACCTTCAAGGGAAATTGACGCAAGCAACCTTTGATAATTTGGGCGGCGCCGATAGCATTACTATTTCTTATGATTCCTTGGGACGATTGCTCACAAACAAGACAACTATGGCAGGAACGTCACGAACGTTGCGCTATGGATATGATAATTCTGGCAATCTGATCTCCATCATCCATCCTGATGGTGTAACATTTACGTCAGAATTTGATGCGGCCGGAGAAGTGACCCACAGCTCGTGGACAGTACCCGGAGCAAGCCCGGTTCCTTTCTTAGGCATTGCATTCGATGATCGAGGTCGTCGTAAGGCGGTAACGCGTGGGTCGAGCAGTACTGGCTTTGAGTACGATCCAGCCTCTCGGCTTCTCACCCTAAATCAGCGTTTCAATCAGGGTGCGGGTAATCTAGACACTGAATTCGGTTACAATGCCTCCAATCAAATCACTACTCGCACCAGCAGCAATGGCGACTATTCTTGGCCGGGTGCTTTCACTATCGACCGGGGCTATCAGGTCAACGGCCTTAACCAGTATACCGGCGCCGGATCGGCCAGCTTCACCTACGACGGTCGAGGCAATCTAACCTCAGATGGAACGAATACCTACGGCTATGATCTCCACAATCGCATGGTCAGCGCATCGACGTCAGGAGGTACGACATTGCGCTACGATCCATTGGGCCGTCTTTGGCAGATCCAAAGTGGGCAGACCGGCTCGACTCAGTTTCTATATGATGGGGACCATGTAGTCGCCGAATATGACGGTGCGTCAGGTGCGATACGGCGTCGCTTTTTTTGGGGACCGGGCGCGGATGAGCCAATCCTCCAGGATGAGGGGGGCGCAATGAATTGCTCGGGTACACGCTTCCTCCATGGCGATGAGCGCGGCTCTATAATCGCGGCATCCGACTGTTCCGGCAATCGCAGTCAGGTCAACAGCTACGATGAATACGGTATACCTGCGCCTGGAAACTGGGGTCGTTTCCAATATACCGGACAGGCCTGGCTTCCCGAGCTTGGGATTTACTATTACAAAGCACGTATGTACTCGCCAACACTCGGCCGATTTTTCCAAACTGATCCGGTCGGCTATGGCGACGGGCTCAACTGGTATGCCTATGTGGGCAATGATCCCATCAACGGCATCGATCCAAGTGGGCTTAGCTGTGACAAGCCCGATGCCGGCATGGGCAAGAAGGGCCAGCAGATTCCCGAACCCTGCGCCCCGCCACCACCGGAAACCGTTGTTTTTGGCCAGCGCATCAACCTGTTCGAAGCGGCTGATCGGGCTAGCAGCATCATCCAGCAGGTATCGCAGACATTGCCTAACGATTACGCAACCGAAGTCATCGTAAGTGCCAAGTCTCGAGTTTTAGCTGCCAAGGCGCAGGCAAATGTAAAGGTTAGTTTGAATGACCTTAGGCATATATTCGAAAATCCCGACCATCTTCTTGACGGAGTCCTACAGGCTTATGGCTCCGCAAAATTAGCTGGAGATGCGCTCAGTGCTCGTGCCCAGCTGCACGTAAACCGTCAACAGCTTGCCGGTAAAGTGGAGTTTCAAATAAAGGTGGCTGGATATGAAGTCACGGTAAGAGGTATGGTTGTCAACGGCACATTTCGCTTTGGCACAGCCTTTATTCCTCCGAGGTAAATTATGGTTAACATTACGCAAATTGAGGACATGGTGTTGGAATTAGCGGTGTCATCGACAAGTGGATGCCGCAGCGAGCTGGCAAATCAAGTCAGTCTTATACGCAATCGCTTTAGGACCTTCACTGAGTCCGGCGTCGTAACTCGCTTTGCCTTCGAAGATAGGATAGAAAAACTGAAAGGCCAGCAAAATTTCCACTTAGGAAATGTAAATGGTATAACATCATCTCTATTATTCGGTTTTGGGTCAGCATTGTTTATTAGGGGGGGGCTTATAACGAGTCTGGAATTCTACACTTATGGCGAAGTATGGCCTTCAGAATTCACGGACGTAAAATTGGAGCTAGATGATGCCGGATTTGCTGGCGAAAGTAAATGATTCCACATCTTATGGCTTGATAACTCTTTGTGGGAAATAGAGGGGCTTAGTATGGGATTGGATCGTAACGAATGATCGCAGGCGATCATTCGTTAGGTGTTTGATCCCACGGTTTGATGGTGCGATCCTTTCGTTGGAATGGAAGGAAGCCGTATGGGACAAGTTCGTCACGGGAGCGCCACGACCACGCACGCCGTCCGAGCAGCAATACAGCGATCGCAAGCTTCGCTCTCGACGCTGAGCCGTGAGTTGGGGATCAACCCGAAGACCGTCGCGAAATGGCGTAAGAGGGCGACGGTCGAGGACCTGAGGTCGA
>NZ_QLJH01000004.1 GCF_003951315.1 Sphingomonas sp. S-NIH.Pt15_0812
TATGGATACGGTTCAGGACATATGAGAACGGCTTATTAGCTTAACGTGCACGTACCACCTTGCATGGCACACACACGAGCCGCCGCCCACATGTCCCTTCATCTTCAAACTACAATGTCAAAGAACCCCGAACATCAAACAAACAACCATCCACTCCCCTTCCAGGAAGCCAGGTCGTCCGATCTGTCCGGCGTCGCAGCCAACCAAACCATCCGGTCCGTCGCTGCGGTGACGCGCCCTCTAACCATCACCCCTCAAACCGTCAAACGGTTTTCGTCACGGATGCGACTTTTTTCCGTCGTACGCCTGTCATGCCGGTGGGTCGGCCGGGGTGGTCGCCGGACTGCGCGGGTAATCTGCAGCAACAATCCGCGTCGTGGCGAGGAACCGCCGCCATGGTCCGGCTCTTCCGCTAGAGCGGGTCCTTCCTCCCGCAATGGATCGTCCCGATGGAGATGCGATTTGGCCGAACGGCAGTGCGACGTGATCGTGATCGGGGCCGGCACCGCCGGCCTCCATGCCTATAAGACCGCGACGGCGCGAGGCGCGGAGACCGTCATCGTCGAGCGGGGCGCCGGTGGGTCGACCTGTACGCGGATCGGCTGCATGCCGTCCAAATTGCTGATCGCCGCGGCGCGTACGGCCCGGACCTGCGAAGGGGCCGGGCGCTTCGGAGTCGAGACCGGTCCGGTGTCGATCGATGCGGCCGCCATGTGGGCGCGCGTCCGGCGCGAGCGGGACCGCTTCGTCGACGCGATCCTGGAGGAATATCACGCCATTCCCGATGCCGACCGTATCCACGGCACAGCCCGCTTCACCGGCAAGGACAGCGTCCAGGTGGATGGGGAGCGAATCCTCGCGCGACAGGGCATCGTCATCGCCACCGGGGCCCGGCCGATCGTGCCCGACAGCCTGGACGCGGTCCGCGATCTGGTCCACACGCATGAGACGATCTTCGACCTGGATCACCTTCCCCGGGCGATAGCCGTGCTGGGCGCGGGGCCGGTCGGGCTGGAACTGGCGCAGGCCTTTGCCCGGCTGGGCGTGGCGGTCGCCCTGTTCGATCCCGGCGACACGATCGGCGGCCTGGCCGATCCGGACACCAACGCCGCCGCGATCGAGGCGTTGGGGCAGGAGGTGACGCTGCACCTGGGCGTCGAGACGAAGGCCGAGCCGACGGACGATGGGCGCGCCCGCCTGTCCTGGGACGGCGGCTCGACCCTGGTCGACCTGATCCTGGCCGCCACCGGGCGTCCGCCGGAGCTCAAGGACCTGGATCTGGACCAGACCGGCCTGGAACTGGACGATCACGGCACGCCGCTCTTCGATCCGCAGAGCCGGCGCTGCGGCGACAGCGCCATCTTCGTCGCCGGCGATGCCAATGCCTGGCGGTCGGTGCTGCACGAGGCGGCGCGCGGTGGGCGGATCGCCGCGACGGTCGCCACCGGCGGCGAGCCGCCCCGCACCCTGCCCGCCTTCGCCATCACCTTCACCGAGCCGAACCTGACCGAGATCGGCATGGCGTTCGACGATCTGCCGGACGATGTCCGGATCGGTTGCGCCAAGGTGGCCGACAATGGCCGCACCACCGTCGATGGCGCGACGCAGGGGCTGATCCGGCTCTATGCCGATCGGGACGGGAAATTGCTCGGCGCCTCGATCGCCGCGCCCGAGGGCGAGCATCTGGGCCATCTGGTCGCGCTGGCGATCGATCAGGGGATGGACGTGGCGCGCTTCGCCGACCAGCCCTGGTACCATCCGACCGTCGAGGAATTGTTGCAGATGGCGGCGCGCGATATCACCGGGTCCGAAGACCTGCTGGTCTGACCTGCGACGCTCGGCCGGCCGGTCCCGTCCGGGAACGGCCGGCCGGACATCATTCCCCGGTCGTGGCGGCGTTGCCATTTTCGCCCGAGGGATCGGCCTTGCCGCCGCTGCCCGAATAATCGATCTCGGTCTGGCCGCCATGGCCCAGGAAGCCGCTATTCTCGCCGGCATCTTCCTTATCCGTTTGCGGGTTGGGATAGGCGCCGCCGCCGCTCTCCCCGCCCTGGTGCTTGGCGGGCGTGTCCTGCACGCCGTCGCTCCGGCCCTTGGCGCCGTCGCCGCCGGCGGCCTGCATGGGTTGCTTGTCGGTCATGGTTTTTCTCCTCCGCCATCCAACGCGCGAGGCCGCGAGCGCGTTGCGCTGCCGGAACGTCTGCCCCACATAGGTGGGTAAGATACAGGGACCAACGATGGCAGATCCGTACCAGATCCTCGGCGTGGCACGCACCGCGACCGAGGCCGATATCAAAAAGGCCTATCGCAAGCTCGCCAAGGAGCTGCACCCCGACCGCAACACGGACAATCCCAAGGCGGCCGAGCGGTTCAGCCAGGCGACCAACGCCTATGACCTGCTGTCCGACAAGGACAAGCGCGCCCGCTTCGACCGGGGCGAGATCGATGGCGACGGCAATCCCGCCGCCCCGTTCGGCTATGGCGGCGGCGGTCCGCGTCCCGGTGGCGGCGGCGGCTTCCGCAGCCAGGGCTATGAATTCGGCGGCGGCGAAGCCGATGTGGGGGATATTTTCGAAGGACTGTTCGGTGGCGGCCGGTCGCGGGGCGGCGGCGGCTTTTCCGGCGGGTTCGGTGGCTTCGGCCGACAGGCGCCGTCCAAGGGCAGCGACATCCAGTATCGGTTGCAGGTCCCCTTCACCGATGCCGCGACGCTGACGCCGCAGCGGGTAATGCTGGGCGACGGCAAGGCGATCGAGGTGAAGCTGCCCGCCGGCGTCGCGACCGGTACGCAGATGCGCCTCGCCGGCAAGGGCGAACCCGGCGCGGGTGGCGCGGGCGATGCGATCGTGACGATCGAGGTGCAGCCGCATCGTTTCTTCACCCGCGACGGCGACGATGTCCGCGTCGACCTGCCGATTGCGCTGTCCGAGGCGGTGCTGGGCGCGAAGGTGAAGGCGCCGACGGTCGAGAATCCGGTGATGCTGACTGTGCCGGCGGGCACCAGCTCGGGCAAGACACTGCGCCTCAAGGGCAAGGGATTCCACAAGAAAGGCGGCGGGCGCGGCGACCAGCTGATCACGCTGATGGTCGATGTGCCGGCCGAGGATGCCGGGCTTCGCGACTTTGTCGAGGGCTGGGCCGCAACGCAGGTCGGGAACCCGCGCGCCTTCATGGGCGTCTGACGTCCCTGTGGACGATATCGGTGAACTGACCCCGGAGGCGCGGGCCCATCATCATGGCAGGACCCGCGCCAGGCTCGATCGGCAACTCGCCAAGGTGCGGCCGGGCAGCTATGCCTTCGAGATATTGAAACGGTCGGCGCTGGGCGTGTTCAACGACGGTTTCACCCATGCCGGCAACCTCGCCTATCTGGCGCTCATGACGCTGTTCCCCTTCTTCATCGTGGCGGCCGCCGTGCTGTCGCTGCTGGGGCAGAGCGACGAGACGGTGCGGACGGTGGAGGGATTCCTCCATGTCCTGCCGCACGACGTGGCCGACATATTGGAGAAGCCCATCTCCGACGTGCTGAAGGCACGGACCGGGTCGCTGCTGTGGCTAGGCGGGCTGATCGGCCTGTGGACGGTCGGCGGGTTCGTCGAGACGATCCGCGACATCTTCCACCGTGCATATGGCGTGAAGGCGACCGCGCCCTTCTGGCGGTCGCGCCTGTCGTCGTCGGGCGTCATCATCCTGTCGGTGGTGGTCGCGCTGTTCGCCTTCCTGGCGCAGGGGGTGCTGACCGCCGCCGAGCAGTTCGTCTATCGCCTGCTGCCCTTCGCGCGCGACTGGGTCGGGCTGATCGGCCTGTCGCGGCTGGTGCCGGGCGTGGTGATGTTCGGCGCGCTCTACATGCTCTTCTATTCGGTTACCCCGTCCAAATATCGCTATAGCGATTGCCGTAAATGGCCAGGCGCGCTGTTCACGACGGTCTGGTGGGTGTCGATGACCGCGCTCCTGCCGGTGGTGCTGTCGCAACTGGGCGGCTACGACCTGACCTATGGCAGCCTGGCCGGCGTCGTCGTCATGCTGTTGTTCTTCTACATCATCGGCTTGGGACTGGTATTCGGCGCGCATTTGAACGCGGCACTGGCGGAACCGGCCGAGGAGGCGCTACAGGAACCCGACACGACATCGGCGCCGGCGGGAGCGGCGCCAGTTTAAGGGTTTCGGCGTGAACGGATTGATGACAGGCAAGCGCGGGCTGATCATGGGCTTGGCGAACGATAAATCGCTGGCCTGGGGCATCGCCAAGCAATTGTCGGCGGCAGGCGCGGAGCTCGCCTTCTCCTATCAGGGCGAGGCGATGGCGAAGCGGGTGCGGCCGCTGGCCGAACAGCTCGGCACCGCAAGGCTGTTCGACTGCGACGTGTCCGACATGGCGGCGCTCGACGCCACCTTCGCGGCGCTGGCGGCGGAATGGCCGACGATCGACTTCGTCGTCCACGCCATCGGCTTTTCCGACAAGTCGCAGCTGCGCGGGCGCTACTACGACACCACGCTCGACAATTTCCTGATGACGATGAACATCTCGGCCTATTCGCTGGTCGCGGTGGCGCAGCGGGCGCGGGCGATGATGCCCAACGGCGGCGCGATCCTGACGCTGACCTATTATGGCGCGGAGAAGGTCATCCCCCATTACAACGTCATGGGCGTGGCCAAGGCGGCGCTGGAGACGAGCGTCAAATATCTGGCGGTCGACCTGGGCCCGGACAATATCCGCATCAATGCCATTTCCGCCGGCCCGATCCAGACGCTGGCGGCGCGCGGTATCGGCGACTTCAACTATATCCTCAAGTGGAACGAGCTGAACGCGCCGCTGCGCCGCACCGTGACGATCGAGGATGTCGGCGGCGCGGGGCTGTACATGCTCAGCGACCTGTCCTCGGGCGTGACCGGCGAGATCCATCATGTCGATGCCGGCTACAACGTCATCGGCATGAAGGCCGAGGACGCGCCCGACATCGCGCTGGCCTGAGCCATGATCGCGATCCGGCCCGCGCGCGGCGAGGATGTCGCCGCCATCGACACGCTGCTGCGCGCCTGCTTCCCCGCGCCGCATGAGGCGAATCTGGTCCGCGACCTGTGCGCGGAGGGCGACATGGTGCTCGTCCTCACCGCCTGGGACGAGGAGGAGAGCCGCGTCGCCGGCATGGTCGCGTTCAGCCGCATGAACGTCGAGGTCGGCGGCAAGCCGGTGAGCGCGGTGGCGCTGGCCCCGGTGGCGGTCGCCGCCGCCTATCGCCGGCACGGCGTGGCCGAGGCGCTGATCACCGCCGGGCTGGAGCGGCTGGAGATGGAGGGCGTCGTGCTCTGCTTCGTGCTGGGCGAGCCCGAATTCTACAACCGCTTCGGCTTCCAAGCCGATGTCGCCCAGGGGTTCGAGACACCCTATGCCGGCGAATTCCTGCTGGCGCTGCCGCTCCAGGGCGGATTGATCCCCTGCGGCGTGCGTGGGCCCGCCACCCATGCGCCCGCCTTCACGCGATTGGGCAAGGACGCATGAGCTGGAACAGCTTCGGACGGGTGTTCCGCTTCACCACCTGGGGTGAGAGCCACGGACCGGCGATCGGTGCGATCGTCGATGGCTGCCCGCCGGGCCTGCCGCTCACCGAAGCCGATATCCAGCCCTGGCTCGACCGGCGGCGGCCCGGCACCTCGCGATTCACCACGCAGCGGCGCGAGCCCGATGAAGTCCGCATCCTGTCCGGCGTGTTCGAGGGGCGGACCACCGGCACGCCGATCAGCCTGATGATCGAGAATGTTGACCAGCGGTCGAAGGACTATGGCGAGGTCGCCAAGGCCTATCGCCCCGGCCATGCCGACTATACTTATGACGCCAAGTACGGTTTTCGCGACTATCGCGGCGGCGGCCGCTCCTCGGCGCGCGAGACGGCGAGCCGGGTCGCGGCGGGGGCGGTCGCCCGCGCGGTGATCCCGGGCGTCCGCATCCGTGCCTGGGTCGAGGCGATCGGCGGCGACGCGATCGATCCCGCCCGGTTCGACGATGCGGCGATCGACGCCAATCCCTTCTTCTGCCCCGACCCGGTCGCGGCCGAGCGCTGGGAGGGCGTGGTCGATGCGGCGCGCAAGGCCGGGTCGTCGCTCGGCGCGGTGGTGGCCTGCGAGGCGACGGGCGTGCCCGCCGGCTGGGGGGCGCCGCTCTATGCCAAGCTCGATTCGGAACTGGCGGCGGCGTGCATGAGCATCAACGCGGTCAAGGGCATCGAGATCGGCGACGGCTTCGCGGCGGCGGCCCTGTCGGGCGAGGCGAATGCCGACCCGATGCGCCCGGGCGCGGACGGCCCCGCCTTCCTCGCCAACCATGCCGGCGGCATCGCGGGCGGCATCGCCACCGGCCAGCCGATCCGCCTGCGCGTCGCCTTCAAGCCGACCAGCTCGATCCTGACCCCCGTTCCGACCATCACTCGCGACGGCGGGGCGACCGAGATCGCCACGCGCGGCCGTCATGATCCATGTGTCGGTATTCGCGGTGTTCCGGTGGTCGAGGCGATGGTCGCGCTGGTATTGGCCGATCAGGCGTTGCTCCACCGCGCCCAGTGCGGATGAGTACAGGAACTATTCTCTAGTCTGCGCCGTTACTTGCTCCGTATAATCGGAGAGAAAACATGCGTATCATCCTTCCCTTGGCGGCAGCGATGCTCGCTTTGCCTGCCATCGCCACCGCCCAGACTTCGACCATGGGCGGAACGACTGGCCAGACCGGCACCATGGGCACCGGTACAATGGGTACGGGCACGATGGGTACGGGCACCATGGGCACCGGCACGACGGGCGGCACCACCGCCGGTCAGAGCACCGGCACCCAGACCACTCCCGGCACCCGCAGCACGACGCGCGGCAAGCGCGGCAGCGGCAAGATGAGCGGCGGCGCGACGACCGGCGGCACCATGGGCGGCTCGACCGGCACCAGCACGACCGATCCCTATGGCGGCACGGCCGGTTCGACGTCGGGCAGCATGGGCGGCACCGGCACCATGGGCGGCACGACCACGGACGGCACCATGGGTGGCACGATGGGCGGCACCGGGACGACCGGCGGCACCATGGGTGGCACGACCGGGACGACGTCCGGCACCATGGGCGGCACGACCCCGCGCTGATCAATAACGGCAGGGGGCGTGGCCTGGACGGGCCACGTCCCCTTCGTCATGACAGGAGATCGCCGATGCGTATTTCCAAGCTTGCGATGATCGCGGTCATCGCCCTTCCCTTACCCGCCATGGCGCAAGTCGCTCGAGAACCCGTGGAACAGAAGGTACCGGCCCCCGGCGCCACCCCTACCCCCACCACACCCGACGATCATATGCCCGCTTCCCCCGAAGCCCGACAGAGTGAGCGCGCCGCCCCTGGCGAGGCCGTGCCGACCAACGAGGCTCCCGCATCGCGTCCGCCCGTTGAACAACCTGTCCCACCGGCCAACGATCCCACCAAACGCTGATTCAAAAAGATCGGCTGGTATTCCCAAACGCGCTAGCCAATTTGCGTTCCCTTAGCGGATAATAGCGTCGGATTGACCCAAGCCTTCATTGCGAGCGGAGCGAAGCAATCCATAGCTGCGTCCGTGACGCCCCGGATTGCTTCGCTCCGCTCGCAATGACGATTCCCATGTCGAAATCATGTCGTCAGGCTTTAATGGAGTGAGACAATCACCGTGTTGCCGTGACCGCCCGGTCCCTGCCGCATGGATTTGTGTCGGTATTGCCAGTCGCACCCTTTCGCGTTGCTCAGTCCAATGCCGGCATCCGGTCTTCTGCTACTTGAACAAGACGCAAGACCGCACCCTTAACAACTGGATCACAAGCATCCGTCTTAAGTCACTGATGAACGATTAAGACCCGAAATGTTTGGAATCTTTGCGCGACCAACTAACCTATGATTGGCCAGCCCATAGTCTAGATCATGACGAACCTAGCTGCCGGGACAGGATCAGCGGCAAACGCTGCAATCCTCAGGCGCCTGTGGCGCCGGCACAGCGTGGCGGAGACGGAGGGATTCGAACCCTCGGTACGGTTTCCCGTACGACGCTTTAGCAAAGCGTTGGTTTCAGCCACTCACCCACGTCTCCGGATGCGGCAGGCGGCGGCTATAGCCAGCGTTTCGCCCGGGATCAACCGCCTTTCCATGCGACGGATCGTGCAATCGTTCATTGCATGGCAAGGCTGGGGTTGGTTAACCGGGCGCGGTCCTCGACAGGGGCGGTTCGGGTTAAGGGGCGATGATGGTGAAGTGGCTGACAACATGGGCGGCGGTGACCGCCATGGGCGCAATGCCCGTCGCGGCGCAGGTGCGGACCATCGATCCCAATCGCGCCGTCGATGGCGATCTCGCCGGGCCGCCGCCCGCGTCGACGCGGCCCGCCGCCAGCCAGCGCCCCTATGCCCCGCCCGCCGAGCAACCGGCTTCCTTGCCCGAGACGACCGCACCCTTGCCCCAGGGCTCGAGCCCGCCCGCGCAGCAGGCGCGCGCCAATGCCACCACCCAGGCCGCCGACACCTTCGAGCGCGACGATTTGATGGCCGCTGGCGAGGGCGTGTTCGGCAAGGGCGCGGAAGGGCTGGCCGGGATCATCGAGAAGATCCTGAAGGACCAGGGCCGCCCCAATGCCTATATCGCCGGGCGCGAGGCGTCGGGCGCGTTCGTCGTCGGCCTGCGCTACGGCTCGGGCGTGATGACCCACAAGGTCGAGGGGCAGATGCCGGTCTATTGGACCGGACCGTCGGTCGGCTTCGATGTCGGCGGCGATGCCAACAAGGTGTTCGTGCTCGTCTACAATCTGTACGACACCGAGGAGCTGTTCCACCGCTTCCCCGGCGCGGAAGGGCGTCTCTATGCGATCGGCGGATTCGCGGCGACCTATCTGCGGCGCGGCAATGTCGTGCTGATCCCGATCCGGCTGGGCGTCGGCTGGCGCGCGGGCGTCAATGTCGGCTATATGAACTTCACCCACAAGACGCGGTGGCTGCCGTTCTGAGCGGGAAAAATCGGCGTCGGGAATAGCCGGACAAGCCCCTGTAAAGTCCCGGCAATATTCCACCTGTGGCCGCGCGGCCCCGGTCGGCGCGCTTTGCGGCACTGGTCGCGCGCCCGTCCCCGCGCTAGCCTCGCGGCGATGGCCACGATCGCAGTCTACAGCCTGAAGGGGGGCGTCGGCAAAACCACCATGGCGGTGAACCTGGCCTGGTGCGCGGCGACCCTGTCGGCGCGCCGCACCCTGCTCTGGGACCTCGATCCGCAAGGCGGCGCGACCTTCCTGCTCGGGGCGGAGCGAATCGGACTAGGCCAGGCCCGTGCCGTCTTCGCCCGCGACATTTCGCCCGACAAGCTGATCCGGCCGAGCGGCATCGACCGACTCGACCTGCTACCCGCCGACCAGTCGCTGCGCGGGATCGATCATTTCTTCCACGGGCTGGGCAAGAAGCGGCGGTTGCAGCGCCTGGTCGAGGCATTGGTCGGCCGCTACGACCGGATCATCCTGGATTGTCCACCCGGGCTGACCGAGACGACCGAGCAGGTGATTCGCGCCGCGACACTGATCCTGGCCCCGGTCATCCCCTCCCCCCTGTCGCAACGCGCCTTCGAGGAGGTTGCGCGGCACCTGTTATCGGCCGGCGGGCGTCACGCGACGATGCTGCCGGTGTTCAGCATTGTCGACCGCCGCCGCGCGCTGCACAACGCCGCGCTTGCCGCCGCGCCCGACTGGCCGGTGATCCCGATGGCGAGCGCGGTGGAGGCGATGGCGGTCCACCGCCAGCCGCTCGGCCGCTTCGCCCCCGCCAGCCCGGCGGCGGAGGCGATGACCCGGCTGTGGACGGGCGTGGAACGGCGTCTCGCGCAGGGTTGAACCGGCCGCTCCCCCGCACCCCATCCCGGCGATGGGTTGTGGGTAAGCGTCCAAGCCAGCCGCGCCTTACAGCACGAACCGGCTGAGATCGGTGTTCCGCGCGATGCCGGCGAGTTGCCCGTCGACATAGGCCGCGTCGATCGTCAGCGTTTCGCCCTTGCGATCCTCGGCGTTGAAGCTGACCTCCTCCAGCAGCTTCTCCATGACCGTCTGCAGGCGGCGCGCGCCGATATTCTCGACCTGCCCGTTCACCTCGGCGGCGATGCGCGCGACGGCGGCGATCCCATCATCGGTAAAGGCGATGTCGACCTGCTCGGTCGCGAGCAGCGCCTTGTACTGCGCGGGCAGCGATGCCTTGGTGTCCGACAGGATCGCGACGAAATCCGCCTCGGTCAGCCCCTTCAACTCGACGCGGATCGGCAGGCGGCCCTGAAGCTCGGGCAGCAGGTCCGACGGCTTGGCGACATGGAAGGCGCCCGAGGCGATGAAGAGAACATGATCGGTCTTCATCGGCCCATATTTGGTCGAGACGGTCGTTCCCTCGATCAGCGGCAGCAGGTCGCGCTGCACGCCCTCGCGGCTGACCGAGCCACCGCGCACGTCGCTGACCGCGATCTTGTCGATCTCGTCGAGGAAGACGATGCCATTCTCCTCGGCATTGGACAGCGCGACGCGGTTGACGTCGTCCTGGTCGAGCCGCTTGTCGGCCTCCTCCTCGACCAGCTTGTCCCAGGCGGCGCGGACGTTGATCTTGCGCTTCTTGAGCGGCGGGCCGCCAAACGCCTTGCCCATCATCTCCGACAGGTTGATCATGCCGACATTGCCGCCGCCGCCGGGCATCTCGAACGGCATTTGCGGGGCCTGCTCGATCTCGATCTCCACCTCGGTCTGGTCGAGATGGCCGTCGCGGAACCGCTGTTCGAAGGCGGCGCGCGTCGCCTGGCTCGAATCCTTGCCGACCAGCGCGTCGAGCAGACGGGCGAGCGCCGCCTCCTCCGCCTTGTCCCTCACCGCGACGCGGCGGCGGTCCTTCTCCAGCCGGATCGCTTCCTCGACCAAGTCGCGCGCGATCTGCTCCACGTCGCGGCCGACATAGCCGACCTCGGTGAACTTGGTCGCCTCCACCTTCACGAAGGGCGCGTCGGCCAGCTTGGCGAGGCGGCGGCTGATCTCGGTCTTGCCGCAGCCGGTCGGCCCGATCATCAGGATGTTCTTGGGCGTCACCTCGTCGCGCAATTCGGCGTCGAGATGCTGGCGGCGCCAGCGGTTGCGCAGCGCCACCGCCACCGCGCGCTTGGCATCGGCCTGGCCGATGATGTGCGAATCGAGCGCGGCGACGATCGTCTTGGGCGTCAGTTGGTCGTTCATGGAATCAGAAGCCTTGATCGGCGGACAGGGAAGGTCGGAAAGGCGGGGCCGCGTCAGCTCGCGCTGTCGAGCGACTCCAGCGTCAACCGGTCGTTGGTGTAGACGCAGATCTCGGCGGCGATCTTCATCGCCTTGCGCGCCAGCGTCTCGGCATCGGGTTCGTAATCGGCCAGCGCCCGCGCCGCCGACAAGGCATAGTTGCCGCCCGATCCGATCGCGGCGATCCCCGCCTCCGGCTCCAGCACGTCGCCGTTCCCGGTCAGGATCAGCGTCACGTCCTTGTCGGCGACGATCATCATCGCCTCCAGGTTGCGGAGATATTTGTCGGTGCGCCAGTCCTTGGCCAGCTCGACCGCCGCGCGCATCAGCTGCCCGCCATGCCGCTCCAGCTTGGCTTCCAGCCGCTCGAACAGCGTGAAGGCGTCGGCGGTCGCGCCTGCGAAGCCGCCGATCACCGCGCCGCCGTCCTTGTCGGTCGCCCCCAGCCGCCGGACCTTGCGGGCGTTGGGTTTCATCACCGTCTGGCCCATCGACACCTGGCCGTCGCCGACCACCACGACCTTGCCGCCGCGACGGACCGACAGGATGGTGGTGCCGTGCCAGACCGGCGCAGCGCCACCGCGTTCATTCATGTTCCCGCTCATGGTCCGCATGTAGGCGTGGCGCCCGCCGGTTCAACGTGGGCGCGTGCGCCGCATCACGAACCGAGCCGGTCGACCTTGGCCTTGAGGTCCGCCAGTTCGGACTTGAGCGCCGCGATCTGGTCGTCCTTGGCGGCGGCGCTGGCGGCGGAGCCCCCCGGGCTCGCGGCCGATGCGGGCGCGGCGGCGGGCTCGGCGCCGGGCTTGAACGCCTGGGTCGCCGCCTCGAACATCGCCATGTTGCGCTTGGCCATCTCCTCGAAGGGCGAGCCGGCGAACGCCCCCTCCAGCGCCGAGCGGAACTGCAACTGGTTGCGGCGGAAGCTGTCCATCGACGCTTCCAGATAGCTCGGCACCATCGACTGCATCGAATCGCCGTACATGGAGATGAGCTGGCGCAGGAAGCTGACCGGCAGCATCGTCTGGCCGCGGCTCTCCTCCTCCATGATGATCTGGGTGAGGACGTTGTGGGTGATGTCCTCTTCGGTCTTGGCGTCGACGACCTTGAACTCGCGGCCCTCGCGCGTCATCGCCGCCAGATGCTCCAGCGTGATGTAGGAGGAGGTCTCGGTGTTGTAGAGCCGGCGGTTGGCATATTTCTTGATGATGACCACACCGCCCGGATTCGGCTTCTTCATGGCAATGACCCCCTCTCGCTGTTTATAGGGGAGACTAGGACCATGGTTGACGCGCCGCAACACGGAGAGCGATGCCGCGCATCATTTTTCCATGCTGCGCAGCAACTTTGCCGGGATCGCGAAGGAAATCCGGAAATTCGCGGCAAGTGCCGCCGAATGCGTGGTGCCCGGCTGGATCGGGACCGGTGGAGCGCCTAGATAGGCCGCGCCTATCACCAGGGGATTTTCCAACGTGACCGCACCCACCGACATCGTCATCACCGCCGCCAAGCGCACGCCCGTCGGCGCCTTTCTGGGCGCCTTCGCCGCGACGCCCGCGCATGAGCTGGGCCGGGTGGCGATCACCGCCGCGCTCGAACAGGCCGGCGTGTCCGGCGAGGAGGTGTCCGAGGTCATCATGGGCCAGGTGCTGACCGCCGCGCAGGGCCAGAACCCCGCCCGCCAGGCATCGATGGCGGCCGGCGTGCCCAAGGAAGTGCCCGCCTGGGGCGTCAACCAGGTCTGCGGCTCGGGCCTGCGCGCCGTGGCGCTGGCGGCGCAGGCGGTCGCGACCGGCGATGCGACGATCGTCGTCGCCGGCGGCCAGGAGTCCATGTCGCTGTCCCCCCATGCGCAGACGATGCGCGGCGGCACCAAGATGGGCAATGTCAGCCTGGTCGACACCATGGTGCATGACGGCCTGACCGACGTGTTCAACGGCTATCACATGGGCATCACCGCCGAGAATCTGGCCGAACAATATCAGGTGACCCGCGCCGAGCAGGATCAGTTCTCGGTCCGCTCGCAGAATCTGGCGGAGGCGGCGCGCGCCTCCGGCCGGTTCAAGGACGAGATCGCGCCGGTGACGATCAAGGGCCGCAAGGGCGACACCGTCGTCGAGCAGGACGAATATATCCGCGCCGGCGCGACGATCGAGAGCGTGTCGGGCGTACGCCCCGCCTTCAAGAAGGACGGCACGGTGACGGCGGCGAACGCCTCGGGCCTGAACGACGGCGCGGCGGCGATCGTGGTGATGACCCGCGCCGAGGCGGAGAAGCGCGGCAGCCCGATCCTGGCGACGATCCGCAGCTGGGCCTCGGCCGGCGTCGATCCGTCGGTGATGGGCATCGGCCCCGTCCCCGCCACCAAGCGCGCGCTGGAAAAGGCCGGCTGGACCGTCGCCGATCTCGACCTGATCGAGGCGAACGAGGCGTTCGCGGCGCAGGCGCTGTCGGTCGGCAAGGAGCTGGGCTTCGACGCGGACAAGGTGAACGTCAATGGCGGCGCGATCGCGCTGGGCCACCCGATCGGCGCCAGCGGCGCGCGCGTGCTGACCACGTTGATCTACGAGATGCAGAAGCGCGACGCCGCCAAGGGCCTCGCCACCCTGTGCATCGGCGGCGGCATGGGCATCGCCATGTGCCTCGAGCGCGTCTAACATAGGGCCGGATCGGATGTTGCAAGCCTGCAACATCCGTTCATCAAACTATCATAATTAATGTAGGTTTGTTGCCTAGCCCCCTGATTCGGGTTTCTTTGTGTCGTGCGGCGGCAAACGTCGGCTCATTCGGCACAATGCCCGTTAAGGGGGAATATCTTGTACCTCACCCGTTTTTTGGGCGCCACGGCGCTCGCCTCGACCCTGCTTGTCTCTTCGATGGCTTGGGCGCAAACCACACCTTCGGGCTCACCGGGTGACATCACCAACCCCGGGCAGACCGAAGCGGATGCGGCGCAGGCCCGTTCGACTGACGATCAGGCCGCCGAAATCACCGTCACCGGTTCGCGCCTCGCCCGGCCGAACGAGATTGCCGGCTCGCCGATCACCACGGTCACGGCGGCCGAACTGGGCGTCACGGCTCGCACGTCCATCGGAGACGTGCTGAACGATCTGCCCCAGTTGACCAGCACCTTCAGCCAGCAGAACTCGACCCGCTTCCTGGGCACGGCGGGCCTCAACCTGCTCAACCTGCGCGGCCTAGGCACGCAACGTACGCTGGTGCTCGTGAACGGCCGCCGCCATGTCGGTGCCGACATTCTCAACAACGCCGTGTCGCCCGACACGAACACCTTTCCCACCGATCTGGTCGAACGGGTCGACCTGCTGACGGGCGCCAGCTCGGCCGTCTACGGTTCGGATGCACTGGCAGGTGTCGTCAATTTCGTCCTCAAGCAGGATTTCGAAGGCGTACAGCTGCGCGGTCAAGGTGCAGTCAGCCAATATGGAGATGCCGGCGCCTATTATACCAGCGTCCTGGCGGGCAAGAATTTTGCCGATGGCCGCGGTAACATCGCGGTGGATCTGGAATATGCGCGCCAGAACAGCGTCTATGCATCCAGCCGGGATTATCTGCGGCAAAACAACACTTTCATCACAGTCGACACCGATACCGCCGGCATCGCGCCGGGCCAGACCCTGATCAACTATGACGGCATCCCTGACAACCAGTTCCTCCGTGACGTCCGCTCGGCCACGCTGTCCGCGGGCGGCCTGGTCACGATTGCCGGGGCGCCGCGCACCGCCAGCGGCTCGGCATTCTCGAATACGTTGTGCGGCGCCGGGGCGCGGGACGTGGTCGGCCGCGCATTCACCTGCAATTATCTGTTCCAGTCCAGCGGAGCCCTGGCGGCGCAGACGGGACAGCGCGTCGGACTGGCAGCAGGTACGGCGGCCAATCCCGTTGGAACGGCGGCCGGATCGTTCCTGGGCGGCAATGGTGATACGCGCCGCGAAGGTCAGCTGATCCAGCTCCAGCCGCAGCTCGACCGCTATTCGGCGAACCTGATCGGCCATTTCGAATTCTCGCCTGCCTTCGTCCCGTTCGTCGAGGCGAAATATGTCCGCACCGACACGTTCGGACAGGGCACATCGGGCCCGGCCTTCTTCACCGGTTCCACGCTCGACGCATTCTACGAGCGGCCGCGGCTCGACAATCCCTATCTCAGTGCCGATGCGCGCACCACGATCGCCAACGCGATCCTAGCCAGCGGCATCAACCCCAACTCGGCCTCCGGTGCCTTGCTGACCGATGCCGACCGCGCTGCGATCGCCAACGGCTCCTACCGCTTCATCCTGCGCAAGAACCTGACGGATCTGGGCATCCGCTCGGAGAAGGCACGGCGTGAAACCTATCGCGCCGTGGTCGGCGCGCGGGGCACGTTCAACGACGACTGGAACTATGAGCTGTCGGCCAATTATGGCGAGTTCAAGGAGCGCACCAAGGTCTTGGGCAACCTGAACCAGCAGCGCATGCTGCTAGCCCTGGACGCTGTGCGCAACCCCGCCACGGGCCAGATCGTCTGCGGCGCACAGCTTGACGCGACCCGCGCCAACCGGATCGCCTCTACGCTCGGCATCGACAATCCGTCGATCCTGGCCGCCGACATCGCCGCCTGCCAACCGGTCAACCCGTTCGGCGTAGGCAACATCTCGGACGCCGCGCGCAACTATGTGCTGACGGACACGGTCTCGCAGGGCAAGATCACGCAGCTCGACATCTCCGGCTTCGTTGCCGGTGACACCAGCGGCTTCTTCAACCTGCCTGGCGGCCCGCTGCAATTCTCGATCGGTGGCGAGTATCGCCGTGAAACCGCGTTCTACGAGCAGGATCCGCTCGTGTCGGCCGGCTACACCTTCTACAATGCCATCGCCCTCTTCGACCCCACGTCGTTCGAGGTGAAGGAAGCATTTGGTGAGCTCAAGCTGCCGCTGCTGAAGGATGTCACGCTCATCAAGGAGCTGACGGTGAGCGGCGCCGGACGCGTCTCGGACTATAAGGGTTCGGCCGGCACGGTCGAAGCCTACAACGCCGATGTCGTCTACTCGCCGTTCGAGGGCGTTCGCTTCCGCGCCGCCTATGGCCGGTCGGTGCGCGCACCGAATCTGTCGGACCTCTACTCGCCGCAGTCGCAGAACTTCGCGTCGGTGGTCGACCCCTGCTCAGCAATCAACATCGCCAGCGGAACCCAGTTCCGTGCGACGAACTGCGCGGCAGCGGGCATTCCGACGAACTATGACTATCGCTACACGCAGACGCTGGAGATTGTCAGCGGCGGCAATCCTAACCTGTCCGTCGAAAAGTCCGACTCCTACACCTATGGCGTCGTGATCCAGCCGGTTCAGACGCCGGGCCTGTCGCTGTCGGTCGACTACTTCAATATCAAGGTCAACAACGTTATCACGGCGCCGAGCGCGCAGCAGATCATCAACAGCTGCTACGACACGCCGCAGCCCAGCCAGCAGTTCTGCGGTCTGTTCCAGCGTGTTGGCGCCGGTCAGACCGGTCCGAACGGCGAGCAGGAATATCGCATCGTCGAGGGTACGCTGCAGCAGACGCTGCTCAACTACGCCAAGCTGCAGGTTCGTGGGATCGACGCCAATCTGGCTTACACCCGCCGGGTCGGCAATGTGCGGCTGTCGTCGCAGATCATCTACACCCACCAGTTCCAGAACGATCAATTCCTGGATCCGACCCAGCCGGGCTTCGCCGACACCATTCGCGGCGAGATCGGCCAGCCAATCGATGCGGTGAACTGGAATATCGGTGCTGACTTCGGCCAGTTCTATACCAACGTACAGATGCGGTATCTGTCCAAGATGTCGGTCGGCGCGATCGAAAACCTAACCACTTTCCAGGGCCGCCCGCCGCAGAACGCTGACATCTACGACATCAACTACTATCCTGAAGTGTTCTACCTCGACTTGAAGCTGGGCGTAAACATCAACGAGCGCTCGAACTTCTACTTCGGCATCGACAATGTCACGAACCGCACACCGCCGCTCTTCTCGACCGGCACGGGCGCGGGCACGGGCATCTACGACGCCATCGGCCGGCGCTTCTACGCAGGCGTCACCGCCCGCTTCTAAAAAAGCGCATCAGGATCAATCGGGCCGGTGGTTTTCCACCGGCCCTTTTTTTGCCGATCACCGCCCGAAGCGGCGGCCGAGCAGCGTCAGCAGCTCATATTGCGACAGGCCGCTCGCCGCCGACTGGCGTGCGAGGTCATAGTCGATCGCGATCCAGTCCCCCTCCGCCAGATCGGGCGCGGCGCTGACGTCGAGCGCGACCAGGTCCATCGACACCCGGCCGATCACCGGCAGCACCGCCTCGCCCACCTGCGCGGAGCCGCTGTTGGAAAAGGCACGGACATAGCCATCGGCATAGCCGAGGTTGATGATCGCCACCTCGCAATCGCGCGGCGCGGTCCAGGTGGCGTTATAGCCGACCGGGTCGCCCGCCGCGACGTGACGGCGTTGCAGCACCTGCGCCTCGGGCGTGACCACCTGCCGCACCCGCCCGGCATAGTCGCCGCGCGGCACCCCGCCATAGAGCGCCAGTCCCGGCCGGGTCAGGTCGAAATGATAGTCCGCCCCCAATGCGATCCCCGCCGAATTGGCGAGGCTCATCCGCCGCGCCCCGGTTCGGCCGGCGAGCGCGGCGAAGCGGCTGCGCTGCTCGCCGTTCATCGCGCTATCCTCGTCGGCGCAGGCCAGATGGCTCATCAGCGTCTCGACCCGAAGCCCGTCGAGCGCGCCATCGGCAATGTCGGCGGGGGCGATGCCCAGCCGGTTGATGCCGGTATCGACCATCACGTCGCACGCGCCGCCGCCGCCCGCGCGCCAGCGCGCGATCTGGGGCAGGCTGTTCAGCACCGGCCGGGCGAACCCCGCACGCGCCGCCGCCATGTCCTCGGCCCGCAGGCCGTGCAGCACCGAGAGGGTCAGGCCCAGCGACGCCAGCGCCTGCGCCTCCGCCCAAGTGGCGACGAAGAAATCGCGACAGCCGGCCCCGGCGAGACGCTCGGCGACGCCGTACGCACCCAGGCCGTATCCGTCCGCCTTGACGGCCGCGCCACAGGCGGCCGTGCCGCTCATCCGGTCGAGCAGGCGCCAATTGGCAATCAGCGCGTCGCCGTCCAGGCGCAGGCGCAACGGAGCAGGGATATCGATCACCCGCGCGGGCATAGGCCGGTGCGCGGCGTCCGTCGACCCGCCCCCGCTACCGGGTCGCGGCGCGGCGCAGCCGGTCGTGGATCGCCTCGCCGATGCCGGTCGCGGGCAGCGGCGCGATGGCGATGCGGACGCGGTCGCTGGCATCGGCGCGGTGCAGCGCGTCGAACAGCCGCGCCGCCGCCTCGGTCAGGTCGCCGGTCGCGGACAGCGTGTCGTCGCCCTCCACCCCGTCGAAGCCGATCAGCCATTCGTCCGCCTCGGCCCAGCGCGCGTCCAGCCGCAGCGGCTTGGCGGGCGCATAATGGGTGGCGAGCTGGCCCGGCGCGGTGATCGTGTCGCCCGCCGGCTTTTCGCCGCCCGACACCAGCCGCCCGAGCACGCGGCCGATCGCCTCGGCGGTGACCGGCCCCGGCCGCAGCAAGGTCGCACCCGCCACGATCGTCGATTCCAGGCCGGCGGCACAGGGGCCGTCATCGATCACCAGCTCCGCCGCCGGGCCCAGGCTGGCGACGACATGCGCGGCGCGAGTCGGGCTGATGCCGTTGCTGCGGTTCGCCGAGGGCGCGGCGAGCGGCCGGTCCGCCGCCACGAGCAGCGCGCGCATCGCCCGGTGGGCGGGCACGCGGATCGCCACCGTGTCCAGCCCCGCCGTGACCAGCGCGGCGATCGGCGCGCCCTTGCGCAGCGGCAGCACCAGCGTCAGCGGTCCCGGCCAGAAGGCGTCGGCCAGCGCGGCGGCGGTCGCATCGAACACCGCCAGCCGCTCCGCCTCCGCCCGGTCGCGGACATGGACGATCAGCGGGTTGAAGCTCGGCCGCCCCTTGGCCGCATAGATGCGCGCGACCGCCGCCGAATCACCGGCGTCGGCGGCCAGGCCATAGACCGTCTCGGTCGGGATCGCGACGAGTCGGCCGGCGCGGATCGCCATGGCCGCCTCGGCAATGGCGGCGGTGCCGTAGCGTCGGACGAGCGGGTTTGGTTCGGCCATCATGTTGCGCCTATATCAGCGCAAAACCCCGGAGAGAAACGTGCCCTTCACGCCCCCCGTCGCCGAACAGCGCCTTGTCCTCGACACCATCGTCGGCCTCGCCGATCTCGCCGCCAGCGATCGGTTCGCCGCCGCCGATGGCGACACGGTCGAAGCGGTGCTGGAGGGGGTGGGCCAGTTCGCCGCCGGCGAATGGGCCCCGCTCGCCCGGATCGGCGACACGGTCGGCGCGCAATGGACGGCGGACGGCGTGGTGATGCCGGCGGGCTACGCCGCCGCCTACCACGCCTATGTCGAGGGAGGCTGGGGCACGATCGGTGCCCCAGCCGACTGGGGCGGACAGGGCCTGCCCTTCGCGCTCCAGACGGCGGTGCTGGAGACGCTGGGCACCGCCAATATGGGCTTCGCGCTCTGCCCGACGCTGACGGTCGGTGCGATCGAGGCGTTGCAGCATCACGGCTCGCCCGCGCAGCAGGCCGCCTATCTGCCGCATCTGTCGACCGGTGAGTGGACCGGCACGATGAACCTGACCGAGCCGCAGGCGGGCAGCGATGTCGGCGCGCTGCGCGCCACCGCCACTCCGCGCGGCGACGGGACGTGGAGCATCAAGGGGACGAAGATCTTCATCTCCTTTGGCGACCATGACATGGCCCCGAACATCGTCCACCTCGTGCTGGCGCGCACGCCCGACGCCCCCGCCGGCACGCGCGGTATCAGCCTGTTCCTGGTGCCCAAATACCGGCTCGACGCGAACGGCGCGCCCGGCGACTTCAACGACGTCCGCGTCGTGTCGATCGAGCACAAGATGGGCCTGCACGCCTCGCCCACCTGCGTGCTGTCGTTCGGCGACCATGACTCGTGCGTCGGCGAACTGATCGGTCCCGAACATGGCGGGATGCGCGCGATGTTCACGATGATGAACAACGCGCGCCTGAACGTCGGCCTGCAAGGCGTGCAGGTGGCGGAGGGCGCGACCCAGGCGGCGATCGCCTATGCACTCGATCGGGTGCAGTCGGCGCGGGCGGGCGGCGCGGACCGTGCGCCGGTGCGGATCGTCGAGCATCCCGATGTCCGCCGCATGTTGCTGCGCATGAAGGCGCAGACCCAGGCGGCGCGCGCCCTGGTCTATTACGCCGCCGGTCAGGTCGATCGCGCGACGCTGGGTGATGCGGCGGCCAAGGCCCGGCTGGAGATGGTGACGCCGCTGGCCAAGGCCCATGCCACCGACCTGGGCAACGAGGTCGCCTCGCTAGGCATCCAGGTCCATGGCGGCATGGGCTATGTCGAGGAGACGGGCGCGGCGCAGTTCTTCCGCGATGCCCGCATCACCCCGATCTATGAGGGGACGAACGGCATCCAGGCCGCCGATCTGGTCGGGCGCAAGCTGGGTCTGGACAATGGCGGGGCCTTCGCCGCGCTGATCGACGACCTGCGCCGCGAAGCGCAAGCGGAGGATCTGGTCGCACTGGTCGCGGCGTGCGACGCGATCGGCCGCCGCCTCGCCACCGCCGATGCGGACGATCGGCTGGCGGCGAGCTATCCGTTCCTGACCATGATGTCGGTGGCGCTGTGCGGCGTGCTGCTGGAGCGCGAGGGCCGGGCGCTGGCCGGCGAGGGCGATTTCGAGACGATGAAGCGCGCCAGCATCCATTTCTATCTGGAGCAGATCGTGCCGGAGGCCCTGGGCCTGCGCGCGGCGGCGAGCGCCCCCGCCACCTCGCTCTACGCGCTGCCGGCGGCCGCCTTCGCGGCCTGATCGCTCAACGGTCGATCACCGCTACGGCCTGGTCCTTGGGGCGACGACGGGTTCGTCGCCACAGGATCAGGCCGGTGATCGTCATCGTCGCGCTGGACAGGCCGGTGACGATGAGGACACCCCGCCACACCGCGCCCAGGCCCCGGCCGCCATGCAGGTCGAGCACGCCGGTGGCCGGCATGTCGAGCGGATGGGCGGAGACGGCGGTGGCGCTGCCCGTATCGTCCGCCACCTTGACCGGCGCGATCCGTGCGTCGGCGAAGCCGACCGTCCAGTCCGGGTCGCGCTCGGTCGGCCACAGGATCGTCCGCACGACAGCGTTCGGATGGAGGTCGGCGGCGCGGCCCAGCACGACCGCCAAAGGTTGCGCGGGACGCGCCATCGGCCGGGCCAGGGCGGACGGTTCCGACCGGAGCCGGGGCGGCGCGCCCGCCAGTCGCGCAAACGGCGCGGGCATGGCCAGCCAGGTCCCGGTCAGCGCGAGCAGGAACAGGGGGCCGACCGACACCAGTCCCAGCAGATGATGGCCGGCGGCCAGCCTGCCCCGCCGATGCCGGTGGCGCAGCACCTGCCGCCATCCGCCGCCATGCGGCCACCCGACATAAAGGCCGGTCAGGCAGCTCAGCATCAGCGCCAGGCCGAGTGCGCCGACGATCACCCGCCCCGCGCTTCCCAGTCCCAGGCCGAGATGCAGACGCTCCAGCACAGCGACCGGGCCGGCATCATGTCCCGCCACCGCCAGCCGATATCCGGTCGACGGATCGAGATAATAGTCCGTACCCCGCGCGCCCGTCACCGGCGCGGTCGTCGCGACCACGACCGCCTCGCCGGGCCCGGCAAGCGTCAGCGCGGCCACACGGGCCCCTGGCGTCAGCACCGGCCGCACCCGATCGACGAACAGGTCGGGCGACAGCATCCGCGAGCCGCTGGCCGCATGGCGATCGGGATGCAGCAGCCGGTCGAGCGTCGCGCCGCCGACCAGCGCCGCGCCCGACAGGGCGATCGGCAGGATCGGCACCGCCAGGATCAATCCGATCCACCCGAGCGGCGCGGTGCGCCCGCCCGTCTTGATAGCCCCTGCCTGTTTCATGATGGCGGGGTGCTGCCCCATGACCCCTGCCCCGTCAATCGCGGCGTGGCGGTCAGGCCTCCGCCCAGCGGCGCAGCAGATTGTGGTAGACGCCGGTCAGCGTCACCGCTGCGGGCTCGCCCTGGCCCTGCGCGGCGGCGACCATCTGCACGCCGCGATCCAGCTCGAACAGGATGCGCCGCGCGCCGTCGTCGCGTACCATCGACTGCAACCAGAAGAAGCTGGCCACCCGCACGCCGCGCGTCACCGGCGTCACCCGGTGCAGGCTGGACGCCGGGTAGAGCACCATATGGCCGGCGGGCAACTTCACCACCTGCGGCCCGAACTGGTCCTCGATCACCAGCTCGCCGCCGTCATAGGCGTGCGGGTCCTCCAGGAACACTGTCGCCGACAGGTCGCTGCGGATGCGGAAGTCGCTGCCCCGCTTCATCCGGATGGCATTGTCGACATGCAGGCCGAAATCCTGCCCGCCGGCATAGCGGTTGAACAGCGGCGGAAACACCTTGAGCGGCAGCGCCGCCGCCACGAACAGCGGCGACCGGCCCAGCGCGTCGAGGATCAGCCCGCCCGCCTCGCGCGCCGCCGGCTGGTCCTCGACCAGTTGCTCGTTGCGCTTGGCGAGCGCCGCCTGCGGACCGGAAGTGACGTTGCCGTCCACCCATTCCCCGGCATCGATCAATGCCCGCACCCGCGCGACGCCCGCCGGGTCCAGCACATCGGGAATCGCGATCAACATGGCCCACTCCGTCGCCACCCCGACCCGGGGCCGGGGCGGCGTAGCATATCAGAAGCTGTAGAACAGGCTCAGCACCGCCTGCCGCCGGTCGCCGGGCATCGCCCAGCCGCCGGTTACCGCCCCCGTGGTCGCGTTCACGTTGCTGCGCACGGTCGTGAAATATTTGGCATCGGTGACGTTCTGCACATTGAGCTGCGCGGTCAGCCCGCCGCCGAAGCTATAGGCCAGATAGGCGCGGTGGATCAGGTAATCGTCCACCCGGAACTGCGTGCCATTGGCCAGCACCGGCGAATAGGTGGCGAACTTGCCCTGATAGGTCAGGCCATAGCCCAGCTCCAGACCGAAGGGCAGCGTGTAGGTGGTGAACAGGCTACCCGAATGGTGCGGCGTCTGGGGCAGAGCGGTGCCGCGCTGCGGGTCCGGGTTCGCCGCCGAATTGCCGCAGCCGCCCAGGCCCGGCGTCGCCAGGCACCGGCCGGACACGGATTGCTGCACCTCGCTGTCCAGATAGGTGTAGTTGGCGAAGATCGTCCAACGCCGCGTCAGGCTGCCGGTCGCGCCCAGCGCGATGCCGTCGACCCGGCTGCGCCCGTCGAGCACCTGCACCTGCGGCGCGGTGGGGTCGTTGCTGGCGACGCGGTAATTGGTCCGCTCGTTGCGGAACACGGCCGCGGTCAGCTCCAGCCGGCGGTCGAACAGCCCGGCCTTCACCCCCGCCTCGTAATTGCGCGCGGTTTCGGGCGCGACGTCGCAGGGCTGGAACAGCGTGTTGCCGGTGACGGTCGGCACGCCGCAGCCCAGCCGCACCGTTGCCGAGGACGGCGTCTTCGCATTGCCATAGCCGGCATAGAGGCTGACATTGGCGACCGGGTGGAACACGCCGCCGATGCGATAGGAGAAGAGCCGCTCATGGCTCTGTTGCGGCGCCTGTTGCAGCGCGGTCAGCGGGGCCGTGCCCGGCGGCGTCACCGCCAGCGGCAATTGCCGGAAGGATGCATCCTGCACCTCCCACCGGACGCCGCCGTTCAATTCGAAATAGCGGCCCAGCTCCAGCGTGTCGAAGGCATAGACCGCCAGGTTGCGCGTCGTCGACTTGGACTGGGCGGTCAGCGTATAATGGGTCGACCCGGCATAGTCGGTATTCGGGTTGGCCAGGCTGATCTGCGGCAGCAGGATCGGCGCGCCCGCTGCGTTGCGCAGCAGGCTGGCGGTGTCGATGCGATAATCCTCGATCGTGCCCGACAGGCCGATATTGGCGACGTTGCGCACGCCGCCCTTCTCGCCCCGTTCCCAGCGCAGGTCCGTCTGGTTGTAGAGGAGCTGGTTCTCCTGGTCGCGCACCAGCCCGCGCGGACCGCTCGGCTGGTAGAAGCCCGGTGCAACCGTGACGGCGACGGTGGACAAAGCCGTGCCCGTTCCGTCCGGACCGCCGGCCGCGACATTGCTGACCGTGCCGGTGCAGGGCAGCCCGACCGTCGCCGATCCATTCGCGCCCACCGGCTGGCGACCGGTCGAGGCGAGGCAGAACAGGCCCTGGGGCGCGCTGGTCACGCTGCGCTGGCCGACCCGCTGCCACCGCGTCAGGTTGCGGAGCGACACCCCGTCGCCGGCATCATGGCGGAAGGTCGCGGTGAAACGGTCGACCGTCACCTTCTGCCGATCGAGATTGGCGATGCCGAAATATTCGGCGCGGCTGACGCCCGGCAGCGGACCGTCATTCACGGCGCTGCGGAAATAGGGCACGCCATAGATCGGCGTATTGTCGTCCTGCTGATGGACATAGGCGAGGGTCAGGCTGGTCGGGCCGTCGATGCCGATCGTGACCGAGGGGGCGATACCCCAGCGCTTGTACCGCTCGACCTTGCGACCGGGCACGTCGTTGCGGTGCACGACCGCATTCAGCCGCACCGCGCTGTCCGCGCCGATCCGACGATTGGCATCGACCGACCCGCGCCAGTAATCGTCGGTGCCGACCGACGCCTGGACGATCGTCAGATCCTCCGCGCGCGGCTCCTTGGTGACGAGGTTGATCGTGCCGCCGACCGAACCCGATCCGTTGAACACCGAATTGGCCCCATTATAGACTTCGATCTGCTGGAGGTTGAACGGGTCGGTGCGGCTATATTGCGCGGAGTCGCGAACGCCGTCGACGGTGATGTCGTTGTTCGCCGAAAAGCCGCGCAGATTGATGCTGTCGCCATAGCCGCCACCGCCCTCGCCCGCGCCGAAGGTGATGCCGGGAATCGTCTGGAGCGCGTCGCGCAACGTCAGTAGATTCTGCTTGCGCAGCGTCTGGTCGGAGATGACCGTGATCGTCTGCGGCGTGTCGAGCAGCGCGGAGGTCGCCTTGGGACTCTCCACCATGGCGGGTGCGGCGCCTGGGCGACCGTTGACGACGATCTCATCCCGTGCCGTCTCGCGCCGCGCATCCTGACCGCGCACCTGAGCGTCCCGGATACGCTCGGCCGGCACGGGCGCGGCCGCATGATCGGCCGCCATCGCCGGTGCCGATGCGATGAACCCAACGCAGGAAAGCGCCAGAAACGGCGCGGCGGCTGTCGACATGATTGCTATCCCCTTTATGCCGGGCAGCATTTATTGCGAATGCATCGCACTGTCAACGCAATTGCGAACCATTTTCATCTATTTGCAAGCGCTCACTCAGGAGCCAGCTTCGCAAGGCGCTGGCGAGATTGGGCGGCTCCTCCGCCATGATCCTCAAGGCATCGATCTCGGCGACCAGCGCGGACAGCGGCAGCGCGCGGTCCAGCGCGCATTGTTCCAACAGGGCCCAGAACAGTGGTTCCAGGCTGATCGAGGTCTGGTGGCCGGCGATGGTGATCGATCGCTTGATCGGGCCGACAAAGCCGCCCGGCGGGGCATTCAGGGACGGGGCGGGCATGGCGCGCATCATCCCGGATCGCGGCGGGGGTGGCAATCATTGACATTGTCTTTCCCGCATGGAGGCGTCGCCGATGCGTGGCCGCACCGAATGTCGGTCAAGCCCTGTGACAATGCCGCGCCATGGGCCTCGCCGTCGATCGCGTCAGCGGACAGGATGGGTCGGGGCCACCAAATGTTCGGCAGGCGATCCTGACGACCTGCCGATTACAGGCCTACGCACCATGCCATCTGGTTGCACGGAAAGACGACGTTGGCTCCCCAAATGCACGGCGGCAGCCGCACTATCTTAGGGCGGCAGGATCAGGCGTCAGCAGGGAAAACGCCGCGACAGCACGCGGGCATAGCCATCCTTCAACGGTTTGCGCTGGTCGGCGGCGGGCAGGCGCGCCAGTTCGTCGAGCATGTCCTCGATGCCGATCGTCTCGCCATCGGGTACGCAGGCGATCGGCCGCTTGCCAGCCTTCACGCGCGCTTCACTCTCCGCCTTCAACTCCTGCCGGGCTAGGCGCGCCTCTTCTTTCAGGACCTGAAAGTCGGGCGACAGCAGGGCCGCGAAGCCCTGCGTCCGAAGCGTGTTGGCGCGGGCGACGAAGGTGCCGGTGGTCATCGCCGCGCCGGCCGGCACAGCACTGAGCATCACGGCAAAAAGCGCTGCAAAAACATGGGTCTTACGCAACATGGGCCGACCTTCCTGTGGGAAGGCCGGCCCATGAACGATCGGTCCTTGCACCGTCATGAACGGACGATGCCGATCCGGAGACATCAGGCACCCAGCGGCGTCGGATTGCCGAACGGTCCGGGGGTGCGGCGGGTCTTCGGGATCGACGTTCCCGCCGCCTTCATCGCCGGGGCCTTGGGACCCTGATCGACCCGGCCGATCTCCTCACCCGCGATCAGCTTCTTGATCTCGTCGCCCGACAGCGTCTCATATTCGAGCAGCGCGCCGGCGAGCAGGTGAAGCTGGTCGAGATGTTCGGTCAGCACATGCTTGGCACGATGCAGGCCGCCCTCGACGATCGACTTGATCTCGTCATCGATCAGTTGCGCGGTCTGGTTCGACATGCGCACCGGCTGCGACGAGGAGTAGCCGAGGAAGCTTTCGCCTTCGGGCTGGGCATATTCGACCGGCCCGACCTTGTCCGACATGCCCCATTTGGTGACCATGTCGCGGGCCAGTCCCGTGGCGTACTGGATGTCGCCCGACGCGCCCGACGACACCTTGTCATAGCCAAAGATGACCTCTTCGGCGACGCGGCCGCCCATCGACACCGCCAGATTGGCGTACATCTTGTCGCGGTGATAGCTGTAGCTGTCCCGCTCCGGCAGGCGCATCACCATGCCCAGCGCACGACCGCGCGGGATGATCGTCGCCTTGTGGATCGGATCGGAGGCCGGCTCGTGCATCGCGACGATGGCATGGCCCGCCTCGTGATAGGCGGTCATCCGCTTCTCGTCGTCGGTCATCACCATCGAGCGCCGCTCGGCACCCATCATCACCTTGTCCTTGGCCTCTTCGAACTCGGCCATCGCGACCAGGCGCTTGCCCTTGCGCGCCGCCATCAGCGCCGCCTCGTTGACCAGGTTCGCGAGATCCGCGCCCGAGAAGCCCGGCGTGCCGCGCGCGATGGTGCGCGAGTCGACATCGGGGGCCAGCGGCACCTTCTTCATATGGACTTCGAGGATCTTCACGCGACCCTCGATATCCGGACGGGGCACCACGACCTGGCGGTCGAAGCGGCCCGGACGCAGCAGCGCGGGGTCCAGCACGTCGGGGCGATTGGTCGCCGCGACGATGATGATGCCCTCATTCGCCTCGAAGCCGTCCATCTCGACCAGCAGCTGGTTCAGCGTCTGCTCGCGCTCGTCATTGCCGTTGCCCAGGCCCGCGCCACGATGGCGACCGACCGCGTCGATCTCGTCGATGAAGACGATGCACGGCGCCGACTTCTTGGCCTGTTCGAACATGTCGCGGACGCGGCTGGCACCGACGCCGACGAACATCTCGACGAAATCCGAGCCCGAGATGGTGAAGAAGGGCACGCCCGCCTCACCCGCGATCGCACGCGCCAGCAGCGTCTTGCCGGTGCCGGGCGAGCCGACCAGCAACGCGCCCTTGGGGATCTTGCCGCCCAGACGCGCGAACTTGGTCGGGTCCTTCAGGAAGTCGACGATCTCGGTCAGCTCGGCGCGCGCCTCGTCGATGCCGGCGACATCGTCGAAGGTGACCTTGCCTTCCTTCTGCGTCAGCATCCGGGCGCGGCTCTTGCCGAAGCCCATCGCGCCGTTGGCGCCGCCGCCCTTCTGCATCTGGCGCAACACGAAGAAGGCGATGCCAAGGAACAGCAGGAAGGGGAGCGACTGGTAGAGCAGCACCATCCACACCGACGGACCGTCGTCGGTCTTGGCGGTGAAGCTGACGCCCTTCTCGCGCAGGCGCGGGATCAGGGTCGAGTCCTGCACCGGCGAGGTGCGATAGGCCTCACCCGACGAAAGCTGACCGGTGATCGCGTCGCGCGAGATGACCGCGTTCTTCACCGTGCCTTCGTCGACCTTGTCGAGGAACGCCGAATAATCGATCGCGGTGCCGCGCGGCGTCGCGCTGCGGCCGTCGACCATCGTCACGAACAGCGCGAGGCCCAGCAGAATCGCCACCCAGATGAGGAGGCTCTTCATCCAGGGATTGCCACCGCTGCCGCCAGGCTGCTTGTCGTTGTCGTTCATGGGCTACCTTTCAGCAGACAAGATAAGCGCACCGGGGTTAATGACAATGGAACAAAGCGGCGCATTCGCGTCGATCAGCCAGTCTTGCGCGGTGGAGCCGGCATAAAAATCCAGATATCCGTGATCGGTTTCACGATCAGGCCGGCCTGCGTCGCCGTTCGTCCCAAATCCAGGGCATCCAGCAGCGACTCGATATTGCTCGCCATATCGAAGCCCGGCGCGGCGATGCCGGCCGATTCGCGCGTCGTCAGGATCGCGCGCCGGGCCAGGTCGCGGCGCATTCCACGGGGCAGCCCAACCACGCACAGGCGCAACCGGTCGGGCGCGTCCTGCTCCACCCGGCCGGCCCAAAATAGGTCGGCGAGCAGCCGCCAATCCGCGTCCATTTCCGCCAGCCAGCCCGCCGATCGCGCCAGTTGCGCCGGATCGATCCCGTCCTGCCGCCGCAACAGGTCGCGCATCCGTGCGCGGTCGTAGCGGGGATCGCCATTGGAGGGATCGTCGACAAAGGGCAGCCCCGCCCCTTCCGCGACCGCCCGCAACTCCACCCGCCGCCAGCCGAGCAGCGGCCGCAGCACCATGACCTGCCGGCCGTCCGCCAGCGTCTCGGTCCGGCGCGGCCGTACGCCCGCAAGGCCGGCAAGGCCGCTGCCGCGATTGGCGCGCATCAGGAAGGTTTCGGCCTGATCGTCGGCGTGATGCGCGGTCGCCAGCACCGATGCCCCCGCCGCCGCCGCCCAGTCGAGTAGCGCGGCATAGCGCGCCCGCCGCGCCGTCGCCTGGACATTGGTGCGTGGCAGGGGTTCGGCGGGGTAGAGGGTGCGATGCGGCACGGCGTTCGCCTGGCACCAGTCCGCCACCATCGCCGCCTCGCCGGCGGACGCGGTCCGCAGGCCATGGTCGAAGGTCGCGGCGATCACCCGGCCGGGAAAGGCGCCCACCGCCAGCGCCAGCATCGCCATGCTGTCCGCCCCGCCCGACACCGCCAGCGCCATCCGCTCGCACGAGCCCACCGGTCGGCCGAGCGACGCCGCCCAGTCGGCGGCGAAGCGCGCTACTTGCACTTGGCGGCGGCGCGCCCCTTGGCGATGTCCGCCTTCATGCCGGCGATCTTGCCCGCATAGACATCGGACAGTTCGTCATAGACCTTGCAGGCATCCGCCGGCTTGTCGAGCCGGGTCAGCGCCTCGCCCAGATAGAGCAGGCTGTCCGGCGCACGGTCGCCGTCCGGCATCTTCTTGTAGTTTTCGTAGAAGGCGATGGAGGCGAGGCTGGGCTTGCCGTCGTCCAGATAGGCGCGGCCGAGCAGGTTCTGCGCATAGCTGGCGCGCTTGCTCTTCGGATAGTCGTTGACCGTCTTCTTGAGCTGCGCCTGCGCCTCGGGATAGAATTTCGCCTCCCACAGGCGATAGCCATAGAGATAGGCGTCCTCGGCCGGGTCGGCGCTCTTGGGGCGCGGCACCGCCGCCACGCGCGCGGCCCGGCCGGGATCGGCAGCCTTGGCGGTGGACACCTCGGGCGCGCCCTTGGGCGGCGGGCCGGAGGATTTGGCGGGCGCGATCGGCGCGGGCTCGCCGCCGCCCATGCCGCCGGCGTTGGTCGCAGGCGTCGTCGCCGGGGGCGGCCCCATCGCCGTCAGCTTCGCATCGGTCGCGCGCTGATAGGCCTCGAACTGTTCACGCAACTGGCGGAGCTGATAGCCATTCTGCTCCGCCTGGCCGGTCAGCGACGCGATCTGCTCCTCCAGCGCGGTGACGCGCGCGGTCAGGTCGACCAGCGCCCCCGCCGCCGGGGTGCCCGGCGCCTCGACCGGCCGGGTCGGCGCGACCACCTCGGGCTGGAGCAACTGTCCGCCGCCATTGGGGAAGACCTTTCGCTGCACCGCGCGCATCTCGCTTTCGAGGCGGTTGACCCGCCCGTCCAGGTTGGTCGACTGCGCCGCCACGGGCGCAGGCGCGAGGCCGGGCAGCGTCAGCATCGCGACGCCGAGCAGAAGGACGGGGATACGCATCGACAAGGGCCCTTGTGTCCGGATCGGAAGAAGCAGGTTATTCGGTGACGTTGCCGGTTCCGGCGGCGGTCGGAGCGATCGACTCCGCCCCCGTCGTCGCGACGGGCGCAGCCGGCGCGGGGCGTGCCGCAACCGGGCGGGGCGCGACGCTCTGTGTCGCATTCGACGCAGGCGTCGCGGCCGCGCCGTTCAGCCGCGCCGCCAGCGAGGCGGCATCGACCGGCACATCCTTGATCGGTCGCTTGCCATCGCCCAGGCGCGGGATGGCGGTGCCGTTGACGGTGATCTGCAACTCGTCCGGCCGGCCGACATTGATTTTCGGCCCCCGCGCATCGCGCGGCACGTCGAAACTCGCCCCCGGCGCCAGCGTGCCGAGATACAGCGTCTTGTTGTCGGCGTCATAGACACGCAACCACACCTCGTTCGCCCCGGCGGCCAGGCGCACCTGCCCCTCGGCCAGCGACGGCGTCGGGCTGGGGGCCGGCGCGACCGCGCGCGGCGGCACCGCGACGCTCGACGACGGGCCGGGCGACACCGCGCTCTCGCTGCCGCCACCGCCGCGGAACAGATCGGTGCCGAACCAGAGGCCCGCCAGGATCACGATCGCCAACGCGCAACCCAACGTCACGATCGCCAGCCCGCGTGCGGGCACGCGCGCCGGATCGGCGGTCTCATAGGGACGATATTCGGGCGGACGGTCGACCTTGGCCAGTTCGGCGCGCACGGCCTGGGCCACCTGCACCTCGTCCGCGCCGACCGCACGGGCATAGGCGCGGCTGAACCCCACCGCATAGGTCGGCGAGGGCAAGGCGGCGAAATCGGTCGCCTCGATCGCCTCCAGATGGCGGAGCGGCACGCGCGTGCGCTGCCCCACCTCGGCCAGCGACAGCCCCTGCGCCTCGCGAAGGGCGCGCAAACGGTCACCGACCCGGTCGGGCCCGATGGCCGTCGCGGTCTCGCCGTGCTCGGGCTCGTTCATCCATTCACTCCGCTGCGGGGCACCAACCCTTGCCGCCGACCCATCTTCCAGACCGTCCGGCCAGTGTCAACGCGGGGTAGGCGCGCTTTACCGGCCTTGCGACCGGCCCGACTCGACCGGCCGCAGCTTCCCCACGGCCCGTCCGTATACGTTCAGTTCAGCTCGACCCCATGCGCGATGGCCCATTCGGTCAGCACCGCGCGCATGTCGCGCCGCGGCTTGGCCAACAGGCCCGTGACGCAGGCGGTGAGTTCCGCATGGTCGAGCGAGCGGATCATCGCCTTGACCGGTCCGACCGCCGCCGGGGTGATCGACAGACGGTCGATGCCCAGCCCGATCAGCGCCATCGCCTCCAGCGGCCGGCCGCCCATCTCGCCGCACACCGCCACCGGCACGCCCGCCGGCCGCGCCGCCTGCACCACCCGGTGAAGGAAGCGCAGGATCGAGGCGGACAGCCAGTCATAGCGTTCCGCCAGCTTCGGATTGGCGCGATCGGCGGCGAACAGGAATTGCGTCAGGTCGTTGGTGCCGATCGACAGGAATTCCACCTCGGGCAGCAGCAGGTCGAGCTGTTCGGCCAGCGCCGGCACCTCCAGCATCGCGCCATAGCGGATTTCGCTCGGCAACCGCTTGCCGCGTCCCGCCAGGAACACGCGCTGCGCCTCGAACAGCGCCTTGGCCTCGTCGAACTCCCAGGGTTCGGACACCATCGGGAACATGACGTTCAGCGTCCGCCCCGCCGCCGCTTCCAGCAGCGCGCGTGCCTGCGCCTTCATCAGCCCGTCGCGCTCCAGAGCGAGGCGCAGCGCGCGCCAGCCCATCGCCGGATTCTCCTCGGTCCCCGCCTCGACGTTCAGATAGGGCAGCGCCTTGTCGCCGCCGATGTCGATCGTCCGGAACACCACCGGCCGGTCGCCCGCCTGCTCCAGCACCTCGCGATAGAGCCGCTGCTGCCGCTCGCGCTGCGGCAGCGTCGCCGATACCAGGAACTGGAACTCGGTGCGGAACAGGCCGATCCCGTCCGCGCCGGTCAGGTCGAGCGCCGCAACGTCATCACGCAGCCCGGCATTGACCATCAGCGTGACGCGGTGCCCGTCCTTCGTCTCGGGCGGCAGGTCGCGCAGCGCCGCGAAGGCCGCGCGCCGCTTCTGCCGCACCGCCAGCTTCGCCTCGAACGCCTCTTCCATCGCCGCGGAGGGGCGGACAAAGACATTGCCCTCGGTCACGTCGAGCAGCAGCACGTCGCCCTCGGCGATCAAGCGGCGCACGTCGCGCACCCGGCCCAGCACCGGCACCCCCATCGCCCGCGCGACGATGGTGACGTGCGCGGTCAGCGAGCCTTCCTCCAGCACCACGCCCTTCAACCGGCGGCGGTCATATTCCAGCAGCTCGGCCGGCCCCAGATTGCGCGCGATCAGGATCGTGTCCTGGCGCAATCCAAGCTGCGCGGCGGTGCCCATCTGCCCGGACACGATGCGGAGCAGCCGGTTGGAGAGGTCCTCCAGGTCGTGCATCCGGTCGGCGAGCAGCGGATCGTCGATCTGGCGCATCCGCTGGCGCGTCCGCTGCTGCACCCGCTCGATCGCCGCCTCGGCGGTCAGGCCGCTGTCGATCGCCTCGTTGATCCGGCGGCTCCACCCCTCGTCATAGGCGAACATCTTGTAGGTCTCGAGCACCTCCATATGCTCGCCGCCCACGCCGAATTCCGCCTCGCGCGTCATCCGCTCGATCTGCTCGCGCATCTTGTCGAACGCGGCGTAGACGCGGTGCCGCTCCGCATCGGTATCCTCGGCGACGGTATGCTCGACGACGATGCGGGGCTGGTGGAACACCGCGCAGCCCTGGCCCATGCCGTCGACCAGCTTCAGGCCGGGGATGCGGACCGAGGCGGTCGATTGCGGCCGGTGCGCGCCGGTGGTCGCGACGTCGATCAGCCCGGCATTGGCGATCAGTTCGGACAGCACCATCGCCACCGTCTGCAACGCCTCGATCTCGATGTCCTGGTAGCGGCGCTGGTCGACATGCTGCACCGCCAGCACGCCCACCACCCGCTCGCGCCGGATGATCGGCACGCCGGCGAAGCTGTGGAACCGCTCCTCGCCCGTTTCCGGCATGTAGCGGAAATCCGGATGGCTCGCCGCCTCGTCCAGGTTCAGGATCTCGGCGCGTTCGGCCAATGTCCCGACCAGCCCCTCGCCCAGCGCCAGCTTGGTGACATGGACCGCCTCCTGCGCCAGTCCGCGCGTGGCGAACAGTTCCAGCACGCCCTCGCGCAGCAGGTAGATCGAACAGACCTCGCTGTCCGTCTCCTCGCCGATGATGTTGACGACCTGGTTGAGTTTGGCCTGCGCCGGCATCCGCGACGCCATCACGTCATGGAGACGGACCAGGATCTCTCGGGCGGAGGCGGCGGCGGTGGCGAGCATGGCCGCATGAGCTACCAGAACTGTGGCACGGATGCCACGGTGCAAATGGTCGGGGATGGCGCGACCGACCCCGGCCGTAGCGTCAGTCGAACAGCCCATCCTGCGACCCCGCCGGCGGGTTCAGCCCCAGATGCTTCCAGCCCCCGGCATTCAGCACGCGGCCCCGCGCGGTGCGCGCGACCAGCCCGAGCTGGATCAGATAGGGCTCGATCACTTCCTCGATCGTGTCGCGCGGCTCGGACAGGCCGGCGGCCAGCGTCTCCACCCCGACCGGCCCGCCGCGATAGATGTCGGCGATCATGTGCAGATAGCGCCGGTCCATCGCGTCCAGCCCCAGCGAGTCGACCTCCAGCCGGGTGAGCGCGGCGTCGGCGATCCGCGCATCGACCACCGGCGCCCCCGCCACATCGGCGAAGTCGCGCACCCGGCGCAGCAGCCGCCCGGCGATGCGCGGCGTGCCGCGCGCGCGCCGCGCGATCTCGGTCGCGCCGTCCGGGGCGATGCCCAGGTCGAGCAGCCCGGCGGCGCGGGTCACCACGCGCATCAGTTCCTCGACCGTATAGAATTGCAGCCGCACCGGAATGCCGAACCGGTCGCGAAGCGGCGTGGTCAGCAATCCCTGGCGCGTCGTCGCCCCGACCAGCGTGAAGCGCGGCAGGTCGATCCGCACGCTGCGCGCCGACGGTCCCTCGCCGATCATCAGGTCGAGCGCGCGGTCCTCCATCGCCGGATAGAGCACCTCCTCCACCGCCGGCTGGAGCCGGTGGATCTCGTCGATGAACAGCACGTCGCCATCCTCGAGATTGGTGAGCAGCGCCGCGAGATCGCCCGACTTGGCGATCACCGGGCCGGAGGTGGCGCGGAAGCCGACGCCCATCTCGCGCGCGATGATCTGCGCCAGCGTCGTCTTGCCCAGGCCGGGCGGCCCGAAGAACAGCACATGGTCCAGCGCGTCGCCCCGCCCGCGCGCCGCCTGGATGAAGATGCGCAGATTCTCGCGCGCCGCCTTCTGTCCGACGAAATCGTCCAGGCTCTTGGGGCGCAGCGCGGCATCCACATCCTCGGGGCGGCGGCTGGCGGAGAGGATGCGGTCGTCGGTCACGCTTCGTTCCGTAGCCGCACCCGCCGCCCAGGTCGAGAGAGGAACCGGCGCGCCCGACCCCACGTTGCGGGTCCATGGCAGAGGACCCCCGCAGCGTCGGCGACATCCTGGACACGCTCGAGACGCTGGCGGACCGCCAGTCGCGCGTGTCGCTGGAGGATGCCGTCGCGGCGTTCGGCAACCGGTCCTATGGCCCCTTCCTGCTGGTGCCCGCGCTGATCGAAATCTCGCCGATCGGCGGCATTCCCGGCCTGCCCACGGTGCTGGCGGCGATCATCATCCTCTTCGCCGCGCAGATGCTGATCGGTCGCAAGCATCTCTGGCTGCCGCGCATCATCGGCAAGCGGGCCGCCTCCGCCGGGACGGTGCACCGCGCCACCGCCAAGCTGCGCGGCGTGGCGGACGTGGCGGACCGCTGGTTCCACGGCCGCCTGCCGGCACTGACCCGGGGACCGTTCGTCCGCATCGCCGCGCTCGCCACGATCGGGCTGGCGCTTACGGTGCCGCCGCTCGAACTCCTGCCCTTCGCCAGCACCGCGCCGATGGCGGCGATCGCGGCGTTCGGCCTGGCGCTGCTGGTCCGTGACGGTGCGCTGATGATCGCGGCGATCCTCCTTGCCGGCGTCGCGACGGCGGTGGGGATCGGCCTGATCGGCAGCAGCCGCTAGCGTCGTTACTTCGCCGCCTTGCGCAGCGCCAGGCGGACCAGCGCGTCGAGGCTGGCGGTGCCGCCCAGTTCCTCTTCCGCCGCCGCCACCGCCGTCGTCGCGTCGGCCGGGCGGAAGCCCAGATTGAGGAGCGCCGACACCGCATCGGCGGACGCACCGACGGGCGCCGCCTGGCCGATCGCGGCGGGGCCGAGCGGGATCGCGCCGACCTTGTCCTTCAGCTCGCGGACGATCCGCTCCGCCAGTTTGGGGCCGACGCCGTTGGCCCGCGCGACCATCGCCTTGTCCTGTGCGCCCACCGCCCGCGCCAGCTCGCCCGGCTCCAGCGCCGACAGGATCGCCAGCGCCACGCGCGACCCCACGCCCTGCACGCCGGTCAGCAGCCGGAACCAGTCGCGCTCGCCCGCCGAGGCGAAGCCGACCAGCCGGATCGAGTCCTCCGACACCAGCATTTCGGTGAACAGCGTCGCCGCCTCGCCCACCGGTCCGATCGCCGCCAGCGTGCGCGACGAGGCCCCGATCAGATACCCGACGCCGCCGACATCGATCACCGCATGGTCGATACCGGTCGAATCGAGACGGCCCTTGAGATGTGCGATCATGCGCGACTGGTAGAAGAGCGGAGCCGCGCCGTCACCACCGCGCCAAGCCGCTTTTGCCGGGCACCAAGCTTTTCTTGTTATCCCTACTAGATTGATGGGATATGCTCCGGTTCGAAAGGAGCCGCTCCGATGACCATCCCCCTCCATGCCGATACACCCGCCAGCGGCTCCGCGATCGACGAGGCGATGCAGGGCCTCGCCTCGGCGCGCCGCGCCTGGCGCGACCGGCATCCGGTGGCGATCAGTCGCTTCCCCGACCGGGGCGCGATCGAGCGGGCGGTCGAGCTGCTCTCCGCCGCGCTCTACCCGCAGCGGATCGGCGGCTATCGCGGCCGCCCCGAGGATGAGGACCGGTTCGTCGCCGCCAAGCTGATGGCCGCGCTGGTCGAGCTGGAACGGGAGATCGGCCATGAACTCGCCTATTGGCAGGACGAGTCGCAGGCGCGCTTCGACCCCGACCAGGTCAGCCTGATCGTCCGCCTGTTCGCCGCGACGCTGGGCGAGGTGCGCCGCCTGACCGACAGCGATGTCGAGGCGGCGTTCCTGGGCGACCCCGCCGCGCGCAGCGTCGACGAGATCCTGATCTGCTATCCCGGCGCGATCGCCAGCCTGCACCACCGCATCGCCCATCCACTCTATGGACTGGGCGCGCCGATCGTGGCGCGGATCGTGTCGGAACTGGCCAATGGCCGCACCGGCATCGACATCCATCCGGGCGCCACGATCGGCGGTCATTTCTTCATCGACCATGGCACCGGCGTCGTCATCGGCGAAACCGCGATCATCGGCGAGCGGGTGCGCCTCTACCAGCATGTCACGCTCGGCGCGCGGACGCCGGCCGGCACCACCGATCTCGCCCCGCGCGATCGTTATGCCCGGCATCCGATCGTGGAGGATGATGTCGTCATCTATGCCGGCGCGACGATCCTGGGCCGGGTGTCGATCGGCCGGGGCACGACGATCGGCGGCAATGTCTGGCTGCTGTCCGACGTGCCGCCCGACAGCATCGTCACCCAGCCCGAGGCGATTCAGCTGAGCCGTGCCGAGGCCGAGCGGCTGCGCGAGGCGCTGACCTGACCGCTTCATTATTTCAACAGGAGGAATTGGATGAAGACCCGGACCATCTTGCCGCTGCTCGCAGCCGCCACGCTCGGCCTGTCGGCCTGCGGGCCCAAGGCGGAGACGAGCGACGGCAATGCCGCGCTGAATGCCGCCGATGCCGACCTGGCCGACAACCTCACCGCGACCGACGAACCGCTGGCCGCCGACAATGCCGCGCTCGGCAACGACGTCCTGGTCAACGACTCGCTCGGTAACGAGACCGCCCCCGGCAACGGCCTCTGACCCTTTCGGCGGGCGACCGCCGCACCCTATCGCCTGGAATGCTCCCTAGGCGTAGCCTCCTGGCCCGGCGCTGTCCCAGCGTCGGGCCGCTTCGTGTCCGGGGTCATGCCGCATAGGCGCGGACGAACGGCTCCAGATGACGGCGATAGGGCTCCGCCACGCCCAGCCCGTCGCGATTGATCGGCCGGCGGACCTGGAGGCTGCTCGCCGTCGCCACCACCCGGTCGGTCTGGTGGAAATCATAGGCGGCGCGTTCGTCGGCCAGCCCGCAATGACGAAGCAACCGGCCGATCCACGGCTCCGGATCGGTCACGAAATCGGTGAACGGCACCACCAGCAGCCGGTCGCCCAGCCGCGCCTGCCAATAGGCGAGCATCTGGTCCTCCAGCCGGAAATGATGCGCGATATCGCCCAGGTCGTGGCTCCAGCCGACGCCATGGATGAAGAAGGTGCGGAAGCAGGACCAGGCGCTGTCGAGCGGATCGCGGCGCATCCAGATCAGCGGCGCATCGGGCAGCATCGTCGCGATCAGCCCCAGGAAGCGGCTGTTGTCGATCGTCTTGTCGACGATCCGCCCCGCCGGCCCGAATCGCTCGGACAGGAGGTGGAGGTAGAGGCCCGCCATCGCCTCCAGCGACCCGCCCGCCGCCAGATGCCGCTCGATCGCCTCGGCCGACACGCCGCCGGTGGCGACCGCGACCTGGTGCGCGACGCTGATCTCCGCGCCGTCCGCCACCGCGCTATGGCTGGTCAGGATCTGCTCGACCAGCGTCGTGCCCGATCGCGGCAGGCCGGTGACGATGATCGGACGGTCGGTGGCGATCGACTGACGCGCGCGCATCCGCTCGAACCAGTCGCCCTCGAACCCGCTCCGCGCGGCCCGCGCATTGGCCTCGTTGCCGGCACGGCTATAGGGCCGCTCCGCCTTAAGCAGCGCCGCGCCGCGCGCATAGGCGGCGAAGGCGGCATCGGTCTCGCCGCGATCGGCGTGGAGCTTGCCCAGCGCATAGCAGAAGCGCGCATAATCGCCGGGCGCCTGTCCCTCCGCCGCCTTCGCCTCGGCCAGCATCCGCTCGCCCAGGGGATGGTCGCGCAGATGGACGGTCGCGGCCAGCGACAGCCAGGCCGGGCCCCAGCCCGGCCGTGCGCCGAGCACCCGTTCGAGCTGCTCGCGCCCCTCCTCGACCAGCCCCAAAGTCACCGCCGTGTTGCCCCGCACATAGGCATGGCCGGCCCGATCCGGCACGTCGACCGGCAGTCGCGCGATCAGCGCATGCGCCTCGCGCAGCCGGTTGGTCTGGGTCAGCAGCACCACCTTGGCGAACTGCGCCTGGGGCGATCCGCCCGCCGCCGCGACGAAGGCGTCCATCGCCCGATGCGCCAGCCCGAACTCGCCACTGACCCGCATCAGTTCGGCGAGCGCCCGCCACTGCGCGCCCAGCGGTGCGCGCCCCTGGAGCAGCGCCGCCACCGCCGCATTGGTGGCGGCCCGGTCCTTTGCCGCCGTGGCGGCTTTCAGGGCGGCGATCATCGGCAGGAGGGATGCGCTTTGGTTCGTCATTCCAGAAGGATAACCGAAGCCTTCGCGCCTGCATCAGGAAATCCGCATCCCAGGGGCGCGCTGCACCGCCACACCGGCCGTTCCCGCGCAATCACGCTGGGTACTAGCTCCGCTCCGGCTCTATTTACAGCCAGAACGGTTATAGGCGCGCTACAACGATTTGTCCGCGTGTCGGTTCCGCCGGACGACAAAGCTGTTACCCTCTCTCAGGAGATCATGACAAGATACGGTAGGATATGGCTTTATCGATGACATTTTCGTTCAAAATGCATTGACAGCCTCGCTGACCCAATGGTTAATATCGCATTAACGAAGCCTGCCAGGGATGGGGGTTCGTCAACCAAAGGGGTTATCATGAAGCTGAAGCATCTGTTCTGCTGCGGCGTCGCCTTGTGCGTCGCGTCCACCGGCGCCCAGGCGGCGACCTTCAACCTCATCGACGTTGGCGGCGTGAAGGGTTCGGCGGCCGAGGCCGGTTTCAACATCGCCGCCGCCTATTGGGGCTCGGTGCTGACCAACGACGTGACGATCAACCTGAACGTCAAGTTCGCCCCGCTCGCCCCCAACGTCATCGGCTCGACCGGCAGCGCCCGCACCGACGTCTCGGTCGCGCGCTGGGAGCGCGGCATCGCCGCCACCAAGAGCGATTCGCTGCTCGACCGCGCCGTCGTGCTGCCCAGCCTGAACAGCCAGGGCGGCGTGAAGCTGGTGTCGAACGGCACCGACGCGGCGGGCAATGACGACCTGTCCTATACCCAGTTCATCGATGGCTCGACGACCAGCAGCAAGACGCTGTACATGAACACCGCGCTGGCCAAGGCGACCGGTATCGTCGGCGCCAACAATCCGGTGATCGACGGCAACATCACGTTCAGCAGCACCTTTGGCTTCGACTTCGATCCGACCGACGGCATCTCGGCGAACACCTTCGACTTCATCGGCGTCGCCATCCACGAGATCGGCCATGCGCTGGGCTTCGTGTCGGGCGTCGACTTCCTCGATGTATACGGCGGCAACGGTCCGGGCGCCGGCACGCTCGGCTACAGCCTGAACGACACCTCGATCTACAGCGCGCTCGACATGTTCCGCTACAGCGCCGACTCGACGCGCGCGGTGCGCGGCAAGCCCGACGTGCTCGACCTCAGCGTCGGCAGCGAGGCCTATTTCTCGATCGACGGCGGCAAGACCGCGCTGTTCGGCAACAAGCTGGCGACCGGCCGCTACAATGGCGACGGCGACCAGGCCTCGCACTGGAAGGACGCGGTCGGCTGCACCGGGCAGATCGGCATCCTCGACCCGACCTTCTGTTTCGGCCAGGAAGGCGAAGTGACCGCGCTCGACCTCGCCGCCTATGACGCGATGGGCTGGAACACCAGTGTCGACGTGCTGCGCAACCCCAACTACGTCGCCACCACCGCCAGCATCTATCGCCAGTTCGCCTCGCTCGTCCCCGAGCCCGGCAGCTGGGCGCTGATGCTGACCGGCTTCGCGATGATGGGCGCGACGCTGCGCGGCCGCCGCACCCGCACGCGGGTCACCTTCGCCGCCTGACCCCTTCGACTGTGTGAAGCGAACGCCGTCGGTCCCAGCGGACCGGCGGCGTCTTGCTGTCGGGTGCAGTACGGGACGGTATGACGCCCCCGCCCGCGCCCGTTTCCTTCCCCCGCCAAGGCGGGGTCCCGGTCGGGGAACGAGCGTGCCGAGGCGCGATGCTCAATTACATCAGCCTTCCCGACAGGACCCCGTGTCTTCGCCGGAGAACGGCAGAGATTGCCGCTCGACCTGCTCACGCCATCACCCGCGCGCGCCGGGCCATGCCGGCGGCGCTGGCGACGTGGTGGGCATGGGTGATCGCCACCGCCAGCGCGTCCGCCGCGTCGGGTCCGGCGAGCTTCGCGCCGGGCAGCAGATGCGCCATCATCGCCTGGATCTGGCGCTTGTCCGCGCCGCCCGTGCCGACCACCGCCTTCTTGACGACGCTGGGGTGATACTCGCCGATCGCCAGCCCCGAGCCCGCCGCCGCCAGCAGCACGACGCCGCGCGCCTGGCCCAGCTTCAGCGTCGACTGGGCATTGGTGTTGCCCAGCACCTCCTCCACCGCCGCGCCCTCCGGCCGTTCGGCGCGGATCACGTCGATCAGCGCGGCGTAGAGGTTGGTCAGCCGGCGCGGCAGCGGCATCGACGGCTCGGTTTTGATCTGGCCGTTGGCGATGTGCGACAGGCGATTGCCCTCGGCCCGGATCACGCCCCAGCCGGTCGTGCCCAATCCCGGGTCCAGGCCGAGGATGATCATCCGCCGCCGCTCAGCCCAGCTTCGCCATCACGTCGTCGGAGACCTCGTAATTGCCCCAGACGGTCTGGACGTCGTCGTCATCGTCCAGCGTATCGATCAGCTTGAACAGGGTCGCCGCCTCGTCCTCGTTGACCGCGACCATGGTCTGCGGCCGCCAGGCCAGCTTCGCGCCCTCCGGCTCGCCCAGCACCGGCTCCAGCGCCTTGGCGACCTCGTGCAGGTCGCCGGTCGCGGTCCAGATCTCATGCCCGTCCTCGGACGAGCCGACATCCTCCGCGCCCGCCTCCAGCGCCGCCTCGAACACCTTCTCGGCGTCGCCGACCGTGGCGGGGTAGGAGATCAGGCCCATCCGGTCGAAGCCGTGGCTGACCGACCCCGACGCGCCGAGGTTGCCGCCATTCTTCGCCACGGCGGTGCGGACGTTGGTGGCGGTGCGGTTGCGATTGTCGGTCAGCGCCTCGATGATCAGCGACACGCCGCCGGGGCCGAACCCCTCGTAGCGGATTTCTTCATAGCTTTCCGTGTCGCCCTTGGCCGCCTTGTCGATCGACCGCTGGATATTGTCCTTGGGCATGGACTGGGCCTTGGCGGCGTTGATCGCGGCGCGCAGGCGCGGGTTCATGTCCGGATCGGGCAGACCCATCTTCGCCGCGACGGTGATCTCGCGGGAGAGCTTGGAGAACATGCTCGACCGCTTCTTGTCCTGTGCACCCTTGCGATGCATGATATTCTTGAACTTGCTGTGACCTGCCATGATGCGCCTCTGCGATGATGGCTTGCCCTTAAACCGTGAAAGGGGCTTTCGCCAACCGGCCGCTTGGGCCAAATGGGCGCACTCATGACGGTACGCGTGGACATGGGGCTGGACGAGCGTGGCAGCGCCGTCGGGCTCGACCTGGAAGAATTGCTCGCCACCCGCTTGCTCGTGCAGGGCAATTCGGGATCGGGTAAGTCGCATCTGCTGCGCCGCCTGCTCGAACGCTCGGCGGGGCAGGTCCAGCAGGTGGTGATCGACCCGGAGGGCGATTTCGTCACGCTCGGCCCCGCCTATGGCCATGTCGTGATCGAGGCGTCGGATTATTCCATCCCCGAGGTGTCGCGGCTGGCGACCCGCCTGCGCGAGCATCGCGCCTCGGTGGTCCTCAGCCTCGAAGGGCTGGAGGCGGAGGGGCAGATGCGCTGCGCCGCCGCCTTCCTCCAGGCGCTGTTCGATGCGCCGCGCGAACATTGGTATCCGGCGCTGGTCGTGGTCGACGAGGCGCAGCTCTTCGCCCCCACCACCGGCGGCGAAGTGGCCGAGGAGGTGCGGCGCGCCTCCCTGTCGGCGATGACCAACCTGATGTGCCGGGGGCGCAAGCGCGGCCTGGCCGGCGTGATCGCGACCCAGCGACTCGCCAAGCTGGCCAAGAACGTCGCGGCCGAGGCATCCAACTTCCTGATGGGCCGGACCTTTCTCGACATCGACATGGCGCGCGCCGCCGACCTGCTCGGCATGGAGCGGCGCCAGGCGGAGGCGATTCGCGACCTGGCGCGCGGCCAGTTCATGGCGCTGGGGCCTGCCGTGTCGCGCCGGCCGATCAACGTGCGGATCGGCGCGGTCGAGACCTCGGCCCGTTCGGGCAGCCCGAAACTGACGCCCCTGCCGGACGCCAAGTCGGTGGAGCTGGCCGACCTGCTCGCCGAACCCGCCGCCCCCGAATTGCCCATGAGCTTCGAGGCGCGACCCCGGCTGGTGCCGGTCGGCGAACTGATGGCCGATATCGCGCGGCCGCCCGCGCCGCCGCCGACGCCGCTGCCCGAAAAGGACGCGGGCGAGGTCGAGGCCATCTATGCCGAGGCGTTGCGCGCGATCGTCGCCGACCCCGACGCCTCGCTGCGGCCTGGACCGACCCTGTTCCAGGATTTCCAGGTGCGCTGCCGCATGGCCGGACTGGCGCGGCCACCGCTCGACCTGCCGGGCTTCACCCGCCGCCTCGCCTGCGCGCGCGCCGGCATCTACGATCCCGAGGACCCCGAATGGGTCGACGCGATCGCGCTGGGCGGCACCCTGCCCGACGACATGCTGGGGGCGTTCCTGCTGGTGGCCCGCGCGGCGAAGGAGGGGAAGCCCTGCCCGTCCGATTCGGCGCTGGCGGCGACCTATGGCACCAGCTCGCTCGGCCGGGTGCGCCGCCTGATCGGCTATATCGAAAGCCGCGACCTGTTCGTGATGCGCACCGACCTGTCGGGCAAGCGCTCGATCACCATCCCGCGTCTGGGGTGGACGACGGAGCCGGCGGAGGCGGGCTGACACGAAGGTCCACGCCGCGTCAGGGGAATGCGGGTCCTTGCCAGCGAAGCGTGCCATCCCGGCGAAGGCCGGGATCCAGTTGGGGGATGACGTTTGCACGCCATTCGACACGTCTCACAACTAGACCCCGGCCTTTGCCGGGGTGGAGGGTCGCAGGAATGAGGCGTCATCCCCTTTGGTGACCATCGCCTGCGCCCGCGCGGAATGGGAAACCGATCAGAGCATCCCGAGCGCCTGCATGTACACTTCGAGGATCGACTGCTCCTCCTGATATTCTTCGCGCTTCTTCTTGCGGATCGACATGATCTTGCGGATCGCCTTGGGATCGTAGCCGCGGCCCTTGGCCTCCGCCATGACATCCTTGATGTCGTCCGAGATGCCCTTCTTCTCTTCTTCCAGCCGCTCGGCGCGCTCGATCAGCAGGCGCAGCTCGTCCGCTGCCACCTGACCGCCGCCCATGCCTTCGCCCCGCTCGTCGCCCATGATCCGTCCTTATCGAAATGACTCCGCCTCGCCCTCGCGACTGCACGAGGGGGCGGGCCGGTTAACCCTGTAGGGTGCGGCGGCGCGTCTACGGGATCGCGCCGCTTCGCTCAAGGCTTTGGCGGCGAACCGCCGGACCAGGATGCATCAGGCCGCGTTGCGGCGGACGCTCTCCTCCATGCGCGCCAGTTGCTCGGGCGTCGCCTCCAGCTGATGATCGCGCTTCCATTCGGCATAGGACATGCCGTAAATGGCTTCGCGCGCCTGGTCCTTCGACAGGCCGCCGGCTTCCGCCGTCCAGTCGGACAGGCAGTTGCGACAGAATCCGGCCAGGCCCATCAGATCGACGTTCTGCGCGTCGCTGCGATGGCGCAAATGCCGGATGAGGCGGCGAAATGCCGCGGCTGCCGCCGAGTCGTCGAGTGCGTCAAGAGGGTCCATACGTATGCTCCGCGGTTGATCCGTCCTATTTAGGCATTAGGACGCGGCGTGCACCCCAGGAAGGTAATTGAATGACCATCGCCATCGCTCCCCGCTCGCGCAAGGTGCGCGTGCTCGCGACCTTGGGCCCCGCCAGCAATAGCCGCGAGATGATCGCCAAGCTGTTCGAGGCCGGTGCCGACGCCTTCCGCGTGAACATGAGCCATGGCGACCAGGCGTCCAAAGTCGGCGTGATCCAGGCGATCCGCAGCCTGGAGGCGGATTACCGCCGCCCGACCACCATCCTCGCCGATCTCCAGGGCCCCAAGCTGCGCGTCGGCAAGTTCGAGGGCGGCCGGGTCGAGCTGGTCACCGGCTCCACCTTCGTGCTCGACCGCGACCCGACGCCGGGCGACGCGACCCGCGCCGAGCTGCCGCATCGCGAGATCTTCGCGGCGATCGAGGCGGGCGCGCGCCTGCTGCTCGACGACGGCAAGCTGGTGCTGCGCGTCACCGAGCATGACGTGGACCGGATCACCACCACGGTCGAGGTCGGCGGCCCGCTGTCGAACAACAAGGGGCTGAACGTGCCCGACGTGGTGCTGCCGATGGCGGCGCTGACCGACAAGGATCGCAGCGACCTGGCCTTCGCGGTCGAGCAGGGCGTCGACTGGATCGCGCTCAGCTTCGTGCAGCGGCCCGAGGACCTGATGGAGGCGCGCGGCCTGATCAAGGGCAAGGCGGCGCTGCTCGCCAAGATCGAGAAGCCGGCGGCGATCGAGCGGCTGGAGGAGATCGTCGAGCAGTGCGACGGCGTCATGGTGGCGCGCGGCGACCTGGGCGTCGAGCTGCCGCCCGAGCAGGTGCCGCCGCTCCAGAAGCGGATCGTCGAGGTGTCGCGTCGCCTGGGCCGGCCGGTGGTGGTCGCCACCCAGATGCTCGAATCGATGATCCAGTCGCCCTCGCCGACCCGCGCCGAGGTGTCGGACGTCGCCACCGCCATCTATGACGGCGCGGACGCGATCATGCTGTCGGCCGAATCGGCGGCGGGGGCCTGGCCGGTCGAATCGGTCGCGATGATGAACGCAATCGGCAATGCCGTGGAGCGCGATCCCGGCCATGGCGACCGCGTCCACTTCACCGTGACCAAGCCCGATCCGACCACCGCCGACGCGATGGCCGAGGCGGCGAAGGGGATCGCGCGCACCACATCGGCGGTGGCGATCATCTGCTTCACCACCAGCGGCTCGACCGCCCGCCGCGTCGCGCGCGAGCGGCCATCGGTGCCGATCCTGGTGCTGACCCCGCAGGCGGAGACGGCGCGGCGGCTGGGCCTGCTCTGGGGCACGCATGCGGTGCACACCCGCGACGTCGAGAGCTTCGAGGAAATGGTCGCCAAGGCCAAGCGCATGGCCCTGCGCCACGGCATCGCCAAGGCCGGCGAGCAGGTGGTGGTGATGGCCGGCGTGCCGTTCCGCACGCCCGGCTCCACCAACGTGATCCATGTCGTCCGCATCACCGGCGACGAGTTGAAGGATTACGGCGCGGCGGGGTAAGCCGGCTACGCCTCCTCGGCCGGGAAGGCATCGCGCCGGTCATGGCCGATGCCGACCGGAGGAGAGGGGCGGGATCGCCGGGACCCCGCCCCGCCCTTACCCCCGCGCCACTTCGCGCCAGCCGATGTCGCGGCGGCAGAAGCCATCGGCATAGTCGATCGCATCGACCGCATGATAGGCCAAGGCCTGCGCCCCCGCGATCGAGGGCGAGCGGGCGGTGACCGCCAGCACGCGACCGCCGCTCGCCACGAGCGTGTCGCCGTCCATCCGCGTTCCCGCCTGGAACACGATCGCGCCCGCCGCCGCCGCCGCATCGAGCGCGCGGATCGCGCCGCCCGCCGCCGGGGTGCCGGGATAGCCGCGCGCCGCCACCACCACGGTCAGCGCCACATCGTCGGAGAAGACGGGCACCGGGGCCGCGCCCAGCCGTCCCTCCGCCACCGCCAGCATCAGCGCGACCAGATCGCCCTGGAAGCGCGGCATCAGCACCTGCGTCTCCGGGTCGCCGAAGCGGGCATTATATTCGATCAGCTTCGGCCCCGTCGCGGTCAGCATCAGCCCGGCATAGAGCACGCCGATAAAGGGCGTGCCCTCCGCGGCCAGGGCCGCGACGGTCGGGCGGATGATCTCGTCGATCGCACGTGCCTCCAGCGCCGGGGTCAGCACGCGCGCGGGGCTGTAGGCGCCCATGCCGCCGGTATTGGGACCGGTGTCGCCATCGCCGACGCGCTTGTGATCCTGCGCGGTGCCGAACGCCATGATGTCGGTGCCGTCGGTCAGCACGAACAGGCTGGCCTCCTCGCCGTCGAGGAATTCCTCGATCACCGCCTCCGCGCCGGGGGCCTGGAACAGGTCGCGCACCGCCGCCAGCGCCTCGTCGCGGGTCATGGCGACGGTCACGCCCTTGCCCGCCGCCAGTCCGTCCGCCTTCACCACCACCGGCAGGCCGAACGTGTCGGTCAGCGCCGCCTCGGCGGTGGCCAGGTCGGTGACGCGCAGATAGCCGGCGGTGGGGATGCCGGCCCGCGCGCACAGATCCTTGGTGAAGCCCTTCGACCCCTCCAGCTGCGCCGCCGCGCGGCCCGGGCCGAACACCGGCACGCCGGCGTCGCGCAGGCTGTCGGCCAGGCCGTCGACCAGCGGCGCCTCCGGCCCGATCACCACCAGGCCGATCGCCCGATCGCGCGCGAAGGACACGACGGCGGCGTGATCGGTCGCGTCGAGCGGCACGATCGTCGCGACCTGCGCGATGCCGGGGTTGCCGGGCGCGGCGAAGAGCGTATCGAGAAGCGGCGATTGCGCCAGCTTCCATGCCAGCGCGTGTTCGCGGCCCCCGGAGCCGAGTAGCAGGACGTTCATGCCCGATCCCTTTTTATCTGAGCCGCGGCTGGTAGCCGAGCCGACGCCCGGCGACAACGCACTCGCTTTGTCGGTCGGCGAGCTGTCGTCCAAGCTGAAGCGCATGGTGGAGGGCGAGTTCGGCCATGTCCGCCTGCGCGGCGAGATTTCCGGTTTCAAGCGCGCCGCCTCCGGCCATGTCTATCTGGCGCTGAAGGACGAATCGGCGGTGATCGACGGAGTGATGTGGAAGGGGGTGGCCAATGCCCTGGCCTTCAGCCCGCAGGACGGGGTGGAGGTGATCGCCACCGGCAAGCTGACCATCTATCCCGGCCGCTCCAAATACCAGATCGTGATCGAGCGGATGGAGCTGGCCGGGGCCGGGGCGCTGATGGCGCTGCTGGAGAAACTGCGCGCGCAACTCGCCGGCGAGGGGCTTTTCGACCGCGACCGCAAGCGGGCGCTGCCGTTCCTGCCGCGCGTGATCGGCGTCGTCACCTCGCCGACCGGCGCGGTGATCCGCGACATCCTCCACCGGCTGGAGGATCGCTGCCCCACCCGGGTGATCGTCTGGCCGGTCAAGGTGCAGGGCGAGGGCGCGGCGGCGGAGGTGGCGGCGGCGGTGCGCGGCTTCGACGCCCTACCGGTTCATGGGCCGGCGGACGGTCCGGTGCCCCGTCCCGACCTGGTGATCGTCGCGCGCGGCGGCGGCTCGATCGAGGATCTGTGGGCGTTCAACGAGGAGGTGGTGGTCCGCGCCGTCGCCGCCTGTTCGATCCCGATCATCTCCGCGGTCGGGCACGAGACGGACACGACATTGTGCGACCATGCCGCCGACCTGCGCGCGCCGACACCGACCGCCGCCGCCGAGATCGCCGTGCCGGTGCTCGCCGAGCTGCGGCTGACCATCGATTCGCATCGCCAGCGCACCGAACGCTGCGCGCGCCGCTATGTCGAGCGCGGCCGCGAGCGGCTGACCGCGCTCGCCCGGCTGTTGCCGAAGCGGGATGCGCTGCTCGGCCCCCAGCGCCAGCGTGCCGACGACGCGGGGGCGCGGCTCGATCGCGGGCTGGAGCGGCGGGTGACGGTGGCGCGCGGACAGCTCGACCGGGCGACCGGCGCGCTGCGCCCGGCGGTGCTGCAACGGCAGGTGGATTCGGCCCGGCATCGACTGGAATCGACCTGGCGGCTGGTGCAGACGCTCAACCCCGACAACGTGCTGGAGCGCGGCTATGCCCGCGTCACCGCGCGCGACGGCGCGACCCTGATGTCCAGCGCGGCGGTGACGGCGGCGGGCGCGGTGACGCTGCGCTTCCGCGACGGCAGCGTCGATGTGGCGGTCGATCCGGGCGACGGGAAGACGCCCGACAAGCCCCGCCGGGTTGAGCGGTCCGCGCCCAAGGCCTATGCCGCCCCCATTCCCGAGCAGCCGACGCTGCTCTAGCCGCGAAGAAAGCCGCCCATGCTGATGTCCAACGCCGATCGTCCCGCCCGCCTGCACTATATGGCGAACGGCTTTCGCGTGCTGGTGCCGGGCGATCATGTCGTCTGCGCGATCACGGGCGCCCGCATCGCGCTGGAGGATCTGCGCTACTGGAGCGTGCGCGACCAGCAGCCCTATGCCACCGCCCAGGTGTCGAGCGAGGCGCTGGCCCCGCGATGACGCCGGGCTGGGCGCTGGTGCTGCTGCTGTCCGCCGCGCCGGTCGGGGCGGCGACCCGCGACGGCATCGTGCAGGACGCGCTGCCGCCCGCCAGCTCCGCCGTCACGCCGTTCCGATGGTCGGGCGACGCGATCCAGGGCGGGCTGATCCGGGGCCAGGCGCCGGACGGCGCGGTGCTGGCGACGCTCGACGGCAAGCCGCTGCCGATCGCGACGGACGGGTCGTTCATCATCGGCTTCGACCGCGATGCGGGGCCGACCGCGCAGGTCGAGGTGACGATGGCGGACGGACGCACGCTCAGCCAGACGCTGGCGGTGCGCCCCCGCGACTGGCGGATCGAGCGTATCGATGCGCCCTATCGCGCCGGCAAGACCGATGCCGAATTCGCCGCCGCCCGCCCCGCCGAACTGGCGCAGATCGTCGCGGCGCGCGAGGCCGCGACCGACGCGACCGGCTGGCAGCAGCGTTTCCGCTGGCCGGTGGCGGGGCGGCAGTCGGGCTGGTTCGGCTCGCAACGCGTCTATCAGGGCAAGCCCGGCGGCTATCACAGCGGCGCGGACGTGGCGGTGCCGACCGGCACGGCCATCGTCGCGCCGGCCGATGGCGTGGTGATCCTGGCGGCGCAGACCCCCTTCACGCTGGAGGGGCATCTGCTGATGCTCGACCATGGCATGGGGCTGAACAGCGCCTTCCTGCATCTGTCGCAGATCGACGTCGCGCCAGGCGACCATGTCCGCCAGGGCCAGGTGATCGGCCGGTCGGGAGCCACCGGCCGCGCGACGGGGCCGCATCTGCACTGGAGCCTGCAATGGCGCGGCGCGAAGCTCGACCCCCTGCTGGTCGCGGGTCCGGTTCCGGCGCGGTAGGGCGTTGACGCCGGGCCCGCCCACGCCCACCTCGCGGCGATGGTGATCGAACCCGTTCCGTCCGACCTGCGCGCCTTCGTCGTCAGGGACTTCACGCCGGCCCAATTGGCGGAGGGCTATAGCGGCGCGCTCTATGCGCTGTGCGCGACGCGGCCCTATATGCTGGCGCGCGAGGCCGATCTCGCCTTCTCGATCGACCGGGCCCGCTGGGAGCGCGAGCGGATCATCCAGCTGCGCTTCGACACGATCGCCGATGCGGTGCGCTTCTTCGGCTGGATCGACTGAGGACAAAAAAAGCCCCCGCCGCACAGGGCGACGGGGGCCGGACGGCTCAGCGGAACTTGCCGCCGAGCGAGATGCCGATGATGCGCGGGTCGTTGAACACCGCCGCATTATAGTTTTCGATCACGCCCTTCAGGTTCTTCTCGTTGGTGACGTTGCGCGCGAACACCGCCAGTTCGAGATTGTCGTCCGGGGTGCGGTAGCCGACCTTCACGCCGCCTTCGAAATTGCCCTTCGCGTAGAATTCCCGCGTCCGGTACAGCACGAAGTTGGTGTAGCCCTGGATGTTCCAGTCGGTCGCCGCGAACAGCGTGCCGCCATTCGCCAGCGGCTGGTCCCAGCGCACCGTCGCATCGAGATTGTACTTGGGCGCATTGGGCAGCGGGTTGCCGTCGATCTTCGCCAGATAGACCGGACCGAAGGCGGTGGCGACGCGCCGCACCGGGTTGAGCACGGTGCAGGTCATCTGCCCGTTGAGCGCGCAGACCTGCGCCTCGGCATTGCGGTCCTTGATCTCCGAATGCAGCGCGCTGGCCCCCAGCGACAGGGTCAGCTCGCGACGCGGCTGCCAGGCGAGTTCCGCCTCCATGCCATAGGCGCGGGCCTTGTTCGCGTTGAACAACACGCCGTTGCCGTCGGTGTCGTTGCCGTTCAACTGGATGTCGTCGACCGTATAGGTGAACAGCGCCGTGTTGAAGCGCAGCGTATTGCCGAGCAGGTTCGACTTGGTGCCGACCTCGTAGGAGACGATCGTCTCCGAATCGGCGGTCGAGAAGTCGGAGTTGAACACCGCCGAACGGCCCTGGATGGTCGGGCCGCGGAAACCGCGCGCGACGCGGGCATAGACGCTGTTCGCCGGGTTCACCTGCCACAGCGCACTGACGTCCCAGCTCGGCTGCGTGTCCGACAGGCGGACATCGGTGCGGCCCCGATAGGTGACGGCGTCGGTGGCGCTGTTCGCGGTCTTGAGCAGGCGGGTGCGCTTGGTATCCTCGGTCACGCGGCCACCGGCGGTGATCGTCAGGTTGTCGAGCAGCTTGAAGCTGGCCTGGCCGAAGCCCGCCCAGGAGGTGTTGGTGTTGCGCAGCCGCACCCAGTTGTTAGGGTTGGTGCCGATCAGGAAGGCGCGCTGGTAGAAGTCGGTCAGGTCGGCCGAATGGAAGTAGAAGCCGCCGATCTGCCAGGTGAAGCGCCCCCCCGCCGGCGAGGCGAGACGCAGTTCCTGGGTGTATTGGTCGAGGTCGCGCACCTGACCCTGGCTGAGGCCGAAGCCATTGGCCACGCCGTTCACCGGATAGAGCGCCGCCGCGCCGCCGTCCGTGTCGCCCCGGCTATAGCCCTTGGTCGTCTCATAGCCGCTGATCGCGGTCAGGGTCGCCGGGCCGAAGTCATAGGAGGCGTTCACCGACCAGCCGCGCGTCTCGTAGGACTGCGGATTGTCCTGTCCCTCGTCATAGGCGACGACGCCGCGCGGCTCGGCCGACGCGTCGTTGCTGCCGCGCTTCAGCGCAGCCCGATGGAACAGCGTCGAGGTGCCGTCATACCAGCGCGCATGGCCGGAGACGAGGACCGAGGCGCGGTCGGTCGGGGTGAGCAGCAGTTGCAGGCGCACGTCACGCTCGTCGAAGCCGCCCATCGCATCCTTGCGCGGCGTGTTGGTGCGGTCGGCGCTGACCCCGGCGAAGCGGTTGTCGACCCAGTTGTCGCGGTGCTGGATCAGCGCCGACAGGCGGAACGCCACCAGGTCCTGCGCGATCGGGCCGCCGACGCCCATGTCGAAGCTGTTGCTGCCATAGCTGCCGACCGAGGCCTGGCCGCGACCCTGGAAGGTCTGGCTGGGGCGGATCGTGTCGAACTTGATGATGCCGGCGGTGGTGTTGCGGCCGAACAGCGAGCCCTGCGGCCCGCGCAGCACCTCGATCTGGTTGACGTCGAACACCGGGTTCGACTTCAGCACGACATGCTCCAGCACGATATCGTCCTGAATGATCGACACGGGCTGCGACGCGCCCAGGTAGAAATCGACATTGCCGAGGCCGCGAATGTAGAAACGCGGGAAGATGCGGCCGGTGGTCGTTTCGGCATAGAGACCGGGGATCCGGCCCGACAGTGCCAGGATATCCTCGCCGCCCGCCATATAGTCGCGCATCGACTGGCCGCTGACCACCGCGACCGAGATCGGCACGCGCTGGAGGTTCTCGCTGCGACGCTCGGCGGTGACGGTGATTTCCTGCAACCCGTCCTCGGTGCCGGCGGGCGCGGCCGACTGGGTGGCGGCGGGATCGGGCGCGCCGGCGGGGCCGGTCTGTGCGGCGGCGGCCCCGCAGACGGACAGCGCGGCGATCCCCGCGCCCAGACGCAGGGCAGGCTTCAAGCAAGTACGAAACACGGATATTTCCCTTTTTTGGTCAAATCGGGGACAGTCCGATGTTTCTCGCCGTCATGCACCGCCGGACTCTTCGGCCCGGGCGGGGATGACGGACGCCTCCCGCAAACGCTCGGCCCGGTCCCAGGCCCGCGGCCGTAAAGCCCATATATGTCGGCATGATGGCACCGGTCGCGCCGGTGGCAGCGGTCAGCGTGGACCGGCGTCCTCGGGCAGCCAGTCGGTGGCGATGCTGGCATAGCGATCGACGAAGCCGGTAAAGGCGATCAGCGCCGCATCGTCGAGCAGCGTCACCCGCTTGCCCGCACGCGCGATCATGCCGCGCTCCTCCATCTCGCGGAAGGTGCGGTTGACGTGCACCTTGGTCAGGCCCAGCGCGTCGCCGATATCGGTCTGGGTCAGCGGCAGCTCGATCGTGTCGACCACGCCCCCCGCCGTGCTGCGCAGCCGCGCGCGGATGTCGAGCAGCAGCGTCGCCAGCCGGTGGAGCGCGTCGGTGCGGCCCACCGAGGTCAGCCGGTCGCCCATCGCCACCGACTCCGCCGCCGCCATGGCATAGAGGAAGCCGCCGATCCGGCCGTGCCGCGCGAACAGCCGGCCCAGATCGGCCTTGCGCACCGGCGTGACGATGCAGTCGCTCACCGCCGTCAGCGTCGCGCCGGCATGATGCCAGGGGATGGACGAGGTGCCGATCAGGTCACCGGGATAATGGAAGCGCAGGATCTGCCGCGTCCCGTCGGGCAGCCGGTTGGACAGGTGCAGCCAGCCCTGCTGGACGACGAACAGCGACACGACCGGATCGCCCGCCGTCAGCAACGGCTCGCCCGGCGTCAGCTTCTGCGGCGCCCCCTCCAGCATGTCGAGCGCCGCTTCCTCGTCCGCGTCGAGCGACAGGTGGCGGGCGACGCGGATCGCCAATGCGCTCTTGCGGGGGGAAATGGGGCCGGCGCGGTTCATGTCCCCGACATGCCATGCCGACTTTGCCCCCGCAACGGGGTCAATCGTTTATCATATTTCCAGACATCAATCGCGCGCTCCGGACCGCCGGGTCGGCCGCGCCAGCGTGGCCGAGACGGCCCAGATCGCCAGGCCGCCCAGCGCCAGCCCCGCCCCGACCCAGCCGGTCGCGGTCCAGCCCAGGCCGGCGGCGATCGCCAGCCCGCCCGCCCAGGGGCCGATCGCGTTGGCGGTATTGAACGCGCTGTGGTTGAGCGCCGCCGCCAGCGCCTGCGCATCGCCGGCCACGTCCATCAACCGGGTCTGGAGCACCGTGCCCAGCGCCCCGCCCAGGCCGATCGCGAGCACATCGACCAGCAGCCAGGGCAGATGCGGCGCGGCGAAGGGGAACAGCGCCAGCGCCGCCGCCGAGAAGACCAGCAGCGCCCCCGCCGTCGGCATCAACGCCCGGTCGGCGAAGCGCGGCACGATCAGATTGCCCAGGGTCATGCCGATGCCGAACACCGCGAAGACCAGAGGCATCCAGGCGGCGGACACGCGCGTCACCTCCTGCAACGTCGTCGCCAGATAGGTGTAGACGCAGAACAGCCCGCCAAAGCCGATCGCCCCGGTGCCGAGCGTCAGCCACACCTGCGGCCGGCGCAGCGCGCCCAGTTCGCGAAACGGGCTGGCATCGTGGTCGGGCACGTCGCGGGCGACGAACAGCGCGACCAGCGCCGCCGTGGTCAGCGCCAGCACCGCGACGGTGGCGAAGGCCCAGCGCCAGCTGGCGATCTGGCCCAGCGCATTGGCCAGCGGCACGCCGACCACCGTCGCCGCCGTCAGCCCCAGCATCACCCGGCCCACCGCCCGCGTGCGCTGCCCGGCCGGGACCAGCGATGCGGCGACCAGGGCGGCGATCCCGAAATAGGCGCCATGCGGCAGGCCGGACAGGAAGCGCACGCCCAGCATCGTGCCATAATCGGGCGCGAGCGCGGACAGGGCGTTGCCCACTCCGAACATCAGCATCAGCGCGATCAGCAGCGTCCGCCGCGACCAGCGCGCCGCCGCCACCGCGATGGTCGGCGCGCCGACCACCACGCCCAGCGCATAGGCGCTGATGACATGGCCGGCGGTCGGCTCGTCGATCCCCAGGTCGCGCGCCATCATCGGCAACAGGCTCATCGTCGCGAATTCGGTCGTGCCGATCGCGAAGCCGCCCACCGCCAGGGCGAGATGGACGATGGCGGGACGCGCGGGCGCGCGCCCGTCCGGGGACAGGGCAATGCTGGTCATCCCGTCGAGGTCGGTGCGCGACCGGACAAGGTCAACCGCACGGAATGCGATCGGCGTTGCAGCGAACGCATGTGGACATGGCCGGAAGGCTCCCCTCCGGGGAACCGGGGGAGGCCAGCCCGTCGATCCTGGCATCACCCCGCGCCGGGATGGTCACGGCGCAGGAACCACCCCTGCCCCGCCCCGGTCAGCCGAAATCGACCGCCTCGAACCGGATCGGCTCGCCCTGCGCGCGTTCGCCGAGCTGATCCTCCCACATCGCGACATGGCCGCGCACGATCGTGCCGATCGGCTTGCCGGTCAGCGCCATGCCGGTGAAGGGCGACCAGCCGGCGCGGCTCGCCAGCCAGGCCTCGTCCACCGTCCACCGCTTGCGCCGGTCGACGATCGTGAAGTCGGCATCATAGCCGCGCACGATCCGCCCCTTGCCGACGATCCCGAACACGCGCTGCGCGCCCGCGCTGGTCAGTTCGATCAGCCGCTGCATCGTCAGCCGCCCCTCGGCGACATGGTTGAGCAGCAGCGGCAGCAGCGTCTGCACGCCGGGCATCCCGCTCGGGCTGTCGGGATAGGGCTTGGCCTTCTCCTCCAGCGTGTGCGGCGCATGGTCGGAACCGATCACGTCGGGCACGCCTTGGTTCAGCCAATGCCACAGGCCGTCGCGATGCGCGCCGCTGCGGATCGGCGGGTTCATCTGCGCCAGCGTGCCCAGCCGCGGATAGGCCTCCTCGCCCGCCAGCGTCAGATGCTGGGGCGTCACCTCGCAGGTGGCGATATCCTTGTTCTGCCCCAGTAGTTCCAGCTCGGCCGGGGTGGTGACGTGCAGGACGTGGATGCGCCGCTTCGCCGCGCGGGCCAGCGCCAGGATACGCTTGGTCGCCAGCAGCGCGCTCTCGTCGTCGCGCCAGACCGGATGCGACGACGGGTCGCCCGCGATCCGCTCGCCCGTCCGCGCCTGCATCCGCGCCTCGTCCTCGGCATGGATGGCGACGCGGCGATGGCCCGACGCCAGCACGTCCGCCAGCGACGAATCCTCCGACACCAGCAAGTCGCCGGTCGATGCGCCCATGAAGATCTTCACCCCCGCCGTGCCCGGCCGCCGCTCCAGCGCGGCGAGTTCGGCGGCGTTGGCGTTGGTCGCGCCGACATAGAAGGCATGGTCGCACCACATGCGATGATGCGCACGCGCCAGCTTGTCGTCGATCGCCGCCGCGCTGTCCGTATTGGGCTTGGTGTTCGGCATCTCGAACACGGCGGTCACGCCGCCCATCACCGCCGCGCGGCTGCCGGTCTCCAGATCCTCCTTGTGGGTCAGGCCCGGCTCGCGGAAATGGACCTGGGTGTCGATCACGCCGGGCAGGATGTCGAGCCCGGTGCAGTCGATCCGCCGGCCTGCATCGGCCGGGCTGCCGGGGGCGACCAGCGCGACGATGCGGCCGTCGGTCACGCCCACCGAAGCCTCGACGGGGCCGCCGGGCGTGTGGACCGTACCGCCGGAGAGGAGCAGGTCGAACGTCATGGGGCCATCCTTTCGTTGCATTCACGGAGCGCGCCGAGGCTTTCGCCGGGCGCGGCGCCCTCCTACCTTGGCGACATGAACGAGACTAGTCCGGGAATGCTCGCCGATCGCGCCGTGTTGCGCGTCGCGGGCGATGATGTGCGCGGCTTCCTCCAGGGGCTGGTGACCAACGACTGCGCGGCGCTCGCGCCCGACGCGCCGCGCTGGGCGGCGCTGCTCAGTCCGCAGGGCAAGGCGCTGTTCGACTTCCTCCTCTGGGCGGATGGCGACGATGTGCTGGTCGATGCGGAGGCCGCGCAGGCCGAGGCGCTGGCGAAGCGGCTGACCCTCTATCGCCTGCGCCGCGCGATCACGATCACGCCGACCGATCTCAAGGTGCACTGGTCGCCCGACGGCGGCCAGGGCGTGCCCGACCCCCGGCTGGCGGCGCTGGGCACGCGCTGGCTCGCCCCCGCCGGGCCGGACGCCGCCGTGGCGCAGGGCTGGACCGCGCATCGCCTGGGGCTGGGCGTGACCGAGGGGGTGGGCGAACTGGGCTCGGCCGAGACGCTGTGGCTGGAATGCAATGCGCGCGAGCTGAACGGCGTCAGCTTCACCAAGGGCTGCTATGTCGGGCAGGAGAATACCGCGCGGATGCACCATCGCAGCAAGGTGAACCGCCGGCTGGTCGTCGCGCCGCTGGCCGAGCCGGGCGACCGGACGCGCGCCACCTATCCCCCGCTCGGCCTGATGGTGGAGCATCGCCGCGTCGAATCGCTCGGCGATGCGTTCAGGCCCGACTGGCTGGCGACGGCGCTGGCCGAGACCTAGGGCAGGCGCCGCACCGGCGGCAGCGCGGCGCAGATGTCCGCCCCGCCCGCCGGCACGGTGAAGAAGGGGCCGGCACGATTCTCGCGGCTCGCGATCCAGGCGCGGAAGCGCGCATTGTCGGTGCGGCGATAGGCGAAGTGCGGGCGCTCGGCCGCCGGCAGGTCGCTGGCGAACCGCGCCGAGACGATCGGCAGCCGCTCGCCTTCCGTCTTGTAGAAGCCCAGCTCGCCGGTGCCGCGCGGCAGGACGGACAGCCGCTCGATCCCATCGATCACCCGGCCGACGATCGCGATATTGCGGTCGAGGGCGCGCGGCGAATGGCCGATCACCGTATAGAGCTCGGCCCCGCTGCCGGTATCGGGGGCCAGGTCGCGCGCCACCCCGACCATGGCATAGCAATGCGGCACCCATTGCCGCGCGCCGCTGCCCGCCAGCGGCCAGCCGTCGCGGCTATAACCCGCCCATTCGGCATAGGGATCGCGCCGCGACAGCCGCGCCGCCACGGTCGTGGCATTGGCGGGCTGGTCATATTCGGCGGGCGGCGGCGTGACGAGGCCAGCGGGCAACGGCTTCTTCTCGGTCGCGTCGCCCCATTGCGCGACATAATTGTCCTGCACCCGGTAGACGCTGGCCCCCGCATCCCACCAGCGCGCCGCCGCCAGCCGGCGGATATTGGCGACATGCACCGGCGCATAGGGCGCGGCCAGCCGCACCGTCACCGTGCCGCCGCCGCGCAGCGTGAAGATGAGCAGCTCGTCATCGGGGATCGCCACCCAATCCGCCGGCAGCGCATCGCCAGGCGCCGGCGCCACCTTGGGCGAAGCCGGCGCGGGGACGGGCGTGGCGGGCGTCGCGGCCTGGAGCAGGCCGGCGAGAAGCAGGATCGACATGGCCGCGAACCTGCCCGAGCCGCTTTCGTTGCGCAATCGACTTGCGCGACGCGCGATCGGGCTCTAGGGCACCGCTTCCGGGTAATGCGGAGCGGTGGCCGAGTGGTCGAAGGCGCTCGCCTGGAAAGTGAGTATACGTCAAAAGCGTATCGAGGGTTCGAATCCCTCCCGCTCCGCCACCATCTCCTACATGTGCTGACATGATCCCTTGGCGGTCCCGCGCCGGTCACTCCTGCCATAAGCATGGAGCACCCCCCCTCCGAACATGACATTAACGGCATATTTGTCATGCCACAGAAATATGTCCGAAACGGGCACGTAACAGGACCAATCTAGGGCCATTCCCGAATCGGCGCATAGGCCGGCAAGGGGAAATCACATGTCATCCGAGAAGGAAGGGCGCGGCCTGGGGCGCGTGGCCGATCGTCGAGCGTTGCTGCGCAGCGTCGCCGGCTTCACCACGTTGCCGATCGGCGCGGCGCTGTTGTCGGGCTGTGGCGAGGGGAGTAGCGCCGCCGCCGCCGCCGCGACCGCCAGCGCCGGCACCGATGCGGTCGCGATGGGCGCCGGCCGCACGCCCGCCGCGACCACCAGCTTCGCGCTCGCGGTGCTGCCCGACACGCAATTCTATTCGCGCTACGCGACGACCGACGAGAGCCAGCAGTTCCAGCGCAAGTACGGCAGCACGCCGTTCGACGCGCAGACCCGCTGGATCGCGGACAATGCCGCCGCCTACAACATCCCCTTCGTCGTGCATCTGGGCGACGTGGTCGATCAGGTCGGCAAGCCCAACCAATGGACGATCGCCGACGCGGCGATGAAAAATCTGGAGGCCGCCAAGGTCCCCTATTCGATCCTGGCCGGCAATCACGACGTGCTGGTCGACTACGACTATCGCGGCAGCTGGGACCAGAACAGCGGCACCGACGCGCAGCGCAACCTATCGGCCGAACCCTATCTCAAGACCTTCCCGGCGAGCCGGGCCGCGCAGCAGGCGACCTTCCGGGAGCGTGATCCGTCGGGCTTCCACGAATATCATGTGTTCGAGGCGTTCGGTGTCCGGTTCATGATGCTGTCGCTGTCGTGGCGCATCTCCGACGCCGGCATCGCCTGGGCCCGCGACGCGATCCGCCGCAACCCGACGCTGCCGGTCATCCTGTCCAACCACCAGCTGCTCAACATCGACAGCGACGGCATCAGCCCGCTCGAGACCGAATATGGCAAGATGCTGTGGGACAAGCTGATCCGCGACAACGACCAGATCTTCATGACGCTGAACGGCCATCATCATGGCGGCGCGCGGCTGAGCAAGACCAACGATTTCGGCAATGTCGTCGAGGAGATGGTGGTCGATTACCAGATGGCCTATCAGGGCGGCAACGGCCTGATGCGGCTCTATGAGTTCGACTTCGGCGCCAACACGATCGACGTGATGTCCTTCTCGCCCTGGGTGGTGCAGAAGCCCAAGGCGTCGCTCAACCAGTTCGACCGCGCGATCCTGCCCGAGGCGAACCACCGCTTCACCATCGCGATGAACTTCAAGAAGCGGTTCGCCGGCTTCCTGCGGTTCAGGCCCATGCTGTCGACCACCGGCACGCCGATCCTGGCGCGCGTCCAGTCGAAGCTGCTGGAGAATTATGTCGAGCCGGTGGTGCCGGTGCCCGCCGCGCCCAGGGACGCCAACGACTATCCGGTGGTGCCCGATACCTATGCCCATTGGCGGCCGATGCCGGGCCGCGACGGCCAGATCGTGCAGGTCGGCGACACGCTGGCCGATGTCGCGAGCGGCTTCACCATGGCGCGCGTGCCGCTGGTCGCGCCGGCGCTGGTCGACGATGTGGTCTGGTCCGACGACCATCACGCGCTGTCCTCGGCCGGGGCGAGCATCCTGTTCCGCAACACCGACAAGCGGGTGGCGCGCAACAGCTCCTTCGCCACCGCGATGGATGCGGGCGTGAACGGCCGCAGCTTCTGGAACGGCTATACGGTCGAGAGCTTCGTCAAGATTCCGACCGATTGGGACCCGGCGCTGCACCGCTGGGGCAATATGCTCGGTCGCTGCGGCAATCGCGGGCTGCTGCCCGGCTTTCGCGGCGGCGATGCGCAGGCCTCGTCGGTGCTGTTCGCCATCTCGTCGCTGCGCGAGGTGCAGTGGGAGGTCGTGCCGGCCAGCAACTCCAGCTACCCGCAGACCAACTGGTCGGGCGAGATCATCCGCAACAGCTGGTATCACATCGCCATCGTCTGCACGCCGATCGCCGGCACCACCAACGCCGAGACGATCATGTATGTCGAGGGCGCGCCGGTGATGCGCAACGTGATCGGCGCCACCGGCATGCGCTCCGCCACCAATCCGGGGCCGCAGCCCTGGATCCTGGGCGCGGGCTGGTGGGACGGCGCGCGCAAGGACGGCTTCTATGGCTGGCTGGGCGAGACCCGGTTGGTCGGCCGCCCGCTGACCCCCGACCAGTGGCTGACCGCGCGCCGCGCCTGACCCTTTCCCTTCCATTTCCTGCCGATGCCGGGTGCGGTCTGCGCGACCGCCGGCACGGCCACGACCTTCGGAGATTTTCGATGACCCTCCTCAAGGCGGCCTTGCTCGCCGCGCTCGCCCTGCCCGCCGCCGCCCAGGCCGCGCAGTTCCAGGCCGGTGCCGACATCTTCACCGGCACCGGCTTCGCCGGCCGCTATGTCGGTCCCGGCGGCCAGGTGCAGCCGAGCGGCCAGTGGCTGGGCGGCGTGCAGGGCGGCGGCGCCGGTACGTTCGACAATTTCGGCTTCTACAATCGCGGCGTCGGCGCGCTGACCCAGAACCGGCAGGTCGAGTTGCTGAGCGGCAACCTGTTCCGGTTCCTCGACACCTTCACCAACACCACCGCCGCGCGAATCCACACCACGGTCCAGTTCTTCGGCAATCTGGGGTCGGACGGCGACGAGCTGGTCAGCACCAAGGCCGGCGGCCTGATGGTGTCCTGCCAAGACGATGGCGACGGCAACTGCACCGAGGATGCGGTGATCGCGCTGGTCGCCGGCGATAACGGGCTGGCGCAACAGGGCATCGCGCCCGATCGGTATACGGTCGGCTTCGACCTGGACGTGGCGGCGGGGCAGAGCGTCAGCCTGCTCAACTTCGCCTTCCTGGCGCGCGACAGGGACGGCCCGACCGCCGACGACGTGACGTTGGCGACCGAAACCGGCCGCGCGCTGCTCACCGCCGCGCGGGTCGAGGGGCTGACCGACGCGCAGCGCGTCAGCATCGTCAACTTCTCCGCCAGCGCGCTGCCCGAGCCGGCGAGCTGGGTGATGATGATCCTGGGCTTCGGCCTGGCGGGCGGGATGCTGCGCCGCCGCCGCGCCCTCGTCGCGCTCACCGCCTGATCCACGACCACGCCTGATCCGGGACGTCGCCGATCCGGCGGCGTCCCGACCCTTTTTCCTATTTTGCGAAGAGTATTCCCATGTTGCTGAAGACCAAGCTGCTGCTGTCCGGCGCCGCGGCCTCCACCCTGTTCATCGCCAGCCTGGCCGCCGCGCAGGACGCCCCGTCCGCCGCCGAGCAGGGCGCGACCGACCAGACCGCCACCGAATCGCTGGTCAGCGACATCGTCGTCAACGGCCGCCGCCAGCAGAGCGCGATCGCCGAGGAGAAGGCGGCGGTCGGCGTCGTCGATATCGTCACCGTCGGCGACGTCGCCATCCACTCGCAGACCAGCATCGCCGACCTGGCCAAGCAGCTGCCCGGCGTGTCGGTCAGCCGCGACCAGGGCCGCAACCAGAGCGCGACCGGCGAGGCGCAGTTCGTCACGATCCGCGGCTTCGACGCCAGCTACAATGCCTATACGCTGGACGGGCTGCGCCTGCCGCAGACGGCGGGCAGCTCGCGCGCCATCTCGCTCAACCTCTTCTCGCCCTTCGCGATCGGCAACATCGTCGTCGACAAGACGCCGGGCGCGAACAAGGATTCGGACTCGATCGCGGGCATCATCGACCTGCGCACCCCGACCGCCTTCGACTTCGCCCAGCATTTCCTGCGCGCCCGCGTGCTGGCGCAGGGAGCCGAGCAGGCGATCGCCCAGAAGCAGGAGGGGTTCGGCGGCGCGATCGGCCTGGACATGGCGCAGCGTTTCGGCGCGTCGAACCAGTTCGGCCTTTATCTGGCCGGCTATTACGAGGAACGAGGCAACACCGCCGAATCGACCGCCGTGCAGAACGACTATCGCACCACCATGGCCAATGTCGGCACCGCGCGCGCCAATCCGACCGCGCTGTCGGCGGACGGGGTGCAGTGGAATTTCTACAACAACACAATCAAGCGCTACGGCGCGACCGGCGCGTTCGACTATCGGAGCGCGCCCGTGGATCTGTTCGCGCGGGTCAATTACGCGACCTATTTCAACACCAACACGATGAACCAGACGGGCCTGCGCAACGAGCTGACCAGCGGCCAGACCAATCCCAATCCGAATGGCGGCCGCTACAATGCGGCGGGCGTCTTCACCCCCTATGGCATCAACCCGGCCAGCTATTTCCGCACCGAGGATGTCGAGCAGGAACTGCTGTCGGCGCAGATCGGCGCGCACGCCCATGCCGGCGCCTTCACCGCCTCGCTGGAGGGCGGCTATGCCGATGGCCGGTTCGACCAGCCGCGACGGATCGAGGCGGCGTTCCGCGGCATCGCCTATAACGGCGCGGCCGGGAACACCGGCGTCGCGACCGCGGGACTGACCGTCGACCTCGGCGACCCGCGCTCACCGCGCCCGGTGCTCTCCTCGGGCGCGCAGGCCTATGTCGGCTCGCTCGACCGGCCGAGCCAGCTCTATATCCAGCAGGGCTATGATTACCTGACCGAGCGCAAGAAGACGCTGAAGGGCAGCATCGGCTGGACCGGCGAAGGCGTGCTGGCGTCGTTCGAGGTCGGCGGCCTGTACGAGGATTCGCATCGCGAGGGCCGCAGCCTCGCGCCCGACGAGACGCGCTACCGCTTCAGGACGCCGCTCCAGAACGGCACCGTCGTCGGCCCCACGATCAACCAGTATCTGGGCCAGGTGCTGACCCGCTTCCTGGACTATTACCCGGCGCGGCCGATCAAGGTGATGTCGCGGTCGCAGCTCGACGCGCAGCAGAGCGAGTATGTGCCCGCGCGCATCGCCGCCGTGTCGCAGACCACGATCAACAGCGGGCTGCGCGACGGCAATGAGAAGCGCAAGACCGCCTATGCCATGGCCAATCTGAAGGCGGGCACGCTGGAGGTGACGCCAGGCGTCCGCTACGAGGCGAACGACTTTTCCGGTCGCTTCTATTTCCGCAACGCGGACGGCAGCTACACCTTCGCCACGGCGGGGCGGAAATACGACCATGTCGACCCCAGCGTGCTGGCGGCGTGGCGGCCGGACGACCGGATCGTGGTGCGCGGCGCGGTGCGGTCCAGCTATGCGCGGCCCGGCTTCGACCTGATCGCCGGCCCGACCTCGATCTCGACCAGCAACGGCCAGACCGTTATCACCCAGCCCAATCCGAACCTGAAGCCGGTCGACGGCTGGAGCTATGATGCCGGGATCGAATATTATGGCGGCGTCGGCCGCTATGTGCAGATCGCCGCCTACTACAAGGACCTGAACAACTTCATCGTCTCAACCGCGTCGCGCTCCGCCGCCAGCCAGCCGGGCGCGGACAATGTCGTCTATATCCGCCCGATCAACGGCGGCAGCGGCACGGCGAAGGGCATCGAGGCCTCGGGGCGCTTCACGCTGGGCGACATGGTGGGATCGTCGATGCTCGGCAATGTCGGCGTCGGCGGCAACATCACCTATCAGCGGACGCGCGCCACCTATATGGTCTCGGCCACCGACAGCCGCACGACCAGCCTGCCCCAGGCGCCCGACCTGATCTTCAACGCGGAGATCTTCTATGCCAGCGACGTGGTGCGGACGAACCTGTGGTACAACCGCACCGGCCGCTTCCTGGCGACCGTGCAGGATTCGCAGCCGGACATCTATGTCCAGGCGGCGGGCGAGCTGAACTTCGGCCTGGCGTTCAAGGTGACGCCGAACCTGGAGATCGGCGGATCGGTGCGCAACCTGCTCAACGAGCACACCTATTGGGCGACCACGGGGGCGGCGAAGACCTATATCTCGCCCGACCGCAATGGCGGCTATATGAAGACGGGGCGCGTCTTCCAGTTCAGCCTGACCATGTCGCGCTGAAGCGTGCGGGGGCCGGGCATCGCCCCGGCCCCCGTCACCCGGCGGAGGATGTCAATCCATCCCCGCCCGGATCGCCGCGCCGGCCACGAACGGGCTGCCGGCGACGAGCAACAGGCTGGTCGCGGCGAGCAGCTTGAACGCGCCCGCCCCGCCCTCCGCCAGCGCGCCCGCGCCGAAGATCAGCAGCGGCACCGCCAGCGGCAGCATCAACAGCCCGGCAAGCGCGCCCGCGCCGCGAAAGCCGGCGGTCAGCGCCGCCACCGCCACCGCCAGGGCGGCGAGCGCCGGCGTGCCGATCAGCAGGCCCAGCTCCACCCGCCACAGCAGGACACCGGGCAGGCCGAGCAGCCCCGCCGCCGCGACCGCCGCCGCCATCAGCGGTGGCGCGAAGGTCAGCCAGTGCGCCACCATCCGCGCGGCGGCGACCAGCGCCAGCGACAGGCCACGCACCGCCAGCTGGTCGAACACGCCCTGCTCCAGGTCCGGCGCGACCAGCCGCTCGACCGGCAGCAGCGCCGCGAGCAGCGCCGCCGCCCAGATCACCCCGCCGCCGATCCGCGCCAGCAACGCCGCATCCGGTCCGATCGCGAAGGGAAAGAGCGTCGCCACCAGCAGGAAGAAGATCACGACCAGGGTCGCGCCGCCGCCCGCATAGCCGCGCCGCACGTCGCGGGCGATCAGCGCGATCAGCATGGCGCATCCGGCATCGCGGTCAGCTCGACCGCCTGCGCCCCCGGCAGCGTCAGTGGCACATGCGTCGCGACCAGCACCGCGCCGCCGCCGGCCCGGTGCGCGGCGACCAGTGCCTCCAGCCGCGCGACCGCCGCGACATCCAGTCCGTTCGCCGGCTCGTCGAGCAACCACAGCGCCGCGCCGCTCGCCACCACCCGCGCCAGCGCGGCGCGGCGGCGTTGCCCGGTGGACAACATCTTCACCGGCACGTCGCGCAGCGCGGCCATCTCGACCCCTTCCAGCGCCGCCGCCACCCGGTCGCGGCCGCCGTCCAGCCGCGCCCAGAAATCGAGCGCCCGCCCCAGGGACAGTTCCGGATCGAGCGCCGCCGCCTCGCCCAGCAAGGTGCGCGACGGCGCGACCACGCGTCCCGCCGCCGGCGCCAGCATCCCGGCGCACAGCCGCAACAGGCTCGACTTGCCGACGCCGTTCGGCCCGGTGACCACCGCCGCCGCGCCCGCCGCCAGTCGCAGGTCGAGCCCGGCGAACAGCATCCGCCCGCCCCGGACGCAGGCGACGCCCTCCAACGTCAGCGGCGCGCTCAATCCTCCACCGAATCTTCCAGCGCGTGCATGTCGTCATCCGACAGGCCGAAATGATGGCCGATCTCATGCACCGTGACATGCGCGACCAGATCGTCCAGCCGCACGCCCGTCTCGATCCATTCCTCCAGGATCGCCCGGCGATAGAGATGGATGCGATCGGGCATCGCACCCGACTCCATCGCCGATTTCTCACCGATCGGGCGACCGTCGTAGAGTCCGGTCAGCTCGAACGGGTCGTCCAGGCCCAGCGCCGCCAGCACCTCGTCATCGGCGAATTCCTCGACCAGCAGCACCACGTCGCCCAGATGCGCGGCAAAGGCGGGAGGCAGGCGCTCGATCGTCGCGCGGGCGACCGATTCGATCCAGGCGGCGTCGGGCGCTTCTGCGAAATCGGGGCGGGCGGGGTCTTGCCGATCCATGCCGACCGCCATAGGCCCGCGCGGGCCGTAGGGGCAATAAGGGGAGCGGATGATGGTCGAGGCACTCAGCGAAGCGGAACGGGCGGAAGCGCTCGACGGCCTGCCCGAATGGGACCATGACGAGGCGCGCGACGCGATCACGCGCACCATCGTCTTCGCCGATTTCATCGAGGCGTTCGGCTTCATGACGCAGGTGGCGCTGATCGCCGAGCGGATGAACCATCATCCCGAATGGTCGAACGTCTACAACCGCGTCGAAATCCTGCTCACCACCCATGACGCGGGCGGCCTGTCGCCACGCGACATCGACATGGCCCAGGCGATCGACGCGATCGTCGAGGAATAAAATCCTTCCCCGCCGGGGAGCATCGCAAGCCCCCTTCCTGCCATCCCGGCGAAGGCCGGGATCCAGTGGGGGGGACGCTGGCAGGCTTCCACCTCCGCTCCCAAACCGGACCCCGGCCTCCGCCGGGGTGGAGCGTGAGGGAGATGACAGCCAGCCCTTTGCGACGCCCCCCGGCGGGGAAGCGTCAAGCGATCAGAACGACAGGCCCATGGCGGTCTTCACGCCCGGCAGCGCCTTGACCTGCGCCAGCAGCGCGGCGGTCACCGGCTCGTCGACCGACAGCAGCAGCACCGCCTCGCCGCCCGCCGAGCGGCGGCCGAGGTGGAAGGTGCCGATATTGACGCCCGCCTCGCCCAGCGTGGTGCCGAGCCGGCCGATGAAGCCCGGCGCGTCCTCGTTGACGACATAGAGCATCGAGCCGACCAAGTCGGCCTCGACCTTGATGCCGAACAGCTCGACCAGACGCGGCGCCTGATCGCCGAACAGCGTGCCGGCGACCGAACGCTCGCCATCGGCGGTGCGCACCGCGACGCGGACCAGCGTGTGATAGTCGCCCTCGCGCTCCGAACGGATCTCGCGCACCTCGATGCCGCGATCGCGGGCAAGGAGCGGCGCGTTGACCATGTTGACGGTCGCGGTCTGCGTCCCCAGGAAGCCGGCCAGCACCGCGCTGGTGATCGGCTTCTGGTTCAGCTCGGCCGCCGCGCCCTCGACATGCACCGAGATGCGGTCGATCGCACCGGTCGACAACTGGCCGACCAGTGCGCCCAGCTTTTCCGCCAGTGCCATATAGGGCTTCAGCTTCGGCGCTTCCTCGGCCGACAGGCTGGGCATGTTGAGCGCGTTGGTGACGCCGCCCGACACCAGGAAATCGGCCATCTGCTCGGCGACCTGGATCGCGACATTGACCTGCGCCTCGGTGGTCGACGCGCCCAGATGCGGGGTGGAGATGAAGTTGGGCGTGTTGAACAGCGGCGATTCCTTCGCCGGCTCGGTCACGAACACGTCGAGCGCCGCGCCCGCGACATGGCCCGAATCGAGCCCCGCCTTCAGCGCCGCCTCGTCGATCAGGCCGCCGCGCGCGCAGTTGATGATGCGCACGCCCTTCTTGGTCTTGGCGAGATTCTCCGCCGACAGGATGTTGCGCGTCTGGTCGGTCAGCGGCGTGTGCAGCGTGATGAAGTCGGCGCGGGCCAGCAGCTCGTCCAGCGTCACCTTCTCCACGCCCATCTCCAGCGCGCGCTCCGGCGTCAGGAAGGGATCGAAGGCGACGACCTTCATCTTCAGGCCGCGGGCGCGGTCGGCGACGATCGAGCCGATATTGCCGGCGCCGATCAGGCCCAGCGTCTTGCTGGTCAGCTCGACGCCCATGAAGCGGTTCTTCTCCCACTTGCCGGCCTGGGTCGAGGCATCGGCCTCGGGCAGCTGGCGGGCCAGCGCGAACATCAGCGCGATGGCGTGTTCGGCGGTGGTGATCGAGTTGCCGAACGGGGTGTTCATCACCACCACGCCCTTGGCGCTGGCGGCGGGGATGTCGACATTGTCGACGCCGATGCCGGCGCGGCCGACGACCTTCAGCTTGGTCGCATGCTCCAGGATCTCCTTGGTGACCTTGGTGGAGCTGCGGATCGCCAGGCCGTCATAGTCGCCGATGATCGCCATCAGCTCGGCCGGCGTCTTGCCGGTGATCTCGTCCACCTCGACGCCACGCTCGCGGAAGATCTGCGCGGCCTTGGGGTCCATCTTGTCGGAAATGAGAACTTTGACCATGGGAATTTCCCTTTCATGCGCGAACCCGCGCTCCTGCACACGCAGGAGCCCAGGGCCACGGGCAACATCGATTGAAATACCGGGCTCCCGCCTGCGCGGGAGCAGGGGAGCGCGGGTTCAGCCCGCCTTGGCCGTGGCGTAGGCCCAGTCGAGCCACGGCCCCAGCGCCTCGATATCGGCGGTGTCGACCGTCGCGCCGCACCAGATGCGCAGACCGGCTGGCGCATCGCGATAACCGGCGACGTCGAACGCCGCGCCTTCCTTCTCCAGCAGCGCCGCCATCTTCTTGATGAACGCCTCGTCCGCGCCCTCGACGGTCAGACAGACGCTGGTCTTGGACCGCGTCGCCGGATCGGCCGCCAGATGGCCCAGCCAGTCGCGCGCCTCGACGATCGCATCGAGCGCGGCGGCATTGGCGTCGGATCGGGCGATCAGCCCGTTCTCGCCCAGCCCCTTGGCCCATTCCAGCGCGAAGATCGCATCTTCCACCGCCAGCATCGACGGGGTGTTGATCGTCTCGCCCTTGAACACGCCCTCGGCCAGCTTGCCCTTGGACACCAGGCGGAACACCTTGGGCAGCGGCCAGGCGGGGGTGTAGGTCTCCAGCCGCTCGACCGCGCGCGGGCCCAGGATCAGCACGCCATGCGCGCCCTCGCCGCCCAGCACCTTCTGCCAGGAGAAGGTGGCGACATCGATCCTCGCCCAGTCGATGTCATAGGCGAACACGCCCGAGGTCGCATCGGCGAAGGACAGGCCCTCGCGGGTCTCAGGGATGAAGTCGGCGTTCGGCACGCGCACGCCGCTGGTCGTGCCGTTCCAGGTGAACAGCACGTCGGTGGACCAGTCGATCGCGCCCAGGTCGGGCAGCTGGCCGTAATCGGCGCGGATCACGGTCGGATCGATCTTGAGCTGCTTGACCGCATCGGTCACCCAGCCCTCGCCGAAGCTTTCCCAGGCGAGCGCGGTGACGCCGCGGGCGCCCAGCATCGTCCACATCGCCATTTCGAACGCGCCCGTGTCCGAGCCGGGGACGATGCCGATGCGATGCGTGTCGGGGAGCTTCAGCACCTCGCGCATCAGGTCGATGCAATATTGCAGCCGCTGCTTGCCGAGCTTCGAGCGGTGCGAACGGCCGAGGCTGTCGGTCGCGAGCTTGGCGGCATCCCAGCCTGGCGGCTTGGCGCAGGGACCGGAGCTGAAAAAGGGACGGGCCGGCGTGGTGCCGGGCTTCGCGGGCGCAAGAGTGGCGTCGGCGGCAGTCGTATCAGTCATTTAAGACTCTCCTCACAGAGAGCACGCGCGGCGTTGGGACCGCGTGGCCCGTCGACGGCCCTAGGCGAAAGCCGACCGCTTGCCAACCTGGATTTGGTCCGGCTGGACGATTAGGGGAGGCCGGCACGGGCCGAAGGTGGCAGGCAAATCCGACGCCCCGTCACAAGGTCCTGCAAAGGCAGCGCTTTGCGCCTGGCACGGGATGGTTGCCGAGGTCGACGTTCCACGCCTCCTGCTCCATCCCGGACGGGGGCCGGAATGGGAAATCGCGGTCGCGGGAGCCCCTGGCCTGGCGAATCGAACGGGAGAATGGGTTTGCGGTCACGGACGATCACCACCGGCGTCATGCTCGCCCTGACGCTCGCCGGCTGCGGCCGGGTCGATCGGCCGACCCGCCAGGCGTCCCGTCCCGAACCCTATCGCCCCTCCGCCCGCGAGACCGCACAGTGCGAGGCCGATCTGCGCCGCGAAGGCGTCGACTATCGCCGCCTGCCCGACAAGGAACTGGGGCCGGGCTGCGGCCTGTACGGCGCGGTGCAGCTGACCGATATCGGCGTGCCCGTCACCGGCGTCACCGCGATGCGCTGCGGCAATGCGCGGGCCTTTGCCGGCTGGGTCCGCAACGCCGTCGCCCCCGCCGCGTGGCAGATCCTGGGCTCGGAACTGGTCAGGGTGGAGGGGATGGGGACCTATGCCTGCCGCAACATCGTCGGCAGCAAGCGGATCGGCGACCGGCGCTCCGGCCATGCGCTGGCCAATGCGGTCGATGTCGGCGGCTTCGTGTTGAAGGACGGGCGGCGGGTCACCTTGCTGAACGACTGGACCTCGTCCGACCCGCGCGTGCGGCAATTCTGGACGACGATCCGCGCCTCCGCCTGCAAGCGATTCGGCACCGTGCTGTCGCCTGACTATAACGCCGCCCACCGTAACCACCTGCATCTGGAGGACGATGCCGCGCATTTCTGCCGCTGATCGGGCTTTGCGCGGGGCCGCGATTATGGCTACGACCCGGCGATGACTGATACCCGCGTACCCAGCCGCGTCTTTCCGCGCGCCAGCCAGGATGCCGAAAGCGCCAAGACCGTCGTCTCGACGCCGCAGACCGAAAATCCGGCCTATCGCCTCGCCTTCCAGGACATGGATTTCCTGCTGCGCGAGGACCTTCGCCCCGTCCGCTTCCAGCTCGAACTGCTGAAGGCGCAGTTGACGCTGGACGAGGCCCGGATCGCCTCCACCTTCGTCTTCTACGGTTCGGCGCGTATCCCGGAGCCGGCCAAGGCCCATGCGCTGCTGGAGATGGCCAGCGACGACAAGAGCCGCCGGATCGCCGAGCGGCTGGTCGAGAAGAGCCGCTATTATGACGTCGCGCGCGAACTGGCGCAGATCACCAGCCGCCTGCCGCGCGACGAGGCCGGGCGGCGGCACTTCGTCGTCTGCTCGGGCGGCGGCCCCTCGATCATGGAGGCGGCGAATCGCGGCGCGGCGGATGTCGGCGCGGAGTCGATCGGGCTCAACATCGTGCTGCCGCATGAGCAGGCCCCCAACCCCTATGTCACCCCGTCGCTGTCGCTCCAGTTCCACTATTTCGCGCTGCGCAAGATGCACTTCCTGCTCCATGCCCGCGCGCTGGCGGCCTTCCCCGGCGGCTTCGGCACGTTCGACGAGCTGTTCGAGCTGCTGACGCTGATCCAGACCGGCAAGATCGAGCCGATCCCGGTGCTGCTGGTCGGCCGCGCCTTCTGGGAGCGGGTCATCAATTTCGAGGCGCTGGTCGAAGAGGGCGTGGTGTCCGAACGCGATCTCGGCATCTTCACCTATGTCGAGACCGCCGAGGAGGCGTGGGACGTGGTGCGCCGCTTCTACGACGAGCGGGCGGCGCGCGCCGAGGCGTGAAAATTTCCGGCGGGGGAAGGAAACTCTCCCGCCGCACAGCCATTCATGACAAATAGTTCATGTTACCGGCCGAGACAGGCCGGGACTGTGCAGGAGATGATGTCATGACCCGCTTTACCCTTCCCGCAATGCTGCTCGCCGGCCTGGCAGCCGGTGCCGCCTTCGCCGCGCCCGCCCAGCCGGGCGTCGAGCATCGCACCCGGATCACGCATAGCAGCGGCCCGGTGGAGGCCGCCTATCGCGGCCGGGTCGACATCACCCATCGCCAGCTCGGCGCGGCGACGCCGGGTGGCCGCCCCTCGACGCTGCGCTGCCTGTGGAGCGCGAACGTCACCGTCGATCGCGCTGCGACCAGCGCGTCGGGCCTGACGCTGGCGCGCTCGGTCGATGGCGGCCCCGCGATCGCAGGGCATCGCGCCGGCTGGTGCGACACCCATCGCGAGTCGATCGCGCAGGAGGTGGCGCGCCGCACCGACCAGCTTCGCTCCCATGTCGAGGTGCTGGCGGCGGAGGATCACGCCGTGCTTCGTGCCGAGCTCGACCGGGCGGCGACGCGCACCGGATGACGCACTGGACGATGATGGCCGGGGTGGTGCTGCTGGCGCTGCCCCGCATGGCGGCGGCGCAGGACAGCATCACCGATCCGCCCAGCGCGGGGCCACGAATCCAGGCCGGCCTGTCGGTCGCCACCGACGAACGCCGACGCGGCCTGAGCTGGAGCGGCGGACGCGCCGTGGTGGCGGGCGAAGCCTCGGCGACGATCGGCGCGGTGACGGGTGCGGCGCGGGTCACGTCGCTGCGGGGCAGTGCGCGGGCGGACGGGGCGGATGCGGTCGCCGATCTGTCGCTGACCGGCGGCATCGATGCGGGCGGCGTCCGGATCGAGGCGGGCGGCGTGGCGCATCTGTTCGGCGGCGCGGGCAGGCGAATGGATTATGGCGAACTGTCCCTGGCGGCACGCTATGCCTTCGGCCCCGCGCAGTTCGACGCCGGCATCGACTATGCGCCCGATCAGGCGGCGATCGGTGGCGATAATGCCTATCTCCATGCGGGCACCAGCGCCGGGATACCGGGCACGCCCTGGACCGTGCTGGGGTCGGTCGGCCGGTCGATCGGCGGCGGCTCCCCCGATCCGCGCGTGGATCGCCTGCGACCGGGCGGCGCCTATAGCGACTGGCGGGTCGGCGTGGAGCATATCCGGGGGCCGCTGGTGCTGGGGCTGACCTATGCGGGCACGGACCTGTCGGACGATCGCCTCCCCTCGCGCTTCGCCGACCGCGCGAACAGCGGCGACCGACTGACGGCCTCGGCGCGGGTAAGCTTCTGACGGCGGTTCGCAGCCGGCCGTAAGGCGGAGGTCGGCGCGAACACCCAAGGCGTTTCGGTTGGGCCCGTTGCGGTGCGCCTGGCCGTCATTCCGGTAAAGACGAAACCGCCGCCGAGGCCCTTATGGCATCCCGGCCGAACCGGAACCTTTGCGAAAGTCCGAAAGGCTCGTGCTCCTGCGAACGCAGGAGCCTAGAGCCAAGCAGAACGACGATGGGTGGTGCGTGTGACCCTGGGCTCCTGCATTCGCAGGAGCACGGCAGGGACTGTAGCACGGGGACCGCCATGGGCGAGGCGGCCGGATTTCTACGCCTTTCGCAGAGGCACGGCTCCTGTGGGGACGGTATGGCCCCAGCACCACGACGCCCGACACCTTTCCACGTCGCCGCGACTGCGCGTGAACTTTCAGCCTTATTCCGACCGCGCGCCCTTGCGGGCCGCCTCCGGATCGACCGACGGCGCGCCGGATGCGGGCGTGCCGGTATTGGCGATGTCGCCCGTCTCGCCGCGCCGGTCGGTCTCGACCTTCTCGGTCGCGGCCGCCGTGTTGCCGCCGGTGTCGGCCGCCGCCTTCTCCGCACCTGGGGCCGGCGCGGCGGGGAGCGGCAGGTTGGACCCTTGCGCGTTCAGATAGGCGATGACGTTGGCGCGGTCCTGGGGGTTGGACAGGCCGGCGAAGGTCATCTTGGTGCCGGGCGCGAACTTGCGCGGGCTGGTCAGCCACGCGTTCATATTGTCGAAATTCCACTTGCCGCCGACCGACTTCAGCGCGTCGGAAAAGGCGAAGCCGCCCTTGCCCTGCGCGATCGCCTCGCCCAGCGTGGCGTAGAGGTTCGGACCCACGCCATTCGCCCCGCCCTGGTTGACGGTGTGGCAGGCGGCGCATTTCTTGAAGACTTCCGCACCCTTGGCGACGTCGGCGGTGGGCAGCAGCGAGGCGATCGCGACCTCGGGGGCACCGCCGCCGGCGCCCGCTTCCTCGACCCCCTCGATCGGATAGCCCATCTTCTCCGGGCGATGGCCCTCGAAGATCATGCCGCCGACGATCGCGGTTCCGAGCGCGATGCCCGCCGCGCCGAGCGCCCAACCTGCGATCGTGTTGGTCTTCAGGTCCATATCCGCCCCAGTTTTTATTTGGCCTGACTGTAGGAAAGCATCGCCGCCACCGCAAGCGGCGCTTGATCCCCGCAGCGCCGGCGGTCAAACGCGGGCGGTCATGCAGAATTTCGCCGCTCCCGCCCAGGCGCTCGTCGCCGCGATGTACGAAGCCGCCGCCGCCGCCCCCGAACGCGCCGTCGCCTTCCAGGGCGCGCCCGGCGCCAACAGCCATGCCGCCGCGCGCGCCGCCTTTCCGGACGGCCTGCCGCTGCCCTGTTTCGACTTCGCCGATGCGCTGGACGCGGTGAAGGAGGGGCGCGCCGACTGCGCCGTGATCCCGATCGAGAATTCGCTGCACGGCCGCGTCGCCGACATGCATTTCCTGCTGCCCGAATCGGGGCTGGTCATCACCGGCGAGCATTTCCTGCCGATCCGCCACACGCTGATGGGCCTGGGGCCGATGGCGGGGGTGCGCCAGGCGATGAGCCATCCGCAGGCGCTGGGCCAGTGCCGCCACTGGCTGCGCGCGCATGGCATCGCGCCGGTCGCCTATCCGGACACGGCCGGCGCGGCGGCGATGGTGCGCGAGCTTAGCGATCCGGCGGTCGCCGCACTCGCCCCGCCCGGCGCCGCCGAACTCTACGGGCTGGAGGTGCTGGCCAGCGACATCGCGGATGCCGACCACAACACCACCCGCTTCGTCACGCTGGCGCGCGGCGGCCGGCCGCCGCTGGGCGACGGCCCCTGGATGACGACGCTGATCTTCGAGGTGAAGAACGTACCCGCCGCGCTCTACAAGGCGATGGGCGGCTTCGCGACCAATGGCGTCAACATGACCAAGCTGGAAAGCTACCAGCGCGGCGGCAATTTCGTCGCCACCGAATTCTATGCCGATATCGAGGGGAAGCCGGGCGATGCCGGCGTCGACCGTGCCATCGAGGAACTGGGCTTCCACTCCAAATGGGTGCGGCTGCTCGGCACCTATCGCCAGGCGCGGGCGCGCGGCTGACCGGACGCCTCAGAACAGGGTCCAGTCGATCGCCGCGCGCAGCACCACGACCAGCGCGTCCGGCCGGTCGCGGACGCCGCCGGGCCGGCGGACATATTGCACGTCGGGCTGGAGCCGCAGGAACGACGTGACCCGGTCGGCATAGGTCAGTTCGATGGTCGATTCCGCCCTGGCGAGCGGCGACGCCTGGGGGGGATTGCCGCGACGATAATGGCTGCTCAGCGCGCCGCTGGAGGCGCCGAGCGACACCAGGCTGTCCGGCCGGCCGGCCACCACGCCCTGCCCGGTCACGCCCGCTTGCCAGCCGCCGGCAAAGGGGGTGGTCCGCCCGTCCGACAGGCCCATGCGCCCGAACGCCCGCCAATGGCCCGGCGCATCCGCCGTCCCCGCCAGATCCCGTTCCACCAGCAGATAGACTCCGTGCGACGTCGCGCGGCCGTCGGCGACGGTGACGCCGGGCGGGGCGATCCGGGGCTGCGACCGCGTATAGCTCCAGCCGCCGAGCGCCACCGAGGTGCGGCCCTGCCAACCCGCCTCCGCGACCAGCAGCGCGGTCCGCGGACCGTCATCGGCGATGCCGCGCGGCGCCCGCACGACCGCCGCCTGGGCATAGGCCCGGCCACCGTCCGCCCGCGCCGGACCCGTGGCGCGCAGCCGGACCGCCAGCGCGGTCTGCGGAAAGATCGACGGACCATTGGGCCCGGTCGACGCCAGTTCCGACCCGATGCCGAAGGCCGGCGCGATCAGCGGCGCGGCCGCGTCATTATGGTAGAATTCGCTGTTCAGGTCATAGCGCCCGACCAGCAGCGACAGCCGGTCGCCGGCGAAGCTCTGCTGCACCCAGGCCTGGAACAGCCGCGTCTGGTTGTCGGACACCTCCGAATTGTCGACGCCCTGCAAGGTGTTGGCGATGTTGTTGGCCCGGCCGCCCTTGGCATTGAGCACATCGACCATGGCGGTCATGCCACGCCAGCCGGCGACCCGCTCCAGATCCGCCGCGACGACCAGATCGACGATGTCCATGTAGCGGACGCCGCGCTGGGACCGGTTCCGCCCCGCCGCCACCGCGACCACATCGCCCTTATAGCCGATGGCGGCGGTCACGGGCGGCGGCGCGGCGGCGGCCGGTTCGGCGTCCACGACGGGGTCCGGCCCCGGCATCGCCCATGCGGCTGGGGAGAGACCCGCCAGGAGACAGCAGGCGGACCAGCCGATCCAAGGGATCACGCGCATCGCGTCTCCTCCCCTCAGGCCGCGCGGAGCGACGGCATGGCCCCCGCCCCCTGCGCGGCGAGCACGGCAGGCAGGTCGAGCAGGCCGACCAGCCCGTCCTCCTGGCGCAGCATCGCCTGGAGCCCCGCCGCGCCGGTGATCCCGCCGACGCCGGGTGGCGGCTCGACCGCATCCGCCGCCACGACGGCGATCTCGCACACCGTATCCACGACCAGCCCGATCTCGAACGGCGCGGCGGCGGTGCCGGGCAGTTCGACGACCAGCAACCGGGTCAGCGCGGTCGGCGGCACGGCGGCAAGGCCTAGGCAGCGGCGGAGATCGGCCATCGGCAGCGATCGTCCCCGCACATCGGTCAGCCCGATCAGCCAGTCTGGTGCGCCCGGCAGGCGGAAGCCGGGCCGATGCTCGAGGATCTCGCGGACCATGGCGACCGGCAGCGCGTACCGATCCTCGCCCATCGCGAAGACGATGACGGTCAGGTCGCCGCTCATGCCGCGCGTCCGAAGCTGGCATCCTCTCGGTCGCCGCCGCCCTGGGTCAGGTCGAGCGCATAGCCGCGCGCCCGCGCCTGTTGCTGGGCGGGGGTGGCCCCGGCCGGCTTGACCAGCGGCACGGCGGCGACGGTCGGCGCGGGACGCGGCGCGGCGGGCGCGGACAGTCCGTGCGTATCGACCCGGAAATAGGCGATGGTCCGCTGCAACTCGCCGGCCTGCCCCGCCAGCGCCTCGGAGGTGGCGCTGATCTGCTCGGAGGCGGAGGCGTTCTGCTGCGTCACCTGGTCGAGCTGCTGGATCGCCTCGTTGATCTGGCTGGCGCCGACATCCTGCTCGCGGCAGGCGGCGCTGATCTCGGCGACCAGTTCGGCGGTGCGGCGGATATCGGGCACCAATCGGGTCAGCATCTCGCCCGCCTGGGTCGCCGCGGCCACCGTGTCGCTGGACACCGCGCCGATCTCGGCGGCGGCGACCTGGCTGCGCTCGGCCAGCTTGCGGACCTCGGCGGCCACCACCGCGAAGCCGCGGCCATGTTCACCGGCCCGCGCCGCCTCGACCGCCGCGTTCAGCGCCAGCAGGTCGGTCTGGCGAGCGATTTCCTGGACGATGCCGATCTTGTCGGCGATGGTCCGCATCGCGATCACCGCCTTGTTGACGGCGACGCCGCTTTCCTCGGCATCGAGCGAGGACTGGCGCGCGATCTTCTCGGTCTGGGCGGCGTTGTCGGCATTCTGTTTGATGTTGGCGGCCATCTGCTCCATCGAGGCGGAGGCCTCTTCGGCGGCGGCGGCCTGTTCGGTCGCGCCCTGCGACACCTGCTCGGACGAGGAGGAGAGCTGCTGGCTGCCCGATGCGACGCTGCCCGCCGCCTCGGTCGCGCCGCCGACGACACCGCGCAGCCGCTCGACCATCATCTTCAGCGCCTGGCCCAGCTTGTCGCGATCCGACAGCGGCTGGTAGTCGACGGTCAGGTCGCCCTTCGCGATCGTCTCCGCCAGCGCGGCCGAGCCGCGCAGCGTATCGGTCATCCGGTTGACGGTATCGACCAGGTCGCGAATCTCATCGTTCGAAGTGACCTCCAGCCGCTGGTCGAGATCGCCGACCGCCACCGCCCGCAGCGCCACCGACACGCGTTCCAGACCCCGCGAGACCAGCCGGCCGATCCAGGTCGCGCCGGCGATCGCCGCGATCAGCGCCATGGCGGCGACGATCAACAGGGTCGTACGGGCATTGGCATAGAGCGCGTCGCCGGCGGCGTCCGCCGCCTTCATCTCGCCGCGCTGCTTCTGGACGATATTGTCGACGATCTCGCCAGTGCGATCCGCCGCCGCCTTGGCGGACCCCATGGAGATGGCGCTGGCCGCCGCCGTCTGGCCATTGGCGGCCAGCCCCAGCGCCTTGTCCGCCTCGGACTTATAGACTTCCCAATGGCGCTTGGCATCGATGTAGAGCGGCCGGTCGCTGTCGTCCGCCTTGGCGATCGCCGTCTCGATCACCTCGTCGGCTCGCAGCCGCTGGCGCTTGAGTTCGGCCCCTTCGCGTTCGAGCGCGGCGGCATCCCGGGCCAGGGACTGGTTCTTCTCCGCGACCACCGCTGACGTGGTGGCGTCGTTGAACTGCTGCACGCGGTCGAGATCGGTGGCTGGGCCGTCGACCATATCGCTCATCGCCCCGTTCAGGGTCGACAGGCGCGATAGCCCGAAGCCGACGATCGCCGCCAACATCAGCAGCACGACCGCAAAGGTCACCGCCAATTTCATCGTGATGGTTGCTCGCATGGTTATAGTCGCTCCGTCGCACTGGATTGATTCACATCGAAGGGCCGGCAAAGGGCGCGATCGATCATCGGTGCGACGAACCGTCAGATCGGCGCACCGCAAATCACATCACGTCAATAGATTTCATCGATCCGTCACACGATGCTGCGTTCAGCCTCCTCGTGATTCAGATAGGGAGTTACTTTATGCAATCATTTGAAATTGCCACATTTTGCCATGATCTTGCAAGTTATGCCGATTTGGCCATTCACCTCTTAGGATCATGTCGACCGTCTTTTATCCCACCTCATGTTAATGTATGTTTTATTTAATGGACACGGTCTGATAACCATGTCCTCTAGCCGAAATCAGGAATAATCTACTCGATCATGCCAACGGCCCGGCAATCCAGACCCGGAATCGCGGCATGATCTGCCGACCGGTCAGGCAGATTATGCCGCCAGCCGTTGATCCATCGGAAAAGGTCGCGCCCCGCCACCTTGCCGGGCGTCGTGCGTTGCGGCAGGGTTCATGCCCATGCCCCCATCCACCGCGCCGATCCCGCGCGCCACACCCGCCCGCTCGCTGGGCGACAGCCACCGAACGATCCGCGTGCCGCAAGGCGCCGGATTCTGGCGGCGTTTCCTGGCCTTTGCCGGCCCCGGCTACCTGGTCGCGGTCGGCTATATGGACCCTGGCAACTGGGCGACCGACATCGCCGGTGGCTCCGCCTTCGGCTATGCCCTGCTATCGGTCGTGCTGCTGTCGAACCTGATGGCGATCGTCCTGCAAGCGCTGTCGGCGCGACTCGGCATCGGCGCGGGGCTCGACCTGGCGCAGGCGTGCCGCGCGCACTATTCGCGGCCGGTCACGATCGCATTGTGGCTGCTCTGCGAGATCGCGATCATCGCCTGCGACCTGGCGGAGGTGCTGGGCACGGCCATCGCGCTCAAGCTGCTGTTCGGCCTGCCGCTGGTCTGGGGCGTGCTGGTGACGGCGGCGGACGTCTTCCTGGTACTGGCGCTGCAACGCTTCGGCTTCCGCAAGCTGGAGGCGTTCATCATCGCGCTGCTCGGCATCATCGCCGGCTGCTTCGTCTACGAACTGATGCTCGCCAAGCCGGACATGGGCGGCATCCTGACCGGGCTGGTGCCGACCAGCCAGATCGTCACCAACCCAGCGATGCTGTACCTGGCGATCGGCATCCTGGGCGCGACGGTGATGCCGCACAATCTCTACCTCCATTCCTCGATCGTGCAGACCCGCGCGCATGGCGAGGATGCGGCCGGACGGCGCGAAGCGGCGACCATGGCGACGATCGACAGCACGGTCGCGCTGGGCCTCGCCTTCTTCATCAACGCCGCGATCCTGATCCTGGCGGCGGCGACCTTCCACAGCAGCGGCCGCACCGACGTGGCGGAGATCGACCAGGCCTATCGCCTGCTCGCGCCGTCGCTGGGCGTGGGGGCGGCCAGCGTGGTGTTCGCGGTGGCGCTGCTCGCCTCGGGCCAGAACAGCACGATCACCGGCACGCTCGCCGGGCAGATCGTGATGGAGGGCTTCCTGAACCTGCGCCTGCCCGTCTGGCTGCGGCGGCTGGTCACGCGCGCGCTGGCGATCGTGCCGGCGGTGATCGTGGTCGGCGCCGCCGGCGATGCGGGCGCGACCAAGCTCCTGGTGCTGAGCCAGGTGATCCTCAGCCTGCAACTCCCCTTCGCGGTGGTGCCGCTGGTCCGCTTCACCGGCAGCCGGACGATCATGGGCGAACTCGCCAGCCCCGCCTGGCTGCGCGTGCTGGCCTGGGGGATCACGGGGGTCATCATCGCGCTCAACGTCACGCTGCTTTACGGAATGTTGTGATCCCGCCGCATACGTAACAAGGGATGCGTATGGTCCCGATCCGGGATAGATACGGACACGAAACCACGATTGGGGTATCGCTTTGGCCACTTCGCTCGACGCTTCGACCACGCCCGTTGCCTCCACCAACCCGCTGGCCGCGGCGATCGTCGCCACCCTGGTCCAGCGCATCGGCAAGGACGAGAAGGCCGCCCGCCCGCATGACTGGCTGGCCGCGACCATCCTGACCGTCCGCAACGACATCATCCAGCGCTGGATGGAATCGACCCGCGACGCCCATGCCAAGGGGGCCAAGCGCGTCTATTATCTCAGCCTGGAATTCCTGATCGGCCGGCTGCTGCGCGACGCGCTGGCCAATCTGGGCCAGACCGGCGAGATCGCCGAGGCGTTGAAGACGCTGGGCGTCGACCTGGCCGAGATCGAGGAGATCGAGCCCGACGCCGCGCTCGGCAATGGCGGCCTGGGCCGGCTGGCGGCGTGCTTCATGGAGAGCCTCGCCAGCCTCGACCTGCCGGCCTATGGCTATGGCATCCGCTATGTGAACGGCATGTTCCGCCAGCGGATCGATGACGGTTATCAGGTCGAACTGCCCGAGAACTGGTTGCAGCACGGCAACCCCTGGGAGTTCGAGCGGCGCGAGAGCGCCTATTTCGTCGGCTTCGGCGGCGAGGTGGTCGGCACCGAGACGGGCCATGTCCATTGGAAGGCCGGCGAGGCGGTGGAGGCGGTCGCGGTCGACACGCCGATGGTCGGCTGGCGCGGCAAGCGGGTCAACACCCTCCGCCTCTGGACCGCCCGCGCGATCGACCCCCTGCGGCTCGACCGGTTCAACGACGGCGATTTCGAGGGCGCGCTGGCCGGGCAGCTCCGCGCCGAGACGCTGACCCGCGTCCTCTATCCCAACGATTCGACGGCGGCGGGTCAGGAATTGCGGCTGCGGCAGGAATATTTCTTCTCCTCCGCCTCGATCCAGGACATCGTGCGCCGCCACGTCCAATATACCGGCGACATCCGCCTGCTGCCCGACAAGGCGGCGATCCAGCTCAACGACACCCACCCGGCGGTGGCGGTGGCGGAACTGATGCGGTTGCTGATCGACTTCCACGACCTCGGCTTCGACGAGGCATGGGACGTCACCCGCCGCACCTTCGGCTATACCAACCACACGCTGCTGCCCGAGGCGCTGGAAAGCTGGCCGCTGCCGCTGTTCGAGCGGCTGCTGCCGCGCCACATGCAGCTGGTCTATGCGATCAACGCCAAGCTGCTGCGCGAGGCGCGGGCGCTGGGCTCCGACGACAATGCGATCAAGGCGATCAGCCTGATCGACGAGGGCGGCGAGCGGCGCGTGCGCATGGCGAACCTGGCCTTCGCCGGCAGCCATTCGGTCAACGGCGTCGCCGCGCTCCATACCGAGCTGATGAAGCAGACGGTGTTCGCCGACCTGCACCGCCTCTATCCCGACCGGATCAACAACAAGACCAACGGCATCACCCCGCGCCGCTGGCTGTTCGAGGCCAATCCGGGCCTGACCGGGCTGATCCGCGACGCGATCGGGCCGGATTTCTGCAACGATGTGGACCGTCTGTCGGGGCTGGAAACGCTGGCCGACGACAGCGCCTTCCAGTCCAAGTTCCAGGCGGTGAAACGCTCGAACAAGGTCGTGCTGGCGCAATGGCTGAAGGCGCAGATGGGCCTGCGCATCGATCCCGACGCGCTGTTCGACGTGCAGATCAAGCGCATCCACGAATATAAGCGCCAGCTGCTCAACATCATCGAGACGGTGGCGCTGTACGACCAGATCCGCAGCCATCCCGAACGCGACTGGACCCCGCGCGTGAAGCTGTTCGGCGGCAAGGCGGCGTCGAGCTATCACAATGCCAAGATGATCATCAAACTGGCCAATGACGTGGCGCGGCGGATCAACGCCGACCCGGCGATCGGCGGCCTGCTCAAGGTGGCGTTCGTCCCCAACTACAACGTCTCCGTCGCCGAACGGATGATCCCGGCGGCCGACCTGTCGGAGCAGATCTCCACCGCCGGCCTGGAGGCGTCGGGCACCGGCAACATGAAGTTCGCGCTGAACGGCGCGCTGACCATCGGCACGCTGGACGGCGCGAACGTCGAAATCCGCGACCATGTCGGCGCGGAGAATATCGTGATCTTCGGCCTGACCGCCGATCAGGTCGCCGAGAAGCGCGCCCAAGGCTATGATCCGCGCGAATATATCGAACGCTCGCCCGAACTGAGCCAGGCGCTGTCGGCGATCGCCTCGGGCGTCTTCTCGCCCGACGATCCCGACCGGTACAAGGGGCTGATCGGCGGTCTCTACGACGGCGACTGGTTCATGCTCTGCGCCGATTTCGACGCTTATGCGACCGCGCAGCGCGAGGTCGACCGGCGCTGGAACGACCGCAAGGCCTGGAACCAATCCACCATCCGGAACGTTGCCCGGGTCGGCTGGTTCTCCTCTGATCGTACCATCCGGGAATATGCCAAGGATATCTGGGGAGTCCTGTGAACCCACCAAGTGACGCCATCATCGCCCTGGTCGAGGGGCGTCACGACGATCCCTTTTCGCTTCTGGGTGTGTTTCCCGGTCCGGACGGCGCATTCGCCCGGACCTGGATAGCCGGAGCCGAAAAGGTCGAGGCGATCGGCCCGGACGGCCGGTCGCTGGGAACGCTGGAGCCGGTGCACGACGCCGGCATCTTCGAAGGCCCGATCGCCGGCGAACCCGGCCCCACCACCTATCGCGCGACGCGCGGCGAGGCGGAATGGCAGGTCGTCGATCCCTACAGCTTCGGTCCCGTGCTCGGCCCGCTCGACGAATACCTCTTCGCCGAGGGGACGCACCACCGCCTATGGGATCGGATGGGCGCCCATCGGATCGAGCATCAGGGCGTCGAGGGGATGCACTTCGCGGTCTGGGCGCCCAATGCCAGCCGCGTGTCGCTGGTCGGCGGCTTCAACCATTGGGACGGCCGCCACCATGTCATGCGGCGGCGCGGCAGCGTCGGGGTATGGGAGATCTTCATCCCCGGTCTGGGCGCGGGCGAGCCGTACAAGTTCGAGATCCTGTCGCAGGGCGGCGCGCTGTTGCCGCAAAAGGCCGATCCCTTCGCCTTCGCCGCCGAATTGCGGCCGCGCACCGCCTCGCTGACCACCGGGCCGTTCCAGCACCAGTGGCAGGACGGGGGGCATCGCGAACATTGGGCCTCGGTCGATCCGCGCCGCGTGCCGATCAGCATCTACGAGGTCCATGCCGGCTCCTGGGACAAGGACGAGAATGGCTGGTTCCTGAGCTGGGACCAGTTGGTCGAGCGGCTGATCCCCTATGTGGTCGATCTGGGCTTCACCCATATCGAGTTCATGCCGATCACCGAACACCCCTATGACCCGTCCTGGGGCTATCAGACGACGGGCCTCTATGCGCCGTCCGCCCGGTTCGGCGATCATGAGGGGTTCGCCCGCTTCGTCGATGCCGCGCACCAGGCCGGGATCGGCGTGCTGCTCGACTGGGTGCCCGCGCATTTTCCGCTCGACGCGCATGGCCTGGCCCGTTTCGACGGAACCGCGCTCTACGAGCATGACGATCCGCGGCTCGGCTATCATCCCGACTGGAACACCGCGATCTATAATTTCGGCCGGCGCGAGGTGTCGAGCTACCTCGTCAACAACGCGCTGTTCTGGGCCGAGCGCTATCATATCGACGGCCTGCGCGTCGATGCGGTCGCCTCGATGCTCTACCGGGATTATAGCCGCAAGGCGGGCGAGTGGATTCCGAACGACCAGGGCGGGCGCGAGAATTGGGAGGCGGTGGAGTTCCTGCGCGCCACCAACCGCGCCGTCTATGGCGAGCATCCCGGCATCTTCACCGTCGCCGAGGAATCGACCAGCTGGCCGGGCGTCTCGCAACCCGCGCCGCCGCCGGGCGAGCGGAATGGCGGGCTGGGCTTCGGCTTCAAGTGGAACATGGGCTGGATGCACGATACGCTCCAGTACATGGCGCGCGAGCCCATCTATCGCCAGCATCATCATGGCGAGATCACCTTCGGCCTGGTCTACAGCTTCAGCGAGAATTTCGTCCTGCCGCTCAGCCATGACGAAGTGGTCCACGGCAAGGGGTCGCTCCTGGCCAAGATGCCCGGCGACGACTGGCAGCAATTCGCCAATCTGCGGCTCTATTATGCCTTCATGTGGGGCTATCCCGGCAAGAAGCTGCTGTTCATGGGGCAGGAATTCGCGCAGCGCGCCGAATGGTCGGAGGAGCGCGCGCTCGATTGGGGCCTCCGGTACAGCCACGCGCATGAGGGCGTGCGCAACCTGGTCCGCGACCTCAACCGCGTCTATCGCGAAACGCCCGCGCTCCATGCGCGCGATTGCGAGGGCGAAGGGTTCGAATGGCTGGTCGCCGACGATTCCGCCAATTCGGTCTTCGCCTGGCTGCGCAAGGCACCGGGCGAGCCACCGGTCGCGGTCATCACCAACATGACGCCGATCGCGCGCGCCCCCTATCGCCTCCCGCTGCCCCATGACGGCCGGTGGACGGAGGTGCTGAACTCCGACGCGGGCGAATATTGGGGTTCGGGCCTGGGCAATCTGGGCGGGATCGAGGCGAAGGACGGGATCGGCTGGGTTACCCTGCCGCCGCTCGCCACGATCATGCTGCGCTTCGACGGTTGAACGGGACCGGGGTCGTATCGATCCCGGTCCGCCTCCCCATTCCTCTGTCCGATGTTCCCGCCATGACCTAGCCGCCCCCTCCCCCGGTTTCCGACCGGAACCGACGCAAAAACATCGAAGAACGGGGCGGCCGTCCCTCGACAGTGACCCTTCCGGGTGGAACAGTGCCGCCGAGACAGGAGGGACGAGGATGGATCATCGCAGGGGGCAGCCGCTGGCACGCGACGCCATGGCCTATGTACTGGCGGGAGGGCGCGGCAGCCGGTTGTACGAGATGACCGACACGCGCGCGAAGCCCGCCGTCTATTTCGGCGGCAAGTCGCGCATCATCGACTTCGCGCTGTCGAACGCGATCAACTCGGGCATCCGCCGCATCGGCGTGGCGACCCAGTACAAGGCGCATTCGCTGATCCGCCATTTGCAGCGCGGCTGGAACTTCCTGCGGCCGGAGCGCAACGAAAGCTTCGACATCCTCCCCGCCTCGCAGCGCGTCTCGGAATTCCAGTGGTATGAGGGCACCGCCGACGCGGTGTTCCAGAATATCGACATCATCGAAAGCTATGGTCCGGAGTTCATGGTCATCCTGGCGGGCGACCATATCTACAAGATGGACTATGAGATCATGCTCCAGCAGCATTGCGACAGTGGCGCCGACGTCACCGTCGCCTGCATGGAGGTGCCGCGCATGGAGGCGGTCGGCTTCGGCGTGATGCATGTCGACGAACGCGACCGGATCGTCGATTTCGTCGAGAAGCCCGCCGATCCCCCCGCCATTCCCGGCCAGCCCGATGTCGCGCTCGCCAGCCTGGGCATCTATGTCTTCGCGACCAAGTTCCTGATCGAGGAACTCCGCCGCGATGCCGCGACGCCCGGCTCCAGCCGCGATTTCGGCAAGGACATCATCCCCTATCTGGTCAAGCACGGCACCGCCCAGGCGCACCGGTTCGGCGCGTCCTGCGTGCGGTCGGAGTCGGAGATCAGCGCCTATTGGCGCGATGTCGGCACGATCGACGCCTATTGGGAGGCGAATATCGACCTGACCGATGTCGTCCCCGCGCTCGACCTGTACGAGAAGAGCTGGCCGCTCTGGACCTATTCGGAGATCACGCCGCCCGCCAAGTTCGTCCACGACATCGACGGCCGGCGCGGCAGCGCGGTGGCCAGCCTGGTGTCGGGCAATTGCATCGTGTCGGGCGCGTCGATCAACCGCTCGCTGCTGTCGACCGGCACGCGCGCGCACAGCTTCTCGATGCTCGACGAGGCGGTGGTGCTGCCCAATTGCCATATCGGGCGCGGCGCGCGGCTGCGCCGGGTGGTGATCGATGCCGGCGTGCAGATCCCCAACGGCCTGGTGGTCGGCGACGATCCCGAGCTGGACGCCGGCCGCTTCCGCCGCACCGACAAGGGCATCTGCCTCATCACCCAGCCGATGATCGACCGGCTGACCGCGTGAGGGGGATACTCAGGCGGACGGTTGCGTCTTTCCGAACGCATGATGCTGCGGGGAGCCGCCCCTTCTCCGACGCGACCACCCCGGCGACGGCGAGCCCCCTGTTCAAGTCGGGTGAGTATGGCGGCATGGGCTTGCGCTCCTGCGGACGCAGGAGCCTAGAGCCAAGCAAAACGACGCCTTATGGGATGCGCAACCCTGGACTCCTGCGTTCGCCGGAGCACGGTGGCCACTCTCGCAAAGGTCTAGCCTCCGCCGGGGTGGCCAAGTGTCTCGCGGCGGTTCCGCTTCCGCCAAGACGTCCGATGACGACCCCGCACACAGCCCCATGTCAGGCCCGATCATGACCCCCGTCCTCTCCGTCGCGTCCGAATGCTATCCGCTGGTCAAGACCGGCGGGCTGGCCGATGTGGTCGGCGCGCTGCCCGCAGCGCTGGCGCCGCACGGCTTCGCCACCTCGACGCTGATCCCCGGCTATCCGGCGCTGGCGAACCATATCCGGGCCGGTACGGTGGTGCATCACTGGCCGCACCTGCTCGGCGTCGAGGCGCGGCTGGTCGAATCGCGGCTGGGCGACCACCCGCTGCTGATCCTCGACGCGCCCGCCTTGTTCGCGCGCGACGGCGGCCTCTACACCGACCAGGGCGGCAAGGACTGGCCCGACAACTGGCGGCGCTTCGCCGCGTTGGCCCGCGCCGCTGCCGATCTGGGCAGCGGCGCGGTGCCGGGCGGCGAGTTCGCCATCGTCCATGCCCATGACTGGCAGGCGGCGATGGTCCCCGCCTATCTGCGCTTCGCCCCCGGCCCCGGCCCGGCGGCGCGCACCGTGGTGACGATCCACAATATGGCGTTCCAGGGCTGGTTCGACGCCTCCGTCTTCCATGATCTGGGCCTGCCGCACCACGCCTTCCAACTGGACGGGGTGGAATATTATGGCGGCGTCGGCTTCCTGAAGGCGGGTCTCGAATCCGCCGATGCGATCACCACCGTCTCGCCCACCTATGCGCGCGAGATCCGGCATGGCGATTTCGGCATGGGGCTGGAGGGGCTGATCGCCGCCCGCGCCGACAGCGTCAGCGGCATCGTCAACGGCATCGACCCGGCGGTGTGGAACCCGGCGACAGACCCGCTGCTCGCCGCGCGCTACGATGTCGACACGCTCGACCAGCGCGCCACCAACCGCGCCGCGATCGAACAGGCGTTCGGCCTGACGCCGGGAGAGGGTCCGATCTTCACCGTCGTCAGCCGCCTGACCTGGCAGAAGGGCATGGACGTGCTGGTCGAGGTGCTGGACGATCTGGTCGCGCTCGGCGGCCGGCTCGCCTTGCTCGGCTCGGGCGATGCCGGGCTGGAACAGGGGTTTCGTGACGCGGCCAGCCGCCATCCCGGCCGCATCGGCCTTTGCATCGGCTATGACGAGCCCCTGTCGCACCGCTTGCAGGGCGGCGCCGACGCGATCCTGATCCCGTCGCGGTTCGAGCCGTGCGGCCTGACCCAGCTCTACGGCCTCGCCTATGGCTGCGTCCCGGTCGTTGCCCGGACCGGCGGTCTGGCCGATACGGTGATCGACGCCAACGAGGCCGCGCGCGCCGCCGGGGTCGCGACCGGCATCGTCCATGACGGTGTCACGCGCGAGTCACTGATCCACGCCATCACCCGCGCCACCGAGCTGTTCGCCGACCGGGCGACGTGGGAGATGATGCAATCCAATGGGATGCGGGCCGACTTCTCCTGGACGGAGAGCGGCCGCCGCTATGCCCGACTCTATAATAGCCTGGGGGCCGCATGATCCGTACCGTAGAATCGACGCCATATACCGACCAGAAGCCGGGCACCTCGGGCCTGCGCAAGAAGGTGCGCGTCTTCCAGCAGCCCAATTATGCCGAGAATTTCATCCAGTCGGTCTTCGACGCGATCGACGACAAGGACGGGGCGACGCTGGTGATCGGCGGCGACGGCCGCTTCCTCAATCGCGAGGTGATCCAGGTCGCGATCCGCATCGCCGCCGCCAATGGCTTCGGCCGGGTGCTGGTCGGCCGGGGCGGCCTGCTCTCGACCCCGGCGGCGAGCCACCTGATCCGTAAGCGCCGGGCGCTGGGCGGGCTGGTCCTGTCGGCCAGCCACAATCCCGGCGGGCCGGACGAGGATTTCGGCATCAAGTACAATGTCGCCAATGGCGGTCCCGCGCCGGAGAAGGTGACCGACGCGATCCATGCGCGTACCCTGACCATCGACCGCTGGCTGACCGTCGAGGGCGCGGATATCGACCTCGACACGCTCGGCACGGTGTCGGTCGGCGACATGACGGTCGAGATCGTCGACCCGGTCACCGACTATGCCGCCCTGATGGAGACGCTGTTCGACTTCGACGCGATCCGCGCCGCGAACCTCACCATGGCGTTCGACGCGATGAGCGCGATCACCGGCCCCTATGCGACCGAGATTCTGGAGAAACGACTGGGCTTCGCCGCCGGCACGGTGCGCAACGGCACGCCGCTGCCCGATTTCGGCGGTCATCATCCCGACCCCAACCTGGTCCATGCGCGCGCCCTCTACGACACGATGATGGGGCCAGACGCGCCCGATTTCGGCGCGGCCTCGGACGGGGACGGCGACCGCAACCTGATCATCGGGCGCGGCCGCTTCGTCACGCCCTCGGACAGCCTGGCGATGCTGGCCGCCAATGCGCATCTCGCCCCCGGCTACCGCGACGGGCTGAAGGGCATCGCCCGCTCGATGCCGACCAGCGCCGCCGCCGACCGGGTCGCCGACAGGCTCGGCATCCCCGCCTATGAGACGCCGACCGGCTGGAAGTTCTTCGGCAACCTGCTCGATGCCGGCATGGCGACGATCTGCGGCGAGGAAAGCGCCGGCACCGGATCGGATCACGTCCGCGAGAAGGACGGGCTGTGGGCGGTGCTGCTGTGGCTCAACATCCTGGCGGCCACCGGCCGGTCGGTCGACGCGATCGCGCGCGACCATTGGGCGACCTATGGCCGCAACTATTATGCCCGCCACGATTATGAGGGCGTCGAAAGCGCGCGTGCCGATGCGCTGATGGCCGAACTGCGCGGCAAGCTGGGCGACCTGCCCGGCACCGCGATCGGCGACCTGATGATCGAGACGGCGGACGATTTCGCCTATCACGACCCGACCGACGGTTCGGTCAGCCGCAACCAGGGCGTGCGCATCCTGTTCGCCGGCGGCAGCCGCGTCGTGTTCCGCCTGTCGGGCACCGGCACCAGCGGCGCGACGCTGCGCGTCTATCTGGAACGCTATGAGGCGGAGCGCATCGACGAGGACACCACCGCGATGCTCGCCGATATCGTCGCGGCGGCGGATGCGGTGGCCGGCATCGTCCGCCACACCGGTCGCACCGAACCCGATGTGGTGACGTGAGCGACGGCCAGGGGATGCTCGGCCGGCTGGGACGGCGGGTCGGTGCGTTCCTCTGGCCGCCCGCCCCCGAGGCGGGCACGCTCGGCGCGCATCCGGTGGAGAGCCGCACCCGCTTCGCGGTGCGCGCGCCGGATGCGTCGATGGTGATGCTCTGCCTGTTCGGCGCCGGCGGCGAGCGTCGCGTGGCGATGATCCGCCATGACGACCAGTGGCGCGCCGATGTGCCGGGCGTCGGCCCGGGCGACCTGTACGGCTATCGCGCCGATGGCCCCGCCGCGATGGGTTTCGACCCGGCGAAGCTGCTGGTCGATCCCTATGCGCTCGAACTCGACCGCCCCTTCGCCTATGATCCCCAGCTCGGCCAGCGCGGCGTCGACACCGCCGATCTGGTGCCCCGCGCGATCGTGCCGGTTCCCTGGACCGACGATCCGCTGCCGCCGCGCCGCTTCTGCCCAGGCGGCTTCATCTATGAGCTGAACGTCCGCGGCTTCACCATGCGCCATCCCGAGGTGCCCGCCGAGCAGCGCGGCACGATCGCGGCCCTGGCGCATCCCGCCGTCATCGCCCATTTCCGCCGGATCGGAGTCGACGCGATCGAACTGATGCCGATCGTCGCCTGGATCGACGAGCGGCATCTGGGGCCGCTCGGCCTGACCAATGCCTGGGGCTATAATCCGGTGGCGATGATGGCGCTCGATCCGCGCCTCGCCCCCGGCGGCATGGATGAGCTGCGCGCCACGATCGCGACCTTGCGCGAGGCCGGGATCGGCGTGATCCTGGACATGGTGTTCAACCATAGCGGCGAAAGCGATCTCGCCGGCCCGACGCTGTCGCTGCGCGGCCTCGATCCCCTATCCTATGCCCATGCCCCGGACGGCAGCCTGATCAACGATGCCGGCACCGGCAACACGCTGGATTTCGGACGGCCGCATGTCCGCACGCTGGCCCTGGACAGCTTGCGCCACTTCGCGCGCATGGGGGTGGAGGGATTCCGCTTCGACCTCGCCCCCGTTCTCGCCCGCTCGCCCGGCTTCGACCCGCAGGCGCCGATCTTCGCCGCCATCGCGGCGGACCCGGTGCTGTCGACCCGGATCATGATCGCCGAACCCTGGGACATCGGCCCCGGCGGCTATCGGCTGGGCGCGTTCCCCGACACCTGGCTGGAATGGAACGACCGGTATCGCGACGATGTCCGCCGCTTCTGGCGCGGCGATCTGGGCGTGGGCGCGCTCGCCACGCGGGTCGCGGGGTCGTCTGACCTGTTCGGCCGCTCCGCCCACACCCGCAGCGTCAACTTCATCAGCGCGCATGACGGCTTCGCGCTCGCCGATGTGGTCAGCTATTCCGGCCGCCACAACCAGGCCAATGGCGAGGAAAATCGCGACGGCCATGCCGAGGAGGTCTGCTGGAACAACGGCGTCGAGGGGCCGAGCGACGATCCCGACATCCGCCGCCGCCGCGACGCCGATATCCGTGCGCTGCTCGCCACGCTGTTCGCCTCGCGCGGCACGGTGATGCTGACCGCCGGCGACGAGTTCGGCCGCAGCCAGGGTGGCAACAACAACGCCTATGCGCAGGACGAACTGTCCTGGCTCGACTGGACCGGGCGCGACACCGCGCTGGAGGCATTCGTCGCGCGGCTGGCTGCGCTGCGCCGCGCCGGGCCGTTCGCCGACCAGCATTGGCTGGCACAGGCCGACTGGCGCGACCTGAGCGTGCGGCCGATGACGTCCGAACGCTGGCAGGCGGCGAACGGCTTCGTCCTGCGCCTGCCGATGGGAGCGGAGATGCTGACCGTGCGGATCGACCGCGACGAACGCCGCGTCACCTTGGCCCGCAGCACCCTGTTGGAGAGCCGCCCGTGAGACGTGGCCTGACCCTCGCCGCCACCGCCGGCCTGATGGCCGCCTCCCCCGCTACCGCCCAGACCAGTCCGACCGCCATGCCCCCCTCGCCCGCGCAGATCTTCGGTCCGCTCTACCAGGCGGTGGAGATGCGTCGGATCTTCCCCGATTCGAAGACCTTCGCCGATGCGGTGCCGAAGCGACCGGCCGCCGCGATCATGGCCGCCTATCGCGCCTGCGCCTGTGACGACGATGCGGGCCTGCGCCGGTTCGTCGCGGCGCATTTCGCGCTCGCTCCCGACGCCGCGCCGCGCCCGCAGGAGAAGCTGCCCCTGATCGCGCATATCGACCGACTATGGCCGCAACTGACCCGCACCACGCCGACCGTGCCGCCCGGCGCCTCCGCCCTGCCGCTGCCCCGCCCCTATGTCGTGCCCGGCGGGCGCTTCCGCGAGATGTATTACTGGGACAGCTGGTTCACCATGCTGGGTCTGCAAGCCTCGGGGCAGCAGCGGCTGGTCGAGGACATGATCGTCGATTTCGGCAGCCTGATCGATCGCTACGGCCATATCCCCAACGGCACGCGCAGCTATTATCTCAGCCGGTCGCAGCCGCCCTTCTTCTACCTGATCGCGGCCATGTCCCGCGACCCCGCGACGCTCGCCACCCGCACCCGCCAGCTCCGCGCCGAACATGACTGGTGGATGCGCGGGGCCCAGGGGCTGCCCCCCGGCGGCGAAACGGCGCGCGTCGTGCGGCTGGCCGACGGCACGCTGCTCAATCGCTATTGGGACGATCGCGACGATCCGCGCGACGAAAGCTATCGCGAGGATGCCGAACTGGCGGCGGCGACACCGGATCGCGATCCGCGCCAGCTGTATCGCGACCTGCGCGCGGCGGCGGAAAGCGGCTGGGACTTTTCCTCGCGCTGGCTGGGCGACCGGCGCACGCTGGCGACGATCCGCACGACGCGGCTGCTGCCGGTCGACCTCAACAGCCTGATGGTCGGGATGGAACGCGCGCTGGCCGACCAGTACCGGGCGCTGGGCGATCGCAAGGCGGCCGAGGCCTTCGCCCGACAGGCCGAGGCGCGCGCCACCGCGATCCGTCGCTGGATGTGGAATGGCCGCTTCTTCGCCGACTACGACCTGGACGCCAGGACGGTATCGGACCAGCCGACCGCCGCCATGACCTTTCCGCTGTTCACCGCCATCGCCACGCCCGACCAGGCGCGCGGCGTGGCGGCGGCGCTGGCCCCGCTGATCGGCGAGGGCGGCGTCCGCACCACGCCGGTCGCCTCGGGCCAGCAATGGGACGATCCCAATGGCTGGGCGCCGCTGCAATGGGTCGCGATCGCCGGCCTGCGCCGCTATGGCCTGGCCGCCCCCGCCGACCGGATCAAGGCGGGCTGGCTGGCCACGGTGAAGCGCGAATATACCGCTTCGGGCAAGCTGCTGGAGAAATACGACGTCACCGAGCGCAAGCCCGGCGGCGGCGGCGAATATCCGACCCAGGACGGGTTCGGCTGGACCAACGGCGTGACGCGGGCGCTACTGGCGGAGCGGTAGGCGCATCCGTCCCCGGCGTTAGCGCAACCGGCGCACGCGTACCGCGCGTCGTCCCGGCGCGCTCGCGACATAGCTGCCCAACGTCCCGGCCTTGATCGTCACCTCGTCGCCCTTGCGGAGCGGCACCATCACGGCTTCGGTCGAATCCCATGATCCGCCCCCCTCGACCCGGAACCGGAACATCCCGCCGGGCAAGCTGCTGACATCCTCGACGCGGCCGACGAGCTGACGCAGCGGCTCGTCATCCTCGCCTTGCCCGAACAGGCGGATCGACGGCAGCGAGAAGCCGAACAGCGACCGTTTCGCCTGGCGGACCTCGGCCCGGTCCAGCACCACCACATCCTTGCGGCGACGCGCATCGTCTAGCGACGCCGCCGCCCGATCGAAACAGGCCAGCCGTTCCGCATCGGCAGCGATCCGCCGGCACGCCGTCAGTTGATCGAACGCGCCATCAGCGGACGACGACGGCGCCCCTCCTTGCACGACCAGAGCGGCCGCCATGACCATGTTCAGCATGCACATCCAATTATCATCGCGAAAAAGGCGAATGCGGCAGAATTACCTACCAATAGCATCATCATGCTGACATTCCTTGGTTACCATGGCAAATACAATTAGGTAAGCCTCGATGCCTTAGTTGCTCAAAGGCAACACAAATTTGCTTTTTTGCTGATAAATTTCAATGAGAATTCGACAAGATCGGCGCGTCGCGTATGTTTCCCGCATCCTAGCGTCGAAAGCTCGCAGGTGATCGTCAATTCCAGATCGACGGTAAAAAGGGATCCAAATTTTGATGCGCAATCCATTCCGTTCGCGCCTGCTGCACACGACGCTGCTCGTCGGGTCCGCGGCATTCGCTTCGCCTGTCGTGGCGCAGACCGCGCCCGCGACCCAGGAAACGCAGCAGCAGGCCACCGATGCCAACACGCCGGCCCCGGCCGACCAGGGCGGCGACATCGTCGTCACCGGTACGCTGATCACCAACCCGAACCTCGTTTCGTCGAGCCCGGTCAACACGGTCTCCGAAAACGAACTGACCCTGCGCAACATCACCAATGTCGAGCAGATCGTGCGTGAACTGCCGGGCGCGGTGCCGGGCATCGGCGCGGCCGTGAACAACGGCAATGGCGGCTTCTCGACCGTCAACCTGCGCAACCTCGGCGCCAACCGCAACCTCGTCCTGCTCGACGGCAACCGCCTGGTGCCCGCGGCGGCCGGCGGCACGGTCGACCTCAACAACATTCCGGCGGCGCTGGTGCAGCGCGTCGACATCCTGACCGGCGGCGCTTCCACCTCCTACGGCGCCGATGCCGTCTCTGGCGTCGTCAACTTCATCACCAAGCGCGATTTCGCCGGTGTGCAGGCTTCGGCCAGCCAGCAGATCACCGAGCGCGGTGACGGCAACATCTTCAACTCGGACCTGACGATCGGCGCGAACTTCGACGACGGCCGGGGCAATGCGGTGGTCAGCCTCGGCTATCAGGAAGCCGACGCGCTTTATCAGGGCGATCGCGACGTTTCGGTCTACACGATCGGCTCGACCAACGGCGTCGCATCCGGCGCGTCGCCCACCTCGGTCCCGACCGGCGTGGATTTCGGCGCGGGTCAGCTCCAGGTCAATCCGGGCAACACCGCGCTGGTTGCGGCCTATGCGCCGTTCAACTTCAGCCCGTACAATATCTTCCAGACGCCGTTCAAGCGTTACAACATGTACGCCGCGGCACATTACGAGATTTCGGACAATCTCGAAGTCTATAGCCGTGGCCTCTTCTCTAAGAACACGATCGACACGATCATCGCGCCGTCCGGCATCTTCGGTGAGTCGCTGACCATTCCGGGCAACAATCCCTATTTGTCGGCCGGCCTGCGCGACCAGATCTGCGGCCTGAACGGCATCGCCCTGGGCGCGACCTGCAACAACAACACCGCATTGTCGCTGCCGGCCGTGTACCGCCGCACGGTCGAGATCGGCCCGCGCATCTCGCGCTACACCACGCAGGTATTCGACTATAAGGCCGGCCTGCGCCTGAAGTTCTCCGAGCACGCCAAGCTGGACGTGTCGGGCGCCTATGGCGAGAACGACCTGAACCAGACGCAGTCGGGCTATGTGCTCCGGTCGCGCGTGCAGCAGGCGCTGAACGCCACCAACACCACGACCTGCACCGTCACCACCAACAACTGCGTGCCGCTCAACCTGTTCGGCCAGGCCGGCTCGATCACCCCGGACCAGGCAGCGTTCCTGAACGGGCAGAGCACGATCCAGATCCAGACCGCCCTGTCGCAGGCGCGCGCGGTGCTGAACGGCGATTTCGGCACCACCCTGCCCTGGGCGAGCGAGCCGATCGCATTCGCGGCCGGTGGCGAGTATCGCAAGTATACCTATCGTCGCATTCCCGACGCCTATGCGCTGTCGCCGGGCGAGCTGGGCGGTGCGGGTGGCGCCATCCTGCCCTTCTCGGGCGGCTATGACGTGCGCGAAGCCTATGGCGAAGTCATCGCCCCGCTGGTCGCCGACAAGCCCTTCTTCCGCGCCCTGACGCTGGAAGCCGGCGTCCGCTATTCGGACTATAAGGTCCAGGCCGCCAACAATCCGAGCTTCAACGCCACCACCTGGAAGGCCGGCGCGAGCTGGGAGCCGTTCCCGGAGCTGAAGTTCCGTGGCAACTATCAGCGTGCGGTTCGCGCACCCAACATCGGCGAGCTGTTCACGCCCAGCGTCACCAGCCTCGACAATCTGCTGGTCGATCCGTGCGCGGGCGCGGCGCCGGTCGGCAATGCCAACCTGACGCTCGCCTGCCGCAACCAGGGCGCACCCGCCGCGGCGATCGGTCTGATCCAGAACCCGGCCAGCGGCCAGGTGAACGTGACCGGCGGCGGCAATCCGAACATCCGTCCGGAAACCGCCGACACCTACACGCTGGGCGTCATCATCCAGCCGCGCGGCCTGGTGCCGGGCCTGAGCGTCGCGGTCGATTACTTCAACATCAAGGTCAACGACGCGATCACCTTCGCCACGCCGAACGACATTCTGGGTGCCTGCTTCGGCAACAACCCGGCGACGATCACCGCCGCGCAGGCCGCATCGAGCGCCTGCACCGCGATCCGCCGCAGCACGGTCAACGGCCGTCTCAGCGGTTCGTCGGCGACGGTGCCGGGCCTGCCCCAGCCGCTGACCAACAACGGCCGCCTGGCGACCGACGGCATCGACCTGAACGCCAACTATGCGCGTAACTTCGGCGAAGTGGGGCTCAACCTGAGCTTCCAGGGCACCTGGACGAACAAGAACACCTTCCAGGCTTCCAGCACGTCCTACTCCCGCGACTGCGTCGGCTATTACAGCGTCAACTGCCAGTCGATCCAGCCGGAATGGGCCTGGAACCAGCGCACGAGCCTGACCTTCGGGCCGGGTACGCTGTCGCTGCTGTGGCGTCACATCGGCGCGGTCCAGTATGAGGGCCAGGCATCGGACTTCGCGGCCCGTGGCTTCACCACCGCGAACCGCAGCCTGTTCAACGGCACGATCACCGGCCCCAGCCCGCTGGCCGGTCAGAGCTACAACTTCAACCGCATCGGCGCGTACGACTATTTCGACCTGTCGGTGCAGTTCGATGTCACGGACAACTTCACCTTCACGGTGACGGGCCGCAACATCGGCGACCGCAAGCCGCCGGTGGTCGGGTCCTCGGCCGGTGCCACCGCATTCAACAGCGGCAACACCTATCCGTCGACCTACGACGTGCTGGGTCGTTCGTTCGCCGTGGCCGGCAAGCTGCGCTTCTAAGCACGGCACCAACGATGGTATCGAGGAAGGGCGGCCCGCTGGGTCGCCCTTTTTCGTAGGGCCGTTGCTGCCTCCCTTTCCCCATCCAGGACGGAGCGTCCGAATGCCTCCCCTTCCCGCATCGGTTCAACAGCGTATCGCCGCCGCCGGGCAGGCCCGCCAGCGCGGCGCGCATGACGAGGATCGCCGCCTGCTCGACGAGGCGCTCGCCCTGGCCCCCGATCACCCGCAGCTACTGAACGCACGCGGGATGCGCGCGCTGGCCGATGAGGATGCGGCCATGGCGGCGCGCTGCTTCGCCACCGCCGCCGCGCAAGACGCGAACCAGCCGATCCTGCGGATCAACCTGGCCACCGCCCATCGGCTGGCCGGCGACGATGCCGCGGAACGCAAGGCCCTGGAAGAGGCTCTCGCCCTCGACCGGCGCCACCTGACCGCCCAGTTGCGCCTGGCCGAACTGCACGAACGCCGCGCCGAAACGGTGGAGGCGATCCGCTGCTGGAGCGCGGTGGTGCAGATCGCCGCCCTGCTACCAGAGCGCAGCCCCGCCATCGTCGAGGCCGTCGCCCGTGGCGAACGCTTCCTGGCGGAACAGACCCGCGCTCTGGGCGACCGCATCGCGCGGAGCGTGCCCGGACTGGACGATGCCGCCAACGGGACGGCAGGCGCGCGCCGCTTCGCCGCCTGCGTCGATACGCTGCTCGGACGGCGGCGCATCTATACCAATCAATGCGCCGGCCTGCATTACCCCTTCCTGCCAGCCGTCGAATTCTTCGATCGCCCGCTCTTCCCCTGGTTCGGGGCGCTGGAGGCGCGCACCGCCGCGATCCGCGCCGAGGCGGAGGCGCTGTTGCGCGAGGGCGTGCCCCATATCCGTCCCTATGTCCGGCAGGAGGCGGGCACCCCCGTCAATCCCTGGTCGAAGCTGGACCACGACCTTGCCTGGAGCGCCTGTTTCCTATGGGAATATGGCGTTCGCAACGACGCCGTGTGCGAACGCTGCCCGGCAACCGCGGCAGCACTGGCGGCGATCCCGCAGAACGACAGCCCCGGCAAGGCACCGACCGCCTTCTTCTCGATCCTACGGCCGGGCGCGCATATCCCGCCGCATACCGGCGTCACCAACACCCGATCGATCGTGCACCTGCCGCTGGTCGTACCCGAGCGATGCCGTTTCCGGGTCGGCGGCGAGACGCGCGCCTGGCGCGAGGGCGAGGCCTTCGCTTTCGACGACACGATCGAGCATGAGGCCTGGAACGACAGCGACGACCTGCGGATCGTGCTGATCTTCGACATCTGGAACCCCTATCTGGAGGCCGAGGAGCGTTCGATGCTGAAGGCGCTGTTCCACGCCACCGGCCAGGGGACGATCGCGCCCTGAACCCGGCTCATGCCATGCCGTCGAGCAGGTCGCCCAGGTGTTCGCGGAACGCCGCCAGCGGCCCGGCATAATGCCGCCAGCGGTCGACCGATCGCTGGTGCAGCGGCTGGCGGACCTGCCAGACGCTCGCCGTACGCACGATCGCATCGCCCCGCTCCGGCGCCAGCACCGCCGGGTCCCAGGGCAGGCCGGCAAAGTCGGTCAGCGCGCGTATCGCCGGCTCGGGGTCGGCGACCAGGGCCTCGTACCGGATCTGGTGGATGTCCCCAGGATAACTGCGTTGCCAATGATCCATCAGGCGGCGGCATTGCCGATAGTAATGCGCGGCATCGCCCAGGTCGTGGCCGTAGCGGATATGATCGTCGAAATAGAGGAACCAGACCGACAGGATATTGTCCAGCGGCTGCCGTACGGTGTGGACGATCCGCGCATCGGGGAACATCTGCTTGATGAGCCCGACATGCAGGATGTTGTCGGGTCGCTTGTCCGTGATCCGCAGCGTTCCGACGAGCGGCCGCACCTCCGCCCGGTAGCGATCGCGCAGGGCGGTGAGTCGGTCTTCGTCCAGCGACGGTAGCGTGCGGGGGTAGCCCGGGATCGCATGGGCCAGCGCCGGGATGATCTCCAGCTCGCCGGCCGCATGGACCATCGGGTGGCGGGCCAGCATCTGTTCGGTCAGGGTGGAGCCCGAGCGGAACATGCCGCAGATGAAGATCGGCGCGGCCTCGGCCTCCGGACGGGCCTGCGCCCGCCCCGGCGTTGCCGCGATCAGTTCGTCGGTCAGCCGTTCCTGCGCGGCACGATCATAGCGGAGGCGCGGATCGCTTGCCCGCGCCGCCGTCCGGTTGGCAGCGGTGAAGGCGGCAAAGGCGGCGTCATAATCCTCCAGCGCATCCAGCGCCGCGCCCAGTGCGAAGCCCATCTCTGCCGCCGCCACCGGCGGCAGGCCGGGCCGCGCGAGCAGGTCGCGCAGCTGGTCGACGGCGATGGCCGCGCGACCCTGATGGATGTCGATCATCGCCAGCCGCGCCCGGGCGCGGCCATTGCCGGCATCGATCGCCAGCGCCTGCCGATAGGCCGCCTGCGCCTCGGTCGCCGCGCCGCGATCCTCGTAGAGATTGCCCAGGTTCAGCCAGGCGGGCAGCGAGTCCGGCGCGGAGGCCAGCGCCAGCCGCAATTCCGCCTCCGCCGCGTCCGGCCGGTCGCAATGTTCGGACAGGATGACGGCGCGGTTGAGCCGTACCTCTTCGGGCCGATCGATACCCGCCGCGATCGCGCGATCATAGGCATGGAGCGCCGCCTCGAACTCCCGCGCACATCGCAACAGATAGCCGAGATTATACCAGTCGTCCGGTCCACCGCGTACCTTTGCCAACAGCGCGCGATAGGCCTGGATGCCGTCATCGACGCGCCCTTCGCTCAAGGCCTGGATCGCACGGCGGCGAAGATCGGGTTCCACGGTCATAGCCCATGGTCATGCAAGCCGCCGGCGGGTGGATCAAGCCGGTGATGCACCCTCGCCTAACGCTGCATGTCCATCGCCACGCCCATCGGCATCAGGTTGTGGTCCAGATGGCGCATGATCCACAGGCTGCCGACCAGCACCAGCGCGACGATCAGCACGCCGAACGCCAGCGCCAGCACGTTGTTGGTATTGTCCGGCCCGGTGGTGATGTGGAGGAAGAAGACCAGATGGACGCCCATCTGCGCCACCGCCAGCGCGATCAGCGCGACCGGCACGGCGGGGCCGAAGATCGCATGGCTGCCTGCCGCCCAGAAGGACGCCCCCGTCAGGATCGCCGCCAATAGGAAGCCGATGGCATAGATGCCGACCGCCTTGCGCACATCGGTCTTGGCGTCCGCCTCCTGCTCGCCCGGCGCGGCATGGCCATGGCCCTGCCCGGCAGTGCGTGTATCGTCGACATGGCTGTGTTCGTCGCTCATGCGCCGCCTGCTCCCATCAGATAGACCACGGTGAACAGCGCCACCCAGATGATGTCGAGCGCGTGCCAGAACAGGCTGAAACAGGCGATCCGCCGCAGGATGTCGTCACGGAATCCCTTGGCCCATACCTGCGCCATCATCGTCGTCAGCCAGACCAGGCCCAGCGTGACATGGACGCCGTGGCAGCCGACCAGCGCGAAGAAGGCGGACAGGAAGGCGCTGCGTCCCGGCCCCGCCCCCTCGCCGATCAGATGGGTGAACTCATAGAGCTCGCACGCCAGGAACGCCGCGCCGAACAGCGCGGTCGCCGCCATCGCCACCTGGAACCAGCGGGTCGACCGCTGCACGGCCGCGATGCCCGCCAGCCCGCAGGCGAAGCTGGAAAGGAGCAGCAGCACCGTCTCCGTGGCGACCAGCGGCAGCTCGAACACGTCCGTGCCGGTCGGGCCACCGGCGGTCGCGCCGACCAGCACCGCATAGGCGGCGAAGAAGCCCGCGAACATGATGAAGTCGGACAGCAGGAAGATCCAGAAGCCATAGGCGACGACGATCCGCTTGGGCGCCGGCCCCTGCTCGCTGATCGGCACCGTGCCATGGCCCAGCCGGTTGGGATCGCCCTTCCCGCTTGCGGACCGGGGGGACGGGCTGGGGGCAGTGGTCGCGGCGCTCATGCCGGGCGCTCCATCGGGATGTCGAGCAGCCGGGCCTTGGCCTCGCGCCGGTCGCGGTCGATCGCCTCCGCCTCCTCGGCGGTGACCTGATATTCGGCCTCGTCGCGCCAGGCGAAGACGACGAAGGTCGCCCAGGCCCCCAGGAAGCCGAGGATCACCAACCACCAGATATGCCAGACCAGGGCGAAGCCCATCGCGGTCGCGAAGAAGGCGGTGACGATCCCGGTCGGGCTGTTGCGTGGCATTTCGAAATGATCGTAATCGGGCAGGTCGCTCAGCTGCCGGCGGTCGCGGGCGCTGGACTTGATGTCCCAATAGGCTTCCTCGCCCTCGACATGCGGCAGCGCTGCGAAGTTGAAGGCGGGTGGCGGCGAACTGGTGATCCATTCCAGCGTGCGGCCATCCCAGGGATCGCCGCTGGCATCGACCAGATGCTCGCGATTCCGGACCGATACCCAGATCATGCGGATCTGGCAGGCGATGCCGCACAGGATCAGCAGCGCGCCGCCCCCCGCCGCGATCAGCCAGGGCTGCCAGCCGGGCACGTCATAATGTTGCAGCCGCCGCGTCATCCCCATCAGGCCCAGCACGTAGAGCGGCATGAAGGCCAGGTAGAAGCCGGTGATCCAGAACCAGAAGGCGCGCTTGCCCCAGGTCTCGTCCAGCGTGAAGCCGAATGCCTTGGGCCACCAATAGGTCGTCCCCGCGAACGCGCCGAACAGCACGCCGCCGATGATGACGTTGTGGAAGTGCGCGACCAGGAACACCGAATTGTGCAGCACGAAATCGGCCGGCGGCACCGCCAGCAGCACGCCGGTCATCCCGCCGATCACGAAGGTGACCATGAAGCCGATCGACCAGAGCATCGGCGTGGTGAAGCGAATCCGCCCGCCATACATGGTGAACAGCCAGTTGAAGACCTTCACCCCGGTCGGCACCGCGATGATCATCGTCGTGATTCCGAAGAAGCCGTTGACGTCGGCGCCCGCCCCCATGGTGAAGAAATGGTGCAGCCAGACCATGAACGACAACAGGCAGATCACCATCGTCGCCAGGATCATCGAGCGATAGCCGAACAACGGCTTGCCCGAGAAGGTCGACACCACTTCGCTGAAGATGCCGAAGGCGGGCAGGATCAGGATATAGACTTCCGGATGACCCCAGGCCCAGATGAGGTTGACGAACATCATCTGGTTGCCGCCGGCCTCGTTGGTGAAGAAGTGGAAGCCGAGATAGCGGTCGAGCGTCAGCATCGCCAAGGTGGCGGTCAGGATCGGGAAGGCGGCGACGATCAGCAGGTTGGTGGCCAGCGATGTCCAGCAGAACATCGGCATCCGCGTATAGCCCATGCCGGGCGCGCGCATCTTCAGGATCGTCGTCACCAGATTGACGCCGGACAATAGCGTGCCGACCCCCGATATCTGGAGCGCCCAGAGATAATAGTCGACGCCGACGCCGGGGGAGAAGCGCAACTCGCTGAGCGGCGGATAGACCACCCAGCCGGTCTTGGCGAACTCGCCGACCACCAGGCTGACATTGACCAGCAGCGCGCCCGCGGCGGTCAGCCAGAAGCTGACCGAGTTGAGCGTCGGGAAGGCGACGTCGCGGATGCCGAGTTGCAGCGGCAGCACGAAGTTCATCAGCCCGATCATGAACGGCATCGCCACAAAGAAGATCATGATCGTGCCGTGCGCGGAGAAGATCTGGTCGTAATGGTCGGGCGGCAGGTAGCCGGGGTTGTTATAGGCGATCGCCTGTTGCGAGCGCATCAGCAGCGCGTCGGAAAAGCCGCGCAGCAGCATGACCGCCGCCATCGCGCAATACATGATGCCGATCTTCTTGTGGTCGACGGAGGTGATCCACTCCTTCCACAGATAGGGCATATAGCCCCGCTTCCACGCCCAGCCGAGCGTCGCCAGCACCACCGCGCCGACCAGCCCCGCCGCGACCAGGGGCAGCGGTTCGGTAAAGGGAATGGAGTCCCAGCGCAGCTTGCCGAAAACGGGCGAGATCTGCCCCGTCTCCACGGATTGCAGCCGGCTCAATGCTTCGACTCCCGGCCGCTCTTGGCGGTCTCGCGCACCGGCGCGCCGCCATTGGCGACGATCCGATCGTAGAGGCGCGGCATCACCGCGCGGAAGGTGACGGTCTGCGCGAGGCTGTCCGCCTCGGCCAGGCGCAGGAAGGTCGGGCCGTCGAGCACCGGCCCCTGCCCGCGTGCGGACGCGGCCCAGCGCTGGAAGGCGGCGGGCGGCACCGCATCGACGAAGAAGGTCATGTCGGCGAAATGCTCCCCGCTATAATGGGCGGACAGGCCGCGATATCGGCCCGGCCGGTCGGCCTGGAGGTGCAGCTTCGAATCCATTCCCGACATGGCGTAGATCTGGCTTCCGAGCTGCGGCACGAAGAAGCTGTTCATCACCGTGCCGCTGGTGATGCGGAAGTTGATCGGCGTTCCGGCGGGGACGACAAGCCGGTTGACGGTCGCGATCCCCTGTTCGGGATAGATGAACAGCCATTTCCAATCGAGCGCAATGACCTGCACGGACACCGGGCGGACGCGCGATTCGAGCGGCTTCTCCGGGGCGAGCGCATGGCTGCTGGTCCAGGTCAGGCCGGCGAGGAAGATGATGACCAGGGCGGGCACCGACCAGACGAGCAGTTCGATCTTGCCCGAATAGGTGAAGTCGGGGCGGAATTTGGCGCGGGCATTGCCGGCGCGGAACCACCAGGCGAAGGCCAGGGTCGCCAGGATCGTCGGCACGACGATGCCGAGCATGATGGCCAGGGAATTGACCAAGACGGTCTTGTTGCCCGCCGCGACGGGTCCGGCGGGATCGAGCACACCTTGCGAGCAGCCGGCCATCGTCAGGCCCGCCGTCACCGCCAATGCGCTCCGCCATCTGGGCGACACCATCGCTTCCGATCACCCCCTGAACCGTCTATCCTCGGGCATGACCATGACGAACCGCCGCTGTCGCGCCGCCCTGTTCCTGCCCGCCTCGAACGCGCGGGCGATCGAGAAGGTCCGTGGCCTGACCTGCGATACGGTGATCCTCGACCTGGAGGATGCGGTCGCCCCCGAAGCCAAGGCGGCGGCGCGCGACGCGGCGGTGACGGCGGCGCATCGGGGCTTCGGTGACCGGCGACTGGTGGTGCGCGCCAATGCCGTCGGCACGCCCTGGCACGACGACGACCTCGCCGCGCTGGCCGGCGCGCCGGTCGATGCGGTGCTGCTGCCCAAGCTGGACGATGCCGGGGCTTGCGACGCGGCGCGGCGGGCGCTTGGCGCGAACGGCCCGGCGCTCTGGGCGATGATCGAGACGGCGCGCGGGCTGATGGCGCTGCCCGCGCTCGCGGCGGGCGCGGCCACATGGCGGCTGGAGGCGCTGGTCGCCGGCACCAACGACCTGGCGCTCGACCTGCGCTGCCGCCCCGATGCGGCGCGCACGCCGCTGGTCCCGCATCTGGCGGCGATCGTGGCGGCGGCGCGCGCGGGCGGGATGATCGCGCTCGACGGCGTGCTCAACGCGATCACGGACGCGGCGCGGCTGGCGGCGGAATGCGCGCAGGGCGCGATGCTGGGCTTCGACGGCAAGACGCTGATCCACCCCAACCAGGTCGCCGCCGCCCAGGCCGCCTTCGGCCCGACCGACGCCGAACTGGCCTGGGCTGCCCGCGTGGTCGCCGCCTTCGCCGCCCCCGAGGCCGATGGACGCGGCGCGATCGCGCTCGACGGCGCGATGGTCGAGCGCCTCCATCTGGCGGAGGCCGAACGAATGCTGGCGGAGGCAGGCACCCCTTCCAGTGCAAGCTGAATCCAGTCCCGATCGCCAGAGACACAAAGGCTCGTCCAGCCGACCGCGCCCCTGGCGTCGTCGCGCAAATGCTTGTCCCCGGATCGAAACCCATTGCCGCCGGGTTCAGGCGGCACGACATTCGGAGAATGGACGATGGGACAGGTGGAGAGCAACTGGCTGACGGGCAGCCTGTGGATGATCGTGGTGTTCGTCGGCGCGTTCGTGCTGTTCGGCGTGATCCTGTGGGCCCGCGCGAAGAACAAGGCGATCCCGCCCGAACAGGAGCGCCGCAGCGAACAGGCGACGCGCGACCTGTACCACAAGGACGAGACACCCCGATCCTGAACGACACGCCCCTGACCGACCTTCCCGCGCCCCTCACCGCCTGGTTCGCCGCGCGCGGCTGGCAGCCCCGGCGGCACCAGCGCGACATGCTGGTCGAGGCGCGGGCGGGCCGCCACGCGCTGCTGGTCGCGACGACCGGCGCGGGCAAGACGCTCGCCGGCTTCCTGCCGACGCTCGCCGAGCTGATCGAGGCGCCGCGCGACGGGCTGCACACGCTCTACGTCTCGCCGCTCAAGGCGCTGGCGGTCGATATCCAGCGCAACCTGGTCAACCCGATCGACGAGATGGGCCTGGATATCCGGGTCGAGACGCGCACTGGCGACACCCCCTCCGACCGCAAGGCGCGCCAGCGGATCAAGCCGCCGCACATCCTGCTGACCACGCCGGAGAGCCTGTCGCTGCTGCTCAGCTATCCCGACAGCGCGACGATGTTCGCCGGCCTGCGCACGATGGTGGTCGACGAGGTCCATGCCTTCGCCACCGGCAAGCGCGGCGACCTGCTGGCGCTGGCGATGGCGCGCTTGCAGCGGATCGCGCCCGATCTGCGCCGCGTCGCGCTGTCGGCAACGGTGGCGGACCCGGACGGCTATCGCGCCTGGCTGGCCCCGGACGGCGATATCGACACGGTGTCGCTGGTGCGGGGCGAGCCGGGCGCCGCCCCCCGCATCGAGATCCTGCTGCCCCAGGACCGCGTGCCCTGGTCGGGCCATTCGGGCCGCTACGCCGCGGAGCAGGTGATGACCGAGATCGCCGCGCACAAGACCTCGATCGTCTTCTGCAACACGCGCAGCCTGGCGGAGCTGATCTTCCAGGATCTGTGGAAGGCCAATGCGCAGGGCCTGCCGATCGGCGTCCATCACGGCAGCCTGGCGCTGGAGGCGCGGCGCAAGGTGGAGGCGGCGATGGCGTCCGGCCGGCTCCGCGCGCTGGTCGCCACCTCCAGCCTGGACCTGGGCGTCGACTGGGGCGATGTCGACTGCGTGATCCAGATGGGCGCGCCCAAGGGATCGTCGCGGCTGCTGCAGCGCATCGGTCGCGCCAACCACCGGCTGGACGAGGCGAGCGAGGCGATCCTGGTCCCCGGCAACCGCTTCGAATATCTGGAGGCGCGCGCCGCACTGGATGCGGTGGCGGCGGGCGAGCTGGACCCCGACCTGTTCCGTCCCGGCGCACTCGACGTGCTGGCGCAGCATGTCATGGCCTGTGCCTGTGCCGGCCCGTTCCGGCAGGAGGACCTGCTGGACGAGGTCCGCTCCGCCCTGCCCTATTCGGCGCTGACCGACGAGACGTTCGACCGCGTGCTCGGCTTCATCCGCGACGGCGGCTATTCGCTGCGCGCCTATGACCGGTTCAAGCGGCTGGTGCAGGACCCGGACGGGACGTGGCGCGTCGCCCATCCGAAGTTCGTCGCGCAGCACCGGCTGAACGCCGGCATCATCGTCGAGGCGACGATGCTGACCGTCCGCTTCCGCAACGGCCGCAAGCTGGGCAAGGTCGAGGAGGGCTTCGCCGCGACGCTGAGCCATGGCGACACCTTCTTCTTCGCCGGGCTCAGCCTGGAGGTGGAGACGATCGACACCGAGGATCTGGTCGTCCGCGCCACCAGCCGCCCGGCGCGCATCCCCAGCTATGGCGGCAGCCGGATGCCGCTATCGACCAGCCTCGCCGACCGGGTGCGGCGGTTCCTGGCCGATTCGTCCGAATGGCACCGCTTCCCGGCCGATGTCCGCGACTGGCTGGCGATGCAGGCCCGCCGGTCCCGGATGCCGGAGCCGGGCCAGTTGCTGGTCGAGACCTTCCCGCGCGAGGGGCGGCATTACATGGTCGCCTACAGCTTCGAGGGGTGGAACGCGCACCAGTCGCTGGGAATGCTGGTCACCAAGCGGATGGAGGCGCGCGGACTGAAGCCGCTGGGCTTCGTCGCCAATGACTACGCGCTCGCCTGCTATGGGCTGGAGAAGATCGAGGACCCCGCCGCCTTGTTCTCCGCCGATATCCTGGAGGAGGAATTCGTCGACTGGGTACAGCAGTCGCATCTGCTGAAACGTGCGTTCCGCGAGGTGGCGGTGATCGGCGGACTGGTCGACCGCCAGCATCCCGGCAAGCGCAAGACCGGGCGGCAGGTCACCTTCTCGACCGACCTGATCTACGACGTGCTGCGCAAATACGAGCCGACCCACCTGCTGCTCCAGGCCGCCTGGGACGATGCGCGGGCGCGGATGACCGATGTCGGCCGGCTCGCCCATCTGCTCGACCGCGCGGCGGAGACGATGGTGCATGTCGACCTGGAACGAGTGTCGCCGCTCGCGGTGCCGGTGCTGGTCCTGATCGGCCGCGAACGGGTGTCGACCAATGCCGGCGACGACGCGCTGCTGATCGAGGCGGAGGCGCTGGCGGCCGAGGCGATGGCGGCGGCGTGAGAGGATTGTCGATCGTGCTCCTGCGAAAGCAGGAGCCCAGAGCCAAGCCAAACAACGCCTGATATCCCGTGCCGCCCTGGGCTCCTGCCTGCGCAGGAGCACGGGAAGCGCTTCGGCAAAGATCCCCGCGCCCAGGACTTGACCCTTGGCGCGGGCAAAGGCACCTCCTTCGGCCATGACCGACCATATCGCTCGCAAGCTCGAAGAGCTGGGCCTCACCCTGCCCGAGGCCGCTGCTCCCGTCGCCGCCTATGTCCCCGTCGTCGAGGCGGGCGGGCTGCTCCATGTCTCCGGCCAGTTGCCGTTCCGCGACGGCCAGCTCGTCACCGGCCGGCTGGGCGACGGCGTCTCGCTGGAGGATGGCCAGGCGGCGGCGCAGGCCTGCGGCCTGATGATCGTCGCGCAGCTCCAGAAATATCTGGGCGGCGACCTGTCGCGCGTGGCGCGGATCGTGAAGCTGGGCGTGTTCGTCAATTCCACCGGCGACTTCACCGACCAGCCCAAGGTCGCCAATGGCGCGTCCGAACTGATGGTCGCGCTGTTCGGCGACCATGGCCGCCATGCCCGCTCGGCGGTCGGCGTGCCGGTGCTGCCGCTGGGCGCGGCGGTCGAGGTGGATGCGATCGTGCAGGTCGGCGAGGCGCTGCCCCTTCCGGCCTGACCCTCCGATCCCTAGATCGGGCGGTAATGACCAGCATCACCGCCCGCCTGGCCGACGGCGTCCGCCAGATCGCCGCCGCCGATTGGGATGCCTGCGCCGGCAGCGCCAACCCGTTCATCGGCCATGCTTTCCTGACCGCGCTGGAGGAATCCGGCGCGGTCGGCGGGCGCAGCGGCTGGCAGCCCCTGCCGATCATCGTCGACGGCGATGACGGCCGCCCCGCCGCCATCGCCCCGGCCTATATCAAGGCGCACAGCCAGGGCGAATATGTCTTCGACCATGGCTGGGCCGATGCCTGGGAACGGGCCGGCGGCGACTATTATCCCAAGCTCCAGATCGCCTCCCCGTTCAGCCCGGTGCCCGGTCCCCGGCTGCTGCTGCGCGATCCCGCGCTCGCCCCGGCGCTGATCGGCGCGGTGCAGGCGGTGGTCGACCAGAACGACCTGTCCTCCGCCCATGCCACCTTCGTCGACAAAGCGCAGGTGCCGCTGTTCGAGGCGGCGGGATGGCTGATCCGTCAGGGCGTGCAGTTCCACTGGACCAATCGCGGCTACCGCGATTTCGACGGCTTCCTGGACGATCTCGCCAGCCGCAAGCGCAAGGCGATCCGCAAGGAGCGCGCGGCGGCGGTGGAGGGGCTGACGATCCGCCACCTGTCCGGCGACGCGATCCGGGCGGAGCATTGGGACGCCTTCTGGACCTTCTACCAGGATACGGGCAGCCGCAAATGGGGGACGCCCTATCTGACCCGCGCCACCTTCCCGCTGCTCGGCGAGACGATGGGGGATCGCGTGCTGCTGATCCTGGCGGAGCGGGACGGCGTGCCGATCGCCGGCGCGCTCAACCTGATCGGCGAGGATACGCTCTACGGCCGCTATTGGGGCTGCGCCGAGGACGTGCCCTTCCTCCATTTCGAGCTCTGCTATTACCAGGCGATCGAGGCGGCGATCCTGCGCGGCCTCGATCGCGTCGAGGCGGGCGCGCAGGGCGAGCACAAGCTGGCGCGCGGCTATGCGCCGGTGTCGACCTGGTCGGCGCATTACATCCCCCATCCCGACTTCCGCCGCGCGGTCGCCGCCTTCCTGGAGCGCGAACGCCAGGGCGTCGCGGCGGACGCCGAATATCTGGAGGCGCTGACCCCGTTCAAACGGGGGTAGCCGCACCCGCCGCGTCCTGGCGGCGTTTACCCGGCGACCGGCCTGGGTCGCCGCTTGACCAGGGGCGGCGGGGGCGGCGGCTGGGTCCGGTCGTCGACCCGGTAGAGATAGTTGGTGCCGTTCTGCCAGATCAGCGACAGCCCCTTGAGCTGCTTGTGGTCGAAGCGCGGCGGGCTGATCAGATAGACATAGTCGAAGGCATTGCGCGGGAACAGCTGGAGCGCATAGCCCAGCGGCCGCCACCATTCGCCCCGGCAATAGCGATCGGTGACGATCTGCGACGGATCATGCGCGAAGCCACGCGCCGCCGTGTAGCGCGCGGTCAGCTGCTGCGCGCCGGCCATCGACCATTGGTCGTTGGTATAGGCCAGCTTGCGCTCCAGCAGCAGGCCGGGGACATGCTCCAGCCGCGTATAGGCCCAGTCGTCATAGCAGCGCCGCCCGACGAAGCTGACCACGCGCGCGCGCTCCGGCAATACGTCCAGCACCGCCAGGGTGCGGTCATAGGCCTGGGCATAGAGCGCGAAGCTCCACGTCGTGCCGACCAGCCGCGCCGCGTAGAACAGGAGGCCCAGCATCGCCAGCATCGCCGCGTCGCGCGGCTGGCTGCCCCGCTTGGGCCGAAGCGCGATCAGCAGGATCGCCAGCACGAAGGGTGCGAGGCGCATGTCCGCATAGGCCGAGCCGAACACGATGCGCGGCAGCAGCAGATAGACCAGGAACAGGAACAGCGCCGACAGGCCCAGGTTGCGCGAATATTCGATCCGGTCGTCGCGCACGCCCTTGAGCAGGACGATCAGCAGCACCGCGGTGGAGGCGATGTCCCAGGCGAGCCAGCGGTCGCGCAGCACCATCATGATCCATTGGACCTTGGCGCGCCAGTTGAAATAGTCGGCCGTGACCCCGGTGACGTGATCGCCCGACCGCCACACCACCATCATCACCAGCGGCAGGGCGAGCGGCACGCAGCCCAGGCCGGCGCGGATCCAGCTTTCCAGCCAGTGGCCACCCCGACCGTCCTTGCGCAGGTCGTGCTGGCGGATCATCTCCGCCGAGAAGGCCAGTACGCCCAGCACGCCCCAGCCATAGGTATGGCACACCCAGAGCGCGCAGCTGAGCGGCACGAAGACGATCGCCCGGAACACCAGCCGCCCCTGTCGCGCCAGCCGCAGCCACCAGGCGAACAGGTTGAGCGCGATCGCCATCGACAGGGCGAAGTTCACGAAGCCGAACTGGATCGGATAGCAATAGGCCAGCGGCAGTGCGAACAGCGCGGTCGCGGGGATGCGGCCATGCACCTCGCGCGCGATCCACAACAGGCCGGTGACGATCAGGAAGGGGATCGCCATCACGATCAGCTTCACCGCCAGCTCCAGCCCCATCAGGGGGGTCAGCGGGATGATGAGCAGGTCGATGCCCAGATTGCCGATCAGCGACCAGCGAAAATCATACCATTGGTTCAGCCACGGATTCTCCGCCATGGCGAACTGGACGCGGTAGCGCCCCATATGCCCGGGCAGATCGACCAGTGGCGGGATGGTGGGCCACCAGAGCGGGATCGTCGCGGCGATCGCCATCGCCACCACGAACCACCGCGTCTGCCACCAGTTCAGCTTTTCCCCCGACATGAAGGTCAGCATTACGGGCGCAGGTCCCATCAGGCAACCGGGTGGGGCGGGCTGCCCGGACATGGCGTGCGTTACGGCTTCGCCTTCGCAAGCGCGGTGCAGCAACCCGGAACGTCCCCGCTCGGGACCGTGGATCGCTGCGCCATACGCGCCGGGACGACCGGGATCGGGGAAGCCCCGAAAGGCCTCACCCCCGCTGCGCCGCGATCCGCTCGTCGATGCGGCGCTCCAGGATGGTCAGCGGCATCGCGCCTTCCTTCAGAACCTCGTGGAACTGCTTCAGGTCGAACCGGTCGCCCAGCGCCGCCTCGGCCTTGGCGCGGGCGCGGGTCCAGGCCATGTGGCCGACCTTGTAGCTGCACGCCTGCCCCGCCTGGGTGCAATAGCGCTCCACCTCGCGCAAGGTGCGCGGGCGGGCGAAGCCGGTGGTCGCGACCATATAGTCCGTCGCCTGTTCGCGGCTCCACCGCTTGGCGTGGAGGCCGGTGTCCACCACCAGCCGCGCGGCGCGGAACAGGAAGGATTGCAGATAGCCCGCCCGCTCCAGCGGCGTCGCATAGGCGCCCAGCTCGTCGGCCAGTTGCTCGGCATAGAGCGCCCAGCCTTCCGAATAGGCGGAGAAGAAGCCGATCTTGCGGAGCGTCGGGATGTCGCGCGATTCCTGCGCCAGGCTGATCTGCAGATGATGGCCGGGCACGCCCTCATGATAGGTGAGCGAGGGCAGCGTGTATTTCGGCCAGTCGCCGACATCCTTCAGATTGACGAAGTAGATGGCCGGGCGCGACCCGTCGAGCGAGGCGCGGTTGTAATAGCCGTTGGCCGCGCCGTCCTGGATCTCCACCGGCACCGCGCGGATCTCCAGCGGCTGGGTCGGCACCGTCGCGAAGGCCTGGGGCAGCCTGGCGTACATCCCCTTCACGCCCTCGTTCAGCCCGGCGAGCAGCGCGGCGCGACCGGCCGCGTCATTGGCGTAGAGCTGGTCCGGCCGGACGTTGAGCTTGGCCAGCCGCTCGCCGACGCTGCCGTCGCGCAACCCCTGCGCCTTCAGGATCGTGTCGAGCTGACCGCTGATCTCCGCGACCTGCGCCAGGCCCAGCCTGTGCACCTCGTCCGGGGTCATGGTGGTGGTGGTCGCCTGCGCCAGCGCCATGGCATAGACCGCATCGCCCTGCGGGATGCGCCAGATGCCGTCCCCCGCCCGCGTCGTCGGCTTCAGCTTCTCGATCAGCGCGATCTGGCGGTCGAGCGCGGGATAGATCTTGTCGGCGACGATGCCGCTCGCCCGCGCCTGCCAGTCGCCGGCCAGCCCCTTGGCGGCGGCGCGACGGACGAGCGAGTCGACCATGGTGGCGGTGGCGGCGGGCTGGCGCCGCAGGGCGCGCATCTGGCCCAGCGTCAGGTCGAGCGACCAACCGGGCGCGAGCAGTCCGCGCTGCGCCTCCGCCGCCTGCATCGCGCTGTCCTGGTCGAGCGCGGTGGCGAACTGTTCCAGCCGCGACAGATAGGCCTCGGCATCGCTCGCCTGGTTGATCGTGTGCGCGGTGTTGAGGAAGTCGGGCACCGAGAAATAGGCGCCGCCCTGCTGGAAGATGCGATAGGGGCGGATCGCGCTGTCCATGCCGAACCGTTCGGCCGAGGCGATCTGCGTGTTCAGCGAATAGCGCACCACCTCCAGATTGAGCGTCGCGGCGGGCGACAGGCCCTTCGCATCGAATGCGGCGAGCCGCGCCAGCGCCCCCTTGGTCCGTGCGACATCCTCCGCCCGGCGCGCGGCGGTGCGGGGCGACAGCTCGCGCTTGAGCGGCGCGAGGGCACCCTTGTCGAGGCCGAGCGACGTGGCCATTTCCGGCGAATGGGCGACCGCATCCTGGAAGATGCGCTCGAACGCGGCGTTGAGCGCGGCATCGCCGCCCTGCGCCAGCGCGGTGCCCGGAACCAGACCGGTGCCGATCGCGGCGAGGCCGGTGGTGGCCAGGAACTGACGGCGGTCGAGCATGATATCCCCCTGTATGGCTTGTCGATTTCGGAAGGGTGTAGCGGTGGAGATGGACTCCGCGCTAGGGGGGTTAAGTCCCTTCCTGTTCCCCGGCGAAGGCCGGGGTCCAGTTGGGGGACGAAGGTGACGACGCGCAGCCTTCCGTTACATCAGCCTTCCCTACCGGGCCCCGGCCTTCGCCGGGGAACTGGTGATCGCTGCGTATAACTCTACCCAACACCCGGCTTGCCCCACCCCGCCCGCTTCCTGTACAGGCCGTTCCATTCGCATGGACCCGGTGCAATTCCGGGTGGCTCTTCCGGCCGCCGATCCGCCGGACAACCTCAATCGCGCCGTTCCAATGTCCGGTGACCCCGATGGGGCACGGCGGGCGCGTGTTGCGGATATCTTCCATGACCCATCTTCTTTCCACATACCGGACCCAATGGTTCGTCGATCTCGGCGGCGTGCGCCGCGATCTGCTCGCCGGCCTGGTCGTCGCGCTGGCGCTGATCCCGGAGGCGATCGGCTTCTCGATCATCTCCGGCGTCGATCCGCGCGTCGGCCTCTACGCCTCGGTGGCGATCGCGATGGTGATCGCGCTGGTCGGCGGGCGGCCCGGCATGATCTCCGCCGCCACCGCCGCCGTGGCGGTCGTCGTCACGCCGCTGGTGCGCGATCATGGCGTGTCCTACCTCTTCGCCGCGACCATCCTGATGGGGCTGATCCAGATGGCGGCCGGGCTGCTCCGGCTCGACCTGCTGATGCAGTTCGTGTCGCGGTCGGTCATCACCGGCTTCGTCAACGCGCTCGCCATCCTGATCTTCCTGGCGCAGGTGCCGCAACTGACCGGCGTGACCTGGCACAGCTATGCGCTGGTCGCGGCCGGTCTGGCGATCATCTACCTGTTGCCGCGCCTCACCACGCTCGTCCCCTCGCCGCTGGTCGCGATCCTGCTGCTGGCGGCGGTCAGCATCGCGCTCGACCTACCGGTCCGCACCGTCGGCGACATGGGCCGGCTGCCGGAGGGGCTGCCCAGCCTGGCACTGCCCGACGTGCCGCTGACCTGGGAAACGCTGCGCATCATCCTGCCCTATTCGCTCACCATGGCGGCGGTCGGCCTGCTCGAATCGCTGATGACCGCGCAGATCGTCGACGACATGACCGACACGGACAGCAACAAGCGGCAGGAATGCCTGGGCCAGGGCACCGCCAACATCGCCGCCGCGCTGGTCGGCGGCATGGGCGGCTGCGCGATGATCGGCCAGTCGGTGATCAACGTCACCTCGGGCGGGCGCTTCCGCCTGTCGACCTTCACCGCCGGCGCGGTGCTGCTGGTGCTGCTCACCGGGCTGGGACCGGTGGTCGGGCGAATCCCGATGCCGGCGCTGGTCGCGGTGATGATCATGGTGTCGATCGGCACGTTCAGCTGGAATTCCATCCCCAATCTGCGCCGCCATCCGCCGACCTCCTCGATCGTCATGCTGGTCACCGTCGCGGTGGTGGTGGCGACGCACGACCTGGCGCGCGGCGTGCTGGCCGGCGTGCTGCTGTCCGGCATCTTCTTCGCCGGCAAGGTCCGCCGCCTGTTCGCGGTCGAGCGTATCGCGGAGGGCGACACGACCATCTACCGGGTCACCGGGCAGATCTTCTTCGCCTCGGTCGACCGCTTCACCCGCGCCTTCCGCAGCGACGAGCCGGCGCGCGTGGTGGCGATCGACGTGTCCGCCGCGCATTTCTGGGACATCTCGGCGGTGGGCGCGCTCGACACGATCGTCGCCCGGTTGCGCCGCGACGGGCGGCAGGTGACGGTGACCGGCTATAACGCCGCCAGCGCCGATCTGGTCGACCGCTTCGCCCGTTATGACAAGACCGGCGTCGAGCTGGGCCTGGCCCCGCACGGATAGGAGCGTTTTGCATTTCCCGCCCGATCGCCGGTAGAGCAGAGAGCAGAGAGCAGAGAGCAGAGAGCAGAAGGCGACACGATGCGCCCATGGGAGAGTGATATGCAGGTTCCGCCCCTTGGCCTTGGATGGCGCGCACTCGGCCTGGTGTCGCTCGCGGCGCTCGCGACCGGCGCGGCGGCACCGCAGGAACAGGTGACGACGGTGCCGCCCTATCCGAACGGCGGTGGCCCGGCGGAGACGGTGGCGAGCGCCGCCACCGGCACGCCGGGCGCGCGCCGCTTCACCTGGTCGACCAGCCAGCCGCAGCGCGACGACGGCCCCCAGCGGCGCACCGTCACCGAGGGCACCGGCCCCTATGTCGCCAGCGGCAGCGACCGGTTCGACGCGCTGTTCGCGCTCGCCATCGACGATGCGCACCAGGCATCGGTCGAGGCGATCAAGGACGACGCCTATAATGGCGGCCGCCCGATCGCCTGCCATTGTTTCGAGACGGGTTCGCAATGGCATTATGTCTGGACGCGCGACCTGTCCTACGCGCTCGACCTGGGGCTGGCGGCGATCGATCCGGGCCGCGCGGTCGACAGCCTGATGTTCAAGACCAGCGACATCCGCGCCGGCGTCGCGGTCCCGCCCGAAATCCCGGCGGCTTCGCGCCAGATCGTGCAGGACACCGGATCGGGCGGCAGCTGGCCGATCAGCACCGACCGCACCGCCTGGGCGCTGGGCGCCGAGCGGACGCTGGCCAATCTCGACGGCCCCGCGCGCGACCGGTTCGCGCGGGCGGCGCTCACCGCGCTCACCGGCACCCTGGAGGCGGACCGGGTCGCCGCCTATGATCCGCGCGACGGCCTCTATGGCGGCGAGCACAGTTTCCTCGACTGGCGCGACCAGACCTATGCGCCGTGGATCCTCGACGACCTGTCCGCGATGGCGCAGATGAAGGGGCTGTCGACCAACATCCTCCACTATCGCGCCCTCCGCCTCGCCGCGCGGCTGGCGGGGGAGCAGGGGCAGGCGGCGCTGGCCACGCGCTATGACGGCTGGGCGGGCAGCTTGCGCGGCGCGATCGCGCGCGGCTTCTGGGATGCGAAGGCGGGGCTGTTCGCCACCTATGTCAGCGCCGATACGACGCCCTACGCGATCGCCAAATACGACCTGCTCGGCAATGATCTGGCGATCCTGTCGGGGATCGCCGACGCGGCCCAGGCGCGCACCATCCTGTCGCGCTATCCCTTCGCGCCCTACGGCCCGCCCGTCGTCTGGCCGCAGGCACCGGGCCAGTTCGTCTATCACAACCGCGCGCAATGGCCATTCGTCACCGCCTATACGCTGGCGGCGGCGGCACGCGCGGGCCATGTCGCCGCCGCCGACCGCAGCCTGGACGCGGTGATGCGCGGCGCGGCGCTCCACCTGTCGAACATGGAGAATCTCGAATGGCTGACCGGCCGTTCGCGCTTCGACGATGGGCCGGAGATCAATGCCCGCCGCCAGCTCTGGTCGGTCGGCGGCTATATCGGCGCGGTCACCGCAACCCTGTTCGGCTGGCATCCGGAGGCCAACGGCGTGCGCGTCGCCCCGTTCCTGACCACGCATATGCGTACATTGCTGGGGGCAGGCGACACGGCGACGCTGGGGCGGCTCGACTATGCCGGCCGGCCAATCGCGATCACGCTTCGCCTGCCGCCCCGGGCGGCGGCCGGCGGCGTCTATCCGGTCGCGCGCATCCTGCTCAACGGCCGCCCCGCCCCCGCCCGGATCACCGCGCACGATCTGTCGCCGGGCGAAAACCGGATCGAGGTGACGTTCGGCAAGGCGCGACGCTCCGCCACGCGCGTCGCCACCGTGGCGGCGATCCCGGCGACCAGCCATGACGATCCCCGCGCCTTCATGCCCGCGACGCCGGGCCTGACCGCCAGCGCCCAGACGGACGGCGTGCGACTGGCGATCACCGGCCCCGCCCCCATCGCCCCGGTCCGCTACACGCTGCTGCGCGACGGCCGACCGGTGGCGCGCGACCTGCGCACGACTGGCTGGACCGATCGCGGCCGCGATCCCGAACGCACCGCCTGCTACAGCGCGATCGCGACCTTCACCGGCAGCGGCCTCGCCTCGCAACCCTCGGCAGCGGCCTGCGTGCGCGGCCGGTCGGCGCAGACGATCGCGATCGACGACCCGCGCCTCTCCGGCGCCGGCCGCCGCCTGCCCGCCGGGGCGGACGGCGTCGCGGAACCCACCTTGCTGCTCGGCACGGGGATGCGGGCGAGCATCGCCGACGTGACGATCCCGCGCGCCGGCACCTATGCGATCAGCCTGCGCTACGACAATCATGTCGGGCCGCTCAACACCGGCATCACCAACGGCGTGAAGCGGCTGACCCTGACCGGCCCCGGCGGCCGCGCCGGCGGGATCGTCCAGATGCCGCATATCCGCGGCATCGGCGACGCGCATCCGTTGCGGGCCTCGACCCGCGTCTATGTCACGCTGCCCGCCGGCCGATACCGGCTGGACCTGAGCGACTTCCTCAACATGAGCGCGCTCGCCGCCAACGCCACCTACAAGGGCGCGGGCGGCCCCGACGGCCCGGTCAACGCCGTGCGGATCGCCGCGGTGATGATCGACCCGGTCTGATCGACGATGGCATTTTCCTATCGCCCGCGCGCATCAGGATGAAGCCGCCATGATGCTGAGCGCGCAAACCAGATAGGAGCTTGCTTCGCCAAGTGTCGCGCCAGCATAGACGAGGGGCGTTCGATCAAGCGATGAAATGCCATTGCGACGGGAAAAACAAGCGACACGGACAGGAGGGTCCCCATCCAAGATGGCGCATGACCGTCCATCAACCTGACAACACTGATCAGAACCAGCATGTGCGTAAGATACAGGCTATAGGATATTTGCCCAAGGAAGCTAGTCGTTCTGCCCAGGAGAAACGAAGGTGTAGCCGCTTTGGACAGGCACAGTGACAGGATGATACACGCCCCCACCCCTTGCATCAAAAGCCACAATAGATTTGCCGGGCTACTTATCCAGCCCACTTGAAATGGTGGAAAACATAGCAATCCCACGCCTAAAAGCCATGCAATGGCGATCAACCGCGGCGACCGTGCATCAATCCATGCCGATACATTGTTGGCGTTGATTGCTATCAGCGACCCCATAACGAAAAGTGATACATATTGCATCGAAGTGAGGATGGATCGCACTATGAAACGATCCGTCAAATGGATCGCCCAACTCGCTATGATCAATAATATCAAAGATGCCGCACATGTTTCCATCGGGCGCAGGCGCAATCCAACGACAAAAAACGGCAGGATAAAGGCGATCCGCATTTCGTGGAAAAGGCTCCACGCCGGATTGTTCAGCGTATCCTTGGCACCCGTCATCAGCAAATGATGCAGGACGAGCATGCTGCTGACAGGGTCGCTCCAGCTATAGTTGAACCAGCCGGTCGCGTCCCGCAGCGGGTCTTGCCCCAGCAAGCCGCATAAGATGACAGCAATAACAATCGATGCCGCGAAGGGCATCCAGATCCGTATGCACCGACTGATAATATAAGGTAGATACTCTCTGCCCAGTGAAGCGCTTGGCGCAAGAACCAACCCACTCAGTACGAAGAAAAGAATGACGGCAGGTGGCCCCGCAACCAGCATGCGTAGCGGTGATGCAAACAGCCATGATGGCTGATGGGCCGTCGCCGTGATGGTTAAGCTCACATGCCATAGCAACACTATGACAGCTGCGATTCCCCGCACCGCATCCAATGAGCGTATCCGCACCCATGCCCCCCCGGCCATGTAAAGCATGCCGGAAGCGCCGGCGACCGGAGCCGCGAATATCACATCATAGGCGTCGTTGGAACGACCAGAACTTTAGTCCTTGTGGTTCCGGCAAGGAAGTTAGAAACTCTCCTCGGCATAGACGCGCGACACGTCGCCGCCCCAGATGCCGTGATAGCGGTCGAGCAGCGACTGGGCCGGCACCACGCCGCTGCGCACGATCTCACGCAGGGGATCGAGGAAGCCGGTCTCGTTCTCGCCCGCCGCGTTGAGCCGGCCGCGCGCCGCCAGGCCCCGATGGGCGATGTCGAGCACTTCGCCGGCGATGTCGCTCAGGCGTCCCCCGCCCGGCACCGGCGCGTCGAGCGCCAGCGTCGGCACCGCATCGCGCAGGGTCTGGCGCTCCTCCAGCGTCCAATGCTTCACGAGGTTCCAGGCGGCATCCAGCGCCCCCTGGTCGTAGAGCAGCCCGACCCACAGGGCCGGGAGCGCGCAGATGCGGTTCCAGGGACCGCCATCGGCGCCGCGCATCTCCAGGAAGGTCTTCAGCCGCACCTCCGGGAAGGCGGTGGAGAGATGGTCGGTCCAGTCGTCCAGCGTCGGCTTCTCGCCCGGCAGCACCGACAATTCGCCCTTCAGGAAGTCGCGGAACGACAGGCCGGCGGCATCGATATAGCGGCCGTCGCGATAGACGAAGTACATCGGCACATCGAGCATATAGTCGGCGTACCGCTCATAGCCGAAGCCGTCCTCGAACACGAAGGGCAGCATGCCGGTGCGCGCCGGATCGGTGTCCGACCAGATATGGCTGCGATAGGACAGCTTGCCGTTGGGCTTGCCCTCGGTGAAGGGCGAGTTGGCGAACAGGGCGGTGGCGAGCGGCTGGAGCGCCAGGCCGACGCGGAACTTCTGCACCATGTCCGCTTCCGACGCATAGTCGAGATTGACCTGGATGGTGCAGGTGCGCAGCATCATGTCCAGCCCCATCGAGCCGACGCGCGGCATGTGCCGGCGCATGATGTCGTAGCGGCCCTTGGGCATCACCGGCAGGTCGGCACGCGCCTTGTCGGGCCACATGCCCAGGCCCAGGAAGCCCAGGCCCAGCCGCTCGCCCGCTTCCTTGACCTGCGCCAGATGCCGGCCGGTTTCCGCGCAGGTCTGGTGGAGATTGTCGAGCGGCGCGCCGGACAGTTCGAACTGGCCCGCCGGCTCCAGGCTGACGCTGCCGTCCTGGCCGCTCAGCGCGATCACCGTGTCGCCCTCGGTCACCGGCTGCCAGCCATGCCGGGTCAGATCGGCGAGCAGATCCTTGATGCCGCCCGGCGACGCATAGTCCGGCGCGCTGTGATCGGCGGTGCGATAGACGAATTTCTCATGCTCGGTGCCGATCCGCCAGCGTTCCGCCGGTTTCTCGCCGCGCGCGAAGCTGGCGATCAACTGGTCCCGCGATTCGATGATCGGCGAGCGCTTGGGTTCGGCGGTCTTGGTGGTCATGGCGGGCCTTTACGCGCGCGTGAAGGCGGACGCCAGCCGGGATTGAAGCGATCCCGACAAGCCGCCGCCCCGCAAGCATTTTCTCCTATTGCGCCAACAGCTTGTACAGCCCCAGCTTGGCCGCGACCGCCCGCAGCCGGAACTTGCGGTCGAACTTCTGGCGGGTGAAGGGCTGATAGGGGCGGACCGGCGTCGGCGCGGTCAGGTCGGCGGGATGGTCGAACAGGCCGGCGCGCTCCGCATCGACCAGCCAGTTCTTGGCGACGCCGCCGGCATGGAGGCACTTCGCCGATTTCAGGTTCAGGTCGCGCAGCATCGCCACGCCGTCGCGGCCCATCTTGCGCCGCAGCCGCACCGACACGCTGTTCGCGAAGCAGTGCCAGGCGGTGGGATCGAAATAGCCGCCCCCCTCGCGCATCGCCAGTGCCGCCCACACGATCGACTCGACGTGCATCGACCAGGCGGGCAGCGCCGCATCGCCCAGCTCGACCAGCAGCGTCTCCAGATAGGCCCAGTCGATCCCGCGCACCTGCGCGACGCCGATATCGGTATGGTCGGCCAGCGCCACCTGCCGCTCGAACGCGGTCTCGACCACCTCTTGCGGCAACAGGCAGTTCGGCCCCTGCCACATCAGCAGCACGCCGCGCGCCGGCGCTGGCTCGAAGGTGAAGCGGTTGGGGAAGTAAACGTCGGGATCGATGATGACGACCGGCCGCCCCTCATCCACGACCAGCGCGGGATCGGTGATCTTGCGCCAGCAGGGGTGGCCGTTGCGGAACCGGCGCACCGCCGGCTGCCCCGCCAGCCGTTCCTCGGCGATGGCATCCACCGCCGCCTTGCCGACGACACTCCACGCGCTGTGGCGCGGCGCATCGACCTCCGCCAGCGCGGCGCTGATCGCGGCGACATCCTTGTCGCCATCGGTGACGACGATCAGCTCGATCGGCTCGGCGACGTTGCGGATCAGGCTGGCCAGGCACGCCTTCGCATAGCGCAGCGACCCCGCGCCCATCACGCAGACCACGGCGCGCCGTTCACCGGCGCCCGTCCCGCGATCCCTGCCCTGGCCGCTGTTCGTCGTCGCTGCGGTCATGTCCGTCGTCCTGCCCGTTCCCGTTGCGCGGGTGTCTGCCCGGTGCGGCCGCCCCGCGCAAGCGCCTGCGGACGATCGAAAGTCACGACCGCCAGTCGCCCGCCGCCGCCATCCACAGCGCCACCGCCGCCGCCGCCGCCGTGTCGGCGCGCAGGATGCGGGGGCCGAGCGCGATGCCGACCGCCGCCGGATGCCCGCGCACCGCCGCCCGCTCCTCCGCGTCGAAGCCGCCCTCCGGCCCGATCAGGATCGCCGCCGGACCGGGCCGCGCCGCCATCGCCTGGAACGCCGGCTCCCCGCCCGTCTCGTCGGCGAAGAACAGCGCGCGCTCCGCCGGCCAGTCGCGCAGCAGGGCGGGCAGCTTCATCGGTTCGGCCAGTTCGGGCAGCGCGGTGCGGTCGCATTGCTCCGCCGCCTCGACCAGATGCGCGCGCAGCCGCTCGCCATTGGGCTTGTCGACCACGGTGCGCCGGGTGACGACCGGCACCAGCCGCGCGACGCCCAGCTCGCACGCCTTTTCCGCCATCCAGTCGACCCGGCCCTTCTTCAGCGGCGCGGCGCACAGCCACAGGTCGGGCACCGGCTCGCGCGGGCGGAGCAGCGTCTCGACGGTGAGCGTCAGGTCGCGCTTGCCGGCATCGGCCACGGTGGCGAGCCATTCGCCGGTGCGGTCGTCGAACAGCTTGACCGGCGCGCCCGGTTTCAGCCGCATGACCGACAGCAGGTAATGCGCCGCCGGTCCGTCGATCCGGCGCGGGCCGGCGGCGAGTGCGTCGTCGACGAACAGCCGCGGCGTCGATTGGGGTGGCCAGGCGGGGGTGGCGGGCATCAGCGTCTCCGGCGGAGCAGGCGGCGACCGATCCACCAGAGCGCCGCCGCCGCCACGACCGCCAGGATCGCCGCGCCCGCCACCGCCCCGGCGACGCGGAAGATCGCCCAGAACAGCGCCTCGACGAAGCGCCCGACCGCGACCGACAGGCCGATCAAAAGGATGCGCGCCGAGGCATGATGCGTCCCCGGATAGCGACGGATCGGGGGTGCGCCAATGGCGGAGGCGTCGGCGTCTCAACATGCCTGGAGCGCCAAGAGCTTGCGCCACCCCGGCGGAGGGCGGGACGGGCGAGTACGTCCGCCTCCCCGCCCCCGTCCCAGCCTCGCGTCTTCGCGCGGCCATTACCGCTTCCCGGCAAGGTGACGCCGCCGCCCGGCTGCGATAAGGCCGCGCGATGACCATCGGCATCGTCCCCGACAGCGAGCATCGCGGGTTCGTCGCGCGCCTCCCCGCGACCTTGCGCGGCCTCGCTTTGCTGGCCCGGTTCGACCGGCCGATCGGCTGGTGGCTGCTGTTCTGGCCCGGTGCGTGGGGCGTGGCGCTGGCCGGCGGGGCGGCGACGCGCTGGCCGCTGATCCTGTGGATCCTGGCCGGGTCGATCGCGATGCGCGGCGCGGGCTGCGTCTATAACGACATCATCGACCGCGATCTCGACGCGCAGGTCGCGCGCACCGCCGCGCGGCCGATCCCCAGCGGCCTCGTCTCGCTGCGCACCGCCTGGCTGTGGCTGGTCGCGCTCAGCCTGGTCGGGCTGGCGGTGCTGGTGCAGCTCCACCCGCTCGCCGCCGGGGTCGCGCTCGCCAGCCTGGCGCCGGTCGCCGCCTATCCCTTCATGAAGCGGATCACCTGGTGGCCGCAGGCGTGGCTGGGGCTGGTCTTCTCCTGGGCGGCGCTGGTCGGGTGGAGCGAGACGGCGGGCGACCTGTCGGCGCCGATCTGGTGGCTCTATCTGGGATCGATCCTGTGGGTGATCGGCTATGACACCATCTATGCATTGCAGGACCGGGAGGACGATGCGCTGATCGGCGTCCGCTCCTCGGCGCTCAGGATGGGCCGCCGGGTGCGCGGCGGCGTGGCGGGCTTCTATGCCGGCGCGCTTCTCGCCTGGGCGCTGGCGATCTGGAGCGTCCGGCCCGATCCGCTGGCGGTCGCGGCGCTGGTCCCGGCCGGCCTGCATCTCGGCTGGCAGGTCGCGACGCTGCGGCCCGACGACGGCGCGGGCGCGCTCGCCCGGTTCCGTAGCAACCGCTCCACCGGGCTGCTGCTGTTCCTCGCCTTTCTGGTCGTCGGCCTCAGCCGTTAGGTTGCGCGAGCGCAGACCCGCGCTTAAGTCCACGGGCATGTTGTCCCCCGACCAGGCGCGCGACCGCGCCCAAGACATCGTCGCCCGCGCCACCGCCGCCGGGGCCGATGCCGCCGATGCCGTGTTCGCCGCCGACAGCGCGCTGGAGATTTCGGTGCGGCTCGGCAAGCTGGAGGATGTCGGCCGGTCGGAAAGCGCCGAGCTGGGCCTGCGCGTCTTCGTCGGCCAGCGTTCGGCGAGCGTGTCCACCTCCGACCTGTCCGACGCGGCGCTGGACGCGCTGGTCGAACGCGCCGTCGCCATGGCGCGCGAGGCGCCGGAGGATCGCTGGGCCGGCCTCGCGCCCGCCGAGCGGCTGCTCCACGGCGCGCCGCCGCAGCTCGACCTGGACGATCAGGCGAACGGCCAGGGCGAACCCTCGCCCGAAGCCCTGCGCGACCTGGCGCTGGCGGCCGAGGATGCGGCACGGGCCGTGCCCGGCGTCACCAACAGCGAAGGCGGCGGGGCCAGCACCTCGCGCAGCCTGTGGGCGCTCGCCACCTCGACCGGATTCGCGGGCGCCTATGCCGCGACCGGATACGGCCTGTCCGCCAGCGTGCTGGCCGGCGAGGGCAGCGGGATGCAGCGCGACTATGCGCATCACGGCGCGCGCAAGCGCCAGCATCTCGACAGTCCCGACGCCATCGGCCGCGAGGCGGGGGAGCGGGCGGTGGCGCGGCTCAATCCCGGCCGCCCGACCAGCGGCGCGATGCCGGTGGTGTTCGACCCGCGCGTCGGCGCCTCGCTGATCGGCCATCTGGTCGGCGCGATCGGTGGCGCGGCGATCACCCGCCGGACCAGCTTCCTGCTCGACTCGCTGGGCGAGGCGGTGCTGCCCGCCGGCCTGTCGGTGCGCGACGACCCGCATCGCCCGCACGGCCTGCGCTCCCGCCCCTTCGACGGCGAGGGGCTGGCGGTGTCGCCGACCGCGATCGTCGAGGACGGGGTGCTGGAGACGTGGCTGCTCGACTCCGCCGCCGCGCGGCAATTGGGGCTGGAGCCGACCGGCCATGCCAGCCGCGGCATCGGCGGCGCGCCCGGCGTGTCGACCAGCAACCTCTATCTCGACGGGGGCAAGCTGCCGGTCGAGACGCTGATCGGCGACATCGCCGAGGGCGTCTATGTCACCGAATTGATCGGCATGGGCGTGAACGGCGTCACCGGCGACTATAGCCGGGGCGCGGCCGGCTTCCTGATCCGCAACGGCGAGATCGCCGCGCCGGTCGCCGAGTTCACCATCGCCGGCAACCTGAAGGACATGTTGCTGGCGATGACCGCCGCCAACGACCTGCGCTTCCGCTACGGCGTCAACGTCCCGACGCTGCGGATCGACGGGATGACGATCGCGAGTGCCTGACCGCTATCTCCTGGAGGCGGCGGTCGATATCGCGCGCGAGGCGGGTCAGATGGCGCTCGCCCGCTGGCGCACCGATTTCCGTCGCTGGGAGAAGGAGCCGGGCAGCCCGGTCTGCGAGGTCGACCTGGATGTCGACCGGATGCTGCATGCGCGCCTGTCGGCGCTGCTGCCCGACGCCGGCTGGCTGTCGGAGGAGACGGCCGACGCGCCCGACCGGCTGGCGCAGGCCCGCGTCTGGGTGGTCGATCCGATCGACGGCACGCGCGACTATATCCGGGGGCGCGACGGCTGGTGCGTGTCGATCGCTCTGGTCGAGAATGGCCGCCCGGTCTTCGCGGTGCTCGATGCGCCGGCCCGGCGGGAAAGCTGGGTGGCGAAGGCGGGGCGCGGCGCGTGGCGCAACGGCGTCGCGCTGGCGGTGGGCGACCGGGTGGAACTGGCGGGCACGCGGGTGCCGGCCGATGCCCTGCCCAAGGCGGATCGCGACTTCGTGCTGGTCGACAAGCCCAATTCGATCGCGCTGCGCATCGCCATGGTCGCGGCGGACGAGGCGGATCTGGTCGCGACGTTGCGCTGGGGCAATGAATGGGACATCGCCGCCGCCGTGCTGGTCGCCAGCGAGGCGGGCGCCGGCGTGTCCGACGCGCTGGGCCAGCCCCTGTCGTTCAACAAGCCCGATCCGCGCGCCTTCGGCGTATTGGTCGCCGCGCCCGGCATCCAGCAGGCGGCCATCGCCCGGCTGGATGAGCGCGCCCGCACGCTGTCGGCCGGATAAGGGCTGATCGATCCTGCTTTTCGCGCGACGACGCGGAGACGCAGGTCCTGCGCCGTGGCGCCCGGTCACCGTCACCCCTCCGCGAAGCGAAAGGGTGACAGGCCGCGTTCGCGATCCTGCACGATCCGCGCCCGGCCGGCGGGCGGGGCGGAGCGTTGCAGGCAATCGGCGCGCAGGCAGGCCCGGCACCCCAATCCGATCGGCGTCGCCGCGCCCGCCGGATCGAGCCCGCGCGCCGCGTGCAGGCTGGCCGCCTGCGCGGCGGCGACGCCCAGGCCGATCGCATATTCGACCGGTACCGCCTCCGGCCCGACCGTCGGCGCGCCCGGCGCGGGCGTGCTGCGCGTCAGCGTGATCCAGCGTGCGCCATCCTCCAGCTCGACCAGTTGCACCCCCGTCGTGCCCGGCCGGTCGAAGGCGTGGTGCAGCCGCCACAGGGGACAGCGCCCCGCCGCCTCGGCCAGCACCGCGCCGCTCGCCCCCCCCAGCCGCTCGGCCAGCTGTCCCGCCCGGTCGATGCGGATGAGGAAGAAGGGCAGGCCGCGCGCGCCGACGCGCTGCATGGTCGTCAGCCGCCGCGCCACCTGGTCGAAGCTCGCCCCGAACCGCCGCTCCAGGATCGGCAGCTCATAGCCGCTCGCCTCGCAGGCGCGCAGGAAGCGGGCATAGGGCATCATCACCGCGCCCGCGAAATAGCCGAGCAGGTGCTGGCGGAACAGCCGCTCCGCCGTCCGGTCGGCAAAGCCCGCGCCGCGCGCCAGCGCGTCGATCTCGGTGCGCGCCTCGACCTGCCCCAATTGGTGCGCCAGCGCGAAGATCCGCTCGGCCGGGGCCAACCGCTCGCTGAGCTGGAGCTGGCGGGCGTGCAGGTCGAGCCGGCGGAGCAGGTCGGGCAGCACCTCGACCGGCAGGATGCGGATCGACAGGCCGTGGCGGACGCGCAACCGTTCGACCAACGCGCCGTACAGGTCCGCGCCGCTCAGCCGCAATTCGTCGGCCAACGCCTCCGCCATGGCGTCGAGATCGGCGAAATGGTTGCGCCAGCGGTCGATTTCGCGCCGGGCGAGCAGCATCGGATCATCGTCCTCGCCCCCGCCCGATGCGCCGCCGCCACCGATCCGGTCGAAGGCGCGGGCGAAGGCCTCCGCCCCGCCCGGCGCGGCCGCCAGCCATTCCTCCACCTCATGCCGGTCGATCGCCAGGTCGGCGAACAGCGGATCGGCCAGCCGCCGCCGGAGCGCCTCTGCCCCGCCGCCCGGATCGCCCCCGCCCAGCCCGCGCGGGTCGAAGTCGAACCGCTCCGCCATCGCCACCAGCAAGGCGGCGGGCAATGCGCGCTGGTTGCGCTCGATCAGGTTCAGATAGCTGGGCGAGATCGCCAGCATCTCCGCCATCGCCGCCTGGGTCAGGCCGGTGCGGCGGCGCAGGCGGCGGACCGCATGTCCGGCGAAAAGCTTGTCGCGTGCCATCCCGCATCCTGTCGAGAAATTTACAAATCGACGGTTCATAGCGCGTCCCGGCCGACGCCGCGACACGATTCCGGATCGATACAGGCTGAGCAGCGGTGATTCGGTGGATTACACCACAATCTATCCGGCGGACTGATCCGCCAGAGCAAAGGAGGATTTCCGATGCCGAACGAACCGCAACGCAGCCGCGCCGTCTTCTCGACGGAGGATTTCAGCCTGATGAAGGAGGCGGTCGCCGATTATGTCCGCCGCATCGCCGACGATCCGCGCTCGGTGAAATTCTCCAATCTCTACCACCGGCTCGGCCGGCTCGGCTGATCGGCCTCTCCCGTGTTCCGGCGAAAGCCGGAACCCAGGGCCAAGCCAGAAAACGCCTGAAAGCGCGTGCAACCCTGGGCTCCTGCCTTCGCAGGAGCACGGCGGGCGCATGGCGCCCCCTCACGACAGGATCGCATCGATGACCTATCAGGAACAGACCAGCCAGATCCGCCGCCTGGTCGACGCGCACCAGGGCAGCTGGGACGGCATCGACCCGGACGCGGTCGCCCGGATGCGCGCGCAGAACCGGTTCCGCACCGGCCTCGACATCGCGCGCCACACCGCCGCCATCCTGCGCCGCGACATGGCCGCCTATGATGCCGATCCGGCGCGCTACACCCAGTCGCTGGGCTGCTGGCACGGCTTTATCGGCCAGCAGAAGATCATCAGCATCAAGAAGCATTTCGGCAGCACGCAGGGCCGCTACCTCTATCTGTCCGGCTGGATGATCGCGGCGCTGCGCAGCCGGTTCGGCCCGCTGCCCGACCAGTCGATGCACGAGAAGACCAGCGTGCCCGCGCTGATCGAGGAACTCTACACCTTCCTCCGCCAGGCCGATGCGCGCGAGCTGGGCATGATGTTCCGCGACCTCGACACGGCGCGTGCCGCCGGCAACGCGATCGAGGCGCAGCGGCTGCTCCACGCGATCGACCATCACGAGACGCATGTCGTGCCGATCATCGCCGATATCGATGCCGGCTTCGGCAATGCCGAGGCGACCTATCTGCTCGCCCGCAAGATGATCGAGGCCGGCGCCTGCGCGATCCAGATCGAGAACCAGGTCAGCGACGAGAAGCAATGCGGCCATCAGGACGGCAAGGTCACCGTCCCGCATGAGGACTTTCTGGCGAAGATCCGCGCCTGTCGCTACGCTTTCCTGGAGCTGGGCGTCGAGGATGGCGTCATCGTCGCGCGCACCGACTCGCTCGGCGCGGGACTGACCAAGCAGATCGCCTATTCGCGCGCCGCTGGCGACCTGGGCGACCAGTATAACGCCTTCCTCGACTGCGAACCGGTGACCGACCTCTCCGCCTTGCGCGGCGATGTGGTGATCGCGCGCGACGGGCAGTTGATGCGGCCGAAGCGCCTGCCCTCCAACCTGTTCCAGTTCCGCGCCGGCACCGGCGAGGATCGCTGCGTGCTCGACTGCATCACCGCGCTCCGGAACGGCGCGGACCTGTTGTGGATCGAGACGGAGAAGCCGCATATCGACCAGATCGCCGGCATGGTCGATCGCATCCGCGCGGTCGTGCCCGACGCCAAGCTGGTCTACAATAATTCCCCCAGCTTCAACTGGACGCTCAACTTCCGCCAGCAGGTCTATGACGCGTGGGCCGCGGCGGGGCGTGACGTCTCCGGCTACGACCGGGCGCGGCTGATGAGCGTCGACTATGACGACACCGCGCTGGCGCAGGAGGCGGACGAGCGGATCCGCACCTTCCAGCGCGACGCCTCGGCGCGGGCGGGCATCTTCCACCATCTGATCACGCTGCCGACCTATCACACCGCGGCCCTCTCGACCGACCATCTGGCGCGCGACTATTTCGGCGAGGCGGGGATGCTGGGTTACGTCCGCGGCGTCCAGCGGGTCGAGATCCGCGAGGGCATCGCCTGCGTCCGCCACCAGGCCATGTCCGGTTCCGACATCGGCGACGATCACAAGGAATATTTCGCGGGCGAGGCGGCGCTGAAGGCCGGCGGCGCGCACAATACGATGAACCAGTTCGCGGCCTGACCTTCCGCGAACCTACGTCCCCGTCTTGCACTCCTGCGAAGGCAGGAGCCCAGGGCCAAGCAGAGCAAGGATTGTTGGTTTGCGGAACCCTGGACTCCTGCTTTCGCAGGAGCACGGGAAGCTTCACGCCGCCGAGATGCTGGCCCAGGCGCCGGCGATCTCGGCCATGCTGTCGGCGGTGGCGCGGAACGGCGTGGGGTCGTCGCCCAGCGCGGCATGGACGATCTGCGCGCGCGTGCCGGCATAGAGCCGCGCCAGCGTCTTCGACACCTCGCCGCCCTGGTCGAAGTCCAGCCCCGTCTCCAGGGCGAACAGGATCGCGGTGGCGCGGGTCACCCGGTCGCTCTTCACACGATGCTGGCGATGCTCCGCCGCACAGGCCGCCGCGCGCAGCGCCGCAACCAGTTCGGCATAGAGGAGCTGCACCAGCTTGGGTCCGGTCGCCGCCTGGGCGGTGCGGCCGGCGGCATCGATCTCGCGATACGTCGCCCAGGGATCGCGGAGCAGGGTGGAGGCATAGGCCATCAGTCGTTGCCCTTGGTCCACTGCGCGATCTGCTGCGTCATGAACGCCTGCGTCGCCTTGTACGCCGCGACGCGCGCGTCCATCGCCGCGAACTGGCTGGTGAGGCGCGTCGACAGCATGGTGGCCGCGTCGCCCGCCTTGCTCTTGGCGTCGGCTAGGTCGCTCTGCTGCTTGGTATAGCGCGCGGTCGAGCCGTCGAGCCCGGCATTCTTGTCGGTCAGCTTGCCGACCACCGCCGACAGCGCCGCCGACAGGCCGCCGCCGCTCGCGCCCGTGCCATCGGCGAACAGCGCCTCGACCGCCGCCGGATCGGCCGCGATCGCCTTGTTGAAGGTGGCGGTGTTGAACGACAATGTGCCGTCGCGATTGGTCGACACGCCGATATCGGCCAGCGTCTGCGGCCCGCCGCTGCCGGCGGTCGCCAATCGGGTGGTGGTCAGCGCGCCCAGCGCGCGCATCATCGCGGTCGCGGCGCTGTCGGTCTTCAGCACGCCGTCGGTGACGTTGGTTTCCTCGGCGATCACCGCCTTTACCTGGTTGAAGGTGTCGACGAAGTCCTGCGCCGCCTGCATCAGGCTGTTGGACGGGCTGGCGGTGCCGATCGTCACCGTGCCGACCGATTGCAGATCGAGCCTCACCCCGTCGAACAGGTTGTTGATCGTGTTGCTGCTGCGCGTGAAGCGCGCGCCGTCGAGCATCACCACCGCGTCCTGCGCCTTGGTCCCGACGGTGGTGCCGGTCGCATCCGGTCCGACCGACAGGGTGGCGAGCGACAGTCCGCCCGCGCCCGTATCGCTGCCGGTGATCTCGAACGCCTGGGACGCGCCCGTCGCGCCCTTGATCGTCAGCCGCTGGCCATTGCCGTCGCTGATGACGCTGGCGGACAGGCCGGTCTTGTCCTTGATCTGCGCGGCGATGTCGCTGAGAGTCGCGCCGGCGGCGATGTCGACCGAAACGGTGCGGGTCGCCGACAGGCTGGTCTTGCCCTCCGCATCCGTCACATAGCTGCCGGTCACGACCGACAGCGTGCCGGCGCGGAACCCTTCGGTCGCGCCGACCGGCATGTTCGTGGTCGCGGCCTGTGCCGCGGCGAGCTGGGTGACGTCGATCTTGGCGCTGATCCCGGCGACCTTCGCCCCCGCCAGCCGGCTGACCACCGCGACGCCGCTATTGGAGCTGGTCGGCTGGGTGGCGAGCGAGCCGCCCTTGACCAGCGAGCGCAGCGCCGAATCGAAACCGGTGATGCCGCTCTTCAGCTTGGCGAGGCCGCTGATCTGTGCGGTCAGCGTGTCCTGGCGCGTGGTGAACTGGCTGGTCTTGGCGGCATATTGCGCATCGACCAGCGAGGCGACCAGCGCCTTCAGGTCGATGCCCGATCCCACGCCCAGCGCCTGGGTGATGGAGGAAGAGCCACTGGTCGCCGAGGTCGTACTGGTCATCACCCGTCCCTTGTCTGACAGGGTAAACGGCCGGCGGGCCGCATCCTTTAGGATTTACTGCTTGGCGCCATTCTCGTCGAAGCGCGCGGTGTCGGGCACCTCGACCGGCGGCAACGGCGCGGCGCTGCCCCCGACCTTCGCGTTCAGCCCGAACACGAAGGCAAGCACGGTCGCGATCGCCACATACAGGTCGTCGCGCACCTCCTGCCCCTCGCGACTGGTATAGTAGACCGCGCGGGCGAGCGCCGGATATTCCAGGATCGGCACCGCCATCTCGCCGGCGATCTCGCGGATGGCGAGCGCGGTCGCGCCGCGTCCCTTGGCGACCACCACCGGCACCTGGTCCCGGCCCCGGTCGTAGCGCAACGCCACCGCGAAATGGGTCGGGTTGGTCAGCACGACATGCGCCTCCTGCACCGCCTTGCGCGCGCCGCCCGTCAGGATCGCCCGCTGGCGCGCGCGGATATGGCCCTTGGCCTCGGGCGAGCCTTCGCTTTCCTTATGCTCGTCCTTGATCTCCTGCTTCGACATGCGCAGCTTGCGCATCCGTTGCAGCCACTGGACCGGCACGTCGATGCCGGCGATCGCGACCATGCCCAGCGCCATCGCGACCAGGATGCCGGTGAAGGTTCCGCCGACCTCGTTCAGCGCCTGGGGCAGGCTGGACGAGGACAGGCCGAGCGTGGCGCGCGACGCCTTCCACAGCATCCAGCCGCCGATGCTGCCGAGCAGCACGACCTTGAGCAGCGACTTGGCCAGCTCGATCCAGCCCTGCATCCCGAAGATTCGCTTCAGGCCCGAGGCGGGATTGATGCGGCTGGCCTTGGGCGCGAGCAGCCCGCCGTTGAAGCCGAAATGGCCGAGCATGGCGCCCGACACCAGGGCCGCCGCCAGGCTGATCGCCAGCAGCGAGCCGACCGGCGCCGCCAGCCGCCATCCCGCCTCCGCCAGGGGTCGCCAGGGCGCGAAATCCTCGACATCGCCACGCCCGAACTGGAAGCTGGCGGCCATCACCGCCTTGCACGCCGCAAGCAGGGCAGGCCCCATGAACAGGACCCAGCCGACGCCCGCCAGCGTCACCACCGCCGCTGCCAGATCGCGCGAGCGCCAGACATTGCCGTCCTCGACCGCCTTGTCCTGGCGCTTCTGGGTCGGGGCCTCGGTCTTTTCGCCGAATTCGTCCGCCATGGTTCAGCCCAGCACCAGGGTCTGCACCGCGCCCAGGGCCTCCTGCACGATCACCTGCATGTAATCGCCCATCGCCGGGAAGGCGATCGCCAGCGCCACCACGCCGACCGCGAGGCTGGCGGGCAGGCCGACCGAGAAGAGGTTGAGTGCTGGTGCGGCGCGGCTCATCATGCCGACGACCAGGTTGAGGCAGAGCAGCAGGAAGCCGACCGGCAGCGCCAGGAGCAGCCCCGCCAGAAAGGCATAGCCGCCGAAGAAGGCGATCGCCTTGAAACGGTCCGCACCCAGCCACGCCTGGCCCGGCGGCAGCGCGGCATAGCTTTTGACCACCATGTCGACCAGCACCAGATGCCCGTCCATCGACAGGAACAGGAGCGTCAGCATGATGCTGAAGAACTGGCCCAGCGCCGGGCTGGACCGCCCGTTCTGCGGGTCGATCGACGAGGCGAAGCCGATCCCCATCGCGCCGCCGATCAGTTCGGAAGCGATGAGCGGCGCGGCGAAGGCGATCTGGAGGATGAAGCCCATCGCGAAGCCGACCAGCGCCTCGGCGGCGATCGACAGGAAGGTGGCGACCGCGAACACGCTGGGCGGCGGCGCGATGCTGTGCGTCGCCAGCACCAGCACCCCGACCGCGCCCGACAGGGAAACGCGGACCAGCAGCGGCAGGCTGACCGAGCCGAACACCGGCGCGGCCACGAACGCCGCGCCGATCCTGACCATCACGAACAGGAGCGCCCAGAGCTGCGGCTCGATCGAGAGGCCGAAGCCCAGCATCGCGACGCTACTTCACCAGGTCCGGGATGCGTTCGAACATCTGCACGGTGAAGTCGGACAGCAGGCCCAGGATCAGCCCGCCGAAGATCAGGATCGACAATGCCACCACGACCAGCTTCGGTACGAAGGTGAGCGTCTGCTCGTTGATCGAGGTCGCCGCCTGCACCATGCCCAGGATCAGCCCGGCGAGCAGCGCCGGCACCAGGATCGGCGCGGCCGCCAGCGCCAGCACCCACATGGTCTGGTTGGCGATGGTCAGGAAATAATCGGCGTCCATGTCCTTGGATTCCGTTTCGAGAGGGTGGCCGTGTCGCGCCGATGCTCCGCTTCAGGCCGGAGCAGGGCGGCCCTCACGTCGCGAAGGAGTTGGCGAGGCTGCCCATGGTCAGCGCCCAGCCATCGACCAGCACGAACAGCAGCAGCTTGAACGGCAGCGAGATGATCGTCGGCGACAGCATCGCCATGCCGAGGCTCATCAGCACCGTCGCCACCACCAGGTCGATGACGATGAAGGGCAGGAAGATCAGGAAGCCGATCTGGAACGCCGTCTTCAACTCCGAGGTGACGAAGGCGGGCAGCAGCACCGCGAACGGAATGTCGTTGGGCGAGGCATAGGGGCCGGACTTGGCCATCTGCGCGAACATCGTCACGTCCTTGACCCGCGTCTGCTTGGTCATGAACTGGTGGAGCGGCGTGGCCGCCGTCTGGATCATCTGCGTCCCGGCCAGTTGCCCGGCGGCATAGGGCTGGATCGCCTGGGTGTTGATCTGGCTGATCGTCGGGGCCATCACGAACAGGCTGAGGAACAGCGACAGGCCGATCAGCACCTGGTTGGGCGGCGTCTGTTGCAGGCCCAGCGCCTGGCGCAGCACCGCCAGCACGATGATGATCCGCGTGAAGCTGGTCATCATCAGCAGGATGCCCGGCAGGATCGTCAGCAGCCCCATGATGATGAGGACCTGCAACGACAGGCTGAGCGGCGCGGACTGGCCCTGTTGCTGGCCGCCCAGCTGCCCCAGCGCGCGGTCGACCGCGTCGCCGACGCCCGGCACCGGCGCGCCCGGCGCACCGACCGGGGGGGCGGCCTGGGCGAAGGCCGGCATCGCGACCGCCAGTGCCACGACCAGCGCCAGCGCGATCCAGAGCAGCGTCATGCCCCGCGACCGGCGATCGGCGCGCGGCGTGCGGCCGGCGCGGAGCAGCGCGGGACCGACGCCGCCGCGGGTAACGGACATGCTCATGAGTCCACCTTGTCGACCAGCGACACGCCGCCACGCCCGACCGAGACGAGCAGCCGCCGATCCTCGAACTCCACCACCGCCAGGCGCAGTCCCGGCGAGATCATCATGGTTTCCTTCACCGCGATCAGCCGCGTTGCCGGCCGGCCGGGCATCCGGCTTTCCAGCCGCCGCCAAAGATAGAGGCAACCGATCATCAGGCCGCAGACCAGCGGCAGGAGGATGACGAGCTTCAGGATGTAGGACCAGAGCATCGGATCAGCCCCGCAACCCGCCGGCCTTGTCGGGCGAGACCAGCTCGGTCATCCGCACGCCGAACCGGTCGCCGACCGTCACCACCTCGCCCCGGCCGATCAGCGTGCCGTTGACGAACACGTCGAGCAGTTCGTTGGCCTGGCGATCCAGCTCGATCACGCTGCCCTCGCCCAGCGCCAGCAATTCGCGCAACGACAAATGGGTCGAGCCGATCTCGACGGTCAGCTTGACGTCGACATCCTGGAGCAGCCGGAAATTGGCGGCGACCGCGGCGTCGACCGGGAATTGGCCGGTCATCTGGTTCATGGATTCAATCCTTCGGGAAGTGCCAGCGCGGTGAGCCGGATGGCGGCATGGCCGTTCGAGACGCCGACGGTGCCGTGGCCCAGCCGGTCGTTGCCGACCATCACGGGCACGTCGGGGGCGATGCTGATCGGGATGACGTCGCCGGGCTTCAGGTCCAAGAGCAGCTGGAGCGAGACGACCGGTTCGGCCAGCACCGAGCGGACCGGGAAGCGCACCGTCATGGCGGCGCGGGTCAGTTGCGTGCGCCACACCGGATCGGGCTCGGCCTTGTCCAGCACCTTGCCGGTCAGGGTCGGCGCATGGGGCTTGAGCGGCGCGACCGGGTAGAGCAGGTCGAGCGTCAGCGGCGACGGCCCCTCCGCATCGATCACGAAGCGGGTCAGGATCACCGCATCCTCGCCGTCGAGATCGGCCCCGGTCTCCGGCGCGCCGGCGGCGAAGGCCATGCGGGTCAACGGCTCCCAGGCCTGGGCCAGCGGCGTCGCCAGCATCTCGGCGATGCGGCGGCCCATGGCGAGCGCGGCGGGCGAGAATTCGGTCGGCAGCGTCGCGGGCGCGGCACCGGTGCCGCCGAAGAACTGGTCGAGCAGCTGGAGCAGCGCGCCGCCGTCCAGCACCGCGAAGGCGCGCACCGACCCCGCATCCGCCGCGAAGGGCAGCCAGACCGCGAGCGCGTCGCCGCGCTCCGCCCGGTAATCGGCGAAGCGCTGCACCACCAGCGGCTCGGCCGCGCAGCGCAGTTCGCGGCGCAACAGCCGCTCCCAGACCGGGCGTAGCCCGCGCGCCAGCCGCGCCGACAGATGCTGGAGCGTGTGCAGGTCGCCAAAGGGATTGAGCGGGGCCGCCCCCAGCGTCGCCGCTTCCGCATCCGGCACGGACGTGCGGCGGCGCGAGCGTTGATCGCTGGTTGGTGAAGCGGCGTTAACCATGTCTCACTGAACCACGAAACTGGTAAAATAAACGTTACTGACGCCGCCAAACCCCTCTTTTTGCTGTAAGGTTGCGTTAATCGCCTTGACCAGCCGATCCTGGAGCTGGCGCTTGCCGGCGGTGGTGAACACCTGGTCCTCGGTGGTGTCCCCCAGCGCCATCAGGATCGCCGAGCGGACCGCGATATCGTTGGTCTTGAGGTTCTGGACGACCTTGTCGTCATAGGGCGTCGACACCGCCACGCCGAGCTGGATGAAGTGCACCGAGTCCTGGAGGTTGGAGGTGAAATCCTTGTCCATGGCGTAATAGGTGGAGGCATAGCGGTCGCCGCCATGGCCCTCGGGCGTGGGCATCCCCTCAGCCCCGGTCTTGGCCTCGGCCTCCCCCTCGCCGCCGCCGCCATGACCGCCGCCCTCGCCGCCTTCACCACCCTCACCGGGACGCTTCTGCTCGCTCTTGGGGACGAGATGCGGTTCGTCCTTGGCGGGCTTTTCGGCCGCCTCATGCTTGCCGCCGACCAGCCCGGACTGGGCGGCATAGACGCCCGCGCCGACCCCGCCGCCGACCAGCACCAGCAGCGCCGCCGCGCCGATGATCAGCTTCTTCTTGCCGCCCTTCTTCGCCGGGGCGGGGGCTTCGGTCTTGGTATCGCTCATATCGGGTCCTTCGGTCAGGCGAGACGCGCATCGTCATCGCCGTCGCGCGCCGATGCGGTTCGATGGGGGGAGGCCGGGCGCGGAGACGGCGCGGCCTGATGCTGGGATTGGGACTGAGGCTGGGGCTGGCGCTGTCCGCTGCCGGCCTCCGCCTGATTCTGGCCGACCGAGGTCTGGCCCAGTTTCAGCCCGCGCTGCTCGGCCGCTTCGGCGAGGCGGGGTTGCGCCTCCTGCAACAGGCTGCGCGTCTGCGCCTCGGCGGCGGTGAAATGGACATGGAGCGTCTCGCCCTCCTGACGGACGCCGATGTCGATCGCGCCCAGCGCGTCGGGCACCAGTCGGATGCGCGTGTCGGCGGCATCGGCGGCATCGCGCAGCCGCTCGATATGCGCGACCATCGCCTGCGGCCAGCGCTCCTGCGTCAAGTCGAGCGGCGACCGCTCGCCGCCGCTCGGCGGCGCGACGGCGGCGACCGACGGGGTCGCCGCGGCCGGGGCGATCGCGGCGAGCGGATCGGTCGGGGCGGCCGGGTCGCGGTCCTTGCCGGTCGGCAGGGTCGCCGCCGTCACGGCGGCGGCGAACATCGGCGCGGCGGCCGGATCGGGTGCGGCCGGCGGAACCGACTGCGCCTGCGGCAATGGCGCGGTGTGCTGATCGATGCGGTTCGGCATCACCGGCCGGCCGGCGTCGATCCCTCCCTCGGCTGTCAGGGGCGCGGCCGGCGCGGCATCGGTCGCGACCGGCAGCGGGGTCGCCGCCGCGAGCGGCACCGGACCCGCCAGTGCGACGACGGGGGCGGCCTGCGCCTGCCAGTTCGCCGGCAGCGCGACCGGGGCCAGCGGCAGCACCGGCGCGGCGGGCAGCGGCACCGGCTCGATCCGCACGCCGGCCCGCATCGCATCCGCCACCATCGTCCGGGCCGCCATCACGATGGCGGCCGAGGGGGCGGCCGGCGCGGCGACGGCGGGCATGGCGGGAGCCGGCACGGCAAGCGACGCGATGGGCACGGCCGTTTCGATATCGGGTGCCTGCGCCTTGGGCGACACCGGGGTCGGTGCGACCGACATGGCGGGCGCGGTCGGCACGGCCGGGGCCTCACCCCGGACCGATACGACATCGGGAAGAGGCGTGGGCGAAACGGCATCGGTCGCCACGACCGGTGCCTGCGGCCCGACAGTGGAGATGGCCGGCAGCGTCCAGCGCTCCGCCTTCGGCCCGGATCGATCGGTCGCCGACACGGGGGTCGCGACCGGCCCGAAGGCGGCGCTCGGCAGCGACGCCTTCTCCTCCGGCGCGACCGGCAGGGGGACGCCCGGCAACAAGGCGGCGAGGAAGCGGAGGTCGTCGGTCGCCCCCTCCGGCAAATCGCTGCCGGGGGCGGCATCCTCCTGCCGTTCGCCGGGCATGGCGTTCGCTCCGGCCACGCCCGCCGGCGCGACCCCCGCCTCAGCGCCCGGCAACAGGAAGGCGAGCAGGCCCGCGCCCGCCGCGACGGGGGCCGGGCGGCCGGCGGGATTTGGGACGTTAGTGGCAGGAGCGGCGATCTGGATCATGGAATTTCCCTGTTCGCCGCTCGATCAGCAAGGATCGTGCCGTTTCGCGAGCAGGCCGGCACGGAACACCGGCGCATCCTCCAGCGCGCGCATCGCCTGGCGATCCGCCTCGATCCGGGCGCGGTCGATCAGCTTCTCGACGGCGCTCTGGTCGCGCTTGGCGTCCTGGCTGGCGGCGGTGGCGGCGGCGGCGCGGGCCTCGGCCTGCGTCACACGCTGCGCGGCGGCGGCGGCCGACTGGTGCAGCCGCTCGCGATAATGGGCGACGGCGGCGAAATGGGCGGAGTCGTGCAGCGCCTCGGTCGGCGCGACCGCGTCGACCAAGCCGGCGATCCGGCGGGTCAGCGCCTGCTGGTCCTCCAGCGCCGCCCGCTGCCGTGCTTCCTCGGCGCGGGCGAGCGTCAGCTGCATCGTCCGCACCCGGTGGATCCGCGCCAGCGTGTCGCGGTTCATCAGCCGTCGCCGAACACGCCGGTCAGCTCGGCGATGGCGGTATCCAGCGGCACGATCTCGTCATGATCCTGGCGGACATAGTCGGTGATCGCGGGATGATAGGCGATGGCCGCGTCGATCGCCGGATCGGCCCCGGCGCGATACGCCCCCATCAGGACCAGGTCGCGATTGGCCTCATAGGTCGCCAGGTGGCGGCGCAGCACGCGCGCGGCCTGGAGGTGCGGGCGGCCGGTGATATCGGTCATCACGCGGCTGACCGACGGCCCCAGGTCGATCGCCGGATAGACGCCGCGTTCGGCCAGGGCGCGCGACAGCACGATATGCCCATCCAGGATCGAGCGCGCCGAATCGACCACCGGGTCGTTGCCGTCGTCGCCATCCGCCAGCACCGTGTAGATGGCGGTGATCGAACCCGGCCCGTGCGCATCCTGCCCGGCCCGCTCGATCAGATTCGGCAGGATCGCGATGGCCGAGGGCGGATAGCCGCGCGCCGAGGCCGGCTCGCCGAGCGCCAGCCCGATCTCGCGACCGGCATGGGCGACGCGGGTCAGCGAATCCATGATCAGCAGCACCGTCTTGCCTTGGGCGCGGAACGCCTCGGCGATGGCGTGGGTGCGCAGCGCGCCGCGGATGCGCAGCACGGGGGAATGGTTGGCGGGCACCGCGACCACCACCGATCGCCCCCGCGCCGCCCCCGCCACCTTGGTGTCGAGAAAGTCGGCGACCTCGCGGCTGCGCTCGCCGATCAGGCCGACGACGACGACATCGGCGCGCGCGGCACGGACCATCATGCCGAGCAGCACCGACTTGCCGACGCCCGAGCCGGCCATGATGCCGATCCGCTGGCCCTGCCCGATCGTCAGCAGCCCGTTGATCGCGCGCACGCCGACATCCAGCGGCTCCAGCACGCGCCCCCGATCCAGCGGCCCCTGCAACTTGCCGGCCAGCGGCCAGCGCTGCGCACCCCGGATCGGCCCCAGCCCGTCGATCGGCCGGCCCGCGCCGTCGACCACCCGGCCGAGCAGCGCGTCGCCCACCTCCGCCTCGCCCGGCGCACCGATCGGGCGGACGGGCGCGCGCGGCAGGAGCGGCGCGGGGCCGCCCAGGTTCATCAGGATGGTACGGTCGCCGCGAAAGCCGATCACCTCCGCCTCGACCACCCCGCCCACTTCGCAGACGGTGCCGACCGGCACGGTGAGCCCCGTGGCCTCCATCAGCAGCCCGTCGCAGGACAGCAGCCGCCCGGCGACCTTGGGCACGGGACGGAAATCGGCCTGGGCCAGGGTCTCCAGATAATCCGCGACGAAGCGGTTCAGCATGACGCGGCCTCGCGCACCGGCAGCGGCGCCCGGTCGATCGCGGCGGACAATTGCTCCAGCCACAGGGCCGGGCCATCCTCCACCACCGTCGAGGCGCTCTCCAGCACGAAGCTGCCGCGCGCCAGTTGCGCGTCGCCGACCGCGAAGATCGTCGCGGGCAGACGCCCGTCCAGCAGCGCGACATCGGCCGGATGGACGCGCAGCATCGCCGATTCCTGCGCATCGGCCAGCATCTCCGCCGCGACGCCGACGCGGGTGGCCAGCCGCTCCGCATCGATGCCCGCCTCGCCGACCAGCCGCGTGACCAGCGCCAGCACCGTCTGGCGGAGCTGCGCGGCGATCGCGTCGCGGTCGATCCGGGCGCCCAGCGCCCCGGCGACGCCGTCGATCAACGCCCGGTCGCGCGCCTGCTCGGCCTGCGCCGCCGCATGGGCGGTCGCCAGTCCCTCGGCGACGCCGGCGGCATGGGCGGCCTCCAACGGATCGATCTGGACCACCGGCTCGGCGCAGGGATCGAGCATGTCCCAGCCGGCGGTCGGATTGACGCTCGGATCGGCGGGGCGGAAATGCTTCGGCCCGGTCGATTCCGCCGCATCGGTGCGCCGGTTCGCGCAGGGATCGACCGCGGCGAAGCCCATGGGCGGCGCGAAGGCGGCCTGGAGCGTCTCCGCCGCGACCGCGTGGCGGACCGCGAAGCCCGCGACGAACCCGTCAGACATAATCGTCGTCGCCCCCGCCCATCTGGATCGTGCCGTCCTTGGCCAGCGTCCGCGCGACGGCGATCATCGCCTTCTGCGCTTCCAGCACCTCGGCCAGCTTCATCGGCCCGCGCGCCTCCATCTCGTCGCGGATGCCGTCGGCGGCGCGCGCCGACATGCAGCCCAGGAAGCGGGTGCGGATATCCTCGTCCACGCCCTTCAGCGCCTTGACCAGGATTTCGCCATCGACGTTGCGGATCAGCGTGCCCAGATTCTTGTCGTCCATCTCCAGCAGATTGTCGAAGACGAACAGCGCCTCCTCGATCTGGCGGGCGACATCCTTGTCGATCTTGAACAGCTTGGGCATCAGCTTCTGCTCGGTGCCGCGCCGCGCGCCGGACAGGATCTTCGCCGCCTCGCGCGTGCCGCCCAGCGTCACCGTCTGCGGCGGGCCGCCGGTGCGCGCCGCCAGCATCGCCTTCAGCGTCTCGACCGCCTCGGGCGTGATCGGCCCCAGCTTGGCGATGCGGTGGAGGATGTCGGGCTGCGCCGCCTCGGGCAGCCGCTCCAGCACCTGCCCGCCGACCGCCGGGTCCAGATTGGCGATCAGCACCGCCGCGATCTGCGGATGCTCCTTCTCCACCATCGCCGCGATCTCGCTGGCGTCGAGCCAGTCGAGCAGCTCCAGCTCGCACACCGCCTCGGGCGGGGTGATGCGCTTCAGCACGCTTTCGGCCTTTTCGGGGCCGAGCGCGCGGGTCATCACCGCCTCGATCTGCGGCCGGGGGTCGAAGCTGATGCCGGTGCGCTCGCGCGCCTTGCCGACGAAATCGTCCAGCACCTCGGCCACTTCCGCCTCGGACACGTCGGCGACGTTGAACATCGCCGCGCCCAGCTGGCGCACCTCCTCCGGCTCCAGCTTCTGGAGGATGGCGGCGGCCTCCTCCTCGCCGACGATCATCATCAGCACCGCCGCGCGCTCGATGCCGGTATAGCTGCGGGTGGCGAGGCTGCTCACTGGCCGTCCGTCCGGATCATGTCGCGCACCGCCAGCGCCGCGCGCGCCGGATTGTCGCGGGTGAAGCCGCGCACCGCGCTGATCCGCTCGTCATAGCCGCGTGCCGTCTCCAGCTGGTCGAGGCTGACCGGCGGGCTGACCGCGATACCGTCCGCGCCGACGCCCGCCCCGCCCGTGCCGAGCGCCGGGGCGCTGCCGGGGACGGGTGCCTCGGCCTCCTCCTTCTTCTTCATCAGCGCCTTGGCCAGCGGCCGGACGCCGAGCAGCAGCACGAGCAGCGCGATGATGATCGCGGTGCCGTTGCGCGCCAGCACCGGCAGCCAGGCATTGTCGTACCATTTGCTGGTGTCGACGGCGTCGCTGGCGCCAGCGAACTTGCGGCTGATGACGGTCACCTGATCCTGGCGATTGGCGTCGAAGCCGACCGCGCTCTTCACCAGGTCGGTGATTTGGTTGATCTCCATCGCCGTGCGCTTGCCGGTCGCCGGATCGCGCAGCAACACCGCGACCGACAGCCGCTTGATCGAGCCCGGCGCGCCGCGGGTGACCGAGACCTCGCGGCCCAGGTCATAGGCGCGCTGGTAGCTGTCCGATTGCTTCGCCGGATCGGGCGGCGCGGCGCCCGCCTGGGGCTGGGGCGAGCCGGACGCGCCGACCGCCGGGGTCGGCACCTGCAGGGTGGAGGCGGGCGGCGGCGTGTTGGACAGCGCGCCGGGGATGCCGCCGGGGGCTGCGCCACCGCCCTGGTTGCCGGTCCACTGCCCCGTCTCCGCGCGCAGCGCGCCCTGTTTCTCGTAGCTCTCGCGCGTCGCCTGGGTCTCGTCCAGATTGACGTCGGCCTGTACCTCGGCGGAGAAATTGCCCGCGCCGAGCAGCGGGGTCAGCAACTGGGTGAGCTGCTGGCGCACCTTGTCCTCGACCCGGTTCTGCACGTCCAGCCGCTCGTCGCCCGCCTTGCCCAGCCCGTCGCGGCCGCCCGGCCGGGTCAGCAGCGCGCCCGCCTGGTCGACGATCGTCACCGCATCGGGCTTCATCCCCGGCACCGACGAGGCGACCAGGTTGACGATCGAGCTGACCTGCGCGTCGCTCAGCGAACGGCCGGCATTGAGCTTCACCACCACCGAGGCGGAGGGTTCGGCATGGTCGCGCACGAACACCGTCGCCTCCGGCATGGCCAGGTGCACGCGCGCCTCGGCGACCGAGTCGATCTCCTGGATCGAACGCGCCAGTTCGCTCTCGCGCGCCTGGCGCAGCCGCTCGCCCTCCACCGCGCGGCTGACGCCCATCGGCAACTGGTCGAGGATCGCATAGCCGCCGGGCGCCGCCTTGGGCAGGTTCTGGCTGGCGAGCAGCATCCGCGCGCGGCTGTACTGGTCCTCGTCCACCGTCACCGCGCCGGTCGCGTCGTCGACATGCGCGCCGATATCCGCCTGTTGCAGCGAGGCCATGACCGCCGCCTTGTCGGCATCGGCCAGATTGGCGAACAGCGTCTTCTGCGGCGGCGTCGACAGCGACGCATAGGCCAGGCCGGCGGCGCCGATCAGGCCGACCAGCATCGCCATCGGCGCGGACCGGCGCACCGCCGGCTGGGCCATGACGCCCCGGATCTGGCGCAGCGGGTTGGCGAAACGCTCCGGCACGGCGGGCGCGGTGGTGGTGAGGGCATTGCTCATCGGATCAGACCGGCATGCTCATGATGTCCTTGTAGGCGGACAGGATCTTGTTGCGGACCTGAAGCGTCGCCTCGAACCCGACCGAGGCGGTCTGGCGCGCCAGCATCACCTTGGCGATGTCGACCGTCTCGCCGCGCTCATAGGCTTCGGAAAGCTTGGTGGCCTGGTTCTGGCCGTCATTGACGCTCTTCAGCGCGGTGTCGAACGTGTCGGCGAAGCTGCCGACCCCGCCGGCCGGATTGGTCGCGACGGGCGCGCTGCCTTGCGTCGAGGCCGCCTTGGCCAGCGCCTGGTTGCGCTCCAGGATCTGCGCGCGCAGCGCCAGGACGCGGTCGATCCCGTTCGCGCCGCCGATGCCCCCGACGCCGCTCACGATGCCACCGCCTGGGCCACCGCCCGGGAGAGATCCTCACCCTGCTCGCGCGCCTTGGCGAGGCGGTAGCGCAAGGTGCGCTCCGAAATACCCAGCCGCCGCGCGGTCTCGATCCGGCTGCCGCCGCATGCCGCCAGCGTCTCGCGGATCGCCTGGAATTCGCTCATCTGCACGACATTCCCCAAGGTCGCGGGGCCCGGGGTCGCGGGCGCGGCCGGGACGACGCCACCGATCGGCACCACGTTGGTCGCCGCCGCGCTCGGCGTGAAGCGCATCGTGATCGGCCGGTCGAAGACGATGTGCGCCGCCTCGATCGTGTCGCCGCCGGCGAACAGCAGCGCGCGCTGCACGACATTCTCCAGCTCGCGGACATTGCCCGGCCAGTCGTGGCGCATCAGCAGCTCGACCGCCTCGACGGTCGGCCAGGGCACGACCGCGCGCGCGCCGGCATGACGAAGCACCATCGTCGCGACCAGCGCCGGAATATCCTGCGGCCGGTCGGCGAGCGCGCGCGTGGTCAACGGGAAGACGGCGAGACGATAGTAGAGATCGGCGCGGAACCGGCCGGCCGCCACCTCGGCCTGCAGGTCGCGATTGGCGCAGGCGACGACGCGCACGTCGATCGGCTGCGGCACGCTGGCGCCGATCGGCACCACCTCCCGCTCCTGCAGCACGCGCAGCAGCTTGGCCTGGAGCGACAGCGGCATCTCGGCGATCTCGTCGAGCAGGATGGTGCCGCCCTCCGCCGCGCGGAAAAAGCCCTCGCCACCCGACGATGCGCCGGTGAACGCGCCCTTCTGGTGGCCGAACAGCAGCGCCTCCAGCATCGATTCGGGCAATGCGGCGCAGTTGATCGCGATGAACGGCTTGGCGGCGCGGGCGGAGGCGGCGTGGATGGCGCGCGCCAGCACTTCCTTGCCGGTGCCGGTCGGACCGTTGATCAGCACGGTGATGTCGGCCTGCGCCACCCGCTCGGCCAGCGCGAACAGCGCCAGCGTTTCGGGATCGGCGGCGGTCGGCATGTCGGGACCGCCGGCCAGCGCACGGACGAAGCCGTGACCGACCGCCGTGTCGGCCGGTCCGTAGGAGATGCGGTGCGGCGCCCCGTCGCGCCCCGGTACGATTCGCCGCCCCTGGTCGCCGACGATCAGCGTGCGGGCCGGGACCGGTGCGGGTTCGCCCTCGGCGACCAGGAACAGGTCGCGCGGGCCGGGCTGGCCCACTTCGAAACTGCCGATGCCGAGCCCTTGGGCGCGCAGCGACGAGACCAGCGCGTAGCGCTGGTTCGCGATGGCCGCCGATGGAAAGATTGATCGCATGTATGCCCCCAATTGCTCGTGCGGCAAGTTTTGCCGGATTTGGGTAAACACACTCTTAAACCCCCATAATGAGGGCAGTTTTCTACCGCGCCCGTGTGCACGTAGAGGGAAATACCCCGTGTCGGTGCGCGCGACCCTATCTTTTGGCGATCGGGACCGGTCGAATCCGGCGCGAATCGGAGCCCGTGATTTTTTCCGCTTAAGCCCCGCCCCGCCCGGCCGTTCCTTGCTGCGACGGCTCGGCCCTCCGCTCTGGGGGCGGCGGGGAAGCCGTGCAGACGGAGACACATCATGACCGTAATCGCCACCAACACCGCCGCGCTGCGCGCTGCCAATGCCTCGATGAGCGCGTCGACCTCACTGTCGACCTCGATGGAGCGCCTGTCGACCGGCAAGCGAATTAACTCCGCCAAGGACGACGCCGCCGGCCTCGCCATCTCTCAGACCATGACCTCGTCGATCCGCGGCATGAGCCAGGCGATCCGCAACGCCAATGACGGCATCAGCTACGCCCAGACGGCGGAAGGCGCGCTGGGCGAAGTCACCAACATGCTGCAGCGCGTCCGCGAACTGTCGGTCCAGTCGGCCTCGGGCACCTATACGGACGGTGACCGCACCAACCTGAACGCCGAGGTTTCGCAGCTCAAGGACCAGATCACCAACGTGCTGGCGACGACCGAGTTCAACGGCAAGCGCGTCTTCAACAGCAATGCCACCGGCGGCACCTACACCGCCGCAGCCGGCACCACCAAGATCCAGGTCGGCGCGCAGAATGGCGACACGGTCGAGCTGGCCTTCACCGCGCTGTCCGACCTCGCCTCGGCCGACGTGACCACCGACGCCAACGCCAACACGACGCTCGGCACGGTCGACACGATGCTGAAGGACGTCGCCACCACCCGCGCGACGCTGGGTGCGGCGCAGAACCGCCTCGCCTCGGTGGTCAACAACCTGACCAGCAACGTCACCAACCTGTCCGACGCGCGCAGCCGCATCGAGGACACCGACTTCTCGGCGGAAACGACCGCGCTCGCCAAGGCGCAGATCCTCAGCCAGGCCTCGACCGCGATGCTCGCCCAGGCGAACCAGTCGCAGCAGTCGGTGCTGAAGCTGCTCCAGTAATCCGGGCTTCGGCGCCGGCCCCGGCCCCCGATCGCGGGTGCCGGCTTCGAGACGGGCGGCCCTTCCCTCCTGAAGGGTCGCCTCACCGGCCCCGGTGGTTCACGCCGCCGGGGCCTTCGGCTGTCTGGAGCAGGGTGGCGGAGCCACTGGCTCCAAAACGCACCCTATCCTCCCGGCGCAGGCGGAACCTTCGCAAAGCTCGGGCAGGCTCGTGCTCCTGCAAACGCAGGAGCCCAGGGCCAGGCTAACCTACGCCTTATGGGCCCGTCCGTCACCCCGGCTACCACTAGCCGCATTGGCCAGGCTAACCTACGCCTTATGGGCCCCTGCGTCCGCAGGAGCATGGTAGCGACTCGGCATCGCTGCGGGGTGGAGGCCAGGGACAGGAGCGATCCCTCCCGCAGCGGTGCCGGGGAGGGAGCCGCAGCCATCGCGCGACCTATCGCCCGAGCAGCACGCGCGCCTGACCCGCCACCTGCGCCAGCATCGCGGCGCTCGGCTGCGCGGCATGGCGGGCGCGGTCGACCACGGCGCGGAACTGGCCCACGCGCGCGGCATTGTCGGCCAGCCACTGCGCCACCAGCGCCTCCGGCGCGGCGTCCGTCCCGACCCGGCGCTGGAGGAAGTCGAGCCGCAACTGCTCGAATTCGCGCACCAGTCCGGCGACCAGCAGCCGCTCCCAGGGATCGCCCGGCGACAGGCGCGTCGCCTGCCCCTGCGCCCAGTCGAGACCCAATGCCTGGCCCAGCGCGGTATAAGCACGGGTTAGGTCCGCCTCGTCCACGCTCAGCTCGACGCCCAGCGCCGCGAGACCGACCGCGCCGTCCAGGTCGAACAGCCCGGCGACCCGCGCCGCCAGATGGTCGGGCGCGCCCTTGTCTCGGAGCTGGCCGGCGATCCGGTCGCTCGCCGCCCGCGCCTCGTCGAGCAGCAGCGTGTCGGTGGTCGCCGCCAGCTTGCCGATGCCCGGCCCCAGCCGCTCGATCGCCGCACCCGGCATCGTTCCCGCCGGCACCGCACGGAGCAGGTCGGCGACATGGCTGCGCACCGCACGCGCCGTCTCGTCGAACAAGGCGATCCGCGCCGGCTCGCTCATCGGCTCGGTCTCGATCGCCTGCCACAGGGCGGGCAGGTCGAACAGATGCTCGGCCGCCACCGTCATCGCGGCGATATCGGCCATGCCGACGCCCTCCTCCTCGGCCAGTTCGACCGGGGGCAGGATGCCCAGCCGGTTGACGATCCGGTTGGCGAGCTTGGTCGCGACGATCTGGCGACGCAGGCGATGCTGGTCGATGGCGTCGGCGAACCGCGCGCGCATCGCCGCCGGGAAGGCCGCATGCAAGTCGGGCCGCAGCACGGGATCGAGCCCCAGATCGGTCGCCTCGATCGCATCCTGCAGCGCGAGCTTGGCGGTCGCCAGCAGCACGGCGAGCTCGGGCCGGGTCAACCCCTGCCCGTCCTGTCCGCGCCGCAGCAGGTCGTCATTGCCCGCGAGCCCCTCGACCCGGCGGTCGAGGCGGCCGGCCGCCTCGAACAGTTCGATCGCGCGGACATAGCTGGGCATCGCCGCCGCGCCGTCCTGTTCGGCGATCGACAGCGCCAGCGTCTGGAGCCGGTTATCCTCCAGCACCAGATGCGCGACATCGTCGGTCATCGAGGCGAGCAGCGTGTTGCGGTCGCCCTCGGCCAGCCGGCCCTCGTTCATCTCGCGGTTGAGCGCGATCTTGATGTTCACCTCATTGTCCGAGCAATCCACGCCGGCGGAATTGTCGATGAAATCGGTGTTGATCCGCCCGCCCCGCTCGGCGAACGCGATCCGCGCCGCCTGGGTGACGCCCAGATTGGCGCCCTCGCCGATCGCGGTGACGCGCAGCGCCTCCGCATCGACGCGCAGCCGGTCGTTGGCGGGATCGCCGACCCCGGCATTATTCTCGGACGCCGCCTTCACATAGGTGCCGATGCCGCCGAACCAGAGCAGGTCGGCCGGCGCCTTCAGGATGGCGGAGATCAGCGCCGCCGGCTCCAGCAGCGTGTCGGTGATGCCGAGCAGCGCCTGCACCTCGGGCGTGATCGGGATCGTCTTGGCCGCCCGGCTGTGGATGCCGCCCCCCGCCGAGATCGGCGCGGCATAATCGGCCCAGGACGACCGCGGCAGCGCGAACATCCGCGCGCGCTCTTCATAGGACACCGCCGGGTCGGGATCGGGGTCGAGGAAGATGTGGCGATGGTCGAACGCTGCGACCAGCTTGATCGACCGGCTGAGCAACATGCCGTTGCCGAACACGTCGCCCGACATGTCGCCGCAGCCGACCACGGTGATCGCGTCGCGCTGCACGTCCACCCCGCGCTCGGCGAAGTGGCGCTGGACCGAAACCCAGGCCCCCTTGGCGGTGATGCCCATCGCCTTGTGGTCATATCCCTGGCTGCCGCCGCTGGCGAAGGCGTCGCCCAGCCAGAAGCCGCGTTCCAGCGCGATCGCGTTCGCCACGTCGGAGAAGGTCGCCGTGCCCTTGTCGGCGGCGACGACGAAATAGGGATCGTCGCCGTCCAGCACCGTCACGCCCTCCGGATGCACGACCCGGCCGTCGACGATATTGTCGGTGATCGACAGTAGCGAGCGGATGAAGACGCGGTAGCTCTCCGTCCCCTCGGCCAGCCAGGCGTCGCGATCGACAGAGGGCGAGGGCAGTTGCTTGGGATAGAAGCCGCCCTTGGCCCCGGTCGGCACGATCACCGCGTTCTTGACTCGCTGCGCCTTCATCAGGCCGAGGATCTCGGTACGGAAATCGTCGCGCCGGTCGGACCAGCGCAGGCCGCCGCGCGCGACGGGCCCGGCGCGCAGGTGGATGCCCTCGACGCGCGGGCTGTACACCCACACCTCGCGCCATGGCAGCGGCGCCGGCAGGCCCGGGATCTGTGCGCTGTCGAGCTTGAAGGCCAGCGCCTCCGCCGATGCGGGCGCGAAGGCATTGGTGCGCAGGCAGGCGCGGATCAGGCTGGCATAGGCGCGCAGGATGCGGTCGTCGTCGATCGCCGACACGGCGTCCAGCCCGGCGGCGATCGCCTGGTTCTCCGCCTCGACCTGGCCGTGATTGGCGGGATCGTGCGCGGCGGCGAAGCGGGCGACCAACGCATGGGTGACGGCGGGCGCACGGCGCAGCGCATCGACCACCGTGGTCAGGCCGTAGGGCAGGCCCGCCTGGCGCAGATAGCGGAACCAGGCGCGCAGCAGCACCACGTCGCGCGGGGCCAGCCCGACCTCGACCAGCAGCCGGTTGAACGCGTCATTCTCCGCCGCGCCCTGCAGCACGGCGGCGATCGCCCCCTCCAGCACCGCCGGGTCGGCGATCGCGCCGAAGCTCGACACCACGAAGTCATGGACGAAGGCGTCGCCCGCCTCGCGCAGCCGGGTCGGCAGTTCGCCGATCACGCGGAAGCCGAAATTCTCCAGCACCGGCACCGCGTCCGACAGCGCCAGCGCGCCGCCGGTCTTGTAGATCTTGAGCTGGCGATCCTCGCCAGGCCGCGCATCCTCCGCCTGGGGTATCAGGCGGACGCCGCGGTCTTCGGCGCTTTCCAGCTGGCCCAGCCGCAGCACGTCGAGCGCCGCTTCCTGCGCGCTGGTGACGTTGCGGTAATTTTGCGGGAAGGCCCCGGCCCAGCGCAGCGCCAGTCGCGCCGCGCGCGCCGGCGGCACCAGGTCGGTCAGCGCCGCCTCGACCTCGGGCACCCAGCCGCGCACCATCCGCTCGATCCGGTTGGCGAGCGGCGCGGTGTCGGGCAGCGTGCCCGATCCCTTCAGGTCGAGCATGTAGCGCATCAGCGCGACCTGCCCGTCCTCCAGCGCGATCGACCAGTTGAGCAGCCGCGCATTCGCCGCCTCCGCCAGCATGTCGCCGATCGCGACACGGCGGCCGGTGGTCACGTCGTCGCGCGGCAGCCAGACGAAGCCGAACAGATGCCGGCCGAGCGGCGAGCGGACCAGCACCAGCGCCGGGCGCGGGCGATCGGCCAGCGACATGGCGGTCAGCGCCAGATGTTCGAGCGATTCGGCGTCGAAGCCGACCACCAGGTCGTGCGGCAGCGCGGTCAGCGCATGGGTCAGCGCCTTGCCGGTATGCCCCTTGGGATCGAAGCCGAACTTCTCCTCCAGCGCGGCGAGGCGCGCGCGCAGCAGCGGCACCTCGCGCGGCGGGCTGGCCAGCGCGGCGCTGGTCCACAGGCCCATATGGATCGACAGGCCGACCACCGCGCCCTGTTCGCGGATCGGCATCACGATCAGGTCGATCGGCACCGAGCGGTGGACCGTGGCGTTCAGGTTCGACTTGAGCAGCAGCGGCGGCTCGCCGCCCTTGTCGAACCAGCCGAGCGCCAGGTCCTTGGACGCATCGGCCAGGATCGGGCGCGGCTGCGGATTGCGGGCGATGCCCAGGTCCTGCCCCGCACGGCCGTCGCGATACCAGCGCTGATGGCCGAGCAGCGTCAGCTTGCCGTCGAGGAACCAGCGGAGCAGCGCCGCGCCCTCGCCCGACCAGAGCGCATCGGCATCCTGCGCCATCGCCTGGCGCAAGGCCTGCCAGTCGGTGACGGCGGCGCGCACATCGGCCAGCGCGGCGGACAGGTCGTCGATCAGCTCGCGGCGGTCGCGCGCATCGGCGCGCTCCATCTCCAGATAGATCATCGATTCGGGCGCCCCGCCCTCGCCCACCGACTGCAACCGGCCCTCGCCGTCGCGGGTGACGGGGACGACGGGGTGGATGATCCGGTCGATCGCGATGTCCTGGCCGGTGATCGCGGCGGCGACCGAATCGACCAGGAAGGGCATGTCGTCATTGACGATCGCGACCCGCATCCGCCGGCGGACATCGTCCGCGGCGATCGGCTCCAGCGCGATGGCGGCCTCACCCGGACGGCGAACCGCGGCGGTGGCGGCGACGAAGCGCGCCGCGGCCTCGATCTCGGCCGGGCCGAAATCGCGCAGTTCCCCAGGCAAAGCGCCGACGGTCAGCCGAGCGGCGAGCGCGGCTGTGATGTGATCCTTCTCCATGGCGGGCTCCTATGCGCCCGCGAGCGGGTCTTCTCAAGCACTGTAGGGCCGTTATGCTGTCCTTGGTCGCCCGTCCGATCCTTTCCGCCGCGATGGTTTCGCTACCAGCAATCGTTCCGCCAATTTCGGATCGCTATGGCTGTGCACGACGTCGAGCACGCCGTCCGCGCCCATCCGCGCCAGCAGCACCACCGCCTCGCCCGGCGCCGCATCGACGGTCATGGCGACGCGCGCCAGCGCCGGCCGGCTCGCCAGCGTGGCGGCGGCGACGGAGGCGGTCGGGATCGGACGACGCGCATCGCGCTCGGCGGCGACCACCGCCTTGATGCCGCCCTCCGCCCCTTCCAGGAAGGTGCCCAGCCGCCCCTCCGCGACGCCCAGCCGGCGCGCATGGCCCAGCACGGCGGCATATTCGGTCAGCCGCGTCTTGTCATATCCCGCCCCGAAGACCAGCTTGACGATCGGCGTCAGCGGCGCGCGCGCCTGCGGCTTCAGCCCGGCGGCGGCGAGCAACGCGGCGAAGGCCTGCGGGTCCCGCTCCGCCGCCAGCCCGAAATCATGCGCCCGACCCAGCGCCCGGTAGAGCGCGCCCCGGCTGCGCAGGTCGGCGGTGGCGACGGCGGCGGCGCTGTCCTGCGCCAGCCGCAGCACCTCGGCGAGCGATTCGGCCGGCGCCACGCCGCTGCCGTCCGCGGCATGGGGACCGTCCGCCCAGACCGCCGCCTCCGCACCGCCGCGCAAGCGCTCGCCCATCGGCGCGGGCGCGGGCGATTCGGCGGCCAGGGCGGCGTGCAGTTCGATGTCGAGCGCCGCCTGCACCACCGGGTCGGCGACTTCCTTCCAGTTGATGACGCCATAGATATAGTCGATCCGCTCCGCCCCCGCCGCCGCGAAGGGCATCAGGATGCCGCGATAGAGCGTCGTCCGCCCGCGCGCGCCAATGAACTCCGCCTCGAACCCGATGGGCGCGCGATTGGCCAGAATCTGCTGATACTGGTCGGTCAAGCGCGACAGCAAGGACCGCGGCGGCACATCGGCGATCCGCGCGATCTCGCCGCGCAGGCCGCATTCGTCGCGCAACGCCCGGCCCAGATAGGCGATTCGCGGGTCGTCCAGCCCGGACGCGAAGTCGATCAGCACGCTATGCGCGCCGAAATCGGCGATCGTCGCCGGCTCCAGATCGGCGATCGACGGAAAGGCGCGCCCCTTCAGCAGCGATACCCAGTGATTATAGGCGCGGACATGCATCCGCCGCTCGTCGCCGCCCAGGTCGAACATCCGTTCCTCGGGCGCACCCGCGCCGCGCCGCCCGGCGAGATGCTCGCCGCCGATGCCGTGTTCCGTGTCGCTTTCCAGCGTGCGCGCGCTGTCCATGATCGTGGCGTCCCCAAACTTTGGCGGGGATCGTGCATCATCCGTGGTAAACGATCCGTAAATCGGCCGCGATGCGGGCCGCATGGCAAAACAGCGCTTGCCAGCCCTATTCGACGTTGGTAAGCGCCGCACCTCCAGCCCGGCAGTCGCCGGCCATGCCGCTTTAGCTCAGCTGGTAGAGCATCGCATTCGTAATGCGGGGGTCACAGGTTCGAGTCCTGTAAGCGGCACCACTTTCAAAAGCCTATGCAGAGTAGCAAATTCGGCCGAAAACCGGCCCGGATTGTAGCCCATAGATGTCGTGCAATTCACTTTGACGCGGGCGACATGCCGAAACCAAGCCTGTACGGCTACGGCGTGCAGGGGCCGATCCTGGCCGTGCAGGCCTGATCCGATACCAAAATGCCCCCTCCCGGCCGCCACCGAACTGGTAGCGCTCTTTAACTTGCCACCATAAAGCCCAAGGCAATGTGCCAATAGTTTCGGCTTCATCCAGCGCATGTCAGGCGCACCACCGGCGAAACGACGACCTTCCGCACGGTTTGGATCGGATCTTGGAAGAAGTCACTCGGCCGGTCGATCTGCAAAGCCGGCGTGGATTCCCAACCGTGAAGACCTGCCATCCGTTGATTGCGCAGCCGCCGGGATCGTCGTTTCGCCGCGGGTGGATGCCCGCATCAGAAGCGGGCACGCACCGCTCCCAGGATGCTGCGCGGCGTACCGGGATAGTTTTCCAGCCGGGTAACCGTGGACTCGATATAATAGGCGTCGGTCAGGTTGCGGGCGGTCAGCGACAGTTCCAGGCCCGTGCCGGGCACCGCATAGCTGATCGTCGCATCATAGACGGTATAGCCATCGACCGTGAAGCTGTTGCTGAGGTCGCCCGCCCGCCGGCCGACCAGGGTCACGCCGCCCGCCAGGGTCAGCCCCTCGGCAGCGCCGCCCAGCAGATAGCTGCTCCACAGCCTGCCGGACCAGCGCGGCACGTTGGTCAACCGGTTGCCCACCGCGAACAACTCATCCCTGCTGATCGTCGCATCGAGATGACTGCCGCTGGCGATCACCTGCCACCGCTTCGTCAGGTGGCCGATGACGTCCATTTCCAGCCCGCGCACCCGCTGCTCGCCGGTCTGGATCGCGAAGCTGGTATCGGCCGGGTCCGGGGTGGCGACATTGCGCTTGGTGATGTCGAAGGCCGCAAAGGTCGCGATCAGGCGCCCGCCCACGGGGTCCAGTTTCACGCCCGCCTCATATTGACGGCCACGTTCGGGATCGAGATAGCTCAGGTCGCGGCGCTGGCTGGTCTGCGGCTGGAAGCTCTGCCCATAGCCGCCGAACAGCGATATGGCCGGCACCGGCTGTACGACCACCCCGCCGCGCCACGTCGTCGCACCGCTGTCGCGACGGTCTTCCCGACCATTGACCTGATTGAGCAACCGGTCGCGCACAATGTCGTGGCGGACGCTGCCGAGCAGCTTGAGCCAGTCGGTCACCGTGACCTGGTCCTGGACATAGGCCGCATAGAGATCGGATCGGCGATAGGTGTCGGCATTGAGCGACAATCGCGGCAGCGGGGCATTATAGACCGGGTTCAGGATATCGATCGACGCGATGTTGCCGCGATAGGTCAGGAAATCGAGCGTGGCATGACTATAGCTGCCGCCGGCCAGCACGACATGGCCGACCCCTCCGGTCGCGAAGGTCGCCACGGCTTCTGCGCGCGTATCGACCGTTTCCAGATCCTCGGTGCGGACCGTCGCACGACGGCTCAGCGTGCGGCCATTGGCGGCCAGCGCCCGATAGTCGATCGCATGATCGTCCTGCACGACCGCATCGGTATAGCGGCCGTTGAGGTGCAGGCTGAGCCAGTCGGTCGCGCGGTGCGCCACGTCCAGCACGACGCGGGTCTTGCGCGCGCCCGTGACCGACCAGGGTTCCGACAGGAAGCGCCGGGCGGGGAGCGTGACCCGGTTGTCGGCGCCGACGACAAGGCCGCGGTCGAACGGATTGCGCTGGCTGGTACGGTCGACATCGAGATTGATCGTGGTGGCATCGCCCGGTCGCCAGCGGGCCGCGAAACCGGCGAACTGACGCGTGGATGTGGCCGCATGCTTGCCGCGAAACCCCTCCAGCGCCTGTGCCGCGCCGGTCACACGCACCGCCAGCCTGTCGCCGACGGGGCCGCTCGCCGTGGCCGAGACGCGCGCGAAGTCGAAGCTGCCGGCCTGCAGGCTAATTTCCGCCGTCGCCCGGTCGGTGGGGCGCCGTGTCGTGATATTGATGACCCCGCCCGGATCGCCCTGGCCATACATGACGGATGCGGGCCCCTTCAGCACCTCCACCGTCTCGACATTGGCGAGGTCGAGGAAGGTTTCCGACCGATCGGCCACCCGGTTCAGCAACACGCCGTCGATCGCGTAACGCGGGGTGGTGAAGCCGCGGATCTGATAGATTTCGCCACGGTTGCCGGCGGTGGTCGCCGGCTGCACCCCCGAGACGTTCTGCAAGACGTCGGTCAGGCGGATGCTGTTCTGATCCTCGATCACGCTGCGGGGGATCACCTGGATCGATTGGGGCACGTCGCGCAGCGGCGTCGCCGTGCGGGTCGCGGTCGCGCTTTCGCCCTCGACATAGCTGGGTCGCTCTCCGGTCACGACGATTTCGCCCCGTTCCTGGATCTCGTTTTCTTCGCGACGGATATGGTCGTCGGTGGACTCTGCCAGAGCGCCAGCCGAAAATCCGAACCCAGCGCACAGCATAGCCGTGCTGGAAATCCAGCGCACCATTACACCCCTTTAGCTATTGCGTTTCGCTCGCATTAGCTAAAGGGGTGTAATGGTGCAAGCTTGTTCGGATGACGATGCGGAGTATAGTTCGCGCTTGGGCAACCAATTGGGTCCGTACGTCGCATCAACATCCAATATTTCCAAAGCTTTGAGTGTCGATTCAAAGGCATCCCCGTCCGTGATCAGGGTCAGGACCCATCAATGTGGGAGGCGGTGATCTAATTCGGGCTCCGTAGGGGGACTGGTGACGCGCAACCTGATTTGGCTGACGGACGAGATGAGGGGGCGGCTGCGTCCGTTCTTTTCCAAGAGCCGTGGCACGCCTCGCATGGATGACCGGCGGGTGTTGGGCGGCATCATGTTCGTCAACCGCATGGACTGCGCTGGCGCGATGCGCCAGCCGCCTACGGCCCGCTCAAGCGGCATGAATACGAAGCTCCATGCCATCGCCGATGCCAATGGCCGCCCCTTCAGCTTCTTCAGGACGGCGGGCCAGGTCAGCGACTATACCAGCGCGGCAGCGTTGCGCGATGGCAGGCTCAAGGCACAATGGCGGTTCGGTGACCGCGGCGACGACGCCGACCGGTTCAGAGACCCGCTCCAGGCAAAGGGCATCCGGCCATGCATCCCGGGCCGGCGATCCCGCGACCAGCCCGTCAGGCATGACAAGCGCCGCTACCGGCGTCGCGACCGCATCGCGATCATGTTCGGCCGCCTCACGGACTGGCGACGCCTCGCCACCCGCTACGATCGCTGCCCGAGCGTCTTCTTCTCCGCCGTCGCCCTCGCCGCCACCGTCATCTCCTGGCTGTGATCGACGAATTCTGACGCTAGCTGGATGTTCTTCGTCCACCATCGGAATTCTCGAAAACCGATCTCCGGTGCAACTCCGGTGGGATGCGCCCGGAACACGGATTGCCGAACATGGTGACGCGCGGGCGATGTCGAACGAAGGAGCAGTTGGTACCGCTGCAGCCTATCGGCCGCGACTGGAAGCCGTGACCGATCGTGTCATGAAACGCGGCGATGGCCCCGCTTTGTCGTCACGATCCGCGATGGCGGGTGCCATCGCGGTCGCGAACCGCGGCCATGACACCTCTGGGGCGACCGAATGGTCGCGGTGCCGGAGCCCGCGACCCCGGTGAGGACGTCGGGAGGACGTCCGCCGGATCGACGATTCTAAGGCCGCACCGAGCACCGGGCGGTGACGCGCACCGGATTGCACTGCGCCGTCGTTCCTCCGGGCAGCGTGACCCGATACTGCAGGCCCAGCGGATCGGGCGCGCCGGGATAATAGTCGGTGCTCACCGCCTGCGCGCCGCTGGCGATCGCCGCCTTGGCCTTGGTCCAGTCCTGCGCGCGTGCCTCGACCGTGTTGGCGTCGGTGCGGGTGCGGACGATCACGCCCTGCCGGACCAGGCGACGGATGCGGTCGGCATCGGCGATCGGGTCCTGGACGATCTGGACCGCCGCGTCCGGGTCGGCATCGTCATACCAGCCGAACATCGCGCGTCCGCGCAGGCCCGGATGGCCCTGGCGATAGGCCTCGGACACCGCCCGGCGCACGTCGAACAGGATGTAGATGCGGCCCCGCGCCGCCGCCAGGGTCGGCCAGCCGCGCGTCCGGATCGCCTGGGCCAGCGTCGGCGCGTCGCCGCGCACCTCGTCCGGCGTGATCAGGCGACGGCCGGGAATGGCCTGGCGGATCTCCGCGTCCAGCGCGTCGAGCGGCTTGGGATCGTCGAGCGGCAGCGGCGCGGTGACGGCGCGGTCGCCGACCGTATCGGCCGCGTTGATCGTCAGCATGATCGGCAGATGCCCCGGATGCGCGCGCGACCAGGCCTCCACCTCGCCCAGGCAGCGGACCAGCGTCATGCAGCCCGAGCGATAGTCGATATCGGGGATGTGCAGGACCTTGTAGCCGGGCCTGCGCATCGCCGCCCGGTCGAAGCCGGTCCGCTCCCCCGCCGCCCGGGCCAGCCGTTCGCCCTGGGGATCGGCATAGCGGCCGCCCTGCGGATCGGCGAAGATGTCGATCTCCAGCTGACGGACGCCCCGGTCGAGCTGCGCACGCAGCGGCAGGTGGTAATAATCCAGCGCCGCGGCCAGCTTCGGCTCGCGGCGGCGCAGATCGGCCATCACCGCCGTCGGGATCTGCGCCTTGAAGCTGTTATGCGAGCCCAGCACTTGGATGTCGTTCATCCGGAGCGCCGGGCCCGCCGGCTGCGCCAGCGCGGCGGGGCCGGCGGAGCAGATCGCCGCCAGCGCGAATGCCCTACGCATCAGAACTCGGCCCGCACGCCGAACAGGATCGTCCGGCCATAATAGTTGATCTCGCCGAAGCGCAGGCGATTGTCGTTATAGGTGTCCTGGTGCGCGCCGGCGATGTTGATCCCCTCCAGGCTGAAGGTCAGATTGTCGGCGGCGCGGACCGAAAGCTGCCCGTCGAGCGAGCCGAAAGCGGCGACATAGGTCGGCGCCTGCACCGTGCTGCCCGTGCCCGACAGATATTTGTCGCGCCAGACATAGGAGAGGCGGGCCGACAACGGCCCCTTGTCGTAGAAGCCGACCAGGTTGAAGCTGTTCTTCGACAGGCCGATCAGCTGGTCGCGGATCGTGCGCGAACCGGCCGTATAGTCCGCCTTCACCTCGGTATGCGTATAGCTGCCCTGCACGCCGAAGCCGTCGAACGGCGCCGGCAGGAAGGTGAAGACCTGGCTGTACGCCGCCTCCGCGCCGTAGACCTTGGCATTGCCGCCATTGACCGAGCTGGACAGGCGGACGATCCCGCGCCCCGGAATGGTGATCTCGGTGTTCGACTGGGTGATGTAATCGTCCATCGCCTTGTAGAAGACCGCGCCCGACAACATGCCCGAGGGCGCGAAATACCATTCCAGCGACCCGTCGAACTGGGTGGCTAGGAACGGCACCAATTGCGGATTGCCGCCGCTGGCGGTGGGCGCGTCGGTCGACACGGTGATGCGCGGCGCGGTGTCGGTGACGTTGGGGCGGGTCAGCACCCGGCTGGCGGCCAGGCGACCGACCAGTTTCTGGGTCAGGTCGGCGCGCAGGTTGAAGCTGGGCAGGACATTGTCGAAGGTCTTGGGATAGCTGACCGGCGTGGCGGTGCCGCCGGCGGTCAGCGTGCCGCTGGCCACCTGGTCGGTATGGACGTAGCGGACGCCCAGATTGCCGCTGATCGCCACCGAACCGGTATCGAACTGATAGTCGGCGCGGACATAGCCGGCGGCGATCTTCTCCGACACGACGAAGGACGAGCGGCGATCGGCATTGGTCAGCGGCGCATTGGCGACGGCGGGCGTGAAGAACGCGCCGACAAAGGCCTTGGTCGACGGCACCAGCCAGGTGCGGAAGGCATTGCCGTCGACGCCCTTCAGGAAATCGCCATAGGGCAATTGCTCATAGGCCGCCGAGCCCAGGCTGTTGAGCGTCGCGCCGGCTGGCGGGTTGACGATGAAGTCGCGGCGGAAATAGTCGCGCTTGCGCCAGTGATATTCGCCGCCCGCCGCCAGCTTCGCGAGGAAGCCGTCGAAGTCGCGCCCCACGTCCAGGCGCGAGAAGATGTCCCAGTCCTTGCTGTCCTTGGGCGCGATGTTGAACGGATAGAGCTTGTAATTGGCCGGGTTGGAGACGTCGACCGGCGTAGTGAAGGTCGGCAGCACCTGATAGCCGCCGCTCGCATCATAGCTCAGCGGCGCATTGAAGAAGGCGCGGCTGCGCACCGTGCCGGTCTTATAGTCGGGGTGATAGCTGTGCGCCGCCGACCAGTTGACGTTCGCCGTGACGTGCCAGCGATCCGGGTTCCACGCCTGCTTCAACCCGATGGTCAGCAGGTCGTGGCGGTTGAGGCTGTATTCGCGCGACGCCATGAAGCGGACATTGTTGATCGTCGCCTTGGTGATCGTGTCGCCGACCACGCTATAGCCGGGCTGGATCACCGTGCCGGAATCGTCGGGATAGATGTCGAGCCCGAACTCGTCATAGGCCACGTCCAGCCGGGTCGCGACCACGTCCAGCGTCGTCTGGAGTTCGGCGGTCGGCTGCCACTGGGCCGAGACGATGCCGGAGATGCGCTTGCGATCCTCGGTTTCGACGGTCGGGCGGGTGCGGGTCGGCGAGTAGAGGCCGGCGGGCAGGCCGCCCGCCCCCGGCGAGGTATAGCGGTTGAGCAACCAGCCGAAGTTCATGAACCGGTCGTTGCGGACCGCCTTGCCCCAATATTGCGCGCCGGCCAGGATGCCGAAGGTGCCGCTGTCGTTCTTGGCGCTGGTCAGCACGGTGACGTTGGGGCGCACGTCCTTGGTCTGGCCGGTATAGGTGCCGCGCATGTTGATCGTCGTCTTGGTGCCGACCTCCAGCGGGCGGAAGGTCTTGACGTCGATATTGCCGCCCAGCGCACCCTCGGTCATGTCGGCGGTCGGCGTCTTCACCACGTCGATGCTGGAGGTGAACTCCGCCGGCAGCATCTCGAAGCGGAACTGCCGCCCGGCCGCGCCGCCATTCTCGATCAAGTCGTTGAGCGCGATGGTGCGGCCGTTCATCAGCGTGTTCTGGAACTGCGGCCCCAGGCCGCGCACACTGACATAGAGGCCCTCGCCGCGCGGCCGGGTGATCGCGACGCCGGGCACGAGCTGCAGCGCCTCGGCGACGTTCTGGGTCGGGAACTTGCCGATATCGGTCGAGCTGATCGAATCGACGCCGTAGGCCGCACGCCGCTTCGTCTCGATGCCGGCGGCCAGGCTGCGCGCATAGGTGCCGTTGACGACGATCTCGTCGCCCTCGCCTTGGGGGGCGTCCGGCGCGGGCGTGCCGGCGGTGGGTTCGGTCGAAAGGCTGGCCTGCGCCTGGGCGACGGTGGCGACGCCGGTCGACAGCATAAGCGTCGCCGACGCCCGGAACAGGCGGTTGCAGAAGGTCATGGTGATGAAGGTCCCCAGCGGCATGTTTGCCGTTCGTGTGGGGCGCTTAGGATCGCTCTGTGTAGAACCGGCGACGGTTTTGCGACGCGCGAATGACAGCGGCGATTTGGTTCACAATGGTCGCATCATTGCCACCGAGAGGGGCCGAAGGCTCGGCGATGCCATGGAAAAAAGGGCCCCCGCGAACGGAGGCCCCATGATCCGGCCGAGGCGTCCCCACCCCGGCCGATACCCGGTTCCGGCGATCAGAAGCCGAACTTCACGCCCGCGCGGAACGAGCGGCCATAGATGCCGTCGCCGCCCTGGATCGGGTTGTACAGATAGGCGCCATAGGTCGCCGGATCGATCGGGGGCAGGTCGTTCAGCAGGTTCAGGACGTTGACGTAGAACGAGAACTTGTCCGTCACCTTGACCGTGCCGACCATGTCGACGGTGATATAGCCCTTCACGTCGCAGGGCAGGTAGTCGACGCCCAGGCTGCAATCGCCGCGCACGCCGCCCTGGTCCTCCGCCGACAGGTTGTAGCCCGCCGTGTAGTTGACCGTGGCGCTCAGCGTATAGGCATCGGCCAGTGCGAAGGTGTTGGTCACGTTCGCACGCCAGCGCGGCGTGCCCGAACCGGCGGTCAGGTTGTAGTTGCCGAGCGTGCCGACATACTTCTCCTTGGTGCCGTCCGGGAATTTGGTGCTGAGGTCGAGCAGCACGCTACCCTCGCCCGACACGGTCCAGCGGAAATTGTCGGAGAAGGGCACGCGCACCGTGCCGCCGATATCGATGCCCTGCGAGTGGATCGTATTGGCGTTGATCAGCTGCGACCGCACGAAGGCGATGCGCGGCGTCGCATTCTCGAAGCCGACGCCCGGGGCGTCCGCGATGACCTCATAGCCGGCCGGGATCGCCTGGCCGCCATAATAGGCCGCCAGCGCCGGAGCGTTGGACGGCTGGGTGATCGCGCCCGTCTTCTTGATGTCGAAGAAATCGACCGTGAAGCTGACGTTGCGGATCGGCTCGAACACCGCGCCGGCGGTGAAGCTGCGCGACTTCTCCGGCTCCAGATTCTGGCTGGCCAGCGTCGTCTGCCCATAGCTGCCGCTGCGGATATAGGTCGGGCAGCTCTGGAAGGTCGCGACCGTACAGCCATATTGCGCCAGATAGGCGTCGTTGAAGATGCCGGCATTGTTGTTCACATAGCCCGTGGTCGGCAGGGCGTTCGCCTCGCCGAAGCTTGGGATGCGGAAACCGCGCGACCAGGTGCCGCGGATCGCCAGCTGGCGGATCGGCGTGAACTTCGCACCGATCTTGGGCGAGAAGTTGCTCTGGCCCGACGAATAATGGTCGTACCGGCCCGATGCGTTGACCAGGAACTGCTCGACGATCGGCACCTGCACTTCGCCAAAGGCCGAGGTGACGGTGCGGTTGCCCTCGGTGCCGAAGGCGTTGATCGTGAAGTAGCGCTGCGTCGGCCCGTTGATGTCGGAATTCGCCGAGGGGGCGTTCACCGCCTCGTAGAAGACCGAGCCGCCGAGCGCCAACTGGACCGGGCCGCCGGGCAGGTTGAACAGCGCCTTGGACACGCTGGCCTGCGCCTGGAACAGGTCGGAGCTGGAGTCGACGATGTTGGTCGGCGTCAGGTAATCACGCACCGCCTGGCTGTTCTGCGACGGGTCGCGGAAATTGTAGCTGCCATCGGCGATCACATCGAGCAGGTGCTGGATATAGACATAGCCGCTCTGCGTGCGACGCAGGTCGCTGTGCATCGCGGTCAGGTCGACCCGGTAGTCCCAGTCGCCGAACACGGTGCCGTTGACGCCCGCCGCCGCGCGATAGACGCGGTTGCGCGTCGCGTTGGAGACGGTGGTGTCGGGCAGGAAGCCGAGCAGCGCCGCCACCTGGCCCTGCGCCGCGAACGGGTTGTTCGGGTTCAGGCGGCCGGTCGTGGCATCGCAGACCGCGGTGCCGCGCGGGCAGACATAGACCGGCAGGGACAGCGGCGACGAGCCGGGGAAGAAGGTCGCGGCGTTCGACGAGGTCGAATATTGCGGGAAGAGGATGCCGGCCGGCGCGTTGCCGCGAATGGTCGACGGGTTGCCCGTATAGCTCGACCTCGCCTGCTGGAAGTTGACCTCCAGATAGGCTTCCGACGTATCGCCCAGCTTGCCGGTGAAGCGCGCCGAACCGCCGAACCGCTCGATCTTCGGCGCGACGACGCCGTAGCGATTGGTCCAGTCTTCCTGGCAGACGGTGGTCGGCACGCTGGCATTCGGGTTGGTGCCAGCCGCATTGCGGATGTCGTTCAGATCGGCGGCCGAGGGCGAGAAGGGCGTGCCATTGAGGCAGCCGTTGCTCAGCAGCTGATAGCGTGAACCGGCAACGCCGGTGACGGTCGTGCCGGAAAGGGTGGCCGGACGAACGTAGAAGTTCGCACCCGCCTGGGTGCCGGTATTCTGCAGGCGACCGTCCGCGCCGACGCCGTAGATGGTGTCGTTCGGACCGCCGGTGCCGACGCCGCGCTTGTCGTCCGAGTTGAACGGATAGGGCAGGTCGCGATTGTAGACGGCTTCGCTGCGGTAATAGAAGCCGCTGATATAGGCGTTATAGCCCTTCTCATCCAGGTCGCCGGTGCCGGCGGTCAGGGTCAGGCGCTGGTTGGCGGCCAGGCCGCGCTGGCTGATGCCCGCCTCGGCGCGGCCGCTGATGCCGTTAAACTTGCGCTTGGTGATGATGTTGACCACGCCCGCGATCGCGTCCGCGCCGTAGCTGGACGATGCGCCGTCGCGCAGCACCTCGATCCGGTCGACGATATCGTCGGGGATGGTGTTCAGGTCGACGAAGTTGCGGGTCGCATCGTCGGCGAGCGGGTAATAGGCCGCGCGCAGGCCATCGAACAGCACCAGGGTCGAATTGGTCGACAGGCCGCGCAGCGACACCGCCGACGCGCCGCCGGCGAACGCACCGTTGGCGGTGAAGGAGTTGGTCAGCGCCGGGCCGTTGTTCGACGCCAGCGACTGGATCGCGCTCTGGATCGTGGTGATGCCGCGCTGGTCGAGATTCTCGGTGGTGATCGTGGTCACCGGCGACGGCGTCGCCGCATCGGTCTGGCGGAACAGCGAACCGGTGACGACAATCTCGCCGCCATCGCCCGCCGCGCCGGAGGTCGCGCGCCCTTGCGCGTCGGTCGCGGTCTGGACCTGCGTCGCCGGATTGTCGGCGGCGCGATTCTCGGCATTGTCGGCTGCGGCCGGCACGGTCTGCGCGGCGGCCGACAGGCTGCCGAGCGCCAGCACCAGCGGTGCGGCCGTGACCATCAGGAAGGTGTTTCGCGTGAAGCGATTCATGGCGATTGTCCCCTTGGCTTCCCACCCTTTTGGATCGGGAAGAATGTCAGACCTGCGGTCCTTGATATAAATCAAGCCACTGGTTCCAAAGGAAACTTGCCGGCCGCGGATCGCCCGGACAAGCAGGAGAGTCAGGGATCATGACGTTTTCACGATCGTGTCATAAAAGAACAACGATCTATGATAGGCGCGGTCTTCGGGCGGGAATCCTGGCCGCCGGCACCCTTGCCAAGCACGCGGTCGGCATGGCACATGGCTGAAATACCGAGATTTTTTCCTGACATCGGCCGAAAGTAAAAGTCCTCACCTATTATAAGATAGATCGTTTATTTGGTTGATCGCCACGCAGTACGGCATGGAATGCGAGGTCCACCCCAGACACGAGATCATCGCGCCATTTCAGCGATCGAGCCGGACATGGCAGCAAGTATAACCATGTATCCTTAATGTCTCACCCGTCCCGAACTGGGCTTCGCGGCGCACGCCTCATATGGACGGCCATGCCGGCAACGCGTACAAACCCCTCTGTCGGAATATCGTCGCGCCATGGGGGGCCGAATGATCCGGAAACCTTCACTTTGGCCGCGTGTTGATATGAAAATGAAGATGGGGCGTAGGAAAAGGACGCGTAAAACCCTCGGCATCCGTGCTCGTCAGCGGGTCTTCATGCGTCGCTCGGTCTGGGCGCTCTCCGCCTTGTCGCTGCTGGCGTTCGTGCCGATCGTCGCATCCGACCATGGCCGGCAGATGGCCAGTGCGGTCGCGGCCGCCATCGCCGATCCCACCGCCCTGTTCGACCAGCGTTCACCCGGCGCACGCGCCGCCGGTGCCCTGACCCAGACCAAGCAACGCCGTCTGGCCGGCCGGAACGGCCGCACCGGCAATGCCCGCGAGCCCTTCGTCCCCGTCGAGCGCGTGCTGGCCGGCGAACGCCGCCGGCCGGGCGATGGCGTGAACATCCCGGGCTTCGCACCAGCCGGCGGTGTCGAGACCCCCCTGCCCGGCGATGCACCGCCGCCGGTCGGCGATGCCTTCCTGCCGCCAGCGGGAGTGACCGGTGGCGGCGGCTCGTCCGTGCCGGTCGCGCCGATCATCGGTGGCGGCGGGGGTGGCAGCGGCATCGGCGGCGGCGGTGGCGGCGGCGGTTCGACGCCCACGCCGCCGCCCACACCGACGCCGACGCCCGAACCCTCGCCCGTTCCGGAGCCGGCCACCTGGCTGCTGACGCTGACCGGCTTCACGGCCCTGGCGACGGCCCTGCGCCGCCGCCGCCGTCTCGACCAGGCGCGTCCGGAACAGGCGTGATGCGCCGTCTCGCGTGGCTGGTGGCGGCCATGCCGCTGCTGGTGCTCGCCTATCTGGCCGTCGCGCCGGACCGTGCACGGATCGTGCAACCGCGCGTCGAGCAGCCCTATCGCCGCGCCGAAGGGCGGCTGATCTTCGCGCCGGACAAGGTCCCGTCGCTGGCGCTGCCGGATGGCTCGCATCGCCGCGTGCGCAGCGTGCTCGACATTCCCCAGGCGATGCACTTCGGCGACTATGTCTGGAACGACACCGACGTGCCCGCCGGCCCGGTCTGGGTGCGCGTCGATCTCGGCCGACAATTGCTGTCCGTGTTCCGCGCCGGGCATGAGATCGGCTCGGCGGTGATCCTCTACGGCACCGACGGGATGCCGACGCCGACCGGCGTCTTCCCCATCAAGGCCAAGGCGGCCGAGCATGAGTCGAGCCTGTACGAGGCGTCGATGCCCTTCATGCTGCGCCTGACCGATGACGGCGTCGCCATCCATGCCAGCCTGGTCCAGCGCGGCTCGGCGACGCATGGCTGTGTCGGCATCCCGGAAAGCTTCGCGCGCCACCTGTTCGCGCAGGTCAAGCTGGGCGATCCGGTCGCGATCCTGCCGGCCGACGCGTCGTCCTCGGGCAAGCAGGCTTAATTTTCCGCTAACCAGCGACGGGAACCGGGTGCTTACGCCTATCATGGGATGAGGGACCATCATCCATGAGAGGTCTGCATCGATGTTCGGCAAACGAGCGGCGGCGGTGGTGGCGCGCGTGGCGATCCTCAGCGTCGCCCCCTTCATGCTGGGAGCGACCGGCTTCACGAATAATTTCGACGCCCGCATCCTGGCCGCGCACAATCGCGAGCGGATGGCGATGGGCGTCGCGCCGTTGCGCTGGGACCCCGTTCTGGCGCAGCGCGCGCAGCAATGGGCCAATTACCTGGCGGTGACCGGACGCTTCGAACATGCCCCCGAACGGCCCGTGAACCCGGACGGCGAAAATATCTGGGCGGGCAGCAAGGGCTATTTCATCGCCGAGCAGATGGTCGACGGCTGGATTCGCGAGAAGCGCTTCTTCAAGCCCGGCAGCTTCCCCGACAACAGCACCACCGGCCGGCTGGAGGATGTCGGCCACTATACCCAGCTCGTCTGGCGCGCGACCGGCGACGTCGGCTGCGCCCGCGCGCAAAGCTGGCGCGAGGACATATTGGTCTGCCGCTATGCCGAGGCGGGCAATTATATCGGCGAGACGCCGTTGTGAGGGGGGCGGCAGCGCTCCTGATGGTGGCACCATGACGGCCAGATCTCGTCGATCGCCGCTATGCCAGCCTTTGTGGGTCCGAGCCGGTACGCTTCACATTGGGCTGGCTGATATGTTCCGACGTCCATGGGCCTCACGACCACGGGTGCGTGCCCGAACTGGTCAGCCGTTATATCGACGATGAAAGCTTCCGCTTCGACCCATGCATGGCCCGCCCAGCCTTCGGCCGTGAGGATTCCACAATTCACCCCCGTGACGCCGAGGCCCGGCACGGGAGGCTGACCGCTTTGCAGGCACGCCTCGATTCCTCGGTCATGAAGCGCCCTCACGAGAAACAGGCTCGATCGAACGCATGTCCATTGCGAAGATATGGTCGGCATGGGCGGCCCCCATATTTGATGCCAACGCAACCAGTGGGGATGCAGGAACGCCCGAGCGGCGGTCGCCACGTCGTAGAGCGCCGCCTGAACATCCATCCCCACCGATCCCTCCATCACCGCCCCAGAATCTCCCGGTACAGCGCCACATAGGCATCCGCCATCCGGTCGACGCTGAACCGTTCCGCCACCGCGCGGCGGCAGGCGGCGCGGTCGATGGTATCGATCCGGCCGATCGCGTCCAGCGCCTCTTCGGGCGTGTCGACCAGGAAGCCGGTGACGCCATCGTCGATCAGTTCGGGCATCGATCCGCGCCGCGCCGCGATCACCGGCGTGCCGCAGGCCATCGCCTCGATCACCGACAGGCCGAAGGGTTCGTCGAAATTGATCAGGTGGAGCAGCGCCTTGGCCCCGCCGAGCGCCTGCACCCGCGCCTCGCCGCCGACCGGTCCGTGATAGCGGATGTCCGCGCCCAGATGCGGCGTCACCTCGCGATCGTGATAGCCGCCGTCCTGGACGATGCCGTACAGGTCCAGGCCGTGGCCGCTCGCCCGCGCCGCCGCGATCGCCTCGCCCGCGCCCTTGTCGGGATGGATGCGGCCAAAGAACAGCAGGTCGTCGCCCGGCGCCGGCTGGAAGGGGAAGTCGTCCAGCACGATGCCGTGATGGATGGTCGCGGCATAGCGCAGCGCGGGATGCCGGTCCGAATCGCTGATCGCGACATAATGGACGCGGTCCTGATAGGGCCGGTACATCGGCAGGATGCGGTCGGACGAGAAGCCGTGGATCGTCGTCACCATCGGCGTCGCGACCAGCCCGGAAAAGCCGTGCGCGGGAAAATCCGCCTGGTTGTGGATCAGGTCGAACCGGTCCGCCTGTTCGAACAGATGCGCCAGGTGACGGAATTCCCACACCTTGGCATCGATCGACGGGTCTTCGGAATAGGGCGCGGGCACCACGCCGTCGAGCCGCGCAGCCGTCTGGCTGTCGAGCGTGGCGAACAGCGTCACGTCGACGCCGCGCGCGACCAGCGCCTCGGTCAGCAGGCTGGTGACCAGTTCCCATGGGCCATATTGGCGCGGCGGCGTGCGCCAGGCGATCGGCGCCAGCATCGCGATCTTCATATCTATCCTTGTCTGTCAGAGCGGTAAGCGGAGAATCAGGCCTTCGTCGGCACGCAGCCCGGCCGGGTCGGCGATACCGGCCAGCGTCGATGCCAGCACCGCGCCCGACCAGGGCAGGGCCACGGCCTCGCCGGTCAGGTTGAGCAGCACGCCCACCCGCTCGCCCGCAATGCGCCGCTCATAGGCCAGGACGCCCGCCGGGGCATCGAGCAGCGTGACGCCGCCGAGCGACAGCGCGGGCGTCGCGCGGCGCAGCGCCAGCAGGCGGCGATAGAGGGTGAGCATCGATCCCGGATCGTCCGCCTCGGCGGCGACGTTGCGCGTCGGCCAGTCGTCGTGCAGCGGCAGCCACGGCCCGACCGTGCTGAACCCGGCGAACGGGCTGGCGTCCCAGGCCATGGGCGTGCGTGAGCGGTCGCGGCCGATGCCGATCCCCGGCTGGCGCAGATCCTGCGGGTCGCGGATGCGATCGGGCGGAATGACGATCCGACCGATGCCCAGTTCGTCGCCCTGGTAGAGCGTCGGTGTGCCGCGCAGCGTCAGCAGCAGCATCGCCGCGACCCGCGCCTGTGCCTCGCCGATCCGCGCGGCGATGCGGGGGGCGTCATGGCTGCCGATCACCCAATTGGGCCAGCCATGCGCCGGCAGCGACGCCTCATAGTCCGCGATCACCCTGCGCAAGGCGTCCGCCGTCCAGTCATTCTCGATCAGCTGGAAGTTGAAGGGCAGATGCACCTCAGGCTGGTCGGGCGTGCCGTACCAGCGGGCGTGGCGGTCGTTGGGCAGGAAGATCTCGCCGACCAGCAGCCGGCCGCCATAGCCATCGGCCAGCGCGCGCATCTCGGCGGCGATCGCATGGGCCTCGGGCTGGTCGGTCGAATGACGCTGGATCAGCCGGTCGCGCTCGGTGCGGCCGGGCCGCCAGTCGGGATTGACCGGGTTGTCGGGCAGCCCCTCGGCCTTGACGATGTGCCACAGCACGTCGATGCGGAAACCGTCGACGCCGCGATCGAACCAGAAGCGCATCACGTCCATCATCGCCGCGCGCACCGCCGGGTTGCGCCAGTTGAGGTCGGCCTGTTCCTTCAGGAAGGTGTGGAGATAATATTGCCCGGTCGCCGGGTCATGCTCCCAGGCCGGACCGCCCATGTCGCTGATCCAGTTGTTGGGCGGCCCGCCATCGGGCGCGGGATCGCGCCAGATATACCAGTCGCGCTTCGGGTCGTCGCGCGACGACCGGCTGGCGACGAACCAGGGATGCGCGGTCGAGCTGTGATTGGGCACGAAGTCGAGCAGCAGCTTCAGCCCGCGCGCATGGATCGCGGCGAGCAGCGCGTCGAACGCGGCCATGTCGCCGAACAGCGGCTCGATCCCGCGATAATCGGCGATGTCATAGCCGAAATCGGCCATGGGCGACGGGAAGATGGGCGACAGCCAGATCGCATCGACCCCCAGCGACACGACATGGTCCAGCCGCTGCCCGATGCCGCGTAAGTCGCCGATGCCGTCGCCGTCGCTGTCCTGGAAGGAGCGCGGATAGATTTGGTAGATGGTGCCGCCCCGCCACCAGGGGGCCGGATCGGAATGCGGGTCGGTCATGCGCGGGCTGGAACTCCTCTGCCACGGGCAGGATAACGCCGGTCGCGGCGAAACGGCACATCATGGCGGACCACGATCGGCACCGAGCGTTCCAGATGCGATGCCGGACGCTCCCGCCCCACGAAATTCTATCCCGCGATCAAGCCGCTATCGCTGGCGAGCGGCCGTCATCCTCCCCATCTTCGGTCAATGAAGCTTTCCTTTCTCGATCTCGTGCCCGTCGTTGAGGGCGGCACCGTCGGCGAGGCGCTGACCCGCGCCGCCGATCTCGCGCGTCATGCCGAAGCGGAGGGTTACACCCGTTACTGGGTGGCCGAGCATCACGGCATGACCGGCATCGCCTCCGCCGCCACCTCGGTGGTGATCGCGCATCTCGCCGCCGCCACCCGGCATATCCGGGTGGGCGCGGGCGGGATCATGCTGCCCAACCATGCGCCGCTCGCCATCGCCGAGCAGTTCGGGACGCTCGACGCGCTCTTCCCTGGTCGAATCGACCTGGGCCTGGGTCGCGCGCCCGGCAGCGACCAGCGCGTCGCGCGCGCGATGCGGCGGACGCTGGAGACCGACGCCAACGCCTTTCCGCAGGACGTGCTGGAGCTGCAAAGCTATTTCGCCGATGACGGCCAGACCGGCATCGTCGCGACCCCCGGCGCGGGCGCGCGGCCGGACCTGTGGATCCTGGGGTCGAGCCTGTTCGGGGCGCAGCTCGCCGCCGCGCTCGGCCTGCCCTATGCCTTCGCCTCGCACTTCGCGCCCGACGCGCTGGACCAGGCGATGGCGATCTACCGCCGCGACTTCCGCCCCTCGGCCTATTGCGCCAAGCCCTATGCGATGGCCGGGTTCAACGTCTTCGCCGCCGACACCGCCGAGCAGGCGGAACTGATCGCTTCGTCGCAGCAACAGTCGTTCGTGGCGCTGCGCACCGGCAATCCGCGCCAGTTGCCGCCGCCGGTGGCGGGGTATCGCGCTTCGCTGGGGGCGCAGGGCAATGCGCTGCTGAACCAGGTGCTGAGCTGTTCGTCGATCGGCACCGCCGACACGGTGGCGCGCGACCTCGCGGCGTTCGTCGCGCGGACCGGGGTCGACGAGGTGATGGTGACCAGCGCGATCTACGACCAGGATGCGCGCAAGCGTTCGCTGACCCTCACCGCCCAGGCGGCACAGGAGGTCAAGGTCGCCGCCTGACGCTCAGGCGGCCGCCGTCGCCGCCGGCAGGCGCAGGCGGACGAGCAGGCCGCCGAGATCCTCGCTCTCCTCCAGCGTGACGGTGCCGCCATAGATTTCCGCCACGTCGCGGACGATGGCGAGGCCCAGGCCGGTGCCCGGCTTGCCCGTGTCCAGCCGCACGCCACGGTCGAAGATGCGCACCCGGTCGTCGGGCGGGATTCCCATGCCGTCATCCTCGACCAGGATCTCGACGAACCCCGCCTCCGCCGCGACCGTAACGAAGACGCTGCCGCCGCCATATTTGGCGGCATTCTCGATCAGGTTGCCGAGCATCTCGTCCAGGTCCTGCCGCTCGACATGGACCTGCAGGTCCTTCGGGCCGGCGACGTCGATGCGGACATGGCGATAGAGGCGGCCGACCGCGCGCTCGACCGATTGCAGGCTGGGCCAGACCTCGGCCCGGCTGTGCGCCGAACCGCGCCGGCCGACCGCGCGGGCGCGCGCCAGATGATGGTCGACCTGCCGCCGCATCGTCCGCGCCTCGCGGATCACCGTCTCGGCCAGGTCGTCGGCCTGGGCGGTGGCGGCGTTCATGATCACGGTCAGCGGGGTTTTCAGCGCATGGGCGAGGTTGCCGGCATGGCGGCGCGCCTCCTCGGCCTGTTTCTCGTTATGCTCGACCAGCGCGTTCAGCTCCTCGACCAGCGGCGCGACCTCGTCGGGCAGCGCGCCGCCGACGCGCGAGCTTTGCCCGCTGCGCATCCGCACGATCTCCATGCGCAGCCGCCTGAGCGGCAACAGGCCATAGACCGTCTGGAGCCCCGCCAGCACGATCAGCCCCAGCGCCAGCAACAGGAAGGATCGCACCAATGTCCGCCGCAGCGCCGCGATCTGCGCGTCGAGCCCGTCGCGGCTCTGCGCCACCTGGAAGCGCCAGCGCACCTTCGATCCGGGCAGTTGCACGTCGCGCTCGACGATGCGCAGTTTCTCCTGCCCGAACTGGTTGCTGTCATAGGCATGGACGCCGCGATCCTGGTGCGGCGCGCCATAGGCCAGTCGCCGGTCCCAGAGCGAGCGCGACGGGAAAGGCTCGCGCCCCGGTGCCGACACCTGCCAGTAGAGGCCGGAATAGGGCTCCAGGAACCGCTGGTCCGCCGCCTCGCGCGAGAATTGCACCTCGCCGATCGGGTCGATCTCGGCCGACACGATCTGCGCGGTCAGCACATATTCGAGCTGGTCGTCGAAATTGCGCGTCACCGCATTGGCCAGCACCCGGTCGAGCGCAAAGCCGCCCCCCGCCAGCAGCAGCGTGATCCACGCCGCCGCGATCAGGATCATGCGCCGCGACAGCGACCCCGTGGTGCGCGCGGGCGCGAAGGTCGGCGGGTCGCCAGGGCGAGCGTCGGGGACGGCAGAGTCGGTCACGGAGGCGGTCACGTCGTCGGGATCAGGCGTCCGGCTCGTCCAGGCTGTAGCCGAGCCCGCGGATGGTGGTGATGACATCCTGGCCCAGCTTCTTGCGAATGCGCGTCACGAACACCTCGATCGTGTTCGAATCGCGGTCGAAATCCTGGTCGTAGATATGTTCGATCAGCTCGGTGCGGCTGACCACCTTGCCCTTGTGGTGGAGCAGGTAGCTAAGCAACTTATATTCCTGCGCGGTCAGCTTCACCGGCTCGCCGGCGCGCGTCACCTTGCCCGAGCGGGTGTCGAGCCGCACGTCGCCCGCCGTCAGTTCCGAGGACGCATTGCCCGAGGCGCGGCGGATCAGCGCGCGCAGCCGGGCGATCAGTTCCTCGGTCTGGAAGGGCTTGGCGACATAGTCGTCCGCGCCCGCGTCCAGTCCCGCCACCTTGTCGGACCAGCTGTCGCGCGCGGTCAGGACCAGCACGGGCGTGGTCTTGCCCTCTTTGCGCCAGCGGTCGAGCACGGTCAGCCCGTCGATCTCCGGCAGGCCCAGGTCGAGCACGATCGCGTCATAAGTCTCGGTCTGGCCCAGGAACAGGCCCTCCTCGCCATCGGTGGCGAGGTCGATCGCATAGCCCGCGCCTTCCAGCGTGTTCTTGAGCTGCTGCCCCAGATTGGGTTCGTCCTCGACGATCAGCACCCGCATTGTCCATCCTCCATGACCACGAACGACCGTCGTTAAGCCCGCGGGGGCGTGGAGGAAAGCACCTGTCGCACCGCTGAACCCGATCGTCGGCGATCATTCAGCCTGGGAGACGCACCAGGGGGCCGATCAGTTGCCGGTCTTGCCGATCACCTGGCCCGACCGCTCGTCGACATCGACCCAGATGACGACCCCGTCGCGCAGGAACTTCATCGTATAGGTGCCGCTGCGCGCGTCGTAGTCGAACCCCAGATATTGCGCGCCGCGCATCATCGGGATCACCCGCCGCTCGATCTCCTTGATCGATACCGACCGCCCCTGCCGGCGCGCGTCATAGGCGCGCATCTGGTCGCCACGCGACTGGGCCGGCGCGATCGCGGGGGCCGTGGCGGCCAGCAGCGCAAGGGGCAGGAGGATTCGCATCGCTGGACGCCATAGCTAAGGGGCATTGAACCGCCTGTGAATGCCTTGTCGGTCGCGGTTGCTGTTGCCGATCGGCCACAGGCGTCTTAGGTGGCGACGCATGGCCGCACCTATTCTCTCCTTCGAAGACCTTGGCTTGATCCAAGGATCGGGCTGGCTGTTCCGCCAACTCGACATCCAGATCGGCCCGCGTGACCGGCTGGCGCTGATCGGCCGCAACGGCGCGGGCAAGTCGACGCTGCTCCGCCTGCTTGCCGGATCGGTCGAGGCGGACGAGGGCCGCCGCACCATCGTGCCCGGCACCCATGTCGTGATGCTGGAGCAGGACCCCGACGTGTCGCGCTTCGCGACGCTGGAGGACTATGTCCTGCATGGCGACATCGCCCCGGCCGCGCACGAGGCCGCGGCGATCGCCGACCAGCTCGGCATCGACCTGTCGCGCGAGGCATCGTCCGCCAGCGGCGGCGAGCGCCGACGCGCCGCGATCGTCCGCGCGCTGGCGCTGGAGCCCGACGTGCTGCTGCTCGACGAGCCGACCAACCATCTCGACATCGCCGCGATCGACTGGCTGGAGCAATGGCTGGGCCGCTACAACGGCGCGTTCGTGGTGATCAGCCACGACCGCACCTTCCTGACCCGGCTGACCCGCCAAACCTTGTGGCTGGACCGCGGCACGGTGCGCCGGGCCGAGATCGGATTCGGCGGGTTCGAGGCGTGGACCGAGCAGGTCTATGCCGAGGAACAGCGCGCCGCCGAGCGGCTCGACGCGCGTCTCAAGATCGAGGAGCATTGGCTGCAACGCGGCGTCACCGGCCGCCGTCGTCGCAACCAGGGGCGTCTCACCAAGCTGAAGGAGATGCGCGCCGAACGCGCCGCGATGGAGGGGCCGCAGGGCACCGCCGCGCTGGCGATGGGCAGCGACGACGTGAAGACCAAGGTGGTGATCGACGCCGAGCATGTCGGCAAGTCGTACGGCGACCGCGCGATCATCCGCGACCTCAACCTGCGCGTCACCCGTCGCGACCGGATCGGCATCGTCGGCGCGAACGGCGCGGGCAAGACGACGCTGCTGAAATTGCTGACCGGCGAGATCCAGCCGGATAGCGGCACCGTGAAGATCGCCAAGACGCTGGACGGCATCATCATCGACCAGCAGCGCAAGCTGATGGCCCCGGACAAGCGCGTCCGCGACGTGCTGGCCGATGGCAATGACTGGATCGACGTGCTCGGCACGCGCAAGCATATCCATGGCTATCTCAAGGAATTCCTGTTCGATCCCTCGCTGGCCGAGGCGAAGGTGGGGACGCTGTCGGGCGGCGAGCGATCGCGCCTGTTGCTGGCGCGCGAGTTCGCCCGCGCCTCCAACCTGCTGGTGCTCGACGAGCCGACCAACGATCTCGACCTGGAGACGCTCGACCTGCTCCAGGAGGTGATCGCCGATTATGCCGGCACGGTGCTGATCGTCAGCCACGACCGCGACTTCCTCGACCGCACCGTCACCGTCACCCTGGGGCTGGACGGCAGCGGCGCGGTGGACGTGGTGCATGGCGGCTATGACGATTGGGAACGCCGTCGCAAGCCGAAGGTCGAGGGGCGCAAGGCGAGCCGGCCCGCCGCCGCGCCGCCGCCCCCGCCCCAGGGTGACGGCCCCGGCGCGCAAGCTGTCCTACAAGGACCAGCGCGACTATGACCTGTTGCCCAAGCGGATCGAGGAGCTGGACGCGCAGATCGCGCGCGACGAGGCGAAGCTGGGCGATCCCGACCTCTACACGCGCGATCCCGCCGGCTTCGACCGGCTGAACAGGGCCATCGCGGCGGCGCGCGACGAAAAGGACGCGGCCGAGATGCGCTGGCTGGAATTGGCCGAGCAGGTCGAGGCGCTGGGCTGATCGCCGTCATGTCCCGTCCCGCCCCCTGGCGCCTCGACGCCGATCGCTTCGCGCACCGCACGCTGTTCCAGACGCGCTATCAGGATCTCGACCCCAACGGGCATATCAACAACGTCGCCTATGCCGCGCTGTTCGAAAGCGCGCGGGTGCGCTTCAATGCCGGCATCGCGCTCGACCGGTGGCACGACCTGCGCTTCCTGGTCGCCAAGGTCGAGCTGAACTATCTGGCGGAGGGGCACTTCCCCAGCGATGTCGAGATCGCCACCGCGGTCGGGCCGATCGGCGGACGGAGCTGGCAGATGCTGTCGACCATGTTCCAGGACGGCGTCGCGCTCGCCACCTGCGACACGGTGCTGGTCGCCAGCCGGGCGGCGGACGGCCTGCCGCCCGCGATGCGCGCGGTATTGGAAGCGGCGCAGTTGCCCGAGATGGATCAGAGCAGCGCCAGCGTCGCCGGGTCGGGCGCTCCGTCGTAGAATCGATCGAGCCCCGCCTGGAACGGCGTCGGGTCGTCGGCGATGGCGGCGAACAGCGTCAGCGAGGACCGGAGCTTGATCGCGTCGATCCCGCCTAGGATCGCTTCCGCGCTGCCCTGGGCCGCGACCACCGCATTGGTCGCCTCGATCAACCGGGGCCCGAGCAGCGGATGCGCCAGATAGGCGCGCGCCTCCTCGGCGGAGGCGATGGCGTAGCGCCGCGCCATCGGGCTCTGGCCCAGCCCGGCGATCTGCGGAAAGATGAACCACATCCAATGGCTGCGCTTGGCGCCGGCACGCAGTTCGGCAAGCGCGGTGGCGTGGACATCGGCCTGCGCGGCGACGAAGCGGGATAGGTCATGGGCCATGGCCTCCACATGGGATCGCGCCCCCGTCGCGCAACCCGTGACGGGCCTGGACGTTCGTTCCACCTGTGTCCCCTCCGGCCGCGTGCCGGCCTTGTCCACCGGAGCATCGGCATGAAGCGCAGCATTCTCCTCCCCTTCGCGATGCTGGCCCTGACCGCGACGCTTGCGGGATGCGGGAAGAAGGAGCCGGACGTCAGCGAAGCGGCGCCCGGCAATTTCGTGCCCCCCGTCACGCGGGCGCCGACGCCGGTCGCGGGCCAGGCCAATCGCACGCCGCTCTCCGCCTATGTCGGCCATTATCCGCAGGACGCGGTCGAGGGCGTGTCCTTCTTCGACCGGACCGAGGTCGCCAATGCCCTGATCGACGCGGTCGCCGACGAAAAGCTGCGCCACCGGATCACCGGCCGCGACACGGTGGCGGTGCCGATCTTCGCGACGGGCGGGATGATCGCCGCGCATGGCTGCGAACCGCATAATTGCGGCGATCACGACTGGACGGTGCTGGTCCCCGGCGACGGCGACCGCGGCAAGGCGATGGTCTGCCACCATGACGCCGCCACGATGGGCGACGCCAGCCGCTGGATGAGCCGCGCGGGAACGCAGAGCCGGCCCGGCGATTGTCCGCAGGCCTGACCGACAGATAGCAAGGAGCCGCATCGATGCTGGAGAACATGCCCCATTGGCTGGGACAGGCGTTGAGCAACTGGCGCGCCGGTGCCGACGCGCTGGCGATCGCGCGACCGGAACTGACCGTGGCGACGCGGCTGACGCTGGACAGCCCGGCCTTTGCCGATGGGGCGCGGCTGCCCGTGCGCTTCACCGATGATGGCGAAGGCGTGTCGCCGCCCCTGCTGTGGCGCGACCTGCCGGTCGGCGCCGCCAGCCTGGCGCTGCTGGTCGAGGATGCCGATTCGCCGACGCCGCAGCCGCTGGTCCACGCGGTCGTCTGGGGCCTGTCGCCCGACGATGGCGGCCTGGCGGAAGGCGCGATCGTCGATGATGGCGAGGGCGATGCCGAGGGCCGCGATGTCGGACGTAATTCCTATCGCCGGCAGGGCTGGCTGCCGCCCGATCCGCCGACCGGCCATGGTGAGCATCGTTATGCGTTCCAGCTCTTCGCGCTGGATGGTGGAGCGGTGCTGGAGGGGCATGATCCCGGCCGGACCGCGCTGATCGCGGCGATGGCGGGCCATGTCCTGGCGGCCGGGCTGCTGGTCGGCACCTATTCGCGCGAGGCGCTCGCCCCGATCGGAGCGGTGGGGCCGAGCGGCGCCCTGGCCTGAACGTTCAGGCGAAGGGCGTCGGCGCGACGGCCCCGATCGCGGTCAGGGCCGCGATCAGGCCGGTGAGGGTGAGCAGGAGATTGTGGCGCATCGGAGCAGATCCCGGTGGGAGGAGGCCGGATCGCACTCAGGCGATCGGCAGGACCGGCACGGCAGCCGAGACGGCGATGGCGGCGAAGACCAGCGCGGCGACCGAGGTGGTGACGAAGCGCTGGGCGGACTGGAAGTTGAACATGGTGGTTTTCCCTTTTTGACCGGGCAACGGAAGGTCGCTGCGGTCATCCGGGACTTTGCATGGCGCGTGCCAATTTTGGAAACGGCGGAAATGCTCGGTTTTTGCCTGGCGCGGCCGCAGCGCTGGCGCGATTTCCCAATCGGCATGGCGTCAGCCGCCAAGGTTCGGGAAGAGAAAGCCCCCCGGACCAGGGGCGCATCGACCGCTCTTGTCAGCGCTGGGCTAAAGCCGTGCTGGGCCTGGATACGGGCCGCGACCTTGCCGAAGCCATCACGATCGCGGGATGGTGTCGGCCGCCGCCGATCAGACGATCGGCAGCCCCGCCTTGCGCAATGCCGCGACATAGGCGCGCATCCCGCGTTCGGCGCGGGCGCTGAGCGCCAGGAAGGCGCGGCGGCGATCGGCGGGGTCGGGATGCCGCTCCAGCAACCCGGCCTCGGTCAGGCGGCTGATCCAGCGGAGCGCCGTGGTCGAGGGCACCGCCGCCGCGATGCACAGGCTGGAGACGGAGACGCGGTTCTGCTCCAGCCGGGCGGCGAACAGGTCGAGCAGCATGTCCCAGGCCGGGTCCTCGAACAGGTTCTTGCCCAGGAAGGTCTCGCGCATCCGCCGCGCCCGGATGGTCTGGCGAATCACCTGGGGATCGATCTCGACGGCGATCGGCTCGATGCTGAAGCTCTGGCGGCGATCGCCGACCTCGTCGCCATCGTCGTTGATGTCGCGGTCGCGCGTGGCCAGGCGCGTCAGCAGTTCGGCGATGCGCGCGATCTCCGCATTCACCCGGCGCAACCGGTCGCCATCATCCTCACGCCAGCGATCGGAAAGGCCGCTCTCCAACGTCATCCGCCCCGCGACCGCGAGTTCGCCGACCCATTCGGCGAAGCTGACGTCGCAGAGCAACTGCACGCGCAGGCCGATCAGCGCGCCGGCCACGATATCGATCTGGTTGACGGCAAAGGTCGCGACGACATTCAGATCGTCGCGCTCGGCCACGTCCCGGATCGCGGGCAGCGCCGCCAGCAACCGGTCCTCGTCGATGCCCTCCGCCGCCAGCATCAGCACCGGCCGGTCGATCACTGCCGCGCCCAGATCGGTGGCGTAGGACCAGTCGACGGCATGGACCAGCCGCCCGCCGGCATAGGTGATCACCTCCTCCGCCTCGGGCCGGGCATCCGGCGTCGCGACCAACACCACGTCGAACGTGTCGCCCGCCGCTACTCCATCCATCACGCTTCGTCCCCCGATCGTCGCCCGTCAGCCCAGGGCTTTGACGATCTCCTCCACCATCTTCTTCGCATCGGCAAGCAGCATCATCGTATTGTCGCGGTAGAAAAGCTCGTTGTCGACACCAGCATAGCCGACACCGCCCATGGATCGCTTGATGAACAATACGTTACGCGCTTTCTCGACATCGAGGACCGGCATGCCGTAGATCGGCGAGGACTTGTCGGTCTTGGCGGCGGGATTGGTCACGTCGTTGGCGCCGATGACGAACGCAACATCCGTCTGTGCGAAATCGCCATTGATGTCTTCCAGTTCAAAGACTTCGTCATAAGGAACATTGGCCTCGGCGAGCAGGACATTCATATGACCCGGCATTCGTCCGGCCACGGGATGGATGGCGTATTTGACGCGCACCCCCTCCGCCTTCAACCGATCGGCCATTTCGCGCAACGCATGCTGCGCCTGCGCCACCGCCATGCCGTATCCGGGCACGATCACCACCTGTTCGGCCTGGCTCATCAGGAAGGCGGCATCCTCGGCCGAACCGCGCTTCCACGGCCGGTCGACGCCCGCGCCGCCCGCCGCCTCGCCGCCGGACGCCGCGCCGAAGCCGCCCGCGATCACGCTCAGGAAGCTGCGGTTCATCGCCCGGCACATGATGTAGGAGAGGATCGCCCCCGACGCGCCGACCAGCGCGCCGGTGATGATCATCGCGCCATTGCCCAGCGTGAAGCCCATCGCCGCCGCCGCCCAGCCGGAATAGCTGTTCAGCATCGACACCACGACCGGCATGTCCGCGCCGCCGATCGGCACGATCAGCAGGAAGCCGATGGCGAAGGACAGGATGGTGATCGTCCAGAACGCCCAGGGGGCCTGATCCTGCGCGAACAGCCCGACCAGTCCGACGATCGCGACCAGGATCGCCAGGTTGATCGCATGGCGCGCGGGCAGCAGGATCGGCTTGCCGCCCATATTGCCGTTGAGCTTCAGGAAGGCGATGACGCTGCCCGAAAAGGTGATCGCGCCGATCGCGACGCCCAGCGCCATCTCGATGCGGCTGGCGGTGTGGATCGTCGCGAAGGGCTGGCCGATCATCGGCGTGACCAGTTCGGCGATGCCGAACGCCATGGGGTTGAGATAGGCCGCGACCCCGACCAGCACCGCCGCCAGCCCGACCAGCGAGTGGAAGGCGGCGACCAGTTGCGGCATCGCCGTCATCGCGATCCGCCGGGCGGTGACGATGCCGATCGCGGCGCCCAGACCGATGGCCGCGACGATTTCGAGAATGGCGATCCCATCGACCTCGAAACGGCCCAGAGAACAGCCCTCCGTCGTGCACAGCGATACCCCCGGCACATGCGTCACCAGCGTCGTGACCACCGCGATGGTCATGCCGATCATGCCCAGCCGGTTGCCGCGCTGGCTGCTCGCCGGGCTGGACAGGCCGCGCAGCGCCAGGATGAAGCACACCCCCGCCACCAGATAGGCGAAGGCCACCCAGGGGTTGGCCGCTACCTCATGCATTTCGCCTCTCCCCCGTCACCGGCCTGATATGGGCCCCGTTCACTTGGCGGGGCGCTCCTTCTTCTTGTACATGGCCAGCATCCGCTGCGTCACCGCGAAGCCGCCGAAGATGTTGATGCTGGCCAGCACCACCGCCGCCAGTCCCAGCGCCCTGGCCATGCCCGACCCCGCCGCGGCGGCCGCGACCAGCGCGCCGACGATGATGACCGAGGAGATGGCATTGGTCACCGCCATCAGCGGCGTGTGCAGCGCCGGGGTCACCGACCAGACGACGAAATAGCCGACGAAACAGGCCAGCACGAAGATGGAGAGGATGGCGATGAAGGTCATTGAGGCATCTCCGTCACGCCCTGCGCGCGCATCCATGTGAACGAACCCATATCCCCCGGACATGATCCTGGCCGCCCGGAGGGACGCCGAAGTCCATCATCCCCGTCCGGGGAAGGAATGGCGTCGCGACGCATCATCCCCGCAGCCGTTCCGACACCACCGCCCCGCCGCGGGTCAGGCGGATCGCCTCGGCGATCGGGTCGCCATCGGGCAGGACGGGACGGCCGGCCTCCTTGTCCCAGAAGGCGCTGACGAAATTGAACAGGTTGCGCGCGAACAGCGCCGAGGCGTCCGCCGCCAGCCGGGCGGGCATGTTGCGATGGCCGATGATCGTCACGCCGCCCCGGCGCACGATCGCGCCCGGCACCGCGCCCTCGACATTGCCACCCTGCTCCACCGCCAGGTCGACCACCACGCTGCCCGGCCGCATCGTCGCCAGTTGCGCCGCGCTGATCAGGCGCGGCGCGGGCCGGCCGGGGATCAGCGCGGTGGTGATGACGATGTCCTGCCGGGCGATATGGCCGGAGACGAGCGCCGCCTGCGCCACCTGATATTCGGCGCTGGTCTCGCCGGCATAGCCGCCCTGCCCCTCGCCCTCGATGCCGGCGACCTGCTCGACGAAGATCGGCCTGGCGCCCAGCGACTGGATCTGCTCGCGCGTGGCGGAGCGGACATCGGTGGCGGAGACCTGCGCGCCCAGCCGGCGCGCGGTGGCGATCGCCTGCAACCCGGCGACGCCGACGCCCATCACGAAGACACGCGCGGCGGCGATGGTGCCGGCGGCGGTCATCATCATCGGCAGGGCGCGGCCATATTCCGACGCGGCGTCCAGCACCGCCTTGTAGCCGGCCAGATTGGATTGCGAGGACAGGATGTCCATCGACTGGGCGCGGGTGATTCGCGGCATCCACTCCATCGCCAGCGCCTCCAGCCCCAGCGCGGCATAGCCCTCCGCCCGCGCGCGACCGTCCGCGCCCAGCGGGTCGAGCGCGGCGACCAGCCAGGCGCCGGGCGCGGTGCCGCCGAGCCCGGCGGGATCGGGGCCGCGCACGCCCAGCACCAGTTCCGCGCCCGCCAGCACGCCGGCCCGGTCCGCGACCGACGCGCCGGCGGCGGTATAATCCTCATCGATACAGCCGGCGGCGGTCCCGGCCCCGCGTTCGACGCCGACCTGAGCGCCCAGGCCCAGGAGCTTGCGGACGGTTTCCGGCGTGGCGGCGACGCGGGTTTCGCCCTCCGCCGTTTCGTGGAGGACGGCGATCTTCATGGCGTCAGGCGATCAGCCAGATGACGCAGGCGACGATGGCCGCCACCGCGACCGCGCCCCATTTCAACATCCCGATCATCCGGGCATAGTCGGTCACATGCGCACCGAGATCGCCTCCGGCCACCTTGTGGCCAGCACCCCCGCCCGCACCATGGTCCGCGTCGCTTCCCGCCATGTGACCCTCTGCCCTGTCTGTTCTGCGCCCGAGCCTAGACTCGCGAGCCGAATCGCTCAAGCCTGTTCCCCCCTTTCCAGGATAGGGTGAAGCGGATCATTAACCTTGATCTAGCCAGAACGGACATGTTCCCCTAAGGCGGCCTTAGGCTCCGGGGGGCGCCGACGGCGCAGGTGCGCGATTAAGGCTGCCTTTACCTGATGCGGCCTACACCCCGTACCGAACCGGGACGAGGTAGGGCGAGAATGACGCGTAACGGACAGCGGCTGCTTCTACTGATCGACGACGAACCCGCGCAGCGGCGACTCGTCGCGGCGCTGGCGGCGCGGGCGGGCTGGCGCGCCTTGTTCGCCGCCGATGCCGATATGGCGATGGCGATGCTCGGCACGCCGGAGGGGGGCCAGCTCGATGCGATCCTCCTCGACCATTGGGCGGGCGAACAGGATGCCAATGCGCTGATCGCCGAGTTGCGCGAACGCCGCCCGACGCTGCCGATCCTGATGCTGACCGCCAATGGCTCGGTCGCCCAGGCGGTGGCGGCGATGCGCGCGGGCGCGACCGATTTCCTGGTCAAGCCGCTGGCCCCCGAACGCCTGCTCGCCGCGCTGGAGGCGGCGGTGGCGGGCAGCGCGGCGGGCGAGCTGCGCCCGCTGACCGAGAAGATCCCGGCCTTGCTGGCGTTCGACGAGATCGTCGGCTCCGCCCCCGATTTCCGCGCCGCGCTGGCGATCGCGGCCAAGGCGGCGCGTGCCCGCGTGCCCGTGCTGCTGGAGGGCGAAAGCGGCGTCGGCAAGGAAGTGGTGGCGGAAGCGATCCATGCCGCATCCCCGCGCGCGCGCAAGCCGATGGTCGCGGTCAATTGCGGCGCGATCCCCGCCAATCTGGTCGAGTCGGAACTGTTCGGCCATGAGAAGGGCGCGTTCACCGGCGCGTTCGAGCGCAAGATCGGCCGCTTCCAGGAAGCGGACGGCGGGACGCTGTTCCTGGACGAGGTCGGCGACATGCCGCTCGACGCGCAGGTCAAGCTGCTGCGCGTGTTGCAGGAGGGCGAGATCCACCCGCTGGGCGCGCGCCATGCCCGCACCGTCGACGTGCGCGTGATCGCCGCGACCAACCGCCGCCTGGCCGAGGAGGTCGAGGCGGGCCGGTTCCGCGAGGATCTCTATTACCGGCTGAACGTGGTGCAGGTCGCCATTCCGCCCTTGCGCGACCGGTTGAGCGACGTGCCGGCGCTGGCCCGCCATCTGCTCGCCCGCATCGCGCGTCAGCCCGGCCTGCGCCCGCTGGGCATCACCGACGACGCGCTGCACCTGCTGTGCGCCTATGACTGGCCGGGCAATGTCCGCCAGTTGCAGAACGCGCTCTTCCGCGCGGCGGTGCTATGCGAGGGCGATGCGCTGACCGCCGCCGACTTCCCGCAGATCGCGATGATGGGCGGCCGTCGCAGCGCTTCGGCGGTCGAGGGCGGCGGCGTGCAGCTCTTCCGCCCGGACGGGCATATGCGGCTGCTGGAGGATATCGAGGCGGACGTGATCCGCCTCGCGATCGGCCATTATCGCGGTCGCATGACCGAGGTGGCGCGCCGGCTCGGCATCGGTCGCTCGACCCTGTATCGCAAGCTCGCCGAACTGGGGATCGAGAGCAACGCCGCCTGATCCCCATCCGTAGGGGACACAGGCGACAAAGCCGGCGCACCGGCCTAAATCCAGACGATGTGTTCCGGTGTTCGTCCAGACCCCGCGCCCGATCGACGGGTCGATGCGCCGCTGACCGCGCCCTTCGTCCTGCTCGACGATGCGCAGGCCCCCGCGCGCACCCGCCTGTATCGCCGGCCGGTGGCGGTGATCGAAACCCATGACCTGGCGGCGGTGCCGGCGGCGCTCGACCGGCTGCGCGCGGGGCTGGCGGACGGCTTCGATGCGGCGGGCTATCTATCCTATGAAGCGGGTCACGCCTTCGAGCCGAAACTGGGCCCTCCCCCCGCGATCGACGCGCCGCTCCTGTGGTTCGGGCTGTTCCGGGGATGGGAGACGGTCGACGCCGCCACGCTGCTGCCCGATCCGGCGGGCGGCTGGATCGGCGCGCCGGAGCCCGATGTCCCGCAGGCGCGCTATGAGGGGCAGGTGCGCGAGGTGCTGGAGCTGATCGCGGCGGGCGATCTCTACCAGGCCAATCTCAGCTTCCGCGCCACCGCCCGCATCGCGGGCGATCCGCTGTCCATCTATGCCGCCCTGCGCGCGCGGGCAGGGGCCGGCTGGGGGGCGTTGATCGACACCGGGCGCGACCGACTGCTCAGCCTGTCGCCCGAATTGTTCGTCGCGATCCGGGGCGACCGGCTGACCTGCCGGCCGATGAAGGGCACCGCCCGCCGGGGTACGACCGAGACGGCGGATCGAGCGCTCGCCGCCGCGCTTCGCCGCGACGCCAAGCAGCGCGCCGAAAACCTGATGATCGTCGACCTGATGCGCAACGACCTGTCGCGCGTGGCGGTGCCCGGATCGGTCGCGGTGCCCGACCTGTTCGCGGTGGAGACCTATCCGACCGTCCACCAGATGACCTCCACCGTCACCGCGCGACTCGCCCCCGGCCGCGATGCGGTCGACGTGCTGGCGGCGGGCTTTCCCTGCGGATCGATCACCGGCGCGCCGAAATTGCGCGCGATGCAGGCGATCGCCGCGATCGAGGCGCGGCCGCGCGGCCTCTATACCGGGTCGATCGGCCATGTCGATTCGACCGGCGATGCCGCCTTCAACGTGGCGATCCGCACCCTGACGATCCGGGGCGGCGACCGCGTGGCCAGCCTGTCGCTGGGGGCCGGAATCGTCGCCGATTCCGTTCCGGAAAATGAATGGAATGAATGCCTTGCCAAGGCCGCCTTCGTGGGCGACGGACAAAGGGTGTTCGACCTGATCGAAACCATGGCCTTCGACCCCGAAGCGGGGATCGCACTGCTCGACCGCCATCTAGCGCGGATGAAGGCGAGCGCGGCCGCGCTGGGCTTCGATTTCCACCGGCATGGCGCGCGCAACGAGTTGCAGGCCGCGACCTTCCGCCTGCGCCAGGCGCGCCGCGTGCGGCTGATGCTGTCGCCGAGCGGCGCGGTGGCGGTGGAGACCATGCCGATGCCGCCCGCGCCCACCGCGCCGCTTTCCGTCGCCATCGTGCCGCTGCCGGTCGCGCCCGACGATCTGCGCCTGTGCCACAAGACCAGCGACCGCGGCTTCTACGATCGCGCCCGTGCGGCGGCGGGGACGGACGAGGTGCTGTTCGAACGGCCCGACGGATCGGTGACGGAGGGCAGCTTCACCAACCTCTTCGTGCCGCGGGACGGCGGGCTGCTGACGCCGCCGGCCGGCGGCCTGTTGCCGGGCGTGCTGCGCGAGGAGCTGCTGGCGCGGGGCGAGGCGCGGGAAGCGGTGCTGACCCGCGCCGACCTGCCGCCCCAGATCCTGCTCGGCAATGCGCTTCGGGGTTTGATGCCGGCACGGTTCGTTGCGGTTGCGAAATCCCCCGCCCTGCCGCTATAGCGCCGCCGCCCTCTCATTAAGGCATCGGCTCCATGAACACCTCCGCCGCCCTCGATCGCATCAGCCCGTCTCCCACGCTCGGCGTCACCGCCCGCGTCAACGCGTTGAAGCGGGCCGGCGTGGACGTGATCGGCCTGGGTGCGGGCGAGCCGGATTTCGACACGCCCGATTTCGTCAAGGAGGCGGCGATCGAGGCGATCCGTCGCGGTCAGACCAAATACACCAACGTCGACGGCACCGCCGAGCTGAAGGAGGCGATCGTCGCCAAGTTCGCGCGCGACAACCACCTGACCTACACCCCCGATCAGATCAGCGTGAATGTCGGCGGCAAGCACACGCTGTTCAACGCGCTGGTCGCCACCGTGCAGGCGGGCGACGTGGTCGTGATCCCCGCCCCCTATTGGGTCAGCTATCCCGACATCGTCCAGTTCGCGGGCGGCACGCCGGTGATCGCGCCGGCTGGGCCCGAGCAGAATTACAAGCTGTCGCCGGAGGCGTTGGAGGCGGCGATCACCCCGCGCACCAAGTGGGTGATCCTCAACTCGCCCTCCAACCCGACCGGCGCCGCCTATTCGGCCGACGAGCTGAAGGCGCTGGGCGCGGTGCTGCTGCGCCACCCGCAGGTTTGGGTGCTGGCCGACGATATGTACGAGCATATCGTCTATGACGGCTTCCGCTTCGCGACGATCGCCGAGGTGGTGCCCGAGCTCTACGAGCGCACGCTGACCGTCAATGGCTGTTCCAAGGCCTATTCGATGACCGGCTGGCGGATCGGCTATGCCGGCGGCGCGCCCTGGCTGATCAAGGCCATGGCCAAGCTCCAGTCGCAGTCGACCAGCAACCCCTGCTCGGTCGCGCAGGCGGCGGCGGTGGCGGCGCTGACCGGCGACCAGTCGTTCCTGGCCGCGCGCAACGAGGCGTTCCGCGTCCGCCGCGACCTGGTGGTGTCGGCGCTGAACGCGATCCCCGGCATGTCCTGCCCGACGCCGGAGGGGGCCTTCTACGTCTATCCGTCCTTCGCGCCGCTGATCGGCAAGACCACGCCCAAGGGCGTCGTGATCGCCGATGACGAGGCGTTCGTCACCTATCTGCTCGACGAGGCGCGGGTCGCGGCGGTGCAGGGCGCGGCGTTCGGCCTGTCGCCGGCGATGCGGATCAGCTACGCCACCTCCGACGCGCTGCTGACCGAAGCGTGCGCGCGGATCGCGGAGGCCTGCGCCGCGCTGCGCTGACCTCGTACGGGCGGCCCGGACCGCCCGTTCCCTCCTTCCAAGGCTAATGCAGGATGAACGGGCCGCCCACGGCGCGTTCATCCTGCAACGCTATGTTTCCCGTCATCGTCTTGTCGTGTCAGGGCTGCGGCCCGATATGGCGGATGTTCCCTTCGCCACCGGGACCCGGTGGTTCCCTGCAAGGCAAGGTTTTATGTTGAAGTCGTTCAAATCCAGCTTCGTATGGCAGTTCGCCGGTGGCTTCGTGCTCGGTGCGATCGGTCTGTTCGCGCTGCATCCGAGCGACACGCCCTCCGCCTTCCCGGCCCCCGCCCCCGCCCCCGCCCATGTCGCGGAGACGCGCTGAGGTGATTCGCGCCGCCGCTGCCGCTGCCGGCCTGATCGGGATCGCCGCCCTGGTGACCACCGGCCGGGCGGATGCGGAACGCGCGGTGCTGCTGCCGACCGCCAAGGTCGATGTGCCTGCCGCCGCCGCGCCGCAGACCGCCGTGCTGGCGGGCGGCTGTTTCTGGGGCATGGAAGCGGTGTTCCGGCGCGTGAAGGGTGTCCGTTCCGTCACCGCCGGCTATGCGGGCGGCACGGCCGCCACCGCCAATTATCCCGCCGTGTCCAGCGAGCGCACCGGCCATGCCGAGGCGATCCGCATCAGCTACGATCCCGGCCGGGTCAGCTATGCGACGCTGCTGCGCGTCTATTTCTCGATCGCGCATGATCCGACGCAGGTCGATCGCCAAGGCCCGGACAGCGGTCCCAGCTATCGTTCGGCGATCTTCCCCCAGACGCCGCAGCAGGCGGCCGTGGCACGCGCCTATGTCGCGCAACTGACCGCGGCGCACAGCTTCCAGCGCCCGATCGCCACGAAATTGGAGCAAGGCCGCTTCTACCCGGCCGAAGCCTATCACCAGGATTTCTTCGACCGGAATCCCGGTCATCCCTATATCGTCACCTGGGACAAGCCCAAGGTCGCGGCCTTCCGCGCCGGGTTCCCGACGCTGGCGCGCTAGGCGGGGACGCTAGGCCGCGATCGGGAAGCGCAGCAACCGGTCCGCGACCGGCACCAGCGCCTCCGCCCGGCCACCCACCGCGCGGCGGATTTCCGGATGGTCGACATCCAGTCCACCGGTCAACGACCCGAAGGCGGGCAGCACCAGCTTGGCGGCGCTGGCCACGAAGCAGCGGCGCGCCACCTGCTTGCCGCGCACCCGCACGCGCAACTTGGGGTGGAAATGGCCCGACAGTTCGGGACGCGACTCGGCCGGATCGGCTTCGTGGCGCAGCACCAGGCCATCGACCAGCGCCTCTTCCACCACTTCGCCGCCGCAGCGATCGAGGATCGCGGGATCGTGATTGCCGGTGATCCAGGTCCAGTGCGTCGCACCGGTCAGCGCCCGCAACCGGTCCTGCGCCGCCTGGGGCAGGCGATCGCAGCCGCCGACATCGTGGAAACTGTCGCCCAGGCACCAGATCTCGGTCGCGCCGCACCGCTCGACCAGCGTCGTCAGCGCTTCCAGCGTCGCCAGCGAATCATAGGGCGGCAGCATCTGCCCGCGTCCGGCGAACCAGCTCGCCTTCTCCAGATGCAGGTCGGCGACGAGCAGCGCGCGCCGGGACGGCCAGAAGACCGCGCCTTCCGCCAGCGCCGCCAGCGCCTGTCCACCGAACGAAAAGGGAACCATTTCCGTGCCATGCCGTCTGGCAGCCGCCAGCGCAAGCGCCGGATGGCATGGAATCGCGCCAGGACCCGCCTCTTGGCCCGTTCCGGTGGAGCGCCTATGCCGGCCCCCTCACGAAAAGGACGTCTCTCCATGTCGCTCAAGCCGATCGCCGCCCTGCTGGCCTCCCTTGCCCTGGCACCGGCCGCACTGGCGCAGGCCCCGCTCAGCCCGGAGGCGGGCGATGCGCGCTGCGTCGTCGTCCTGGGCTTCATCGCCTCGCAGCCCAACCAGCCGGCGGACAAGCTGTCCGCGCTACGCGCCGGCAGCATGTATTATGTCGGCAAGCTCAAGGGCCGCAACGCCGGCCTCGACATCCCCGCCACGCTGACCCGCGCGGCGCAGCAGGCGCAGGCCGCCAAGATCAATGTCGGCACCGAGGCGGCACGCTGCGGTCGCGAGCTGACCGCGATCAGCCAGATCACCACCGCTCGCGCCAGGCCCGCCGCGCCGAAGAAGTAAGCCGGTCAGGCCGCCGCCGGCACCCCGCCCGCGAATCGCGCCTGGATCCACGGCAGCGCCTCGCGCCAGTCGTCGATCCGGGCATGGGCGAAGGGGGCCGGCGGCATCGCCACCGCCAGTTCGGCATCGGCGATCAGGTGCAGCCGGTGGACGCCCGGCGCATCGCGCGCGACCGATTCGTGATGGCCGGCGATGTCGTCGACGAACACCGCCACCGGCGGCCCGTCCGCGCCGCCATGTTCGGCCAGCAGCGCCGCAACGGCCGGGCCCTTGCCGCCCTGGTTGCAGACCACCCGATGCGCGATGCCGAAAGCGGCGAGCTGCGCGACGCGGGGCTGGCGGCAATCGTCGAGCAGATTGGTGAGGATGACGATATCGGCCCGGGTCGCGATCGCCTGCAGGGCCTCGGCCGCGTGCGGCACCAGCGTCTGCCGGCCCATCTCGGCCGGGAAAAAGCCGCCGAGCAGCGACCACATCTCCGCCTGAGGGATCACGCCGCTGCCGTCGCGGCGCCTCATGCTGGTGGCGAAATCGCCCGCGCCGATCGCGAAGTCGATGTCGTGATGCTCGTCCAGCCAAGTGCGGAAATGCCGCACCATGTGCAGCAGCACCTCGTCGCAATCGGTGATGAGCAGCGGCTTCATGCGCCCTCTCCGTCCAGCCGGCGGCGGGCGGCGACCAGCACCTCGGGCCGCTCGTCCAGGTCGGTCGCACAGGCGATCAGGTCGGGCTCGTATCCTTCCAGGAAACCAAGTACGGCGGCCTGCGTTGCCCGTTCGCTTGCCCCTGATTTCAAATCATTAGGGGTCAGGCCGGTCACATCGAGCAGCCGATGCGCCCGGTCGGGCGCCGCCAGGGTCCAGGCCAGGGCGCGCAAGGCGAGGATTTGCGCCGATGCTATTGTATCTGCGTCGTGATTTGTACTGGACCGCTGCATTGCCTATCGTCGCCTTCAGCTGAGAACAGGAACCCGCGTGACGAAAAAGGTCTTGGTTGTCGAGGATAACGAGCTCAACCTGAAGCTGTTCTGCGACCTGTTGCGGGCGCATGAATGGGCGGCGGAGCCGGTGCGCGACGGCCGCGAGGCGGTGGCGCGCGCGCGCGAGGTGGAGCCGGACCTGATCGTGATGGACATCCAGATGCCGCACGTCACGGGGTACGAGCTGATCCTGGCGCTCAAGGCCGACCAGACGCTTCGCACCATCCCGATCATGGCGGTGACCGCCTATGCGGGGCGCGACGACGAGGATCGGATTCGCGGCGCGGGCGCCGATGCCTATGTCTCCAAGCCGATCAGCCTGGCACGCTTCATGGAGGCGGTGAACGGGCTGGCATGAGGGTCCGCCCGGTCGCTTGCTGCCACCCGCCGTCCAGGCACGACGAAAAGGCCCTGGGCGTCACCACCCACGGCCTTGTCGCACATCCGATAACCGGACGGGGCGGCGACGCCGCCCGCGTGCCGCTTACTTGATCTTGGCTTCCTTGAACTCGACATGCTTGCGCACGACGGGATCATATTTCTTGAAGGTGAACTTCTCGGTCTTGGTGCGCGGGTTCTTCTTCGCGGTGTAGAAGAAACCGGTGTCCGCAGTGCTGACGAGCTTGATCTTGATGGTGGTCGGCTTGGCCATGAGCCCTATCCTGAAAAAGACAAGAGCGGCCGACCCATATGGTCACCGCTCGATCAGCCGTGGCGGATGCCGGAGGATCGCCGGAAAGTCAACCGCTCGAGTCAGGGCCGATGCGCGTTTACCCAGGGTTAACCACGAAGCATCCATCGTGCGGATCGAGAATCGCGTTGGGATTCCGGCAGGAGGGCGGGCGGCATGGGCAAGGCGTTGCGGATCGGTCACGGCGAATCACGGCCCCATGATCCGGCGCGACTCGACAGCGTGCGGGCCGACCTGACCGCGCGAATCGCCGCGCTCGACGTGCGCGCGCCCTATGCCCGCGCCCGCGACCTGGCCGTCGATGTCGATGCGATCCGCGCCATCGCGCATCGCAACGGCCTCGACCCGGCGGTCACCGTCGCCCATTTCCTCGATTCGGCATTGGCGCGGGGCGAGCACGGCTCGCTGATCCATGGCTGGCTGGCGCTGCTCAGCGATGCGGTGCGATGCGAGCGGCGCGACTTGGCCGCGTGCGAATCCTTCGCCGCCGCCTGCTCGGTGCGGCTGGCCGGCTGACCGGAACGCCCGGCGCGGTTGAAAACGGCCCGGCGGGGAGCCATTCGGGCATCGGATCGTTACGCATCCGACCCGTTGGAACATCATGCCGGAGCTTATCATGGCCGATCTCGACCCCGCCCTCGCGACCCCCACCGATCTCAACCGCAACGACACCAAGACCGCCGGAGATGCGCTCAACATCGCGCTGGCGGATTGCTATGCGCTGTACCTGAAGACCAAGAATTTCCACTGGCACGTCTCGGGCCCGCACTTCCGCGACTATCACCTGATGCTCGACGACCAGGCGACGCAGATCCTGGGCGTGACCGACGCGATCGCCGAGCGCGTGCGCAAGACCGGCAACACCACGTTGCGCTCGATCGGCGACATCGCCCGCCGCCAGCAGATCGTCGACAACGACAAGGATTTCGTCGCACCGGCGGACATGCTCGCCGAGTTGCGCGAGGACAATCTCAAGCTGGTCGAGGCGCTGCGCGATGCGCGCGAGCGGGCCGAGGCGGCGAAAGACACCGCCACCTCCAGCCTGGCCGACGACTGGATCGACCAGGCCGAGGAGCGCGCCTGGTTCCTGTTCGAGGCCAGCCGCCAGTCCTAAGTCCCTGCTGAAAAGGAGCGTGCCGCCATGCTGAAACTGGCCGTGATCTTCCTCATCGTCGGGCTGGTGCTCGGCGGCCTCGGCTTTGGCGGCATCGGCGGCGCCTTTGTCGGCATCGCCAAGATCCTGTTCTTCATCGCCATCGCGCTGTTCGTGATCTTCCTCGTGCTGGGGCTGATCGCGGGCAAGACGGTGAAGGACGCGGTCGACTGATCGCTTTGGCGGAGCGCGGCGTGCCTCCTGTGCGTTGAGCCGGGATGCACGCCTTCGCCGCCCTGCTCGATTCGCTGATCTACACGCGCGGTCGCAACGCCAAGCTGAAGCTGATCGCCGATTATCTCCGCGCCACGCCCGATCCCGATCGCGGCTGGGCGATGGCGGCGCTGACCGGCGATCTCGACCTGAAGGGCGTCAAGCCCGCCCTGATCCGTGCGCTGATCGAGGAGCGCGTCGATCCGGTGCTGTTTCGGATGAGCCGCGACTATGTCGGGGATACCGCCGAGACGGTGGCCCTGCTCTGGCCCGCCCCGGTCGTGCCGGCCGATCCCGAACCGCTGAGCGTCACCCAGGCGGTGGAGCGGCTGCGCCACCTGTCGCGTTCGGATGCGCCGGCCGTGCTGGCGGCGATGCTCGACCGGCTCGACAGCGAGGAACGGTTCGCACTGCTCAAGATGGCGACCGGCGGCCTGCGGATCGGCGTGTCCGCCCGCCTCGCCAAGACCGCGCTGGCCCAGGCCTTCGCGCTCGATGTCGATCGGGTCGAGGAACTGTGGCACGGCCTCCAGCCGCCCTATGACGCGCTGTTCGACTGGATCGAGGGGCGCGGGGCCGAGCCGACCGCCGCCGACACCCCCGTTTTCCGCCCCTTCATGCTCGCGCACGGGCTGGAGAATGCGCGCGTCGACCTGGAAGATTATGCCGCCGAGTGGAAATGGGACGGCATCCGGGTCCAGATCGTCCATGTCGCCGGGCAGACGCGGCTCTACAGTCGCACCGGCGACGATGTGACCGGCAGCTTCCCCGATGTCGCCGCCGCCTTCGCCACGCCGGGCGTGGTCGATGGCGAGCTGATGGTGAAGGGCGAGGTGCAGGGCGGCGAGGCGGCGAGCTTCAACGCGCTCCAGCAGCGGCTCGGCCGCAAGACGGTGTCGGCGCGGATGCTGGCGGACTATCCCGCCTTCGTGCGCCTCTACGACATCCTGTTCGACGGCGCCGAGGATGTACGCGACCGACCCTGGACCGAGCGGCGCGCGCGGCTTGAGGCGTTCGTGCCGCGCCTCGACCCCGAACGCTTCGACCTTTCGCAGCTGATCGAGGCCGAGGACTTCACCGCGCTGGAGGCGATCCGCGCCGGCGCGCGCGACGCGGCGATCGAGGGCGTGATGCTCAAGCGCCGCGACTCCACCTATCTGGGCGGCCGCCGCGCCGGGCTGTGGTACAAGTGGAAGCGCGATCCGCTGACCGCCGATTGCGTGATGATGTATGCGCAGCGCGGCAACGGCCGGCGCTCTTCCTACTACAGCGACTATACGTTCGGCTGCTGGACCGAGCAGGGCGAGCTGGCCCCGGTCGGCAAGGCCTATTCGGGCATCACCGACGAGGAATTGCGGATGCTCGACAGCTTCGTGCGCAAGCATACGGTGCATCGGTTCGGCCCGGTGCGCGAGGTGGAGAAGACGCTGGTGCTGGAGATCGCGTTCGATTCGATCCACGCCTCCAGCCGGCACAAGTCCGGCGTGGCGATGCGCTTCCCCCGCATCGCCCGCATCCGTCTCGACAAGCCGGCCGAGGAGGCGGACCGGCTGGCGACGCTCCAGACGCTGGTGACCTGACCGGTCCGGAACGGATCGACGATCGCGTCCCCGCCGGGCGGATTGGTGGAGATGGACGGCTTTGCGCGACGGCGCGCCCCGTCCAATGTCCGCCTTGCCGATAATTTCCCAGTATTTGGCTCGCCATAGGCGGCTTGCGCCATCTAGAACGGACCTATGTCGATCGCCGAGCGAAACGAACCGGATAGTCTGCGGATCGAGAATGATCGGCTCCGGGCGGAGCTTGAACGGTATCGCGAGCGGGATCGCGGCGAGCAAAGCTACCGTGCGCTGTTCGAAACCATGGACGAAGGCTTCTGCATCATCGAATTCGTCGACACGCTTAGGGGTGGGCTGACCGATTACGTCCACCTCGAAGCGAACGGCGCTTTCTCCAAGCATTGCGGCCTGCCCGATGCGGTCGGCCGAACCGCCCGCGACATGATCGGGGACGAAGCCGAGGCGTGGATCGCCACCTATCGTCAGGTGATCGATACCGGCGAGCCGATCCATTTCGAACTGGAACTGACGTCGATGGGCAAGCATCTTCAGGTTTCCGCCTGGCCGAACGGCCCGGCGGACGGCCGGCAGGTGGCGATCCTGTTCAAGGATCTGACCGAGCGGCGTCGCGCCGAAACGGCACTGGCCGAGCTCAATGCGACGCTGGAGGAGCAGATCGAGGAGGGGTCGGCCGCGCTGCGCCTCTACCGGGACATCGTCCAGTCGGACGGATCGCCCGTTTCCGCCTTTGACATGGACATGCGGATCACCGCCTTCAACAAGGCGCATGAGGACGCCTATTTTCGCGTCTATGGCGTCCGACAGCAGATCGGCGACATCCTGCCCGATCAGGTCGTGCCCGAGCAGGGCGCGCTGCTACGCGAACACATGGCGCGTGCGCTGGCCGGCGAAAGCTTCGTCATCCGCGATGCGTTCGGACGCCCCGAGCTCGACATGCCCGTGTGGCAGATCGCCTTCAATCCGCTGCGGGACGAGAATGGCCGCATCATCGGCGGTTTCCACCACGCGCTCGACATCACCACCGAAGTGCATGGCCGCGAAGAACTCGAGCGAACCCAGGATGCGCTGCGCCAAAGCCAGAAGATGGAGGCGATCGGCCAGCTTACCGGCGGCGTCGCGCATGATTTCAACAACCTGCTGACCGTCATCCGGGGATCGATAGATCTGCTGCGCCGGGAAGGTCTCCCGGTGGAGAAGCGCCAACGCTATCTCGACGCGATCGGCAGCACGGCGGAACGCGCCGCCAAGCTCACCGGCCAGCTTCTCGCCTTCGCCCGCCGGCAGACGTTGGAACCGGAGGCGATCGAGGTACGCGATCGCCTCGAAGCGATTTCCGACATGCTCGACAGCATCACCGGGGCCCGCGTGCGCGTCAGCTATGACGTGCCGGCCGAAACCTGCACGATTTTCGCCGATGTCAGCCAGTTCGAGACGGCGCTGGTCAATCTCGCGGTCAATGCCCGGGATGCGATGGATGGCGAGGGCACCATCACCATCCGGCTCCGCTGTGACGCGTCGATGCCGACGATCCGGAACCATGGCCCCGGCATGGGACGGTTCGTGGCGATCGCGCTAACCGATACCGGCACCGGGATCGATCCCGGCGACCTGGAACGCATCTTCGAGCCCTTCTTCACCACCAAGGGCGTCGGCAAGGGTACGGGACTGGGACTCAGCCAGGTGTTCGGCTTCGCCAAACAGTCCGGCGGGGACATCGACGTCCAGAGCAGCGCCGGCGAAGGGTCGACCTTCACCCTCTACCTGCCACAGGCCAATGCCTTGGGCCGGGAGCGAAAGCCCGCCGTCCAATCACAGGCCATGGGCGGCGAGGGACGCTGCGTGCTGGTGGTGGAGGACAATATGGATGTCGGCCGCTTTGCGACCCAACTGCTCGACGATCTCGGTTACCGCTCCACCTGGGTGACGAGCGCCGAGGAGGCGCTCGATCAGCTCGGCGACGATGGAGACGGTTTCGACATCGTCTTCTCCGATGTCGTCATGCCCGGCATGGGCGGGATCGAACTGGCCCGGCGGCTTGCCCGCGACATGCCGGCCCTGCCCGTCATCCTTGCCAGCGGGTACAGCCATGCGCTGGCGACGGAGGGGACCGAGGGCATGGATCTGCTCAAGAAACCCTATTCGGCGAGCCAATTGTCCGGTGCGTTACAGCGGCAGCTCGAACGATAGGCGCGATGCGGTTTCCGGTTCGGGGAGACGGTCGAACCAAACAGGCCGCCCGACGTGGAAAAGCGCGGCAAATTGGAAGTGTTGGAGAGAAGGCTCGCCCCCCTTCACCCCGGTTCGTACCCCCGCCCTTTGCCGGGTGGGAAAGCAACGATCCGCCGCGAACGCCTCGCCGACCTATCCCTTCACCAGCCCGCGCCAGGGCAGGTCCGGACCGACCGGTACGATGCCGCAGGGATTCAGGTCGCGGTGGCTGGCATAATAATGCGTCTGGATATGGTCGAGATGCACCGTATCGGCGATCGCCGGATCGCTCAGGATGCGTTCCAGATAGGCCTCCAGCGCCGGGTAATCGACGATGCGGCGGATGTTGCATTTGAAGTGACCAACATAGACCGGGTCGAACCGCACCAAGGTGGTGAACAGGCGGATATCCGCCTCGGTCATGCGCGCGCCGACCAGCCAGTCCTGCTTGGCCAGCAGCGCCTCCAGCCGGTCGAGCGTCTCGAACAGCGGCAGCACCGCCTCCTCATAGGCGCTTTGCGTGGTCGCGAAGCCGGCCTTGTAGACGCCGTTGTTCACCCGGTCGTAGATATCGGCATTGATCGCATCGATCGCCGCGCGATGCTCGGTGGGATAGAAGTCGCCCGGCCTCGCCCCCAGCCCGTCCCAGGCCTGGGTCAGCATCCGGATGATCTCCGCACTTTCGTTGCTGACGATCGTCTCGCGCTCGCGGTCCCACAGCACCGGCACCGTGACCTTGCCCGTATAGCCGTCCCGCGCGCGGGCATAGAGCTGCCACAGGAAATCCGCGCCATGGAGCGGATCGCCGGTGCCGCCCCGCTCCGTTTCGAATGTCCAGCCCTGCTCCAGCATCACCGGATCGACCACGGAGACGCCGATCATCTCCTCCAGCCCCTTGAGCGCGCGAACGATCAGCGTGCGGTGCGCCCAGGGACAGGCATAGCTGACATAGAGGTGATAGCGCCCCTTCGCCGCCGGCCAGCCCTGTTGCCCGTCCGGCCCCGGTCGGCCATCCGCCGTCACCCAGTCCCGAAAGCCGGCATCCTGCCGCTTGAACGCACCGTCGGCGCTGTCCTCCGTCACCTTGCCGGCATGCCAGCGTCCGTCGATCATCCTGCCCATATGGCGCTCCTTCCGGTTCGGCGGGTCTACGCTTGGCCGAGGGTCAGGGTTTCAGCTTGATCTCGAACAGCTTCGGCCAGAGCTTACCCGTGACGAACAGGCGGCGCGTCGCCGGGTCATAGGCGATGCCGTTGGCCACCCCCTCCGGATCGGACACCGACACCTGCGCCACCACGGGCCGCAGGTCGACGATCTGCGTGACCTTGCCCGAGCGCGGATCGATCCGGATCAGATAGGGGGTGTGCCAGACATTGGCGAGGATCGTGCCGTCCACCCATTCCAGCTCGTTGATCTGGTCGATCGGCCGGCCGTTCAGCGTCACCGCGATCCGCCGCTTCTCCTTCAGCGTCCTGGGATCGAGCACGTGCAGCGTCGCGGTCCCGTCCGACTGGATCAGCGACGTGCCGTCATTGGTCAGCCCCCAGCCCTCGCCGGTCGTGTAGCGGCCCTTGCCGAGCGGCTTGAGCGTCCGCGCATCCCAGCGATAGGCGACACCGTCATGCCAGGTCAGGCTGACCAGCGACTTGCCCCAGGCGGCGAGCCCCTCGCCGAACTGCGACGGGTCGATGCGCGCGCGCCGCTCGACCCGGCCGGTGGCGAGGTCGACCCGCCGCACCTCCGACTCGCCTTCGCGACCCACGCTCTCGTAGAGCGCCCCATCGTGCCAGATCAGTCCCTCGGTGAAGGCGGAGCGATCATGCGGGTAGCTGCGCACCACCTCCACCTGGACGAGCGGCGGGCGCGGCGTGGCGGGTGCGGCGGCCTGGGGCGCGGCGGCGATCAGGGCGAGCGGGGCGAGGAAGGGTGCCATGCGATCCGTTCTAGGGGAGGATATAGTCGAGGGCCATGTCTAGAAGGGCGGCGGGACGCGGCGCATGATCCGCAGGACGACAATCCTGCCGTTCTCCAGTGCCATGTCGACGGTCCATTCTCCACCCGCAAACAGAGTGGCAAGCGCGCGAGGCGTCCCCCGCGAGTCCCTGCGTTCCGCCGGTTCGACCAAGCCCTGATAGCTCAGCGAATTCGGGTGGATATAGGCAATGGCATCCAGCGGCAGCTTGGCGAGCGCGACCCGGCCGCTGGTGATCACCGTCATATCCTCCTTGCTTGGTCGCAGGTCCGGATCCGTGTTGATGCGCGCAAAATCCCGCGCCATCCGAGCGGATTGATCATCAATCGATATCTGCACCGGAAGGGATCGATGGGAGCGCGCGCGGGCTTGAAGCGTGGCCAACTGGCGGATCAGCGCGAATGATGGCGACGCATCCGTTTTGCTGACGGAAAAATAGGGCTTTCGCACGGTGGCACATTCGCCCCTGTCTCGGGCATCGGCGCGCCAACTATAGGTGCGCTCGGTCGTCAGGCTGAGCGGCGGGGAAAGAGGCGCCGCCATCCCACGGAAGATGGCTGGCGCCAGCAGTACATGTACGACCGACCGCTCGCAAAAACCCGCCTCCGTGCTCACGTCACCCGCCATGACCAGGGTAACCGGCGTCTGATAGGAGGCGCCGGGCGGCGGCGGCGGCATTGGTGCGTGCCGCCCGACTTCGGCCGCCACGACCACCGGATGGCCGGGTGCCAGCACTGCGTCGGCCAATTGGGCCGGCGTCATCGCCCGGGCCTCGGCAAATGTCATGGCCGGGGGATCGGCGCGCAACGCGATGGTGGCGGCCAAGACCAACACGAGCGACATGATCCCTCCTCGATGACGAAGCCTGTCCACCCGACAGCCAGCCTGTCAGCGGCGACATGGCCCCAAACGCACAACGGCCCGCCCGGTCGAAACCGGACAGGCCGTCGCAATGCTCCACCCTGGTCGGGTGGAGCGGATCAGCTGCCCTGCTGCAGGTTGACGGCGGCATACTTGCCGCGACGGTCTACCTCGAGCTCGAACTGCAGGCGGTCGCCCTCGTTCAGCGAGCTCATGCCCGCACGCTCGACCGCCGAGATGTGGACGAACGCGTCCGGCTGGCCGTCGTCGCGCTGGATAAAGCCGAAGCCCTTCATGGCGTTGAAGAACTTGACGGTGCCCGTCGCCTTCTCGCCGGTCAGCTGACGCTGCGGCGCGCCGCCGAAGCCGCCGCCACGATCGTTGCCGCCCGCACGCGGCGCGCGGTCGCCGAAGCCACCCTCGCGCGGCTCACGCGGAGCGCGCTCGGTCACGGCCATCGGCTCGCCATCGATCTTCAGCTCGGTCGCCGAGATACGGCCACCGCGATCGACCAGCGTGAAGCCGAGCGGCTGACCCTCGGCCAGGGCGCTCAGGCCGGCCTGCTCGACCGCCGAGATGTGAACGAACACGTCTTCGCCGCCGTCATCGCGGACCACGAAGCCGAAGCCCTTCTGCGCGTTGAAGAACTTGACCACGCCGGTGCCTTCGCCAACGACCTGGGGGGGCATGCCGCGACCGCCGCCGAAGCCGCCGCCACCGAAACCACCGCCGAAGTCGCCACCGCCAAAGCCGCCGCCGCCGAAATTGTCATCGCCGCCGAAGCCATCGCGCTTGTCGCGCCCACGCCCGCCACGATTGCCGCGGCCACCTTTATCGAAACCCATAAGCCCTGTTCGTCTTCCCGGTTCGCCCGTCACTGCATCCTCAAGAACCCGAGCGCCGGACGACGTGCCGAGGTCTTCAAGGCGCGAAATAGTTTGCGCCTACTCTTGGGCATAGCCGATTCGATCGAGCTCCGCGAATGAAATTTTCACCACACCGCCCCGAACGCGGCGAAAAGATGCGTGGATGCGACGTTTCGCGCTGCCGCACGACCGCCGTCCGTGCTTGAGCGGGCGGGCGCCAGAGGCTACGGCCCTGAGGATGACCGTGCATTTCCATGAAGAGGACATCCCCGCCGGCCTGTTCGCCGGGGCGTCCAGCATTGCCGTCGACACCGAGACGATGGGCCTGATCACGCCGCGCGACCGGCTGTGCGTGGTGCAGCTGTCCGATGGCGGCGCGGACGAGCACCTCGTCCGATTCGCGCCCGACAGCGACTATGCCGCGCCCAACCTGAAGGCGCTGCTGGCCGATCGGTCGATCACCAAGCTTTATCATTATGGTCGCTTCGACATCGCCGCGATCCAGCATTATCTGGGCGTGGTCGCCGCCCCCGCCTGGGACACCAAGATCGCCTCGCGGCTGATCCGCACCTATACCGACCGGCACGGGCTGAAGGAGCTGGTGCGCGAACTGCTGGGCCAGGATCTGTCCAAGGCGCAGCAATCCTCCGACTGGGGCGGGCCCGACCTGTCCGACGCGCAGAAGGAATATGCCGCGTCCGACGTGCGCTATCTCCATCGGCTGCGCGAGGAGCTGGAACGGCGGCTGGCGCGCGAGGGCCGCACCGCCATCGCCCAGGCCTGTTTCGATTTCCTGCCGAGCCGCGCCGCGCTCGACCTGGCGGGCTGGCCCGAGCAGGACATCTTCGCCCATGCGTGAGGCCGCCTGATGTCGGAGGCCAGCCGCCGCGCGGGGGAGCGCAGCGCGCGCCAGCGCTGGGCCGCGCCCGGATCGCGCCACGACCGGGTGGTGGCGGTGGCGCGAGTCGTGCTGCCGACCGCGATCGGCGTGCTGTCCGCCTTTCTGGTGATGGCGCCGCTGACCGCGAGCGGCGACGTGTCGTTCGTGCTCGACAAGAACAAGGTCGAGGTCGCGCGCGAGCGCCTCAAGATCCAGCGCGCGCAATATCGTGGCCAGGACGACAAGGGCCAGGCGTTCGAGCTGACCGCCGGCTCGGCGATCCAGCGCAGCTCCAGCGAGCCGATCGTCCAGCTCCGCGCGCTGGAGGCCAGCCTGCAACTGCCCGAGGGGCCGGCGGAGATCGTCGGCCAGCGCGGCCACTATAATATGGACTCGCAGAAGGTCGCGATCGACGGGCCGATCGCCTTCACCGGGGCGGGCGGCTACAAGATGGACACCAGCGACGCGACCATCGACCTGACGACGCGGACGATGCGCAGCGCCGGGTCGGTGACCGGCACCGTGCCGCAGGGCCGGTTCAGCGCCGATCGCCTCAGCGCCGATCTGGACAGCCGCACGGTGACATTGAATGGCAACGCCCGCTTGCGGATCGTACCGCGAGGGGCGAAATAGCGCCGATGCGCAAACTTACGCCGCTGATGCCCGCTTTCGCGATTCTCGCCGCCCCGATGCTCGCGGTGGTGCCGCTCACGCCGGCGGTCGCGCAGCAGCGCCATAACAGCAACGCGCCGATCGATTTCGGCGCGGACCAGATCCAGTTGCAGGACAAGGCCAATCGCGCCGTCCTGTCGGGCCATGTCGTCGTCAAGCAGGCGGAAATGACGCTGACCGCCACGCGGATGACCGTCACCTATACGGGCCAGGTGATCGGCGGCAATCCGCAGGTGTCGCGGCTCGACGCGTCGGGCGGCGTCACCGTCCGCCGGCCGGATCAGGTCGCGCGCAGCCAATATGCGATCTACGACCTCAACCGCCGCGTCATCACCATGATCGGCGCGGTGTCGCTGACCCAGGGCGGCGGCAACACGGTGAATGGCGGCCGGCTGACGATCAACCTGGACACCGGCCGGGCGGTGATCGACGGATCGTCGGTCGCGGGCGGCAGCGGCGGCGGCCAGGGTACGGGCGACGCCGGCGGCATCAGCCCGCGCGGCGGTCGCGTGACCGGCACCTTCTCGGTGCCCAAGCGCAATTAGGCGCCGGGGCTTTCCGTGCGCGGCAAAAGCGTGCAAGCGGAAGGCCCTGTCGGCCCCCTGTCGAAGTTCGTGAGGCATTAGCGCGATGGATTCCACCATCATCTCCCCTTCCGATACGGTCGCGCCGATCGCCGAGCCGCCGGTCGCGCGCGGCCTGCAGGTGGTGTCGATCGCCAAATCCTACGACAAGCGCACGGTGCTGACCGATGTGTCGGTGTCGGTCGGGCGCGGCGAGGTGATCGGCCTGCTGGGGCCGAACGGCGCGGGCAAGACGACCTGCTTCTATTCGGTGATGGGCCTGGTGAAGCCCGATTCGGGCCGCATCCTGCTCGACAATGAGGATATCACCGGCCTGCCCATGTATCGCCGCGCGATCCTGGGCCTGGGGTATCTGCCGCAGGAGACCTCGATCTTCCGCGGCCTCTCGATCGAGAAGAACATTCTGGCGGTGCTGGAACTGTCCGAGCCGGACGCCGCGCAGCGCCAGGTCAAGCTCGACCGGCTGCTGGAGGAATTCGGCCTGACCCGGCTGCGCGCCTCGCCGGCCATGGCGCTGTCGGGCGGCGAGCGTCGCCGGGCGGAGATCGCGCGCGCGCTGGCGGCGGACCCGTCGATCATGCTGCTCGACGAACCGTTCGCCGGCATCGACCCGATCTCGATCGCCGACATCCGCGACCTGGTGAAGGACTTGAAGCGCCGCGACATCGGCGTGCTGATCACCGACCATAATGTCCGCGAGACGCTCGATATCGTCGACCGCGCCTATATCATCTATGACGGGCGCGTGCTCTTCTCCGGCTCGCCCGCCGAGCTGGTCGCCGACGCCAATGTCCGCCGCCTGTACCTGGGCGAGGGCTTCTCGCTCTAGCGCCATGGCCGCCCGCCTCTCCCGCTTGGACCAGGCCGGATGAGCTTGGCGCCGCGTCTCGATCTTCGCCAGTCGCAATCGCTGGTGATGACGCCGCAATTGCAGCAGGCGATCAAGCTGCTGGCGCTGTCGAACCTGGAGATCGAGACGTTCATCGCCGAGGAGGTGGAGAAGAACCCCCTGCTCGACGCCACCGCGACCCAGGAAGTGGTGCGGCCCGAACGGCCGGAGGCGGAGGAACCGGCCGGCGCCGACGCGCTGGTGACCGGGGCGGCCGTCGCCGATCCGCTCGACGTGGATTACGCGACCGAGAGCCATCACCAGGATTCGGCCGCGGACGGCGGCGGCACGGCGGATGGCGGCCTGTCGCTGTCGGGCGGCACAGGCAGCGGGAGCGGAAGCGCCGGGTCGGAGGACGGCCCCGATCTCGACTCGCTGGCGGAGGGCGCCCCCAGCCTGGCCGACCATCTGCTGGCCCAGGCGACGCTGGCGGTGCCCGCCGCCGAGGCCTTCATCGCCCAGCATCTGATCGACCAGATCGACGAGGCGGGCTATCTGACCGTGTCGCCGCTCGACCTCGCCAACCGGCTGGCGGTGCCGCTGGTCCGGGTCGAGCGGGTGCTGGCGATCGTCCAGACCTTCGATCCCACCGGCGTCGGTGCGCGCGACCTGGCGGAATGCCTGGCGCTCCAGGCGCGCGAGGCGGATCGCTACGACCCCTGCATGGCGCGGCTGATCGAGCATCTCGACCTGCTGGCGCGGGGCGAGCTGGCGCGGCTGAAGCGGATCTGCGGCGTCGATGACGAGGACATGGCCGATATGGTGCGCGAACTGCGCGCCTATGACCCCAAGCCCGGCTGTCGCTATGGCGGCGAGCCCGCGCCGGCGGTCACCCCCGACCTATTCGTGGTGCCGGTGCGCGGCGGCTTCGGCATCGAGATCAACAGCGCCACCCTGCCCCGCGTGCTGGTCAACCGCCGCTATTACAGCGAGCTGTCGCGGACGGGGCAGGACAAGGCGTCCAAGGCCTGGCTGTCCGATTGCCTGGCCAGCGCCAACTGGCTGGTCAAGGCGCTGGACCAGCGGCAGCGCACGATCATGAAGGTCGCGCAGGAGATCGTGAAGCAGCAGGAGGGGTTTTTCCGCCACGGCGTCGCGCATCTGAAGCCGCTGACGCTGGCACGCGTCGCCGAGGCGATCGGGATGCACGAATCGACCGTCAGCCGCGTCACCAGCAACAAATATCTGTCCTGCGCGCGCGGGCTGTTCGAGCTGAAATATTTCTTCACCTCGGCAATCCAGGCGGCGGACGGCGGCGATGCGGTATCGGCGGAGGCGGTGAAGAGCGCGCTCAAGGCGCTGATCGCGGGCGAAGGCAATACGATCCTGTCCGACGACACGCTGGTCGAACGCCTGCAGGCCAAGGGCTTCGACATCGCGCGGCGCACCGTCGCCAAATATCGCGAGGCGATGGGCATCGGCAGCTCGGTGCAGCGCCGCCGGGCCCGCGCATTGGGCGGCTGAACGGCCGCTTCCTTACTCCCTTGACGAAGTGCCGATAGAGGCCGGGGTGGAGCCAAGGGAAGGACAAGCCGGTGTTCAACGTGACTGTAGATCTGGAACGCGGCTGCCTGGAGCAGGATGACATCGGGTTGACGCAAGCCGTCATTGCGAGCGCGGCGAAGCAATCCAGGGCGTCACGCGCGCGGCTCTGGATTGCTTCGCCGCGCTCGCAATGACGAACCCAAGTCCGAATCATGTCATCGGGTTCTGGAGACCGAGGTTTCTGGCTTCTGGACTTTGGATACCATGGCCGATTTGGGCCGCGACGTTGCGGAGGCGGCGATCTAGAACCAGGCGGCGTGCGCAACAATACAGCCCGCGCCTGGCTATTCGCAGTGGAGGATGCGGCGGCGGCGGCCTGACCGCACCGATGGCGCGTTACGCCGCTCCGTCTCGATCCTGGCGCAGCCGGTCCGCCAGCGCCTGGATCGCGTCGCCCGAGAAGCATTGCACCGCCGCATCGCTGTCGTCGATCTGGACCGGATGATCGGTCGTCAACACGGCCTGCGCCCGGTGCGCGGCATCCATCTCTCCCCAGGCGCGCACCGCGCCGGCCAGGCTGGTCACCTCGGCCACGTCATGGCCGCCGCGCGGCACATTCTCTAGCGCCGCGCTCATCCGCCAGTCGATCGTCACAGGTCGTTCTCGCTGATCACCACCATCGCCTGATCGGGATCGCGCGCCAGCGCCTTCGCCCCCGCCTCGGCAACTTGGTCGGCGACGCGGGTTAGCGTCGCGACCGGCTCGGTGATCGGATCGATGCCGGTCAGCGCCCGCAGGCCGTCATAGGGCATGGCGAAGGCGTGGCGATCCTCGCCGATATCGGCGGCGAATTCGACGCGGCGCTCATCGACATTGTCGAAGATCGTGGCGGTATCGATGTTCAGCCGGGCTGCGGCCATCCTGATTCTCCTTGGACAGGCCCATTGAACCGCGGGAGCCGCAGCGCAGTTCCGCGTCAGTCGTCCTCATCCTCGAAGCCAACCAGCGCCAGCGCGCGGGCGCGGATCTGGCGGGTCATGCACCAATGGACCAGCGCGTCCTCGCGGCCATGGGTCACCCACACCTCCTTGGGCGCGATCTCGGTCAGCGTCTGGGTCAGTTCGTCCCAATCGGCATGGTCTGACAGGATCAGCGGCAGCTCGATATTCTTCTGGCGCGCGCGCTGGCGGACCCGCATCCAGCCGCTGGCCATCGCGGTGATCGGATCGGGCAGCCGCCGCGACCAGCGGTCGTTGAGCGCCCCGGGCGGGCACATCACGACATGGCCCGCCATCGCCGCCTTGGCGACGCCCGCGACCGGGATCAGCTCGCCCAGATGGACGCCATGTTCGGCATAGAGGTCGCAGAGCCGCGCCAGCGCGCCATGGATATAGATCGGCGCCGCATGTCCGCGCGCGCGCAGCTCCGCGATCACCCGCTGCGCCTTGCCAAGCGCATAGGCGCCGACCAGCACGCATCGATCGGGATTGGCGTGGAGCCGCGCCAGCAGCTTGTCGATCTCGTCGCCCGTATCGGGATGGCGGAAGACCGGCAGCGCGAAGGTCGCCTCGGTCACGAACACGTCGCAGGGCACGGGCTCGAAGGGGGTGCAGGTCGGGTCGGCGCGGCGCTTATAGTCGCCCGACACCACGATCCGCTCGCCGCGATAGTCGAGCACGATCTGCGCGGACCCCAGTACATGGCCGGCCGGTACGAAGCCGATCTCGACCTCGCCCAGCCTGATGGTCTCGCCATAGGCAACGGGCGCGCCATTCTGGGGGCCGTAGCGCGCCGCCATGATCGCCAGCGTCTCCGGCGTCGCCCAGACGCAACCATGGCCGCCGCGCGCATGATCGGCATGGCCATGCGTGACCAGCGCCTGCGGCGTGGGTTCGGACGGGTCGATCCACGCATCGGCCGGCTTCACATGGATGCCATGGGGGTGGGGTTCGATCCAGTCGCCGAGCTTGACCATCACGCCTCAACGTCCGGGATCGCAGGAATGTCCGGTTTCGGCTCCGCCCCGGAAAGGGGGGAAACGGGACGGAGCCGAGCTTGGGAACGGGCGGGCGGGCGGATCGGTTCCGCAGCCCGCCGGCCATTACATCGCCTGGAGTTCGGTCAGATGCGTCTGCACCACCGGTGCGATCTGCCCGGCGACCATCTTCAGCGGCGCGGACGTGCCATTGGCGGCATAGCCCTGGTGCAGCGTCAGCGCACGCTGGTGCGCCGCCTTCTGCTGGGTCACGTAGAGTGAATCGCGTGCCGTGCCCTTGGCCGCCCGGAGCGCCGCGACGTCGCGTGCGCCCATCGCGTCGAGCTTGGGCGCCGGCACGGTGATGCCGGCCTTGGCGGCGGCGGCCTTCACATCGGCGGTGCTCTTGGTATGGTCGCGGACCATCATCTGCGCGAACTGCCGCAACTTGGCGTTCTTGCTCGTCGCCAGCACCAGCTGGCTGGACGTCTTCTCATAGAGATCGCCCGCACCCGCCTTGGTGACGAAGGTGGTCGGCGACACCGCCTGCGCCGACACGGCGGCGGGGGTCAGCGCGACGATGGCGGCAAGCGTGATGGATCGGATCATGGTGGCTCTCCTATTGGCCTAGCTGCTCGCCCAAGCGCGCCAAATCACGCGGCGTTCCCGACAGGAGGAGGATTTGACCAGAGATTGGAGCAACTTGATTGCGATCAATCGGATTTTTGACAGATCGGATCCATCCGCTTCCACCAATTGTCAGAAGAGAGGCAATCCAAAGATCACGACATCATCCCGGCGACGGCGCGCCCTGCGCAAGGAGTCGACGGTCCACTTCCCTCCACCTCGCCTGAGGCCGGAGGGATAAGGCGTTTCGAGTCGAACCCCCGGGTCGTATCTTGGCCCGGTCGCGCCGCCCCTTTAGCGGCCCACCCAATCGGCGATCTGCGTCGCCACCTGGTTCGCCGCCTGGTTCAGCGCCGGGCCGGCCGATTCGGCATCGATCGCCGCCACGGGCACCTGTGCCTCGAACCGGCGAGTCTCGGTGCCGCTCTGCCCGGCGCGCGAGAGGGTGGCGTCATAGGCGACCACCGCCTGGCGCCCGGTCGCGTCCAGGCCGAAGCGGCGGAGCGTACCGCCCAGTTGGTCGTTGGCCCCTCCCACCGCCTGCACGGGCGTGATGACGACCCGGCCGGTACGCGCCGCCAGCGTATCCGACACCAGCCGCGCGAACAGCCGCGCCGGCGGTTCCGACCATTGCGCGTCCTTCACATAGGCGAGCGTGGTCGGCGTCACCTCCACCGGCACGCGGGCGGTGGCCAGCGCCGCCGCGCTGCCCGGCACGTCGACCACGATGGCACGGGCGGTGGCCGAGTCGCGCACCTGGCCGACCGGCACCACGGCATCGCTGGTCAGGACCAGCAGCGACTTGGGCGGCTTGGCCCCGAAGCTGACGCAGCCGGCCAGCGGCAGCGTCGCGGCGCAGATCAGGAGAGCGGCTCTGTTCATGGCGATCCTCACTTGCCCTTATAGTCCGGCAGCTTCTGCGCGCCGATCAGCGAGCTGGCCCCCTGCTGGTCGACCTTTTCCGCCACGGCGGACAGGGCGGTGGCGGTGGTGCGCAGGTCGCGGATCAGGCGGTTCGCTTCCGGCATGGTCTGCTTCGAAAAGGCCTGGAGGCCCGGCCGCGCATCGTCGATCGCGGCGTTCAGCGTCTCCGCCGATTGCTGGGCGGACGCGATCGCGCCGTTCAGATTCTGGATGGTCGGCGCGATGTCATTGGCCAGCACCCCGTTGGTGGTCTGCGCCAGGTCGCCGATCTGCTTCGACGCCTCGCCCGCCTGCTGGATGGCGATCCGCGTCTGCGCCAGCGTCGCCGCGATCTCCGGCCCGCGATCGGCCAGCGCGTCGGTCAGACGGTTGGTATTGTCCAGAATGCCGGCGATCGACGCCTGGTTGCGGTCGGTCAGCAGGCCGGTCAGCCGCTCGGTCAGCGTCGACAGCCGCTCCAGCAGCTGCGGCGCGCTGTTCAGGATCGCACCGATGCCGCCTTGCTTGGTCGGGATGACCGGTACGCCATAGGGGCAGACATTGGGATTGGGCGGCTCCGGACAGGTGATCGGCCGGGCACCCTTGCGCGCGCCGTCCAGCGAAACGGTGCTGGTGCCGGTGAAGCTGCCGATCACGGTCGCGGTGGTGCCGTCCAGCACCGGCGTGTCGTCGTTCACGCTGATCCGCACGCGGACATATTGCGGATCGTTCTTCCACAGGGCGATCGACTTCACCTGGCCCGACGGCACGCCGGAATAGGTGACCTGCGACCCGCGCGCCAGGCCATCGACCGACTGGCGGAAGAAGATGTCATATTCCTTTTCGGCGGTGCCGCCCAGCCGCGCGATCCACACGGTGAACAGCGCCAGCATCGCCAGCAGGATCAGCACGACGGCGCCGACCAGGACGTGGTTCGAACGGGTTTCCATCAGCCTGTCCTTGTTCCGGCGGGATCGCTGTCCCGCGCCGCATTGTCGCTGTCGCCGCCTTGCGACGTCTGGTGGGTGGTCCGGGCCGTCACCTCGGTCGGATGGCGATCCATTTCCGCGTCGAAGTCGAGCCGCTCCTGGCCCGTCGCGGCGGCGCGGCCGCGTGGCCCCTCGAAATATTCGTGGATCCAGGGATGGTCGGTCGCCTTCAGCTCGTCGATCGTCCCGACCGCGATGACCCGCTTGTCGGCCAGCACCGCCACCCGGTCGCAGATCGCATACAGCGTATCGAGATCGTGGGTGATGAGGAACACGGTCAGCCCCAAGGTGCGCTGGAGCGACTGGATCAGCGAATCGAACGCCGCCGCGCCGATCGGGTCCAGCCCCGCCGTCGGTTCGTCGAGGAACAGCAATTCGGGGTCGAGCGCCAGCGCGCGGGCCAGACCGGCGCGCTTCTTCATGCCGCCCGACAGTTCGGCCGGGTATTTCGGACCCGCCTCGGGCGGCAGGCCGGTCATCACCACCTTATAGGCGGCGATCTCGTCGAGCAGCGATTGCGGCAGCTCGCGATAGAATTCCCGCAGCGGCACCTGCACGTTTTCCGCAACCGTCAGCGTGGAGAACAACGCCCCGCCCTGGAACAGCACGCCCCAGCGCTTGCGGATCGCCACCGCCTCGGTTTCCTCGCGGCCGATGGTGGGCTCGCCGAACACGGTGATCTCGCCCGCATCGGGGGTCTGGAGGCCGATGATCGAGCGCATCAGCACCGACTTGCCGGTGCCCGAGCCGCCGACCACGCCCAGGATCTCGCCGCGCCGGACCTGGAGGTCGAGCTTGTCGTGGATCACCGACTCGCCGAAGCTGTTGCGCAGCCCCTTCACGTCGACCAGGATATCGTTCTTGCGCGTCGGCATCAGTCCCAGCCCAGCCAAGTGAAGAACACCGCGAAGAAGGCGTCGAGCACGATCACCAGGAAGATGCCCTGCACCACCGCCGAGGTCGTGCGCAGGCCAACCTGTTCGGCATCCGCCTCCACCTGCATCCCCTGGAAACACCCCGCCAGCGCGATGATCGCGCCGAACACGGGCGCCTTGATCAGGCCGACATAGAGGTCGGTGATCGGCACGACCTCGCGAATGCGGGCGATGAAGGTGATGGGCGGGATCCCCAGCGACACCGCCGCCAGCAGACCGCCGCCGATCATCGCGATCAGCGACGAATAGAAGCCGAGCAGCGGCATCAGCACGATCGCCGCCAGCGTGCGCGGCACCACCAACGCCTCCATCGGCGATACGCCGATCGTGCGCATGGCGTCGATCTCCTCGGTCAGCTTCATCGTGCCGATCTGCGCGGCGAAGGCGGAGCCGGAACGGCCCGCGACCATGATCGCGGTCATCAGCACGCCCAGTTCGCGCAAGGTCAGCCGGCCTACCAGGTTGATCGTGAACACTTCCGCGCCGAACTGGCGAAGCTGCACCGCGCCCTGTTGCGCGATGACGATGCCGATCAGGAAGCTCATCAGCCCGACGATCGCCAGCGCGGCGACGCCGACCGTCTCGAATTCATGCACCACCGCGTTGAAGCGGAAGCGGCGCGGGTGGCGGATCACGCTGGCGAAGGCGAGCGTGGTCGAGCCGAGGAAACCGAGCAGCCCGAGCAGCGTGCGTCCCGACTGGACCACCGCGTCGCCGACCTCGCCCAGCACGCGCTGGACGCCGCTGCCCTGCGATGGACGCGGCACCAGCGGCTTGTCGGCCGCCACCACCTGGTCGAACAGATGCCGGCCGTCCTCGCTCAGCCCCTCGACCCGCGCGTCGTGCTTGGCGGCGAAGCGGTGGACGATCCAGGCACCGACCGTGTCGATCCGCTCGACGCCGCTCAGGTCCACCGTGGTGACCCGATCGACCTGTTCGAGTCGCTCGGTCAGGCCGGCAATGCGGGCGAGCGACAGGTCGCCGGTGAACCGGACCGTGCCGTTATCGTCCTGGAACTGCGCGGCATCGTTCATCGAACGCACCCTTGATCGAAATGACGCGTCGCGGCAAGCCGTCCCGACATCGCGATGAACGGTGACGGGGCGCTCATAGCAGCATGTCGACGGCATGGATGCCCAGACCGACCAGCCCGCCGACCAGCGTGCCGTTTACCCGGATATATTGCAGGTCGCGTCCCACCGCATTCTCCAGGCGGCCGGTGATGGTGGCCGCGTCCCAGCTTCGCACCGTCTCCGATACCAGCCGGACGATGCCGTCGCCATAATCATGCGTCACGCCCACCGCGGCGCGACGGACGAATCGGTTGATGCGCAGCGCGAGGCCGCGATCCTGGCGAAGCGTATCGCCGATCTGGCGCAGGACCTCGCCCAATTGCCCGGTCATCGCCGCCTCCGGATCGCGGGCGATGCGCAGCAGCGCGCCGCGCGCCTGCTCCCAAAGGCCGTCGAGCCAGCGCGCCATCGCCGGATTGGCGAGCAGTTCCTCCTTCGCCGCCTCGATCCGCGCGCGGGTGGCGGGATCGTGCTGCAAGTCCCAGGCGAACCGGTCCAAGCCATCCTCCACCTTCTGCCGCATCGGATGGTCGGGGTCCTCGGCGACGTCGTGGAGCAATTTGTCCAGCCCGGCGATCAGCTTGTCGGCCAGCGTCTCGTCCAGCCCGGTCCAGCGCAGCACCGCGCCGGCACGCTCGCGCACCATCTGGCGGATCAACGCGTCGTTCGACTGCAACAAGCCCGAGGCCCAGCGCGCGCCCGAATCGAGCAACGGCCGGTGCCGCCCCTGCGCCATCATCGCGGTGAGCAACTGGCCCAGGATCGGCGCTACCTCCATCTCGCGGATCCGAGTGGCGACCGCGGCCTTCATCATGCCGCCCAGCTTGGCCGGGTCCATCGCCTCCAGCACCTGCGCCACCATGCGCGAGGCGCCCCGGCGGAAACGGCCGCCCGCCCCCTCGGGCGGATCGGTCAGCCAGCGGGCGGCGGCGGCGGCGACATCGACCCGGCGCATCCGCCGCGCCACCACCCGCGGCACCAGGAAGTTGGACCGCAGGAAATGGGCGAGCTGGTCGCCGATCCGGTCCTTGTTGCGCGGCACGATCGCGGTGTGCGGGATCGGCAGGCCGAGCGGGTAGCGGAACAGCGCGGTCACCGCGAACCAGTCCGCCAGCCCGCCGACCATCGCCGCCTCGGCAAAGGCGCGGACGAAGCCCCAGGCCGGGTGCGCGCCGACCATCAGCCGGCTGACCAGGAACAGCCCCGCCATCGCCACCAGCAGCGCGGTCGCGACCAGTCGCATCCGCACCAGCCCGGCCGGCACTTGGTCGAGGGACGTGCGCGCGAGTTTCACAAGCGTAACAATACCTGAAACGCGTGTTGGTTCACGCCTATTCGGCCCAGCGCCCCTTGCCTATTCGGCCGGATGCGGCCCCTCCTGATAGCCTATCCGGCCCCCCGTATGGCCAAGTTGCGGCCCCGACGGGCCGGCGATGCCGACCACGTCGCTGCCATCGTCGCCGGGGCGATAGGTGAGCAGGCGGCGGCTGAGTCGCGGCCCGGCCCAGCGCTCGACCCCCACCGCCAGGCTGAAGATCGCGGGCACGATCAGCAGTGTCAGCACCGTCGACACCACCAGCCCGCCGATCACCACCGTGCCCATCGGCGCGCGCGACGAGCTGTCGCCCGACAGCGACAGGGCCGTCGGCACCATGCCCGCCACCATCGCCACCGTGGTCATCACGATCGGCTGGGCGCGCTTGTGCCCGGCATCGATGATCGCGCTCAGCGTATCGACGCCCTTGGCCATCTCCTCCAGCGCGAAGTCGATGAGCAGGATCGAGTTCTTGGCGACGATGCCGAGCAGCATGAGCAGGCCGATATAGACCGGCATCGAGATCGGCTGCCCCGTCACCCACAGCGCCAGCAGCCCGCCGAGCGGGGCCAGCATCAGCGAGCCGAGATTGACGAAGGGCGGCAGCACGCGGCGATAGAGCAGCACCAGCACCGCGAAGACCAGGAACACGCCCGCGATCACCGCGACGATGAAGTTCTGGATCATCTCCGCCTGCCATTTCGACTGGCCGAGCTGCAACTCGCTGACGCCGATCGGCAGGTTCTTCATCGTCGGCAGCGCATGGATCTCCTTCATCGCCACCGAGCTGACGACGCCGGGCGCGAGATCGGCGCCCAGGGTGATCTGGCGCTGCTGGTTGACGCGGTCGATCTTGGTCGGGCCGGAGCCCAGGCCGATATCGGCGACCAGGCTGAGCGGCACCGACCCGCCATTCTGGGTCGCCACCGGCAGGTTCTGGATCGTCGACAGGTTCGCGCGCGCCGACTGGTCGAGCGCGACGCGGATCGGGATCTGCCGGTCGGACAGCGAGAAGCGCGCCGAGTTCTGGTCGATATCGCCCAGCGTCGCGATGCGGATCGCGCTCGACAACGCCTGCGTCGTCACGCCCAGATTGGCGGCCAGGTCCATGCGCGGACGGATCACGATCTCCGGCCGCTGCATCTGGCCCGACACACGCGGCGCGGTGACCGTCTTCAGCCGCGCCATCTCCGCGACGATGCGGTTGGCGGTCTCGCCCAGCTTCACCGGATCGTCGCCGCCCAGCACGATCGTCAGGTCGCGGCCGCTGGAGCCCCAGCCGAACTGCGACCGGAACGAGACGCGCGCATCCGGGATCTTCGCCAGTTCCGGCGCCAGCTTGCGCTCGAACTCGGTCGAGGTGACCGTGCGGTCCTTGGACAGGATCGCGGTCACGTTGCCGCTGCCGACGCGGGTGCGGGCATAGACGGAGGTCACCTCCGGCTGGCGGCGCAGGAAGTCGGCGACCTGGCTGACCACCGCATCGGTCTGCGCCAGCGTCGTGCCGGGCACCATCTCGACCTGCGCGCTCGAATCATCCTCGTCGCGCGTCGGCTGGAAGGTGGAGGGCAGGATGCCGAACATCGCCAGCGTCATCGCGAAGGAGGCGACACCGATCAGCGTCACCCAGACGCGGTGGTCCAGGAAGCGACCCAGCCAGCGCTTCGCCCCGCCCTGCGCCCGCCAGGCCGTGCTGCGGCCGCGATCCAGCGTCCAGCGCAGCGTCGCCATGTACCAGTCCATCAACCGCCCCTCGCCATGGCTGGCATGGCCGAAGGACTTGAGGAAATAGGCCGCGATCATCGGCGTCAGCAGCCGCGCGACCGCCAGGCTCATCAGCACCGCCGCGACCACGGTCAGGCCGAAATTCTTGAAGAACTGCCCGGCGATCCCCGGCATCAGCCCGACCGGCAGGAACACCGCGACGATCGACATCGTCGTCGCCAACACGGCGAGGCCGATCTCGTCGGCCGCGTCGATCGACGCCTGATAGGCGTTCTTGCCCATCCGCATGTGGCGGACGATATTCTCGATCTCGACGATCGCGTCGTCGACCAGCACGCCCGCCACCAGGCTGAGCGCGAGCAGCGTCATGCTGTTCAGATCGAAGCCGAGCAGATCCATGACCCAGAAGGTGGGTATCGCCGACAACGGGATGGCCAGCGCCGAAATGAAGGTGGCGCGCCAGTCGCGCAGGAACAGGAATACGACGACGACCGCCAGGATCGCGCCCTCGATCATCGCATGGATCGCGCTCTTATACTGTTCCTCGGTATAGTCGGTGCTGGTCCAGCGCTGGACGAACTTCACCTTGGGATTGCGCTTCTCCAGCACCTCCAGCTTCTTGACCGCCTCGTGATAGACGGTGACGTCGGACGCGCCCTTGGCGCGCTGGAAGTCGAAGCTGACCGCCTGGCGGCCGTTCACCGCCGCGCGGCTGCGCTGTTCGGCATAGAGGTCGCGGACCTGGGCGATGTCGCCCAGACGCACGGTGCGGCCGCCGCCGACCGCGATCTGCGTGTCAGCCAGGTCGTTGGCGTCGTGCGCATTGCCCAGCACGCGGATCGACTGTTCCGACCCGGCAATCTGCGCACGGCCGCCCGCCGCGTTCAGATTGACCTGGCGCAGCTGCTGGTTGACCTGGCTGGCGGTCAGCCCCTGGCTCTGCAGCTTGACGGGATCGAGGATGACGCGGATCTCGCGGCTGACGCCGCCATTGCGGTTGACCGTCGCCATGCCGGGCACCGACAGCAGCTCCTTGGCCACCGTATTGTCGATATACCAGGACAGCTGCTCGACCGTCATGTCGCTGGTGATCGCGGCGAAGCTGGCGATGTCGTTGCCGCTGGTATTGGCGCGGAACACCTGCGGCTCCAGGATACCCTCGGGCAGGTCGCCGCGGATCTGCGCGATCGCGTCGCGCACGTCGTTGACCGCGCGGTCGATCGGCGTGCCGATCGCGAGCTGGATCACCGTCTGCGACTGGCCCTCGGTCACCGTCGAGTTGATCTCGTCGATGCCCTGGAGGGCGCGCACCGCCGCCTCCACGCGCTGCGTCACCTGAGTTTCCAGCTCGGTCGGCGCGGCGCCCGGCTGGGCGATGACGACGATCGCGACCGGGAAGTCGATGTCCGGATCGTTGTTCACGTCCATCCGCATGAAGCTGACGATGCCCGCCAGCGTCAGCGCCAGGAACAGGACGATCGGCGGCACCGGATTGCGGATCGCCCAGGCCGAGATGTTGCGGAAGCTCATCGGGATCGCCCCTTATGCCTTTTGGAGGACGGGCTTGATCTTCTGCCCCGGCGCCAGGAAGCCGCCCGCCGAGCGGACCACCCGTTCGGTGCCGTTCAGCCCGCTGGTGATCGCGACGCCCGCGTCGGACACCTGGCCCAGCTTCACGTCGCGGCGCTGCACCTTGTCCTGCGCGTCGACGATATAGACATAGGCCCCCCGATCGTCGCTCTGCAGCGCCGAGTCGGGCAGCAGCGGCTGGTAGCTGACGCCGCTGACGATCTGCGCCGACGCGAAGCCGCCCGGCCGCAGCGCGGGGTCGTAACGCAGCAGCACGCGGGCGACGCCCTGGCGCGTCTGCGGATCGATCACCGGCGACACCTGCCACACCTCGCCATTGAACCGACGCGACGAGCCGACCGGCGTCACGATCGCGCGCGCGCCGGGCGACAGGCCGATCAGGTCCGCCTCGCTCAGCTGCGCGCGCATTTCCATCTGCCCGCCCTGCGCCATGCGGAACAGCACCCCCGAGCCGGCGCCGACGATCTGGCCCGGTTCCGCCTGGCGGGTCAGCACCAGCCCGTCGGCGGGCGCACGGATATCGAGCCGGCCGTTGCGCGCGCGCGACTCGGCGTAGCTGGCGCCGGCCACCTTGACCCGCGCCGCCGCGGCGTCGCGAGTCGCGGTCCGGCGTTGCAGGTCGGCCTTGGAGATGAAGCCGCGATCGACCAGCGCCTTGGCCCGGTCCAGTTCGGCCTGCGCCAGCACCAGATCGGCCTGGGCGACATTGACCTGCGCGCCGAGCGCGGCGGCGGTCTGCGTCTGCACCGAGCGGTCGACGGTGGCGAGCACCTGTCCCGCCTTCACCCAGGCCCCCGGCTCGACCAGCACGCGCGTGATCATGCCGCCCTCGCCCGCCACGCCCACCGGCATCTCGCGCCGCGCGGCCAGCGTGCCCGTCGCCTGGATCAGCCGGTCGACGGTCGAGCGGCCGGGCGCGATGACGGAGACGGTGGGCAGCTGCTCGACCGGCTTGGCCGTCGCCGCCTTGTGTCCGCGGCCGAACACCGCCCAGGCGGCGACCGCGACCAGCAGCACCACGACGATCGCGATCACCCAGCGCCGCCGCTTGCGTCCCTGGGTCACGTCCGGGCCGGCCAGCCGTTCCTGCGCGATCGTGCCGGTCTCGTAGTTCATTCTGTCGCCATCCCCGTCCCGCCGCGCAATGTCGCGCTGCCCGTCCCGCGCTGTATTATCCGAATATATCACCCGGCTCAAGTCCCTGTGACTGGCCGAAGTAAAGCCAGTCTGGATGCAATGGGCGCATCGACATACCGGTTTATCGCGGATCGTTCAGCCCCGGTTTGGACAAGGCAGATCAAAGACGCCTTTATTTTCCTGGGGAGATTTTTTCGATGCGCCACCTCGTTCTGCTTGCCGCCGCCGCGCTGCCGGCCGCCGCCCTGCCCGCCGCCGCGCAGGCGCAGCAGGAGATCAGCGTGCTGCCGATGGTGCCCGCCAGCGGCACGTTGCTCGACGTGACGGCGGAGGGCCGCACCACGCGCGTGCCCGACCTGGCGACGATTCGCGCCGGCGTCGTGAACCAGGGCGCGGACGCGGCCGGTGCGCTCGCCGCCAATGCGACGGCGATGACGCGGGTGCTGGCCGGCCTGAAGGCGGCGGGAATCGCCCAGCGCGACATCGCCACCGCCAATGTCCAACTCTCGCCGCAATATCGCTATCAGGAGAATCAGCCGCCGGTCATCACCGGCTATCAGGCGACCAACAGCGTCACCATCCGCTTCCGCGACATCGCCCGCGCCGGCAAGGTGCTCGATGCGCTGGTCGCGCAGGGGGCCAACCAGATCGAGGGGCCGAACCTGTCGGTCGGCGAACCCGATGCCGCGCTGGACGAGGCACGGACCGATGCGGTGAAGCGGGCCCGCGCGCGCGCCGACCTCTATGCCCGCGCCGCCGGCCTGCGCGTGCTGCGCATCGTCTCGATCACCGAGGCGGGGCAGGATGCCGGCGGGCCCGGCCAGCCGCCGATGCTGATGGCGCGCGCCATGGCGATGAAGGCGGACACGCCGATCGTCGCGGGCGAGAAGGACATCACCGCGACCCTGCAGGTCCGCTTCCTGCTCGGATGACCCTTGCGCGGCGGGCCCGTCCGAAAAAACGGACAGGCCCGCCATCGGCCGCACTGTTTACGATCTATAAGAAAAGGGCCGCCCGGTGATCCCGGACGGCCCTTTTTCAACCCAAGCGTTTCGGGCGATCAGCGCACGCTGCCGCGACGCACCAGATTGACGATCGCCAGCAGGATGACCGCACCCAGCAGCGACACCAGGAACGACGTGATGGTCAGCGGGGCATTGTTGATCGAACCGCCCGAGATGACCAGGCCGCCGATGAAGGCGCCGACGATCCCGACGACGATGTTCAGGAAGATGCCCTGCTGCGCATCGGTGCGCATGATGATGCTCGCCAGCCAGCCGATGACGCCGCCGATAACCAGCCACAGAATGATGCCCATTTTAATTCCCTCCGTTACAAGCCCTTGCGACGGGGCGCTGACGGAAAGACTCCCAAGAGGCTATTCTTGTTCCGGCTCCGGTCCGATCAATATTTCTGCTGCTGGCGCTCATAGAGGGAACGATAATGCTGGATGCGGGTCACCCGCAGCCCCGGCATGCCCGAACGGTCGATCGCCCGCTGCCAGCCGGCGAACTCCTCGACCGTCAGGCCGTATCGCTCGCACACCTCGTCGACCGTCAACAGGCCGCCATTCACCGCGGCGACCACTTCGGCCTTGCGGCGCACCACCCAGCGCGTGGTCGAGGGCGGCGGCAGGCTATCGACCGTCAGCGGCTCTCCAAGCGGGCCAATGACCTTGGCGGGGCGGATTTTTTCGTTCTGGATCATAATTTTACCTCAACCGGGGAAGCCCGGCCCCCTTTCTGAACGCGTGTCACGCTATACTGGCGGGACTTGAAGATCGGCTGAAACGCCGCGGTAAACGGCATCTTCACTCCTCCTTCCACAGGGTGATCGCCTCGGCGACGGCACGGTTGAACGTGCCATCGACCGGTGCGAACGGACCGGCATCGAGCCGCGCCTGGACCTCGGCCGTCTCGCTTTCCATCTGCCGCGCGGCCACGCCCACCATCAGCACGGCCCAATCGCCGCGCCAGGTGACCAGGTCCGCCGACCGATCGAAACGGGGAAAACTAAGGTCCAAGAATCGCCTCTGTCGCCAATCGTTCGACCGGCTTAGCCCCGAGGGCATGAAAACCCGGTAAAGCTGTCGGAAAGAGTTCGTGAACCTGTCTTAACCCCGGAACGGTTCGACCCGTTAACCAATGGCTTGGCCTGTGGTCGCGGGCATGGCCGGACGGATCGCGAGCGACTATAGGCGGGAAATGACCGACGTGGATTTTCAGCTGGGACCGGACATTGCGCGCCGGCGGATCGTCGTCGCCATGTCGGGCGGCGTCGATTCCTCGGTGGTGGCGGCCCTGGCCAAGGCGAGCGGCGCGGAAACGATCGGCGTTACGCTCCAGCTCTACGACCATGGCGAGGCGACCAAGCGCGCCGGCGCCTGCTGCGCCGGCCGCGACATCCGCGACGCGCGCGCGGTCTGCGACCGGCTGGGCATCCCGCATTACGTGCTAGACCATGAGGATGCGTTCCGCGCGAACGTGGTCGACCGCTTCGCCGACGAATATCTGGCGGGGCGGACGCCGATCCCGTGCGTCCAGTGCAATATGGGGCCGAAATTCACCGACCTGCTGGCGATGGCCCGCGACCTGGGCGCGGATTGCCTGGCGACCGGCCATTATGTGCAGCGGGTCGCGGGGCCGGCGGGCGCGGAGATGCATCGTGGGGCCGATCCGGCGCGCGACCAGAGCTATTTCCTGTTCGCCACCACGCAGGACCAGCTCGATTACTGCCGCTTCCCGCTCGGCGCGCTGCCCAAGGCGCGGGTGCGCGAAATCGCCGCCGAACTGGGGCTGGGCGTCGCCACCAAGCCCGACAGCCAGGACATCTGCTTCGTCCCCGATGGCGACTATGCCGGGCTGGTGCGCAAGTTGCGCCCCGAGGCGGAGACGGCGGGCGAGATCGTCGACCTGGCCGGCCGGGTGCTGGGCCGGCATCGCGGGCTGATCCACTTCACGGTCGGGCAGCGGCGCGGGCTGGAGATCGGCGGCGCGCCGGAGCCGCTCTATGTCGTCCGGCTGGACCCGGAGAGCCGCCGCGTCGTGGTCGGCCCGCGCCGGGCGCTGGCGGTGTCGACGGCGCGGCTGGAGGGGGTCAACTGGATCGGCGGCGATCATCAGGGGCCGCTGACCGCCAAGGTGCGATCGATGGCCAAACCGGTGCCAGCGCGGTTCGACGGCGCGCGGCTGATGTTCGATTCGCCCGAATATGGCGTCGCGCCGGGCCAGGCCGCCGTCCTCTATGCCGGCGAGCGGGTGCTGGGCGGCGGCTGGATCGCCGCGACCGAGGCGGCGGATCAGGCGCTGGAGGATATGGCGGCGGCCTGATCCCGCCGCGGCCGCCGGGGCTTACACCTTGGCGGCGTAGATCATCCGGCCCTGGCCCAGGCGCGCGAACACCTGGTCGAGGTCGTTCTCGCCGACCGCGAAACAGCCCTGGCTGCGGCCGAGCATCCCATGGGTGCGCAGCATGTCCTCATTGGCATACCAGGCCGAATGGATGACGATCGCCCGGTCGAGCGCATTGTTGTTGGTCGGGTCCAGCCCGATCAGCCGCTGCGAGCGGCCATGCCGGCCGACATAATAATCGTCGGTCAGGAAGGCGCCCTCGGACGAGGCGTTCGAGCCGAAATCGTTGGAGAAGCGCTTGAGATAGCCGGTATGCGCCGGGTCCGATCCGCTCCCATGCGCGACGCGCAGCGACTGGCTGCGCCCGCTCGCCAGATCGACGAAGTGGAAGCGCGGCTGGTTCGATCCGGCGGTGAAATCGACGATCGCCATGCGGTCGCGATTGGGAATGCGGCTGCCATGGCGTTGCAGCGCGGCATAGGCCTGGCGGAACAGCTCGGGTCGCACGACCCGGGCGGAGAAGGCCGGCTCGGTCAGGGTCGTCGCCGGCGCATCGGGTGCGCTGAGCGGCTTCAGATCGCGCTGGGTCAGGCGGCGTGGCGTGGACATGGCCGCGCTGGGCACCGCCATGGTGGCCGCCAGTACCAGAGTGTTCTTAATCAGCGCGCGCCGTCCGCGCGCGACCTCTTGATCGTGCATCGACTTCCCGGATCGTTGTGAACCCCGCGCTGCATCCTATAGCATCGAAAACCTTGCATTTCTGTAGCCCCGGCCGCCGCTCGTTCCCGTTTTCCCGTCGCTCCGCCGCATCCCTCCCACCATTCGCCGCGAGTCGCGCATGGCACCGTTCGTCGCATCGCGCGTTAACGAATCCAGAAAGGGGATAGACAAGGGGACGAACGCAATGAAGAAGATGTCGATTACTCTGCTCGCCATGACGAGCGCGCTGCTGATCGCGCAACCGGCTTTCGCCCGATCCGAAGCGGCGATGATCGATGCGGCCGCCGCCGAACTGGCCCCCAATGATTATGTCTGGACCGACACCGCGCCGCCGGCCGCCCCGGGCCAGCCGAGCCCCGTCGCGATGGCGCAGGCCGTGACCCTGGTGGTCAGCCTGCCCCTGCAACGGGCCTATCTCTATCGTGGCGACGTGCTCGTCGCCGCCTCCACCGTGTCGACCGGCCGCGACGGCAACGACACGCCGACCGGCATCTATCCGATCCTGCAGAAGAACAAGGACCACCGTTCCAACATCTATGACGGCGCGCCGATGCCCTATATGCAGCGCCTGACCTGGGACGGTATCGCCCTCCATGCCGGCAACAATCCCGGCTTTCCCGATTCGCACGGCTGCGTCCGCCTGCCGGCCGGGTTCGCGAAGAAGCTGTTCGGGGTGACGACGCTGGGCACCACCGTGGTCGTCACCGACGAAGCGGTCGTCGGCGACCGGCTCGACCGCAGCCTGCTCCAGACCGATTCGGCCCGCGCCAACGCCGCGCAGATCGCCGCGCTGGACCGTTGAGCCGCTGAGTCTAGGCGGGAAGCCCCAGTGCGCGCAGCCGGGCGACGCAATCCTCGGCTCCGACGAACAGGATCGATCGCAGCCCCAGCGCCTCCGCGCCCGCGACATTGGCGGCATTGTCGTCGATGAATACCGCCTCTTCGGGCCGGAGGCCGAACCGGTCGAGCGCCAGCCGGTAGAGCGCCGGATCGGGCTTCACCATCTTCTCCTCGCCCGACACCACGATGTCGCGGAACCGGTCGAACAGCGCCGCCTCCTGCGCGCGGAAGGGTGGGAAGAATTCGTGGCTGAAATTGGTGATCGCGAACAGCGGCACGCCGGCGGCGTCGAGTCGCTCGACCAGCGCGTGCATATGCTCGACCGGCCCCGGAATGCTCTCCCCGAATCGCGGCCCCCAGGCGGCGATCAGCGTTTCATGCTGCGGAAAACGTGCGCTCAGCTCCGCCGAGGTGGCAGCGAAATCGCGCCCCTCGTCGTGCTGGTAATGCCAGTCGTGAGTCACGACCTCGCGCAGGAACGCATCGAGCGCCTCACCCTCGGGGATGAGGCGCTCGTAGAGGAACCTGGGGTCCCAATGGTACAGGACGCGACCGATATCGAAGATAACGGCCTTGGGCGTCATGTTCAGCCCTGGCGGGCCTTGAACCGGCGGTTGGTCTTGTTGATGACATAGGTGCGACCGCGACGGCGGATCACGCGGTTGTCGCGATGACGGTCCTTCAGCGACTTCAGGCTGTTGCGAATTTTCATGGCGCACTTCTGTTGGGATGGTGTCGGAAAGTCCCGCCGCCTAGGGAAGGATGGGGCTTGAGTCAAGCAACGCAGGCCGGCATCGGTGCGTTACGCTATCGCAACCGTTCCAAGAGGCCACTGCCCATGCTCCTCCGCCGCCTGTCCTTCCTCCCGGCCCTGCTGCCGATCGCGGCGCTGTCCGCCTGCGCCACCACCACGTCGCTGCCGCCGACCGAGGTGCTGCGCTATCACCTGGGCGAGCCGATCGACCGGGGCACCATCTCCGTCCAGCCGCTGGGCGTGGAGAATGCCCCCGCCAGCCTGGAGTTCAAGACCTATGCCGCCGCCGTCGAGACGCAGCTGCTGCGCAACGGCTATGCGCTCGCCAAGCCGGGCGCCAAGCCGCAGCTGATCGCCACGGTCGGCTTCACCCGCGCCGATGTCGAGGGGCCGGCGCGCCGCTCGCCCGTCTCGATCGGGCTGGGCGGCGGATCGTTCGGCGGCGGGCGCGGCGGTGGCGTGGGCTTGGGCGGCGGGGTGAACTTCCCGATCGGTGGCGGCGGTCCGCGCACGATGATCGCCACCGAACTGGCGGTCACGATCAAGCGCAGCGTCGATCAGAGCCCGGTCTGGGAGGGCCGCGCCCATTCGGTCAGCGATCCGCGCAAGGCCGCGAGCGATGTCGGCGCCGAGGCGAACACGCTCGCCGCCGCGCTGTTCACGGGCTTTCCGGGCGAGTCCGGCCGGACTATCCAGGTCAAATGAGCATCATCGTCAACGCCGCCTTCGATGGCGGCAACATCCGCGTGGTCGCCATCGAGGGCGACCGGGTCGACCTGGAGATCGTCCAGGACAAGGACTCGGACTTCTACCAGTGGTTCTCCTTCCGCGTGGCCGGGGCGGCCGGGCGGACGCTGACCTTCCGCATCCTCAACGCGGGCGGTTCGGCCTATCCGTTCGGCTGGCCGGGCTACAAGGTCCGCGCCTCGACCGACCGGCTGGCGTGGCGGCAGGCCGAGACGCGCTATGCCGACGGCGTGCTGGAATGGCAGTGGACCGGCGACGCGCCGCTCGCCTGGTTCGCCTATTTCGCGCCCTATACGATGGAGATGCACGAGGCGCTGGTGGCGCGTATCGCCCAGGCGCCCGGCATCGAGCATCGCGAACTCGGCCAGAGCCTGGACGGACAGGCGATCGACTATTTCCGGATCGGCACCGGCCCCAAGCAGGTCTGGCTCTATGGCCGCCAGCATCCGGGCGAATCGATGACCGAATGGTGGATGGAAGGCGCGCTGGAGCGGCTGACCGACGCGGCCGATCCCGTCACCGCCGACCTGCTGGCCCGCGCGACCGTCCATGTCGTGCCCAACATGAATCCGGACGGCACGCGGCGCGGCCATCTGCGCACCAATGCGGTCGGCGTGAACCTCAACCGCGAGTGGCACGCCCCCACGCCGGAGCGAAGCCCGGAGGTGTTGTGCGTCCGCAACCGGATGGACGAGACCGGCGTCGATGTGGCGATCGACGTGCACGGCGACGAGGCGATCCCCGCCAACTTCCTCGCCGGCTATGAGGGGATACCGAGCTGGACCGAGGAGCATGGCGCCAAATTCTACGAGTTCGGCCGCCGTCTCGCCGTGCATACGCCAGAGTTCCAGACCGAGCAGGGCTATGAGAAATCCTCGGCCGGCAACGCCAATCTCTCCATGTCGACCAACCAGCTGGCGGAGCGGTTCGGCGCGGTGTCGATGACGCTGGAGATGCCGTTCAAGGATCACGACCCCAATGCCGATCCGGAGTTCGGCTGGAGCCCCGACCGCTCCAAGCGCCTCGCCCATGCGATGCTGGAGACGCTGCACGACATGCTCGACCAGTTCTGACGTTTGACGAGGGGTGCCGGGACGCACCCCTCGTCACCCTCAGCCCAGCACCTCCGCCAGGAAATCCGTCGCCGCGCGCCAGCTGCGCCGGTCGGCGGGTTCGTCATGGCCGAAGCCGCCATCGGTCTTCGCCACCGCCCGGTCGGTGAAGGCGTGGCCCGCATGGCCATAGGCATGGATCTGCCAGTCCGCGCCCGCCGCCGTCAGCTCCTGCCCCAGCCCGACCAGCGCCTCCGGCGGCGCCAGCGGATCGTCCCAACCGTGACAGACCAGCAGCTTCGCCGCGATCCGATCCGGCGTCGTGTAATCCGGCCGGTCGTAGAGCCCGTGGAACGACACCACGCCCCGCACGCCCAGGCCGGCGCGCGCCATGTCGATCACCGCCTTGCCGCCGAAGCAATAGCCGATCGCCGCGCAGCGACCGCCGTCCACGCCGGGCAGGCCCTTCAACGCCGCCAGCGACGCGTCCAGCCGGTCGCGGAGCAGCGCGCGGTCGGCGTTGAGCGGGTCCATGTAGCGCGACACGTCCGGCTCGCCGCGCTTCGCGCGCTTGCCCTGCCCGTACACGTCCGCGACCAACGCCACGTAACCCAGCGCCGCCAGCCGCTCCGCCACCTCGGTGTCGCTCTCCTTCGCGCCCAGGATGTTGGGCACGACCAGCACGCCCGGCTGCGCCTCACCCGCAGCCGCGTCGCGCATTGCCACGCCCTCGAACGGGCCGCCCGGCCCGTCATAGACCAATTTCTGTCGTTCGATCGTCATCGCCATCCTCACTCCTGCGATTGGCCCGGCTCGCGCAAGCCGCTAGGGGAACGCCTCATCTTGCTGCAAGGAGCCGCCATGCCCACGCTCGTTCTCATCCGCCACGGCCAGTCGACCTGGAACCTGGAGAACCGCTTCACCGGCTGGTGGGATGTCGACGTGACCGAACAGGGCGTGGCCGAGGCGCGCGCGGCGGGCGCGCTGATGGCGGCGAAGGGCCTGGATTTCGACCTGACCTTCACCTCGCTCCAGACGCGCGCGATCAAGACGCTGAACCTGGCGCTGGAGGCGATGGGCCGGCTGTGGCTGCCGACCGAGAAGCATTGGCGGCTGAACGAGCGTCATTATGGCGGCCTGACCGGACTGGACAAGGCGGAGACGGCGGCCAAGCATGGCGAGGAGCAGGTGAAGATCTGGCGTCGCAGCTTCGACGTGCCCCCGCCCCCGCAAGAGGCCGGCTCCGCCTTCGACCTCGCGGCCGACCGGCGCTATGCCGGGATCGACATCCCCAACACCGAGAGCCTGAAGGACACGATCGCCCGCGTCCTGCCCTATTGGGACGAGCGGATCGCGCCGGCGCTGCGCGACGGCAACCGGGTGCTGATCTCCGCCCATGGCAATTCGCTGCGCGCCCTGGTCAAGCATCTGTCGAACATCCCGGACGACGAGATCACCGGGCTGGAGATCCCGACCGGGCAGCCGATCGTCTATGAACTGGACGACGACCTGAACGCGCTCGACCGTTACTATCTGTCGGAGCGCTGATACCGGCACGCATATCGGGCATCGGACATGACCCGCATCAACCCGGACGATCATCTGGAGACGGATGCCGGTCGCGTCTGGACGCCGGAACGCAATGCCGAGGCCTGGCGGCGTTCCTTCCAGCAGCTCGAACGGGCGATCGCCGATGCCGGGCCGTCGGCCCGCGTCATCCTGGTCTGCGGGCTTCAGGGGGCGGGCAAGACATGCTGGATCGGAAGCCAGCCAAAGAGCGCCGGCACCATCTATTTCGATGCCGCCCTGCCCCGCGCCCGTCACCGGGCCCCCGTCATCGATATCGCGCGCCGATCGGGGATCACTATCGAGGCGGTGTGGATCGATACGCCGCTCGCCATGGCGTTGGTCCGCAACGCCCGGCGTCCCGAGGATCAGGTCGTGCCGGACGCGGCCATCCGGTCGGTCGCCGACCAGTTCGAACCGCCCCGGACGGCGGAAGGCTTCGCGCGGGTCCGGATCGTTCGGACCGGGGATTGATCAGGACCGCTCCCAGGCCTGCACCGGCCCCACGCGCCACGCCATCACCGTCAGCACCCCCGCCGCCGCGACCGCGCCCCATAGCGCGTTCAACCCGTGGAGCGGATAGAGCGCCGCCCCCGTCACCGCGCCCACGACCAGTCCCGCCCAGAGCAGCAGATAGGGCAGCCAGCGCCAGCGCGGGCCGCCGGCACTCGCCACGGCGAGGTTCTGGCCCAATTTTACCAGCGTGCCGGTCATATAGGTGACGCCGACGCTCACCTCGCCACCGCGCTGGAAGACGTTGTTCTCCGCCCCCATCGCCAGCACCAGCAGGAACAGGGCGGCCATCGGCGCGGCCGTCATCGTCCCCACTGATGCGGCGAGCGCGAGCAGCAGCGTCACCAACGCCAGCACCGCCGGCTTGCGCCGCCGGCCCGCCGCCAGTGCGACCCGCGCGCCCAGCACCACGCCCAGCACGAAGCAGGCGAGCAGCCCCGCCGCCACCGCCACGCCGTTGGCGTTGCCAGCGATCGCCACCCCCAATTGCGTCGAATTGCCGCTCATGAACGACACGAACAGCCCGCCCAGCCGCAGGAAACCGATCGCATCGACATAGCCGGCCAGCATCGCCAGCCCGGCGGCCAGGACCCAGAGAGGCTTGCGCTGGCGGATCATGCCGCAGCGTATAGCGCAGCGTGCGAAGCCCCGGAAGCATTCGTCCCTTTTCGGCCATGACATTCGCCATCCCGGTCGCTAGTCAGCGCCTTCGCCTTGCCAGGAGAGCCTGTCCGTGTCCGTACCAATTGTCGGCATCATCATGGGATCGACATCCGATTGGGAGACGATGCGCCACGCCGCCGAGACGCTGGATGCGCTCGGCGTGGCCTATGAAACGCGCGTGGTATCCGCGCATCGCACGCCGCAACGCCTTTATGACTATGCGACCGGCGCGGCGGAGCGCGGGCTGAAGGTCGTGATCGCGGGCGCGGGCGGCGCGGCGCACCTGCCCGGCATGGCGGCGGCGATGACGCATCTGCCGGTGCTGGGCGTACCGGTCGAATCCAAGGCGTTGAAGGGCATGGATAGCCTGTTGTCGATCGTGCAGATGCCGGGCGGCATCCCGGTCGGCACGCTGGCGATCGGCAAGGCGGGGGCGATCAATGCCGGCCTGCTCGCCGCCGCGATCCTGGCGACCAACGACACCGACCTGACCGAGCGGTTGAAGGCGTGGCGCGCGGCGCAGACCGATTCGGTCGCGCTCGATCCCGCCGCCGGAACCACGGCATGAGCGCGCCGACCCCGCTGCCGCCCGGTTCGACGATCGGCATCCTGGGCGGCGGGCAGCTTGGCCGGATGCTGGCGGTCGCCGCCGCGCAGCTCGGCTATCGCACCCATGTCCTCGCCCCCGATCGCGAGAGCGTCGCCGCGCAGACCGCCTCCAGCCTCACCCGCGCCGATTACCACAACCGTGTCGTGCTGGAGGATTTCGCCGCCGCCTGCGACGTCGTCACCTATGAATTCGAGAATATCGCGCTCGCCCCGGTCGAATGGCTGGCGGAGCGGGTGCCCGTGCACCCCCATCCCCGCGCGCTCGCCGTGGCGCAGGAGCGGATCGCCGAGAAGCGCTTCGTCGAGAGCGTCGGCGGCACGCCCGCTCGCTGGGCCCCGGTCGACAGCCGCGAGTCGCTCGACGCCGCGATCGCCCAGGTCGGCACCCCCGCCGTGCTCAAGACCACGCGCTTCGGCTATGACGGCAAGGGGCAGGTGCGGCTGCGCGCACCCACCGACGCGGACGCCGCCTGGGCGGCGATCGGCGGGCCGGCGGTGCTCGAATCCTTCGTCACGTTCGACCATGAATTCTCGGTGCTGATCGCGCGCGGGCAGGACGGCGCGACCGTCCGCTACGACACGCCGCTCAACGTGCATGAGGATGCGATCCTGCGCACCTCCACCGTCCCCGCCCCGCTGGAGGTCCGCACCCAGGCGATCGAGGCCGCCGACCTGGCGGTGCGCATCGCCGAGCAGCTCGGCTATGTCGGCGTCCTCGCCTGCGAGTTCTTCGCGACCGCGAACGGCCCGGTGTTCAACGAGATGGCGCCGCGCGTCCACAATAGCGGCCATTGGACGATCGAGGGTGCGGACTGTTCGCAGTTCGAGAACCATATCCGCGCGATCTGCGGCCTGCCGCTCGGCCGGACCGACCTGACGGCCGCGCGGGTGACGATGCGCAACCTGATCGGCGACGACGCCTATGCGGCGGCGCTCACCGAACCGGGCGCGCATCTGCACCTCTATGGCAAGAACAGCGTCCGTCCCGGTCGCAAGATGGGGCATGTCACGCGCGTCGAACGCTGAACGCCGCTATATCACGCTTGCCCGATCCGGTCGGCCATCTAACCATAGAAGAACGCCTCGTTCGCCGGCTCTATGCCTCGGTAATCACGACATAGCGTTTGAGGTGGAGCCCCTCCAACTCCGTGAGCGGCCCCGCCTCCACCGCCATGCCCCTGGGAATACCGGTGCTGAATGGCGCCTCCCTGATTTGCCCCGCGCCCCCGCCAACACCTCGAACGCCGTCTGAAACGCTTGCCCCTCCTTGGCGCATGCATGATTCTTCCGCTCCAATTCCAGCCGCTGCTGCTGAAGCTTCGCCGCCCGCTTCTCCGTGCGCCGCTCGCCGGAGGTCATCAGCTACTGGAGGCCTTTCGCTTCCTGTGTCCTTTACTGCGGTGTTCTCGAATTGCGCGCGACGCCCTCGGTCGCACTGCAACGACAGGTGGGCAGCATGGGAGCTCCTCGAACACCTGCCGAAGGTCGTGCCTTACCACATGTGCAGGATCCTGACCGATAACGGCATCCAGTTCGTCGAGCAGCCGCATAACCACAGCACCGGCTTGTCGAGCCGAACCATCTCGGGACCAACGGTCAGAGCCTGCCCCGGCGGAGATCGGGGTCGAGCAGATAAACCGGACGATCAAGGAGGCCACCGTCAAGCGCTTCCACGAGGAGAGTCATGACCGGTTGTGGACGTACCGCGCGGACTTCATGGCCGCCTGTAACTTTGCTCGATAATTCAATACGCTGATCGGCCTCACACCCTATGAATACATTGCCAGGATTTGAACGTCAGAGCCACATCGGTTCATCGTCGACACGATCCACCAGATGCCGGGACTGAACACCTATAACGACCAGGCGGCACGGCGCTCATGCTGCTTGCGGCGTTGGCGGTCGGACGCTAGTGTTCGGCACGCTAATGTACGCTCGTTGAGAGCTTCTGGATCGACCCCATTTTGGATGGACGGCATGGAATGGTGCGGTATAGCCGAGCCATAAGATGGCGGTCGCTTCATATCACATTCAAGGTTTGACGGTGTCAACGCAGATTTCGGGAATTTCGATGACCATCCATTCATGCAGGGTTTGCGGCCACGATGCTGGTCACACGGAGTTCGCAGCTCGCGAAATGATGTTCGGGACGCGGGACGTTTTCTCTTATTTCCGCTGTGGCGATTGCGGCACTTTGCAGATTACCGAACTTCCCGAGGATATCGCGCGCTACTATGGCGAAGGTTATTATTCTTTCAGCACGGTCGAGCGCACACCGCTCAAAAAGCGGCTGATCTACAGCCGCGACCAACATAATTTGCGCGCACGCAGAGGCGTCGCGGGCTTCTTCGTCAGCATGCTCAAGCCCGATCCGACGACGGAACTGATTGGTGATCTTATCCGCGATAAGTCCAGCCACGTCCTCGACGTGGGCTGCGGATCGGGAGAATTGCTCGATCGGATGGCCAATGCTGGTTACACCCGCCTTGCGGGTGTCGACCCGTTCATTGCGGCGGATCTTCGTACGGGTACGGGCGTACCGATCAGTAAGAAGTTCATTCACGAGGTGACCGACACCTACGACGTCGTCATGTTCAATCATTCGCTGGAGCATGTTGACGACCCCATCGCCTCGCTGACCGAGGCACGCCGTGTGCTGCGGCCGGGCGGACGCGTGATCGTACGCATCCCGACCGTATCCTGCGAGGCGTGGGAGCAGTATGGGACCGACTGGGTTCAGCTCGATGCACCACGTCACTTCGTGCTGCTGTCGCGCGACGGCGTGGCGCGCGCGGCCTCCGCGGCAGGCCTACGTCTGGCAAGGACCATCGACGACTCCGGCGAGTTCCAGTTCACCGGTAGCGAACTTTACCGTCGGGATATCCCCTTGTCCGATCCTCGGCGTAACACGACCTTCGGCAAGATGGCGATCCTGAAATACCGGATGAAGGCCCGCGCGCTCAATCGCCAGCATCGTGGCGACCAGGCGGCATTCATCCTGGAGGCGTGACGCGTCTCCCGTTCTTGCAACATCGCTTTGTCGGTGAACTAGACGCTTGAACCCTGCGATAGGTCGTAATTACAAAGGATGCCCTATGGGGCGGTTCCACATGGGGATCGCCCATATGCCAGGCGCGCTCCCCGGCCTTCGCCGGGGGAGGATGGCCTTCCCGCCTAGTTAAGAACGCCTGAGTGCCTTACCATCACCGCATGCGCCCAGCCTTCTGAGCTGCCCCCCTCTGAGTGGTCCATCGACTATGACAGTCTGGACCAAGGAAGGGACGACGAATGCCTGCCAAGAAGCACAAGCCCGAGGAAATCATCGGGAAGCTGCGCGAGGTTGAGATCATGCTGGGTCAGGGCGGCACGACCGCCGAGGCCTGCCGGCGGATCGCCGTCAGCGAGCAGACTTACTATCGGTGGCGCAAGGAATATGGCGGCCTGAAGACGGATCAGGCGCGTTGGATGAAGGATCTGGAGAAGGAGAACGCCCGGCTGCGTCGTGCGATCTCGGATCTGACGCTCGACAAGCTGATCCTGCAGGAGGCAGCAAAGGGAAACTTCTGAGCCCCGCACGGCGCCGACGCTGC
>NZ_QLJH01000040.1 GCF_003951315.1 Sphingomonas sp. S-NIH.Pt15_0812
CCACAACAGGGCGCGGAGCAGCGGATCGGTGACGCTGCCGCCCTGCGCGACGGTCCAGGCGACGGTCCGCGCGTCGGGCAGGAACAGCCCATAGCCCTGATCGCCGTCATTCGCCCAGACATAGTCCGGCATCGGCAAGCCCGTCGCATCGGCCAGCGTCGCCGTCGCTCCGTCGAACGCGGTCTCCAGCACCACATCGTCGCGGTCGCGATAGCCGAGCCGCACGCGCACCTTCATCGGCCAGGCGCCGCCCGGATCGCCAGGCAGCGCGCGGGCCGGGCGCTGGACCAGGGCCAGCGCGCCGATACGGTCGCCCGCCGGCGTCAGCCGCGTGTCGATGCGGGGAAGCCCGGCGCGCAGCATATAGTGCCGCCCGAACGCGCCGAGGTCGACGCCCGACGCCCGGCCGATCGCGCCGAGCAGATCCTGCCAGGTGGCGTTGCCATAGGCGTGGTCGCGCAGGAAATGGTGCAGGCCGCGGCGGAAGCCGTCCTCGCCGACCAGGAAGGCGAGCTGTTTGATGACGGCCGGCGCCTTGTTGTAGACGATCGGGCCGTAATTGCTCTTGGCCGCGTCCAGATTGTCTAGCGGCTGCCACAGGGCCTGGGTGCCGCTGGTCGCGTCGGCGCGGTACGCGGGCGTCTTGGTCGACAGGAGGAAGGTGGTCCAGGCATTGCTGTCCGGCTGCAACTCCGCCTGGATGCGCGCCGCCATATAGGTGGAGAATCCTTCCTTCAGCCACAGGTCGTCGAACCAGCGCATCGTCACATCGTCGCCGAACCATTGGTGGCTGATCTCGTGATAGATGGTCGCATCGCGGTTGACGCGCTGCGGCAGCGTCGGCGGCTCGCGAAAGACGAACCGGTCCTCATTGTAGAAGACCGCGCCGACATGCTCCATGCCGCCGAACGGGAAGGCGGGGGCCAGCACCAGGTCGAGCTTGGCGAAGGGATAGGGGATGGCGAACCAGTCGGCGAGCCAGCGGACGGCGGCGCGGTTGGTGGCGATCTGCGCCTCGGCATCCACCTCGGCGCGGCGGGAGGCGCGCGCATAGAGGCTGATCGGCCGGTCGCCGGCGGGCGCGGAGGTCCAGTGCGTCCAGGGACCGGCGGCGAAGGCGGCGAGATAGGTGGAGATCGGCTCGGTCTCCGCGAACCGCCAGCGGGTGGCGGCGCCGGCGGCGCTCTGCTCGGCCAGCGGGCCGTTGGCGATCACCGTCCAGCCGGCGGGCGCGGTGAGCGTCCAGCGGAACCGTGCCTTCAGGTCGGGCTGGTCGAAACAGGGAAAGAGCAGGTTCGCGTCGGACGGCACCAGCAGCGTGTAGAGATAGACGCCGTCATCCTTGTCGTCGCGATAGCGGATGATCGCCGCGCCGGACGCCGCGACCGGCGTCGCGAACCGGGCGGTGATGCGGTTGGCACCCGTGAGCAGCAGCGCGTGCGGCAGGGTCAGGTGGCCGTCCCTTCGCCCTTGGGTAGAAAGGGGCCGGTCGTTGACGAGCAGGTCGGACAGGTCCGGACCCCGGAAGTCGAGCACCAGGTCGCCGCTGCCGGCGACGCGGTCGAAGCGAATGGCGATTGTACCGCTCGCGCGCGCCTTGCCGGTCAGGTCGAGCGACAGGTCGTAGCGCACGTCCGCGATCTGCGCCGCGCGGCGTTCCGCCAGCGCATGGGCGATGCCGGGGCCGGGGCCTTTCTCCGCCGCCAGGCCGGCGGCGTGCGCCACAGTCGAGAGGCCGGCGGGGGCGAGAAAGGCGGCGCGCAGCAGCGCGCGTCGGTCGTCGAGGAAATCCACATCGGCCCCTATATGATTGGCGGCGCGACGATAGGGCGCGGGGCGCGCACGGCAAGTCCGTCGCGAGGGCACCGCCACCGATGCTCGGTCGTTTGGGACCGCATGGCCCTTTTCTTCACCGCCGATACGCATTTCGGCGACCATCGCACGATCAACATCCAAAAACGGCCCTTTGCCGATGTGGCCGCGATGGACGCGCTGATCGTCGAGCAGTGGAACGCGGCGGTCGGGCCGGGGGACGATGTCTGGCATCTGGGCGATGTCGCGCGGCGGCCGGGGGACGTGGCGGCGCTGCTGGAGCGGCTGAACGGCACCAAGCACCTGCTGCGCGGCAACAACGATCCCGACGCCACCGTCGCGGCGGCTGGCTGGGCAAGCGTCGGCGACTATGCGGAGATCGACGCGGACGGCCATCGGCTGGTGCTGTGCCACTATCCCTTTCGCAGCTGGAACGGCCAGCACAGGGGCGCGCTCAACCTGCACGGCCACAGCCACGGCCGGTTGAAGCCGATGCCGCGCCAGTTCGATGTCGGCGTCGACGTGCACGGCTTCGCGCCGGTGCGCCTCGCCCAGCTTCTGGCCCCGGAGGCCGAACGTCGGGGCGGGGCCGGCGCGGCATCATAGGCCCCGGGGTCGCCTGGCCTTACCGCCGCTTCTTCGCGGTGGTGGCGGTGAAGTCCGGGTCCTTGTTCGCCACCCAGTCGACGAACTTGCGCACATCGGGATGCGCGAGCAGCGCCTCCACGTCCATGCCGTGGCGCTGCAATTCGGAATTGGTGAAGTTCGCCATCAGCGTCTGCTGGCAGATCGGATGCATCGGCACGACGTCGCGGCCACCCCGGCTCTTGGGCACGGGATGATGCCAGACGATGGTCTTGCCGGTCGGGCGACCGCACAGCCAGCAGGCGACCACCGGCGGCGGCGGCTCGTCCGCGTCCTGGTCGGCGGGCGGATAGGGATCGTGTTTCGCATGCTTGCGCGCCATGGGGTTGGTCCGTCTCTTCTGATGTCACTTGCCGCTTTGGTAGCGCAGGGTGTTGGCAAAACCGTCATTGGCCTTGGTCATCTTGGCGACCTTGCGCAGATGCGCGCGGACGTTGCGCTCGTACCGGCGATCGTCATGCACGCCGGTCGCCGGATAGTCCTCGCGCGCGAGCAGCGCCTTGACCTGAGCCGCGAACGCCGCCTGGTCATCGGCATGACCGCCCGCCTGTAGCGCGCGGCAGACCCATTCCTCGGCGGCGGCGAGGTCGTAGTCATCGTTCGCCGCATAGCCGCGCCGGTCCGCCGCCGCCTGGTCGAGCCGGGCCGCCTCGATCCGGCTGGCCAGCCAGCGGCGGACCTGATCGCCGTCCCAACCCTTCGCCGCGTCGTTCATCCGCTACCCCTCGTACATGGCTGCGAAGATCCCGCCGCCCCTGGTCCCTTACGCCAAGATCGGGCGGCCGGTCGAGGCGCGGATCGCCAGCGTCGCCGGCACGATGACGGGGTCGTTGGGTGGCGTGCGGCCGGCCTGTTCGGCGATGACCCGCTCCACCGCCCGCGCGGTCACCTCGGCGATCGGTTGGACGATCGCGGTCAGGGGCGGGTGGACGAAGCGGACGATCGGCGTGTCGTCGAAGCTGACGATCGATAGCGCCCCCGGCACGCCCAGCCCGCGCTCCCGCGCCAGTTCCAGCGTGGCGAGCGCCATCTGGTCGCTGCTGGCGACGATCGCGGTCGGCGGGGCGGGGCCGTCCAGCAGGGCGAGGGCGGCGGCGCGGCCGGTCTCGAACCCGAAATCGCCCTGGGCGAGCAGGCCGTCGGTCGGGCACCCCGCCTGCGCCATCACCGTGCGCCAGCCGGCGACGCGTCGGGCGCTCAGTTCATAATCGTCGGGCCCGGCGATGAAGCCGATCCGCCGATGGCCCAGCGCGACCAGATGCTCGGTCGCCAGCCGCGCCGCGCCCTCGTCGTCGATCGCGACCGCGAAGCCGCCGCCGGCCTTGAGCGATCCGATGCGCGCGAAGCTGATCCCCTGTTCCTCCAGCAGGCGGGTGATCAGCGGGTTCTCGGAATGGGGCGGGGTGAGGATGACGCCGTCGGGCTGGATCGCGGCGATCGCGCCGAGCAGTTCGCGCTCGATATGGTCGCTATGCGTGTCGACCAGCTCGACCAGCAGGCGATAGCCATGTTCGGCGCAGGTCAACATGCCGCCGAGCAGCATCTGGTCGACCCAGTCGGTGCCCTGGCGGTTGCGCCAGCCGGCGATGGTGCGTTCCCGGTCGTTGAGCGCGACGATCAGATAGGAGCGCGAGCCGCCCATGCGCTGGGCCGCGATCGACGGGACATAGCCGAGCCGGGCGATCGAGGCCTGGACCCGCTCCATCATCTCGGGCCGGACGTTCGGCTCCTTGTTGATGACGCGGCTGACCGTCTGGAGCGAGACGCCCGCATCGGCGGCGACGTGGCGGATCGTCACCGCCTGGCGACGCCGCGCCATCAGGCGGGGGCCGCGCCGCAATAGCGCGCGACATAGTCGGCGTGGGGCGGCAGGCCGCGCATCGCCGTCGCCACCGACTGGCGCAGGCCGCCCAGGAACCGCGCCAGTTCCTCGTCGGGCAGCTTGGCGGCGATCGGGTGATGGGCCTGCGGCGTGATGCCCTGGCCCAGCATGACCTGGATCCAGCTATTCTCGGCGAAAAGCTCGTCGTTTCGGCGGAAGACGCGGCCGGTCTCGCGGAATAGGCCGATCTTCTGGGCCAGGCTGTCGGGGATGTCCATCGCCGCGCAATGCCGCCAGAAGCCGCTGTCGCGCCGTTCGGTGACCTTGTAGTGCAGGATCAGGAAATCCCGGATCTGGTCCATGTCGGTCAGCTGCTGGTCGTTGAACTCCGCCACGTCATGGGGCGATATGGGCCCCGGCGGCAGCAGCCGGATCAGGCGCAGGATCGCACGCTGGATCAGGTGGATGCTGGTCGATTCCAGCGGCTCCATGAACCCGCCCGACAGGCCGATGGCGATGCAGTTGCGGTGCCATTGCCGGCGGCGCGCGCCGGTGACGAAGCGCAGGTGATTGGGCTCGGTCAGCACCTTGCCCTCGACATTGCCGAGCAGGCGTCGGAGCGCCGCCTCGCGGTCCAGATAGCGGCTGCAATAGACGATGCCGTTGCCGACCCGGTGCTGGAGCGGGATGCGCCATTGCCAGCCGGCGTCATGCGCCATGGCGCGGGTATAGGGGACGGGGGGACGAACGCTTTCCGTCTGCACCGCGATCGCGGCATCGCAGGGCAGCCAGTGCGTCCAGTCGTCATAGCCGACATGCAGCGCCTGCCCGATCAGCAGCGCCCGGAAACCGGTGCAGTCGAGGAACAGGTCGCCCTCGATCCGCCGGCCGTCATCCAGGCGCAGCGCGGCGATGTCGCCGCTTTCGGCGTCGAGATCCACCCCGGCGATCCGGCCCTCGATCCGCGTCGTGCCGTCGCCCTCCGCCATGCGGCGCAGGAAACGACCGTAGAGCGTGGAGTCGAGCTGGTAGGCGTAGCTCATGCGGTCGTCGGGCAGATGCGCGAACTTGCCTTCCCGCGCGGCGACCAGTTCCAGGCAATAGTCGTCATAGGGCTCGGCATGGCCACGCGCCTGTCCGTCGAGCCAGAAATGCTGGAAACCGGCCGCCCAATGATCCTTGCCGGTCAGGCCGAAGGCATGGAAATAGCTGTCTTCGGGTCCCTTCCACCCGTCGAACTGGATGCCGAGCTTGAAGGTCGCCTGGGTCGCGGCCATGAACTCGGCCTCGCCGATGCCGAGCAGGCGGTTGAAGGTGATGAGCGGCGGGATGGTCGACTCGCCGACGCCGATGGTGCCGATCGCGTCGGACTCGACCAGGGTCACCTCCGCGGTGCGGCCCAGCGTGCGGGTCAGCGCGGCGGCCGCCATCCAGCCGGCGGTGCCGCCCCCGGCGATGACGATGCGGCGGGGCGTGACGGCGTTCATCGGCTGAGCGCCCGGAGCAGGAAGCCGCGCAGCCGCCCGGCCAGTTCCGGCGTCATCGGGTCCAGCACGCCGCGACCGCCCTGCGGGATATGCGCAGTGACGCCGTCGTCATTGTTGAAGACATAATGGTCGAACATGTCGCGCCAATGCGCCTTCTGGTCGGCGGGCAGGTCGCGGATCGCCATCAGCGCATGGTTGAGCGCCTCCTGCGGCTGGCCCATCCAGCGCGGCGTCTCCCGCCACCAGTAATTGACCAGCACGTTGAAGTCGTCGAGCCCTTCGACATGATGCCACCACAGAGCCGGGATGTAGAGCGCGTCGCCCGGACCCATCTCCACCACCTGGCCATGCGCCATCGCCTCTTCGAAGCGGGGATGGCGGGCGAGGTCGGGCGCGTGGAAATCGACCATGCTGACCGCGCGGCCGGCGGGGGTGTTGTCCACCGGCCCCAGATAGAGGTTGCGGAACTGGTCGCGCGGGAACAGCGTGAAGCGGCGATGGCCGACCGCGACCACCGCCAGATTGTGCGGCACGTCGTTATGCGCGGCGATCCGGGTGCGACCGCCCATCCAGATGCTGGCCAGCGGTTCGCGCGCGCCGAGGTCGATATGGTTGGCGGCGTGCAGTCCGTCGAAATATTGATGCACGTCGATCGAGGCGAGATAGACGGTCGGCGCGTCCGGGTGGCCGGCGAACGCCGCCATGCGCGCGAACACCTCCGGCAGCTTCGCGTCGAAGGTGCGGAAGTTCATCGCCATCGCATCGTCGTAGAACAGCCGCCCGCCGCTGCCCGGCTGGCCGACCGAGACGGTGAAGGGCCGGTCGCGGTGGTGGCGGAGCAGATAGTCGCGCGCCGCATCCGCCGATCGCAATCCGGCCTCGACCAGCGGCCAGCCGGCGGCGAGGCCGCGGATGACGAAGGGGGTGTCGGCGGCGCGCAGCCGGGCGTCGAGATCGGCGGCATCGGCCACCGTCACCTCGGGCACCGGCGACAGGCCGGCGAGCGGTCCCGGATCAGCCACGGTCACGGGCGATCCGCCGGTTGCGACGGGCGACCAGCTCGCCGAAATGCTCCAGCGAGGCGATCGCCATGTAGATGGGCAGCAGATGGCCGGCGGCGTTCAGCGCCGCCAGGATAGGGGCGTCCAACGAGGCCAGCCGGTCCTCGTCGATGATGTGGAAGCCGACCAGCTGGTTGCGCGACCCGTCGTCCAGCGTCACGTCGAGCGTGAAGGGTTCGAGCAGGTCGTGGCGGTGGAGCGCGGCGAAGAAGTCGGGCGCGGCGCGATAGCCTTCGTCGAGCGCGCCGAGCTGGCCGGCGACCCGGTCGAGATAGGGGGTCGGACGGCCCATCTCGTCGAACAGCCGCTCGCCCTGGCCGGGCCGGCCGATGCGGGGGGAGGACAGGTCGACATGCACCTGCTTGAGGTTGTCGTCGGTCGGCGAGCCGCCGATCAGGAAGGGCTGGATCTCCATCGCCAGCGGGCGATAGCGCGCCTCCCAGCGGCCATCGTTCAGGAACAGGTTCTCGCCATTCTCGAACCCGAACATCGCCAGCGCCGAGAAACGGTCACGCGTGTCGCTCAGGCGGAACAGGATGGGATAGGCGCTCTGCACCGCGCGGAACTCGCTCGGCACGGTGATGCAGCACATCGCCGCGTCGCCCAGCGCGGCGGCGCGTTCGGTGCGGATGGTCAGGTCGCGATGCGCCTCGGCGGTCAGGATCGCGTGCTGGTTGGTCATCGAACGCAACTCTCGTCTATGGGCATCCGGCGGCCGGAGCTGTCGCAGACGTGCCGGTCCCGCGCAAAAAAAGCCAGCCTTCCCGGTCGGAAAGGCTGGCAGGTCGTCGGGGAACTCAGAAGGTGAAGCGCACGCCCGCGGAGTAGCGCGCATCCTGCTTGGTCACGAAATTGATGTTTCGGTCGGAGCGCAGATGGCCGCCGCGATTCTCACCCAATATGTTGATCCCCTCGGCGAAGATCGTGACATGGGGCGTGATCGCATAGCTCGCCGTGCCGTCGAGCTGGCCATAGGTGTTGACATAGACCGGATTGGTCCCGGCCCCCGCCAGATAACCCTTGCGCCAGTTATAGGCGGCGCGCGCATTGATGCCGTATTTGTCGAAGAACAGGACCGCGTTGGCGCTGTCCGACAGGCCGGTGATCGCGAATTGCGCGACGGTGGAGGGTAGCTGGTTGTCGTACGGCCGGTTGCCGTTGACGATCGTGTAGTTGAGGATCGTACCGAAGCCGGTGTTCCAGAAATTATGCTGGACGGCGAATTCGAAGCCATCGACGGCGGCGGTCTGGTCGCTGTTGAATGGAGTCGTGATGACGAAATTGACCAACGGATCGTTGGGTTGCGCCACGATCGCTACTGGAACGCCGTTTTGGTCACGCGTGACGGTCGTGGGATAGACGCGGGCGATGTAGTTGCGAATGTTGGAGAAGATCAGATCCTGTCCACTCGCGGTCAACGCCGCGACCGCTTCCTGATAGCGCGGACCGCCAAACGGCGTGGTGACACCCGGCAAGGTCGTGTTGACCTGCGTCCGGCCAATATAGTTCGATACGTCCTTGTGGAAGTAGCCGACCGAGAAATAGCTGTCGCTAGTGTAGTACCATTCCGCCGACAGGTCGATATTCTTGGACTTGAACGGAACGAGGTTGGGATTGCCGACCGAGCCGAAGCCACCACCGACACGGAACAACGTGTCGATGCGGCGACCGCCCTGCAGGCTGCCATAATCGGCGCGGGTGATGGTGTGGCTGTACGAGGCGCGCAGCTTCACATTCTCCAGCGGCTGGAAGTCGAAATCGACCGAGGGGAGCCAGTTCTGGTAGCTGCCCTTGAAGGTCGTGAAGCCGCTGCCTTCGAACAGCACGTTGAACTCGTTCTGCGAATTCTGCCGCGCGCCGACCGGTGTCGGCACCAGGGCCGAGGCGGAGACATTGGTATTCTCGAACCGCAGGCCCGCGATCAGGTGCGCGGTGCGGGAGAACAGGTCGAACTTGCCGTTGAACTGGGCATAAGCCGACATCGTCTTCTCACGGATGCGCGAATCCGTATCATATGGCTTCAGGCAGCCCCCGTTGCCGCCGCAGATGTTGTAGGCATCGTCGAGCAGCTTGACGACGCTGGGCAGGTCGAAGGTGTAGAAGGACTTGATGATGTTGGGATCGTTGGCGCCGCTGATCCCCTTGAACTTGTCGGGGATGCCGGTCAGCGTGAACAGGCTGTCGGGGAGCAGCGCCGCCGCCGCCGCGCGCTGCGCCGCGCTGTCGCCGCCGGTGCCGCCCCAGGTGTCGTTCTGCAGCACGCTATAGGCGGAGCGGACCTTGTTGTCGGTATATTCCGCACCCCAGTCCAGGCTGTCCATCACGCCATGGCCATGGTCGTAATGGCCGCGCACCTGGATCTGGTTGATCCGGTCGCGGAAGTAGGAATTGCGGAAGGCGTTGCCGGTCGGCACGATGTTGGCCGCGTTCAGCGCGTCGATGCCCGGATACATGTTGTACGAGATGACCGGCAGGTCGTTGTCGAAGTTCAGCGTCTGGTTCTGGATGCCGAACACCGCCGTGCCGACCGAGTTGCTGTTGCCATAGGGGCTGTCGGGCTTCGACACCGCGGTCGAATGATGGGCGTCGACCGTCATCGTCACGCCGCCCGGCGCGTTCCAGGTCAGGTTGCCGCCGAGCGACTTGTTCTCGCTGCGCGCCGACGTCTGCGAGGCGGAATAGGCCAGGTCCTTGGCCTCGCCCGCGCCGAACCGCTCGGTGTAGAAGATCGGGCCGGCGACGGGGCCGTCGGTCCAGGCGCTCAGCGTGTCGTTGTGGTTGTACCAGATGCCGACGCTGTTGTCGCGAATGTCGATGGTGTTGCGCGAATAGGTATAGTCGACCGTGGCGGTCAGCTGGTCGGTCGGGCGGAATTGCAGCACCGCCTGGCCGTTGATGCGCTCGCGCCGGCCGTTGATGACGTCGTATCCGCCATTCTGCGGCACCTGATAGACGTCGGTCGCCTCGGGGCGGTTGGTGATGTTGGCGTAGCGCGGGTCGCCCGGCATCGCCAGCGACCCCCAGTTGTTCTCATTGCCCAGATAGCCATCGCGCCAGCCGATATTGGCGCTGTTGGCGCTGAAGTTGCGGCGCTGATAGGCGCCGGTGACCAGGATGCCGATACGGTCGTCGGCGAAGGTGTCCGACAGGATGCCCGACACTTCGGGCGTGATGTCCTTCTTGCCGTTCTGCGAGGTGTCGATGACGCCGCGCGCCGAGATCGAGCCGCGCAGGCCCGGCTTGTCGAGCGGGCGGGGGGTGCGGATGTTGATCGTCGAACCGATGCCGCCGGTCGGCACGGTGGCGCGCCCGGACTTGTAGACCTCCAGCGCCGCGACGCCTTCGGAGGCGAGGTTGGCGAAGTCGAACGAGCGCGACGCGGGGGCGCTGTTGCCGTCACCGATCGTCGAGGTCGGCATCTGCCGCCCGTTCAGCGTGACGAGGTTATATTCGGGGCCGAAGCCGCGCACGGTGACGAACTGGCCTTCGCCGTTCGACCGGTCGATCGACACGCCGGTGATGCGCTGGAGCGATTCCGCCAGGTTGGTGTCGGGGAACTTGCCCATATCCTCGGCGCTGATCGCGTCGACGATGCCCTGGCCGTTGCGCTTGATGTTGATCGAGTCGCGCAAGCTGGCGCGGATGCCGGTGACGACGATGTCGCCGTCCGCTTCGCCCGCCGCGCCGTCGCTGGTCGCGGGCTGCGGATCGGTCTGGGACGGGCCGGTCGCGCCCATGGTCGCGGCCGCGTCCTGGGCGTGCGCCACGCCGGGCAGGCCGATGAGCGCGATGGTGGAGACGCCGATGGCGAATTGCGAAAGCAGGCGAGCGTGGGCGCTGCGCATGAAGAACCTCCCCTGTATGTCGCACGGTCTGCGGCCGTGTCGTTGAGAACGTTCACTTCGCTTAGGACAAGGTTGCTGTCAAGCGGCTCTTACGGATTGAAACAGCATGGTTGTGAACGTTCACTCGCTGTGCTTACAGGGCCACACAAGGCTGCGCGAAGGCGGCTCATCATGGGGAGGATCGGCATGATCGCTGGACGACGGACGCATTGGGTTTCGATGGCGGCGCTGGGTGTCGCGCTCTGCGGCGCGGCGGGATCGACGGCGCAGATGCGGGCAGGGCGGGCGGCCGCGGCGCCGGCCTCCGACGCACGATCGCGCGCCGAGGCGCTGGTCGCGCGGATGACGCTCGACGAGAAGATCGCGATGCTCCACGGCCTGTTCCCGCCGATGGCGGCGGGCAAGACGACGAACGAACTGATCCCCTCGGCCGGCCATATCGACGGCATCGCCCGGCTGGGCATCCCGCTGGTCCGCGAGAGCGACGCGTCGCTCGGCGTCGCCAACCAGGTCGAGCAGCGCAAGGGCGATGTCGCGACCGCCTTGCCCTCCAGCCTGGCGACGGCGGCCAGCTTCGATCCAGACATCGCCCGCGCCGGCGGCGCCATGATCGGGGCGGAGGCGCGGGACAAACGCTTCAACGTGCTGCTGGCGGGCGGCGTCAACCTGACGCGCGATCCCTGGAACGGGCGCAACTTCGAATATCTGGGCGAAGACCCGCTGGTCGCAGGGCTGCTGGGCGGCGCGCATATCGCGGGCGTGCAGTCGAACCGGATTGTTTCGACCATCAAGCATTTCGCGCTCAACGCGCAGGAGACCGGCCGCACCGTCGTCGACGCGCGGATCGGCGAGGCGGCGCTTCGGATGAGCGACCTGCTGGCGTTCCAGATCGCGATCGAGCGCGGCCATCCCGGCTCGGTCATGTGCGCCTATAACAAGGTCAATGGCGACTGGGCGTGCGAGAACAGGCACCTGCTCACCGATGTGCTGAAACGCGACTGGGGCTATCGGGGCTGGGTGATGAGCGACTGGGGCGCGGTCCATTCCACCGTCAAGGCGGCGAATGCCGGGCTGGACCAGCAATCGGGCCAGGAACTGGACAAGGCGATCTATTTCGGCGCGCCGCTGAAAGAGGCGGTCGAGAAGGGGCAGGTGCCGATGGCGCGGATCGACGATATGGTCGCGCGCTACCTGACCGGCCTGATCGAGACCGGGGCCTTTACCGGGGCGATGCCCGCCAAGGCGATCACCCCCGACTATGCCGCCCATGCCGAGGTGGCGCAGCGCACCGCGGAGGCGGGGATCGTGCTGCTGAAGAATGACGGGAATCTGCTGCCGATCGCGCGCACGGCGAAGCGCATCGTCGTGATCGGCGGCAATGCCGATGTCGGCGTGCTGTCGGGCGGCGGCTCCAGCCAGGTGCGATCGGTCGGCGGCGCGCCGGTCGAGATCCCGTTGTCGACCGGCGGCTCGGCCTCGTTCGCGCGGATCACCTATCATGCCTCCTCGCCGCTCCAGGCGCTGCGCAAGGCCCTGCCGGGCGTGCGGGTCGACTGGGTCGATGGTCGCAGCCTCAACGCGACGGTCGAGGCGGCGAAGGCGGCCGACCTCGCCCTCGTCTTCGCGACGCAATGGACGACCGAGGCCGACGATGTGCCCGACCTGCGCCTGCCCAACCAGCAGGATGCGCTGATCGAGGCGATCGCGGCGGCGCAGCCGCGCACCGTGGCGGTGATGGAGACGGGCGGGCCGGTGCTGATGCCCTGGATCGCCAAGGTGCCGGCGGTGGTGCAGGCCTGGTATCCGGGCCAGCGCGGTGGCGAGGCGATCGCCGCCATCCTGACCGGCCGCGTCGCGCCCTCGGGACGCTTGCCGATCACCTTCCCCGCCGATGCCTCGCAACCGCCGCGCCCGCGCCCGGTCGGGCTCGACCGGATGACCGGATTGCAGGCGGCCGCCGCCGCCAATCCCGCCGCGGCGGCCGGCTATACGCTGGACAGTTTCCCGGTCGACTATGTCGAGGGGGCCGATGTCGGCTATCGCTGGTACGAGAAGAAGGGGCTGAAGCCGCTCTTCCCCTTCGGGCATGGGCTGACCTACACGCAGTTCGCCTATCGCAACCCCGTGGTGCGCGGCGGCAAGACGTTGAGCGTGACGTTCGAGGTGGTGAACACCGGCCCGCGCGAGGGCGTGGACGTGCCGCAGATGTATGTCGGGCGTGACGGCGGCACGGCGCCGATGCGGCTGGGGGCCTTCACGCGCGTGACGTTGAAGCCGGGCGAGACGCGGCGGATCACGCTGACCGCCGAGCCGCGCATCGTCGCCGATTACGACACCGCCCTGCCGGGCTGGCGGATCGCGGTCGGTCGCTACCGCGTCGCGCTGGCGCGCGATGCCGCCGACCGGACGATGGTGTCGACCGCGATGCTGGAGGCGCAGACGATGAAGCCCTGATGCGGACATTGCCCGGCGGCGCAAAGCGGGGCAGGACATGTCGATGACGCGGCCCCGCATCTTCCAGCGTTCGCCAGCCTTGCTGGGTATCGTGGCGCTGGCCAATGTTGGCGGCGTGATCGCCTATCTGCCGCTGCTCACCCTGTTGCTGCCGATCAAGGTCGAGCGGTTGAGCGGCGAGGCCCGGATCGGCCTGTTCACGGCGACGGTCGTCGCGGGCGCCATCGCCGCCAGCCTGTCGAACATCCTGTTCGGCTGGTTGAGCGACCGGTCCATGGCCCGGGGCCGCGGCCGGCGGGGCTGGGTGGCGGTCGGCCTGGTCGCGACCGCGATCAGCTATGGGGGGCTAGCCGTCGCGTCGACGCCGCTGGCGCTGGTCGCGGCGGTCGTCGGCTTCCAGGCGGCGGTCAACATGCTGCTGTCCCCGATGATGGCGATCATGGCCGAAGAGGTGCCGGACGCGCAGAAAGGGGTCGGCGGCGGCCTGCTCGCGCTCGGCAATCCGGTCGCGTCGGGCGTGTCCGCGCTGCTCGTGGGACAGGTCCTGCTGTCGGAGACGGCGCGGTTCGCGCTGCTGCCGATAATCGTCGCCGCCTGCACGCTGCCGCTGCTGCTGCCGCGCCGACAGGACATCGTCGCGGACGGGGCGGGCGGGGACGCCATGCCGCCCGGCCGCCGCGACCTGGTCGTCGCCGGGGTGGCGCGGCTGCTGCTCCAGATCGCCGGCGTCGTGACCCAGACCTATCTCCTCTATTATTTCGAGAGCATCACGTCCCCGGTGGAGCATGGATTGCTGCCGACGCGGATCGGCCATCTGCTGATCCTGGCCTTTCTGATCCCCCTGCCGCTCGCGCTGCTGCTGGGCCGGTTGTCGGACCTCACGCGGCGGCGCAAGCCGGCCTTGCTGCTCGCCGCGCTGGTCGCGGCGGCAGGGCTGGTCGGCATGGCGCTGGCGCGGACCTGGTCGATCGGGGCGGCGGCCTTCACCGTCTATGCCATGGGATCGTCGGTGTTCGTGGCGCTCCATGCCGGGGTCGCGATGCTGCTCCTGCCCGATCCCCGCCATAGGGGGCGCGATCTGGGGCTGCTCAACCTCGCCAACACGCTGCCGTCGCTGCTTGGGCCACCGCTCGCCTGGCTGCTGGCGACGCCGCGCGATTTCGCGGGGGTGATGCTGGTGTTGGCCGGGCTGACGGCGAGCGGCGGGCTGGCCATGCTCGCCGTCACGACCCGGCGCTAGGATGGCTTCGGACCGAGGCGAACCACTGGCATCCTACAACCGCTGGAGGGGAAGGCGTGCGGTCAGGCGGCGTCCTCTGCTCCCGATGTCCCGCCGAGCAGCAGCAGCAGGCCGTCATAGGGCGTGGCGGCCATTTCGCGCGCGACCATCCTGCCATAGGTCCGGCGCGACATGCGGCCCATCCGGTTGGGCACGTCCGGAATGACGACGCGATAGCCCAGCAGGCGGAACAACAGGGCGCAGCGGGGCTGATGATAGCGGCTGGTGCAGCAGATGACGCGCCGGCAGTCGCCGCGATCCTGCAGGATGCGGTGGCAGAGCCGCACCGATTCCAGCGTGTCGCGACCATGACGCTCGACGATGATCCGCGATGCGGCGATCCCGGCATCGACCAACGCGCGCTTCATCACCACCGCCTCGGCCGGGCCATGCGCGCCGACCCCGCCGGTCGGCAGCAGCATCGCGCCGGGATGATCGCGCGCCCAGGCGAGCGCGCCATCAATCCGTTGCCGCAACGCCGGGCTCGGCCGCCCGCCGGGCCGGACCGCCGCGCCGAAGATGACGATATAGTCGCGCCGGGCGGTCCTCACCGGTTGGCGCCCGCGTGACGACAGGGGGGCGGAGACGGGGGCGGGGCGGTCGCTCGGCTGGGCGGTCATGCGATCTGAATGACCGGGCCCGCATGGTCGTTCCGGGCCGGCCGGGGCGGCAGCGGATCAGGCGATGACCGCCCTGGCGCGCTTGATCGAATACAGGGCTTCATCGGCCTGGTGGAGGATGAGGTCGAGGCAGTCTGGCCCGGCCAGCCCCTGTCCCGTGCCGACGCTGGCGGTCAGATGCAGGCATGTGGGGGCGAGGCCCGGCATCGGCTGGCGAACCTCGTGTCGCACGGCGTCTGCCACGGCCGCCAGATCGTCGCCATCCGTGATCAGGATCATGAATTCGTCGCCGCCCATGCGGAAGACCGGATGGCCATCCGCCGCCACGATCAGGCGCCGGGCCACCTCGCACAGCACCTTGTCACCGATGAGGTGGCCGAACGTGTCGTTCACCGCCTTGAAACGATCGAGGTCGACCGACACCAGTCCGAAGGGGGAAGTCGGAGGCATCGCCGCGGTCGCGATCTCGAAGGCGGCGCGGTTGCCGATGCCGGTCAGCGGATCGGTCGCCGCCATCCGCTGCGCCAGTCGCTGCGCGCGCAGGGTGGTGATCAGGCCCTTGCGGGTCTGGCGCGCCAGCGTGATCAAACCCGCCGTCACGATCAGGAACTGCACCGCCAGCAGACCCGCATGATGGATGTCGGATCGGGCGATGATGACGGCGAAGGGCAGGGAATAGGCCAGGATCGCCGGCACGGCCAGCCTGGGCAGGCCGGCCCAGCGCGTCGCCATCGCGGTCGCGGTCGCCATCACCGATATGACCGCCATCACCTGCAACGTCGGATCGCCGGTCGCGAAGCATTGGCCGCAGCCGATGCCGAACCCGACAAAGGCCAGGATCGACAGGCCGGAGATGCGCCGCGCGACATATAGCGGCGCGGCGCGGCCGGTGCGGGCCATGGCGACGAGACGGGCGACGAACAACAGCCCGTTGATGATGCCCCAGGCGAGCGCCCAGGGCGCGCGGGTCAGTTGAAAGGCGACCCCCGTCATCAGGAAGATGCCGACGCCGGACAGCAACAGGGGCGCGATCTTCAGCATGACCGCTTCCATGATGTCGGCGCGAAGTTCCGCGGCTTCCTGGCGGGGCAGGCCGGTGAACCAGTCGAACAGCTGTTGCAGGAACGAATCCAGCCGTTGCGGCATGGACATGCCCGTAGGCGAAGCCGCCTTGTTCCGACGTCCCGATTTCACACCACACCCCCCGGCGTTGCCGCGACGGTCGATCGGTTGACCGATCCGACCGAATTCCCTCGCTGCTCCTCCCTGTCATAGCCTCATGGCCTTTCAAAGGCCTAAACAGAAGGTTTGGGCCGAAAGTAAGCGAAAAACCTCCGCAGTGCAGTAACTTGTGAGATGCTTTCCGGCAGGGGCGCGGTCGGGGGCGTTGTTCCGCATATGAAATTGCCGAGCGGCCGCATCCTGCCTTCATCCGTCGCAATGCTTGCGCATCCGATCGACTTTCGTCGGGCGGCGATACCCCTGTACGGCAACGCATGGCCCGCGCGATTGGCGCTTGCATCGGATGCCGGCCTGCGCCTAAGGGCACCGACGCGTCGGGGAGTGGCGCAGTCCGGTAGCGCGCCTGCTTTGGGAGCAGGATGTCGCAGGTTCGAATCCTGTCTCCCCGACCATCCGCTTGCAAGTCTTTGATTTCGCGTCTTAACGACGGCGATCAGGGACGGTTGTACCCCTCGCTGTACCCCTTGGGGTGGCGGAATGGGTTTTTCGAACGTGGCGCTACGCGGCAGTCGCTATTGGTGGCGCAAGAAAATGACGGTCGCCGGCGTGCGGTTAACGCTGGCGTTACCCATGGGTGCGATGAGCTTTACGGACGCGCGGGTTATCGCTCTGCGCCTTGGTTCGGCGGCGGAAGCATTGCGCATGGGATATGGCGAACGATCCTCCGGGGTAAGACCCGACCAGCTCAAGAAGGTATTCAGCGACGCGCTGCGCTGGCAGTTGCAGCGCATCCTTGAGGATCAGATCGCTAGCAGCACCCCCGCCGCCGATCACGCCAGCCTCAACTCTCGCTATGCCGAGGCATGGACCTTCCTGTCGAAGCGCGGCGTCGAGGCGAAATGGTCGCTTGATGACTATGAGCGATTGATCGACAACGGCTGGGACAAGGGCGAGGCGAAGGCTGTCGCCAATACGGTCTTCGATCTCCAGAGTGGTAGCCCTGTCTCCGCACAGCAGATCGACAGCTATGTCGCCAACTTCGCGATCGCGCCGACGACCACGAACCTCGACAAACTACGCGTCACGATCTGCGCCGCCAAAGCGGTGGCGTGCCGCAAGGCAACGGCGAACCTGTTGACGGACGCAGGAGTGCCAGCCAGCTGGATCGACGACGCACTGGCGGACGACGCACCATTTGCGTGGGAGGAGGCGTCGATCACGGCACCTCGGCAGTCCGAGCCGCGACCGCCCTGCCCCATCGAGGCGGCTGCGGTCCAGCCGGTGTCGGTCAAGGCGAAGCAATACTTCGTCGATGCCGCCGAAGCCTGCATCGCAGTCCACGAAGGCCAGCGCGCATGGGATGCGGTCACGATCCAGCAGGTTCGAACCGCCATTCGCCTGTTCGACCATGCCTGCGGCGGCGACGTCTTCATTGAGGATATCACGCAAGAGCATGTGACCGCCTTCACCGACCTGTGTCGCGCCCTGCCGAACCGTTGGGGTCGGACGACCGAGGAACGCGCGGGCGGGATCGCGGCGAGTCTGGAGCGGGCCAAGACGATGGCGCCGGAGATGCTTGGTGTTTCGCAGATCACGATAAACAAGCACATCACGTGGATCATGGCCGTCCTTGATCATGCCGAGGGTGCGAACGACGAGAATGGTCATCGTCCTGCCGAGCCGATCAGCTTCAAAAAGGCCCGGAAAGGCGTCGGCAAAAAAGCACGTCAACAGCGTAAGCGTGACCGGGAGAAGCGGGCCAACTGGACGAAGCAGGAAGTTCGTCGACTGCTGTCAGCCCCGATCTGGACCGGGGTGGCCGGGATCGATCGCCGCCTGACTCCCGGTAGCGAAATCCTGCACGATGCCTGGTACTGGCTGCCACTGATGCTGCCGCTCTACGGTGGTCGCAGCTCGGAACTGGCCGGGTTGCCGCTCAGAGATGTGCACGAGGATGCGCCGATTCCGTATTTGCAGATCGACTTCACCGAAGACCGAGGGCTGAAAAATGTTCAGTCCGTCCGCAAGCTGCCGATCCATCCCGAACTGATCCGACTTGGCTTCATCGACTATGTTCGGGCGATCCGATCAGCGGGCTGCACCATGCTGTTTCCTGAAATGGCATCGCCCACCAATTTGAGCTTCGCCAGCACCTTCTATAAAAGCATCTTCAATCCGTGGCGAAAATGGGCGTTTCCTGAAGGAACATCATGGCGGCATCAGGTGGGCGGCGCTTGGAAAGACAAGGACGTCCATAGCTTCCGCGGCACCGCCACGTCGATCCTGAAGGGGGTCGTGCCGGACAGCGTTCGCTGCGACATCTTTGGCCATGAGGGCGAGACCGAGACTGCGCGCACCTATGACGACGAAGCGGAATTGTCGATCAAGTTGGAGGCACTCAAGCACTTGACGCCGCTGACCGCGCACATCCACCCGAGCCTGCCGATTCGCGTTCGCCCCACGAGCCGCCTGAAGTTCGGTGTCCGCACGCCGAGCCGTTTAGGACCGCCGAAGGCTAGAAAGACGAAATGAGGCGGGCACGGCGGTCACATGCACCGTCAGCAAGCCGGTGCCGGCTATAAGCAAATGGGGGTGAAGCGATCAGTGCCGACTAGCTGCGGCTTGTTCATGGTGCCGATCAACGAGGATGCCTGCCACGGCATGTTGGGCAATTTCAAGAACCTGTTTATTTTCATCGGATTTCGCAAGGATTTTCTGAGCGGTAGCGGGCAACTGTCAGCGAATGATGCGACACAGCCAGGCTCGGCGACCTGATTGAGGCAAAAGAGTAAGGATGCCTACCTATGTCAGAAGGTGCGCTTGCTTCGACTCGCTCCTCTATATCCAAATAGAAGCACAGGAATTAGCAGTAAATGTGGTATAGAACGCTATCTTTCACGATGCACGGTTGCTTCTCGGCTTGATTATTCGTATGGGAAGCGCTGCTAAAGAGGTGGCCGCTCAAAGCGCAAATTCTTGAAATAAGAAATGAGACCAATAATTATATCAGGTACATGTAGGGCAATTTGTTTTGTTTTGCGGGGATTGTAGCCCCAGTGCGGATGACAAACTCGAAGCTTCAATTGGCGCTTCCCGATTGGCAACTTATCCATAATCAGAGCGATGGCATGTCACGACTGAGGGACTGATAAGGCGTTGAAGCAGCCTTGATGTCGTTAGCGAATATGCTGCGTTGGTTCTTGCCAAGTAGAACTCGCTGCTTCTGTTCGTGAATTTACGGGCAATTACAGGCATGTAGCCAATAATGGTCCCGGATAACCTTCTCGAAAGGAGGTGTGTGTAGCTATCGAGATGAAATGGAGGCGAGAAGTATGGTTTGTTACAGCAGATTTGAACGGGGCAGCGACGTCCTTGGCACGTTGCAAAAGGCTGAGCGAAATTTGATGCCGGTCATCATCCAGGCGGGAGTTGCCGACAAGGCGTTGTTCGAACTTGAAAAAGACGAGCGCGATGAGGCCGGTGGAGCGGTTATCTCCCTGAACGTGGATGGTCGACCACTTCGTTTGCGATTGAACTTCAAGGCCGCGGCGCGCTGCGATTTCCAGGAGGTCGCTGCCATGATCCCGCAGCGTATCTGCGAGTTCCGGAAACATGCCGCACGCTTTGACGAACGCGTCGAGCCCGTACGCGCCAAGGTCGAGGCACGGATCGATCGTACGGGTCACGGCATGCGCCTGGTGTCGTTCGGCATGGAGCCGCTTGATGTTCGCCAGGCTTTTCACTGGTGCGAGCAACGCCTCGAAGCCCAAATCGAGATGCTTGACCACACGCTGGCACCCGAAATCGTGTCACTGCCCAGCTATACCTATCGACGCTTCGCGGCGGGCATCGCGCATCTTCAGCCCGTTCAGCGTCGCCGGGCAGCGATGGCCAAGCGCCTTGCCGAGAAGGATGCGGTCCTCGAAGTCGACACACTGACGGAAGCGCTCATCGCTCATCTGGGTCAGACACTGCCGGCGATTGCCGCGCAGGTCTTGCGGACACGAGGCTCGATTGGAGTAGCCGTTCCTGACGTCGCTGCCAGGGCAGGTTCGGCCGGGCAATTCCATTTCAGCAACGCGGATGGCCGGCTGGTGGTATCGGGCTATATCTCGCCGGCAGGTCCGCGAGTGTTCCTCTATGGCAACTCGCTTACAATCGACGAGGGCATCGATGAAGACCTGCTGTCGGATCTGAAGGGCAAGGCGCTCTCGGCCTTCATCACACATCCCGCTTCGGACAAAGCTCGGATCGCCACGTCCCGTGTGTCCGGCGACAAGCGCACCACCCGTGTCAATCTTCGGACCCGTCGCCGGATGATCGGTCTCGGCGAGATCGACGCAGCGGCGTGATGGGGGCGCGGGGGCGGCGTCTTCGCCGCCCCCGCCGGACAAAGCTGCCTGACGGACGATACGCAAGGGAGGATCGGGATCACCGGAGATGCAGGATCATGACGACACGTCGCAGGTGGATAGTCTGCCGACCTCCAGCATGTTGGAGCTGCTACAGGCCGAGATGGCCAGCTATGAGGAGCGGCGAGCCAATCTGATCTCAGCGGTTCGGGGGCTCTGCGGCAATCGGCTGGTGGAGATCTATCGCCGGCACCTCGAAGGCTTGATGCTCAAGTCGACGTACAACCGGGACCGACTGCGTGCGCTTCGCGCCCTTGCGGCAAAGCTGCGCAAGGAACTGAAACCGTTGATCGAGCAGGTTCTGGCCAAGGAAGTGGCGCTCCACCTGGCCGAGATGGAGGCTGAGGCCTATGAGGAGGCCGAACAGGCCAACCTGCGGGACCGGCAGGTGAAGAAGGAGACGGGGCTATACGCGGACACCGCCGACTTCATCGATGCGTTGTTCGATCACCACGAGATTACACGCGATGATTTCGCCGCCCTCAGCTCGGACGATATCGCGCGGATCGCGCGGATCATCAACAAGAGTGTCGCTGCGAACGTTGCGTCAGGACTGTACGATGATGCGCTGAAGTTCGCGCAGGGATTTTGACGATCCGATGCTGCGTTGGTATCAATCCGTGCTTTCCGCGCTCCAGACAATTCGGATTTGCCGAAAGGTCCGGAGGCATCTCAAACGTCCAGCCAGTCGAGCGATGTCGGAACCGGATCGAACCGGAAGAAGCCGGCCTGTCGCCAGCTATCGAAACCAAACCACTCTTTCCCCTTCGTGTGGAATGCATGACATGCATCCTCTTCCAGATAGTGGACATGCTCCACCGGGATGTCGGCCGGCATGAAGCCGCCACCTTGGACGTGATCCCAGATCGCGGTCTCGACATGATAGTCCGCTGGCATTTCAGCGCTGCTACCGTCGAGCCAGTGCTCACGTAGGTCCCGTCGCCGCTGTGATCGGACGGCCATTGTCAAAGCGTACGCTCCCGATGCTGTCTCAGTGAGGCTGAGCAGCATTTTCGCGCGGAAGTAGGCACGCGCCTGATCATCCTGCGGGGCGGCTTCTGCCAGCGTGATGTAGTTGGGCCTCTGGATTTGCATGGTCCGCCGGTTCTGCTGGCTGAGGCGGATGGTGGTCGACGAATCAGACTTGCGCCGAAAGAATTCGTTGATGTCCGCGCCAGGTGGCAGGCTGCCATCCGGGTCGGCTCGCCGGGGTACGACTTCCATCGGCCGTTCCGCCTGAAATGCCGTCAGAATCTCTTTAGCCGCTTCGGCCAGTCGGCGCTGCAACTCGGCATCGTTGCCGAACCAGAACAGAGCGCGCTTCTCGTTCGCGGTACAATGCGTCTTCACGCCGGCCATCAGCGGCCAGCCAGCACCGATCGCTGCCTTGGCGGCAACCCCTTTCCGCATCTCCATCAGCAGGGTCGACGCAACGACCAGCCGCAAGGCGTCATGATAGGCGTTGCGATATTCCTCCACGCGGCCCCGGGCCTTGGGATGATCGGCAAGCTCGCTGATACGGTCGCGCTGACGCTTGACGAACTTGCTCGGGCTCTCTCCGACCCGCCCGATCGCGTAAGTGACGTTGTCCCGAAGGTTGAAGCTGCCCTTCGCCAGCGCCTCCATCCAGGCAAGCCCGTCCGGTTCGGGACCGACCAGGGCCAGCACGAATTTGGCCACGAACCGTTCGCGCTCATCCTGCGGTGCGATGATGAGCCGGACGGCCCATTCCGCCTGAACCGCTGCTGCGGCAGGATCCGACGTCCACTGCGTCTGAAAGGCGGCAACGACCTCGGGGCCAAACAGATCATGGAGGGACAGCTTGAGCATAGGATCATTATAGCGTGTCCCAACCATCAGGACCGGCGATCGGCCGGAACCCTCCCGTGTCCGCTTATTTTTGCCGAGGGATGAGGAAACCGTCGCCCGGACAGCGGCCGGACGTGAGCCGGCAGGAGGCAGGACAGGAAGTCAGGTCACGCGTGACAGGACGTGAGTTCGTCCCGGACAAACTCTGCGGCGCAATACCGCAAAATTGCCGCCGACACTTTTGCTTTGGCGGCGCGCGTGCGCGCGCGAGGGAGCGCGAACCGCTCCTGGTGGAGGCGTCGCCTCCAGGTCCGCCGGCACCGCGATGACGGTGCCTCCGGAAGGCGGGACCGGTCGCATGGGCCTGAGGCCATGCTCCGCCAAGACCACCCAGGCGCCGCATGGCGGCGAGGTCGATGATGAAAGGTCGGGAAAGCGGATCGGCTGAGCCGAGAGGTGAAATGACCAGGGAGGATCGCCGCGAACAGCCCGCGGCCCCCATGAGTAGAAGTCGAACATGCCCATCAAGACACTGGAGGCGGTTGCGATCGCCGCCCTCCTGACCCCGGCGCGTCTCGCCGGGCTGCGCTTTCCTGTCGATCCGGAGGCGGGTTTAACACCCGCCACTCGGCTGCGGCACTATCTTCACGCGTCGGCGGCACGATTGCTGATCGTCCCGGCGATCACGCCACCCAGCCGCCGGGACGTCGAGGAACTTGTCCGGGCGTTCGAGACCGATGCGCTGATCGCGCTCGCCTCGCGGAACCGCGTCGACGACATCACCTTTGCGGTCATGCTCGCTGGCGACACACCGATCTACTCATCAGGACTGAACCTCTTCCTGGGGGCTGGGGCATCCTGTCACTTCGTGCCCCCGGAGCCGGCCAGCACGTCCTTCGCCCTGCTGCCGGTCGGGCTTCGTGGTTGCGAATGCCCGCCTTGGGACAGCGAGGCGGACCGGCGCGCAGGCCTGGCGGATGGTCGCGCGCTTCTGTCCGGCATCGTTGCGGGAGGGACGAAGTGACCGCGCTTCCCGAATGGCTGGCGCCCGGCGCCGTCGCCGACCGGCTTTTCGACGTTCGTGCCGAGGCCGGCCGCACAATCGGCTTTGGCCTGGTTCGGCCGCGGCGCAGCGGACGGGACAATGCAATGAGCCAGATCGCCTTTGCCAAGCTCAACCCCGTCAAACCTGTCGAGGATACGGCAAGGACGGCATGCGGCTGGCCGGTGACGGCCCGGGATTACCGGATCATCCCGGCCCCCGGCGTGGCGGATGTCACATCCATCGGGCGGCTGTTCGGCGACTATGATGCGGCGGTGCAGCCGCACCAGAAGCTGTTGGGGGCGGTCTTCACCTTCCCATTCGACCGCGATGTGCCCGTGCATGACGGGTTTGGGGCGGTGCTGTCCTACGCGGCCTTACGGTTCGGCCGGGAACGTCGCCTGACCAGTCTCGTCGTCGCTCACGCGCCGTGCGATCAGCTGGCAGAGGAAGCCCCGCATGCCCACGCCATCGTGCTAAGTCGCACCCACCGGGCGTCCGGTTGGGGGCCGACGCATCCCGACCTTGCCGAAAGCGAGCATGCCATGTGGGCAGAGGATTGGGCGGATTTCTCGGCACGCTGGGCCCTGACGCTGGGGCAATGAACAGCGTGGTATTAAGGTGTGGCTCCATACAGCGTGCCGCATCGCTCCATGGCGATGGACGGGAGGACCCAGCGCCCCGTCCATCGCATTGACCGCCGGCGGGTACGGCTTGTCAGAATGACGACTTCGGGGCCGTACCTCCACCAACCGCGCGGGCAACCGCATTCTGCCATGCCCGCTCCGCCGCCACGCCTTGCGACAGGGCGATGTTCAACTTGCCATAGACATCGAGCCTGACCTCGAGACCCTGATGCGGATTGCCCCAGATCTGTCGGCACCGGTCACCGCTGGTGCACCAGCTCGCCTCATAGGTGGACCCGACGATCTGCGAGAAGCCCGGTTTGCCGTAGCGCTTCACCATCTCGGCGCCGATCTCTTCGGGTGTTCGTCCGGCGGCAGGCGCGACATATTTGACGAGCTTGACGGCGTCACCGGTGGGCATCGGCTGGAATTCGACAATCAGGCGCTCGTCACCCTTCGTCGCGTTCAGCACCGCAACACCGTTCTTTGGCTCCTCGACCGGGAAGACGCCCCGCTGCCGCTTGGCCTCATGGTCGACGGTCGCGGCCCAGGCCTCGCCCGCCGAGGTCTCGATCTTCCATCCGCTACGGGCGAGCGTCGCCTGTACTTCCTGAGCACCCATGCCGATGCGGATGCCCGCGATCGTCAGCGGCGCGGAGGCCGTCCTGGTCTGCGCGGCGGCCTCCTGCTCGGCAACCGAGGCCGATCCGCAGGCGGTGAGCAGCGCCAGCGCGGCGCTGGCGGTGATCTTCGTCATCATAACGTGTCCTTGTCGTCGGGACGTACGCGTTCGTTCGCCGGGATGTGTCCCGGCGTGGCAGGTCCGTCGTGATGTGTGTTGCTACGGGTGGGCTGAGCTTGCCGGTGGCGAGCGCGCCCGGACGGCGAGCCTCATCGCAGCACCAGTGAGACGAAGCCGGCGGTGTCCTGCGCGCCGGCGACGTGGCCGGCATCGAAGGCGTGGGCGACGCCGAGCCGCAGCGACGAGGTCGGTGACAGCGCGGCCGACCAGTCGAGTTCGACATCCATCTCGCGCGCAGTCGGGGTCAGGTCGACACTGGTCAGGCGGGTGGTGAGCATGCCGGTCATCAGGTCATAGGCGACCGGCGCCTCGACGACCGCACGGGCGCGTTCGAGCCGCAGCGGTGATGACAGTCCGAATGTGACGGTGCCGCCGCCAAGGCGATGTGCAGCATCGAGCGCAAAGGCAGTGCCGGTCATCGGCTCGGTAAAGCGCAGCAGGTCCGATCCGCCATTGACCCGGGTAGTGGCGACCGTGGCCCGTGCCGATAGCCGGACGCCAGCAACGCTGCGACTGGTGGTCAGAGTGGCCAGCGTCGTCCGGCTGCCTGAGAGGGCAAAGCCGGCAGGACCGCGCAGACCCAGCACCTGCCCGCGTTCACTTAGGTCGGACAGTTCGACGCCAAGCCCCAGCGGCGTGGCGAAGGTGACACTGCGCAGAGCCGAGCGGCCGTCGCGCGATGCGCCGGACGCAAAGCCTGCCGACCAGCCGTCTCCGCTCCACAACGATGACGTGCCGACCGACGCGGCGACGACGCCGCGCAAGGCGGAACCGGCGATCCCTGCGCCTTGCCCGACCGCAACGTTGGCGCTGACGCTGACGGTCTGTCCGGCCGCCGGTGAGAAGGCGAAGGTGGCCGGGCGGCTGGACCGCGCCGCGGCCCATGGTCCGGTGGCAGCGGAGGTGAAGCCCAATTTCACGTCGCTGGCCATGGTGGCCAGCCACGGCGGGTCCATCGTCCCGAGCATCGCACCCGCCAGCAACCCGGATCTCTGGCTGCGTGGTCCGGCGCTGCCAGTCATGGTGAAGTCACGGCCATAGCGGTCGGTGACCGTCATGCGGGTGACCGCATCGGCTAGTTGGCCACCGCCACCGAACGGACCCGACAGACTGAGCGAGGAATAGCGCGCCAGTACCATATCAGCTGCCGCAAAGGCGCTGCTGGGGGCCTGTGCCTTCATCGCCGCTTCAATGTTCAGCAGCCCGGCCCCGTAGATCTGATCGGCGCCCTTGTCGCCGAGGTCGGTCGCCGTATCGAGCAGGATGCGCGCAATCGCCTTGCCGCCGAGCTGCGGCCAGTATTGCTTGAGAAGTGCCGCCGCCCCGGCAATGGCGGGAGCCGCGAAACTGTTGCCGGTGACCGTGGTCAATTGCCCGTCCTTGCCGACGACGCTGACGTCCACCGCCACCACCGCCAGCGTGCGGTCGGCAAGCTCGCCGGGAAGACCGTTGCCACTCGGCGGGCGCAGCGAGCCGTCGACACGGATGCCGAACAGGAAGTTGTCCCTGTTCTCCCAATTGTCGCCAACGAGGTTGCGGGTGATGGTGCCGGGTGCCGCGCTCTTGTCGTCAACGAAGTTGGAGACGGACTGGACCAGCAGCCGGTCGGCTTTGACGACCCCGTCCATGGCGGCACGCTGCTCGGCTGCGGTCTGACCGCCTGCCTCGCCGTTCAGGCTGAGCGACACGACGAACGCGCCTTTCTCGACCGCATAGCTGATGGCGGGTGCGATGTTCGACGGATTGGCGCCATCGGCTTCCTTGATCACGGAGGTGGCGGTGACATTCTCGAGATCGGGCGCGGCGATCTTGAGGGCGAGCAGCGTCGCATCATAGGCGACGCCGTGCATGCCGTTCCCGTTCCTGGCGGCTAGCGCGACCGAGGCGACTTCGGTGCCATGACCTTGCCTATCGTCGAGTGGAAAGGTCACCGTCTCGGGCGCGCAGGTGGCGCAGCGGGCGATCTTATTCTCGAACGCTTTGCTGTCGGGCGAGATACGGCCGGCGAACTCGGCGCTGCTGGTGGCGATGCCAGTGTCGATGACCGCGATGGTCACGCCCTTGCCGGTGATGCCCTTGTCATAGGCATAGGCGCTCTTCGCGCCGACCACCGCAGCCGACGCCTTATATTCTGCGCTATCGGCCGTGCTGGGCGGCGGGGTCGGTGTGGGAGACGGGGTCGATGTAGGGGGCGGCGTTGGCGTCGGCGTGGGTGAGGGCGTCGGGATTGACCCGGACGAAGCAACGCCGCCTCCGCCTCCGCCGCCACAGGCGGCAAGCAGCATCGCTGCCGAGATCACCGATGATGTTTGAAACGCCTTCCGCCACTGGCGGCTCAGTCCCGCAACCATACGCACCCCCGTATTGGGCGATGCATCGGCTTCCCCAGCCGGCGGCATCGCCCCGTGAACGAGGCGATGCCGGCCCGAAAGCCGGAAGTTGATAACTCGCTTCTAGACGAGCGCGCACGCCTTTAGGCCCCCGAAGGAGCCCTGGACATACGCGTGCGCCTCCCGGCCGAAACTGGTTCGGGCCGGGCATTCGGCTACTAGAAGCGAGGTTATCACGCCTCGGTCCGCCTGCTGGCGAACGGCACTAGTGTAGGCGCAACCCGTTAACGAACCAAGTCCCGCCGTGCAGGAACGACGTTCGGCTTGCTGCAACATGCGGCAAGCCGGAAGGCCTCCGAGGGCGCAATCCGACGTATTTCGAGACGCTTACCGTCTCCGGCAGCGACAATCTGCTGGAGAAAAGAAAATGAAGCGACGCCGCTTGCCGACCGTGTTCCGCCTGAGTGCCGTCTTCCTGCTGGCCACCCTGATCGCCGGACACTGGTGGCAGCGCCAGCCTGCCGGCACCATCACCGACTGGGTGCCGGCCATGGCCAAGGTGTATTGCCCAGCCGCCGCGTTCCATCGCTCCGGCACCATCGCCGGCAGCGCGCGGACACTCGATAGCTGGGGCTATGCCGTGATCGGCAACGCTGTCTTTCGCGATGGCCGCGACCGCTGCCGCGTGGAGAGGGGATGATCGGCCGGGGCCGAGCGAAGCCCTGATGAGAAATGAAAATCGAAGGGGCCTGATCCGGACCAGCCGGTCCGGGGATCACGCTGTTGCGCAGGTACCCCCATGCATTCGACTCTCCATGACACGCTGCCGACCACCTCGGTCGCGCTCCTCAACTATGTTCTGACCGCACTCGCTCCGGACGAGCCGTACCCCTACGCGGGCAACACCGGCCTGCCGGGGGGCGTGGAGTCGCTCGAGAACAACCTCATCGTCGTGGCGACCCCGGTCGCCGAGCGTCTCTATGACGAGGCGGTGATGCGCTGTGCCGCGACCCGCAAGCGCGACGTGGTGCTGGTGCGGCATGGATTCCACCCCGAAATCCTCGAACCGGTGCGGGCGGATGTCGCGCTGCACTCGGTCACCGGACCGATCCTGGTGCCGGACCTAAGCTTCTACCGCGATGCCGATGGCGGCCTGCACCTCGTGCCGGCGCGTCCGGACCTCTTCGTCGGGATCACCCGGCACGGGTTGGAGGTGTCGATGCCCTGAGCAGCCCCCATCGGGTGGTCCGGGTTATTAGTTAGTGCATTGTCGTCTCCGCCGCCATTGCCGGTCGTAGGTGGAGCGAAGCGGAACCGGAGGCCGGCAATGGCGGTGTCGCCGCTTGTGGTGCGGGCGGCCGGTAGCCCAGGCTGCTGTGCGGCCGGACGGTGTTGTAGTGACGGCGCCACGCCTCGATCAGTACCCTTGCTT
>NZ_QLJH01000041.1 GCF_003951315.1 Sphingomonas sp. S-NIH.Pt15_0812
CAGAGCGATCCCATGAAGCAACATGGCGCCGTGTCGGATCGCTCCTCAATGCCTTCTCACCAGACGAGTGCCGCAACTATCTGCGCAACTCCGGATATGCGTCAGCCTGATGTCATCATGGTCTAGGTAGCTAACCGTTTGCTGCCGTTCGTTCACGGTCGCACATTGCCCGCAATGCCTCGACCAACATCGAAACTAGACACTGTCCTACATGAGGACGTGCGTCACCAACTGCGCAGCGGACTGCCGGACAGCACTATCTCCGCGCCGGTATGGCCCACTGCGTCCAGCAGCCGGCGGACGCCGCGCGCGACTAGATCCTGATCCGGCGTTGGGCCGATGCGGACTGAGTGTATCGGCAGTGTCGGAACCTCGCGATCGGACTCCCATCCCACCGGCTCCAGTCGTCGCGAGGACATGTATGGGACGATGCGGCCGGCGTTCTCGCGGAAGGCGGGCGCCGGATGGCCGGGGAACCACGAAGCGTCGAGCGAGTACGCCACGTAGACGAAGCGGATCTCGCGCTCCGAGGCGAATGCGGGATCCTTGCACGTGACGATGTAGCGCCGCAGGTCGGTGTGGAGCTTGCCGGCGCACAGCACGCGCTCCTCTTCCGGCGTCATCGGCTCTTTCCTGCGCGGCGGGGGCGGCAGCGGATCGTCGAGGTCAACGCGGTAGGCGGCCCGGTACGCCTCAATCAGCTGATCGAACGACCACGCCTGCTCCTCCAAATCGTAGCGGACCTCGCCGAACACACCCTGTGAATAGCCGAACATCAGCTGCCACTGGCGGAATTCGATGGCGACCGGGGCGCCGCGGCCGTAGCCGCGCCATTGGCCGAGATCGTCCTGCTCGCCGGAGAAACAGCAGACGTAGACTGGCGGCCTGGGCTCGCTCACGAGCAGCCTGGCGGCCTCGGCGAGCATCGCTCGTACCCGGTCGTCCGCTTCGTCGTCCTGTGCCGCCCGCAGCCGGGCGGCCGCGACCGCGACGCCGTGACCAATTTCGGCGCGGTCGTTGAGGAAGGTGGCGTCGCTGAGCCACAGCTCATTGGCCGTCGCGATCGGAATCAACGCCGCGACCGATGTGTAGTGGTAGATCGCGGCCGGCACGCCAGCGCCGTGGAAGCGGTCGTAGATCGCGCGAGACGCCGTGCCAGTCGCGCCGAACCAGCGCGGCAGACCGGAAGGCTTCTCTTCCCTAGGTGATCCAATCCAACCTAGCATCATTTCACTATTCCGCTTTCACATTCCGAACGTCGAGCACGGTCGCGTTAGTTCGAGCGCCAGCGAGCATGCCCGCGCCAGCGGCCTGTGACCAGCGCCGATGGCCGTCCCGCCGCGCCACGAATGACGTCAGAACGCGGCGGCAACTGTCGACTAGGTTGACAGGACACATGAGTAGGCACCAACCATCGCGGGGTATGGCTCCGCGCACCTCACCTTACGAAGGCGTCCACCTGAAGTGGCGTGTCGAGCGCACAGTTCTGCCATTTGCGATCCGGGTGGTCGAACCCCGGAGGGTCAATCCGCCGGAACACACTGGGATCCTCAACGCGGTCGTTGCGAATTTGGTCCGGCCGGCGGCACTGCCGGTTGACCGCTTCGACGACGCCGTCGCTCCACCGGCGAAGCGTCGCTACGACCTCGTTACCTTCCCGGAGGCGTTCGCACCCGCCGCCGCCATCCTCAACGTCGCGCGGGCGCTGGCGAACGAGGGTCCGTCGGGTTGCCTCCACATCGGACTAAGGCCGGACGAAGACGCCAGCACCCACCTGTTCGGCGGCGTAGCGGCGAAGTCGCTGGCCCATGAACTCGGGAAGCTCCTAGATCCAGGCATTGACGACCTCACCGGCTTCACCGCATGGCTCGATCGGCAGGATCCCAACCACACATTCAACCTCGGATGCGTGCTGGCGGTAGACGCTGAGTCCAAGTTGAGGGCCTGCCTCCACCCCAAGCTAGTGCGGTCAAAGTACGAGGTTGACCGGATGCCCGAAAACCACATGGCCGAGGCTAACCTGTTGACCCTGATCACGCTCGTGCCCACGGACCCCCGCTTCGGCACGGTGACGCTCCAGCCGCTGATCTGCTCGGATGCGCTGGACGTCGGGACCGACCGGCAGCAGCCCGCGCCGATCCCTGCGGCAAACCTCCACGCCAGCTGCCTGTGCGACCCGCCCAATCATGTCGACGTAGTCTCGGTCGCGACCTGCACACCACAGCCCGGCGGGAAGTCAAGCGACGGAAGCCGCTACCGGGTCTGGCACTCGCAGTTCCTGGAATCGTTCACCGCCGCGGCCCAGAACCAAGACCGATCGCGCCACCACTTTGCCTCGTTCGTCCTGGCTAACTACACCGAACTGCCAGACAGGTCAGGCGGCGGCCTCTCGGGTACCTTCCTCCCCATTCCGCCACGCTTTTCTGACACCGATCCGGCCGTGTCCGTCTCGTGTTGGGGACGTCGCAAGGAGAATCCTAAGCCGAACAACGGCTGGTCGGATCCGGACGACCGAGCCCTGACCGATTGGAGCAGCCGCGGCTTCGTCGCAGGACTCGATCCGTTCGAAGGCGACAATGCAGCCGCCGCACGTGTGCTGGCGTTCGACGTTCACCGTCTGCCGCGAGAGAGCTCGCCGTGGCGCTCCGACGCTAGTATCGTCGCTTGGGAGATCGCCGACTGCTTGGTCGATGACGCGGGGGACCATCGACTGACCCGCCGAGAACCCCATGCCTGACGCTCCTCACGCCATCCGTCTCGAAGCATTCCGCACGCGCCCACTGCACTGGATTGTCGTGCATCACCTGCTCTCGGCCGACCTGATGCGCGAGCTCGCATCGGCGATTGTCGAGGCCGCGAGCGCGGGCAAGCTTGGCCTCCACGACCTTTTCGAGGACATCGAACCGGCCGGTCCCCCGACGACGGCGAGTTGGTTCATCGCGGCCCGAGCGACCGAGGCGCCGTTCACCGACTTCTTGTCCCGGTTCGTCACGACGATCGTTTGGCGCGGTGACGACCCGCCGAGCCCGCCGCCCGACGAGATCGACGAGCGGGAGGCGGAATGGGTTCGGGACCTGATCAGCGCATTCGAGCTGTCTTCGGCGGGCATGGATGCGACGCCCAACCATCTGGACGGGCAAGGCTCGGATCCAATCAACGACGCAAAGATGGCGCTCGTCGCCGCTCGGCGCTCGACCGACGGCGGCGAGGCCGAGATTGGTGGGCCGCCTGCGCTTCTGAGGGCTCTCTTTGTCAAGCACGTCGGAGACCTCGACGCCGACGTGGACGACTGGAAGGGCGCGCTTGCGCACTACTCGACGGCCGAGAGGCTCCTGACCGATGAGACCGGGTGGGAGGACGCGGTTCGGACGACACGCGACATACTCGTCCAGTCAATCGCCATGGCAACGTGGCACGTCAGCGGGCCGGACGCGGCCGCTCCGCTACTTGAGGCGCTTGTCGAGCGCTCGGGGCTCGAGACGGCCCCGCTAGCGACGCTAAACGCCCGGTTCGATCTCATGAACGCGACAATGGCGCGGGGCTCGTTCTCGACGGTCTGGCCGGACCGTCGCGCCGCCGATTACCTCGCGCCGCTCGTCATTCACTCCCATAACCTCGACAACGCAATGACGTACGCATCAGTCGGGCAGTTCCGGCAAGCGCACCGCTGGTTCTGGGCCACCTTGCGCAGGCAGACCGCGCTAGGCGGTACTGTCGTGTCGTGGGCGACCAAGGCTCACTATGGTCGCTCGATTGTCGACGAGCTCGAGACGCTGCTGGGACGCCAGAGTCTGCCCGGCCAGTTCGCGCTCGCCGTCCGGATGCTGGTTGAGAGCGGGCGAACCGAACTGGTCGAGAAAACCGACTGGAGCGAACTCCTAGTCGAGACCTATGTCGACGACGCCGTACTCGACGAACTCTTCGCGATCGTCGGGCGCAGTCCCGGCACTGCCTTAAAGCGCGCGCTGGCGGCCACGGCGCTACGCCGCGAGTGGCTGCTGGCCCTTCCGACCGACCGCAAGGGGCTCGCACACCGCATGCTCGCGGACCTCGCGGAGGAAGCTCGCACCGGCGCTCACACCGGGATGGCCAGCACGAACACCGGCGGCCTCGCGCTGAGGGCGCTGAAGGCGGTCGGCAGGGAGCGTCCCGAGTTCCGGACGCTTGCTGGGCCGGAGGTGGTTGCGATGCTAGACGGCATCCTCGCCAATCGTAGTGCGATCACCATCTCGGAGGCTGTCGAGGCGGCGGAGCAGTTCATCGATGGCCTCGACCCGCAGTCCGCCAAAGCGCTTTGCAAGATCGTCATCGACCTGGTCGGCCGGCTCCCGCAGGAAGCGGCGTGGCCGGTCACGCGCGCAGCGACTAGGCTCCTCGGATCTGCCGGAGCAACTAGGCTCGCGCGGGACGATGTCGCCTTCCGCCGAGAGCGGTCAGTCGCACTGGTGAAGCTCGCGCTGAACTCCGCGCAAGAGAATACCGGCCTCCTATATCTACTGCGTGATGTCGATCCTTCGGTTGTGGAAGGTCAGATCGACGGCCAGGGATTGGCGGCGATCGTCGACGGTATCCGCAGAAGGGCCGTCGAACCCTCCTCGAGCGCTGCGACAGGGGCGATACACGCTCTGCTCGTCGCGCCCAGAGTCGCCGGATCGGACGGGATCGCGGACGCGCTGCGCGGTATGGATCTTATACTGCGTTCGGCGGCCGGCAAACTGTCGTCCCCGTCGTTGCGTGATGGCTATGAGGTTCTGCTGCTCCTAGCCCGTCATGGCGACGCCATAGCAGAGGACCTAGGCAGCCCGCCCTGGTTTGCCGAACAGACGCGGGCGTTAATCGAGCCGCTCCGGGACATGTGGCTCGCCGCCGCGTCAAGGCCGCTGATCTTTGCCGGCTTCGCAATCCCCCCACTCAGCGTTCCCAACCGTGTGACGGTCCACAACTGGACGTTCGCCACGCTGGCCTTCGCCAAGTGGCTCGGCGTTTTGGCAGAACTCGCGCCTGCGCTTGACGCCGCCGCCTCCAACCTTGCCCTTGCCGAAGGCATGTCAGTCGCTCGGGCGATGCAGGGCCCTGCGGCGGCCGCGATCGATGCCGCTGCGGTTACGAAGGAGCGCGCCGACACCTTCTACGCGGCGCTAGGCGAGCGGCTCGCCGGGATCGGCCCCCGCACCGACGACGATGCGGCAACTGACGTCGGAGTGCTACTCGATCGGTCCATGGAGCTTGGGCCGCGCGGCGAGGACGCCGCGCTCCTGCTAGCGGCTTGGCGGTTGGGCGTCCGACGCGACCCGGATGGCCAAGCTGTGGCGGCCTACACGGCCAAGCTTAGGAACGACCCGAAACTGCGGCTGAGCGTCTCGCCACTGCTAAGCCGCGTGCTCGCCGAAGCAGAGTGAGGGCGGAGGACGCGCGGTTCCTCCAGATGCCGAAGCGGGTTGTCGCGCTGCGTTCCCGCTGCCCAGACCCACTAAGCGACTTTCAAGCGTCGCTGCACGCTCCCTAACATCACACGTCCGCTCATGTCCGGTCGACCTCTCAACGAATAGCTGGGGAATGACGGCATCTGGGACGAAGACGTGGTTCGCGCCCGGGTCTGACAATGTCGGCTTCCACCGGGAGTCGATGTTCGCTCGTTCGGCAACTCAGGGTCGTTAAACCAGCAGGGCTGGCCGTTAGCGGACCAGCGGTCGCGGGCGCCTACGGCCGACGGGCTGCCCATCGTATTCGCTGATGGCAAAGCGGATTATCTAGGCTTCTCCGCCGCCCTTTCATTTACTGAGTTGGCTTGTTAACACGATCACAAATTCATTGTGGGAAGCCACCGAACGAATTGGACGAGCAGCTAGGTGGCCGAGAAAGACACTGACCTTGAACTGAAATTCGACGGGGCACCTGTGCAGAGATTGCACGGCGCTCCCGCCGAGGCAGTGATCGCGTCACTGAACGCGCTTCAGCGCATGATCTATATCATCGGTATGCGCGCCGAGGGTCGCGCCCTAAGCGAGAGGCTGAAGCCTACCATTAAGGTAAAGCGCGAGTACGCGGTTGTGTGCCGCGCGCCTCGCGAGGGCAGCCATATTCAGCCTTTTGCTGTCGCCTCACAGACGGGGGAGATGAGCGGTTCGTCCTTCGCCGCTCGTGAAAAGCTGCTGGCGACCTTGCGGGCCCTCGATAGCGGCGAGGAGGCGCGGCTTGAGGCTGTGGTTCCAAACGCTCGGGAGCGTTGGTTTTTAGCTAAGGCGGCGACCGGCTTGCTTCCGCCGGAAGGTAGCGGCTTGGAAGTGATGATCCGCGCCGGTTCGCGCGGCCCCTTTGCTTTCAAGGCTGATCGCGCGCGAATTCTGCTGAACGCGTATGACACTCCCCGACCACCGGCAATCGATGAGGAGACGGTCGCGGGGAAGCTCCGAGCCATCGACTATCAACAGACGATTATGACTATCAAGCCCGGCTCAGACCCCGCGCTCCGCATGGACTATCCGCTGCCGCTGGAAAGCTGGCTTCAAACCAACGTCCGCAAGCGGCTCAAGATCAGCGGACGTCCAAAGATTAATTCTCGCGGCGACATAAGTTCGTTCGACGAAATCTATCACGTCGTGGAACTTGAGCCGCACATACAACCTATTGATTGCTTCACCTCAGATGGTAAGCGCTTTGGGACTAATCGCCCGATCAGTCTGCCTTTAACTGTCCATTGGGCGGATCGACTATTCAGTTTTGCAGATTATCGCCTGGGTATCGATGTCGTCGTGGATAACGTATCCGAGATTCGCGATAGTGTACTTTCGGAACTCGACCTGGTTTGGCGCCAATACGCGCAAGCCGAAGATAACGAACTGGATGAGGAGGCGCTTGAGGTAAAGCGACACCTACTCTCGCGCTTTGGGCCTCTCGACTGATGGCAAGAGATCGAAAGGACATTGACGCTTCTTTGCAACGCAAAGGCTTCAAGCGTGATGACGGCGATCATCACTATTACATCTACCACAATCTTGCTGGTCGAAAAACGATCAAGAAGACCAAGATGAGTATGGGGACTTCGCACAAGACAATCGGGGATCCCCTGCTCGGGCAGATGGCAAGACAAATCGGCGTGAGCAAGCCAAGCTTTCTAGAGCTAGTAGACTGCACGCTTGATCAGGCGGGCTACGAAGCCTTGGCCTTTCCGCCGAAGGGAAATTGATCCCACAGTCCAGGGGCCGAAACAAGGGACGACCCGCCGGAGCCAAAAGAGGGCTCAACGATTTCCGGTGCTTAGAAACGGATATGGCAGTTTCCGTGTCGGCAATATTCCTCGTCGCGTTTGATGCGAGTGATTCAAACCGCGACGGTGCGGCACTTTAGGACGCGTAGGAACCCGCGATTTCCTTAACGATCTGCGCCACCGCTTTCAAAGCACAACGCGCCGGAGCAGCCGGTTCGAAATTGCAGAACGTCTGGACGATCGCCTTGTCTCGGGCGCGTTGCCAACTTCCAGGTTCGGCCAGACCGATAGACAGCTATTATTGTGAGCGGACGTTCATAGGAGTGAACGCGAACGGCCGGATCCGGTCAGGAGCTGCCGCTCTTCCCTTCTTTCCCGGCGACCAAGTGCAAACGTCGGCAGCCCCAATTTCGTAAGCGTAGTTGCTGCCGCTCGCTCATCTCACGTTGGCGCGGCTTCCCGGTGTCACAACCGCTCGGTTGTGACACCTCGATCCGGCTCCTTCCACCAAATTGCTTTCTAGCTCACGCCCAACAGAGTGGGCACTGCCAATCGCTCGCAACTCTGACGACGAGGTTTGTGCGAGCCTGTCTGATTTTCCTTTCGCGTTGCGTTCTCGGCAGTTAGCACTGGAAGAAAGGGAGAGCATCAACGTGACGGCAAATGAAGCGACTTGGCTACACATCTCGGATTTTCATTTCAGGGACGGCGATCCATATGATCGCGATGTAGTACTGAATGCTTTCCTTAACTCTTTGCCTGCCCTGGTGGAGCGCAGCGGCTCCCCTGACTTTGTAATCGCCAGCGGCGACATCGCAAACTCGGGCCAGGTATCTGAATACGAGGCCGCAACTAATTCTTTGACCGTCTGCTATCGACTCTCAAGCTAGAGAAGAGCCGGTTAGTGGTTACGCCGGGAAACCACGACATTGATCGGAAAGCTGGTCGTGGAATAATAAGAACTCTCAGTCCAGACGATGCGGATACCTATTTTGAGCCCTCAGAAGACCTGATTCACGTAACTACTCGTCTAAAGGCGTTTTCAAATTGGTACGACCAATACTTTGCTGACTTCAGAGTTTTTCCAAAAAATACGACATGTGCATCGCCAATCATTTTAGATCTGCCATCAGGAACGGTCGAGGTCATAGCGATAAACACCGCGCTATTCTGTCTGGATGATAATGATCACGGGAAATTGTGGGTGGGACGGCGAAGCCTGAGCCACGCCATGGAGAACGCGTTTACAGACGAACGTCGATTCAAGATTGCAGTGATGCATCATCCTTTAAATTGGCTCGCATCGAGTGAAGCTGCAAACATCAAATCGGTTCTCCGCGCCGGCGTAGATTGTATCCTTTCCGGGCATCTTCACGAAACGGACGTGGAACAGGTCGCCGGCGTTTATGGCGGCGCCATCCACCTTAGTGCGGGAGCGATGTATCAGACTCGTAACTGGCCGAACACATCTATGATGGTTAAGTGGTCCGGGACTAAAGTCATCGTGACCCCGTTTCGATACGAAGACAGCCCGCACGAGCTATGGACCATAGATCCGAGTATCTTCGCACGAAATCCTGACTTCAAGGGCCACTATGTGGTTGATCGCTTTGCGTCGACGTTACCAGAAGAAGCTATTGGCAATGGAGCCGCGACCGATGTTGTAACCATGGCCGATGTCTCGCAATCAATCATGCGAACTTCTTCCACCGCATTATCTTCGAAAAGTGCGATGGCTGACTTTAACCAAGACCTGTTCCTCGCTCCATCAGGGAAGCCGCTCTTTGCTGAGCCGCGCTTGATGAGATCGCCGCCAGAGCAAGATGAGCACGATGAGCACGATGACGCAGCCGAAGAGGTCTCAATTGCAAGCATAATCGCATCCAAGTCCTCATACTTAATCGAGAGTCGTTCCGAGTATGGCGGATCAACGCTTTGCCGGCTTATTGCTGCACGTCTCGCTGAAGTGGGTGTGAACGTATACCGAAAGGACGCCCGCGATTTACAAGCTTATCGGAAAAAACTTGAATCTGACTTTAATGGTATTGATAGCAGTCAAGACAATACTCTGGTTTTAGATAATTTCGATGTTGACCGGCACGAGCGCCTCTTGAGGGAGATCAAGGGAACGGGCTGGTTCTGTAGGTTCGTTGTGGTTGCTCAGAACCGCTCACTGTCTCCTGTAAAAGGGACAGATCTGACGAGCATAGGGATATCCTTCGATCAGCTTTACCTGTGGACGCAATCGCGGCCGGGCATCCGTGCGATGGCGCAAGAACTCTTTCAGTCTCAGGACGATCTATTTATTTCTGGCGTTGTGGACAAGGTCTATAGTGACCTTCTGGGATTGTGCATCCCTTTAACGCCCTCAAACATCGTTATGTATCTGCGGATTCTTCATAGAGAAGGAGAGTTCCATCCCCTTAATCGAGTTGATATTGTCGGTCGATATGTCAGCGAGATGCTACGGCGTCCGAGTGATGCATACAACGAGTCATTTACCGGCAAGAACAAAGTTGATTTACTCTCGTCTTTTACGTACCAAATGTACCTAGATAAAGTAGGATCCTTCGATCGACGCTATTGGACGGAATTTGCTAGCAGGTATCAGAGAGAAACCCTTACCGATTTCGACGCCAAAGTGCTTCTTAATGAAGCGTTAGAAGCGCGAATATTTGTAGAGATTGGGTCAACGATATTCCACAAGTATAGCTTCTTCTACTCTTATTTTCTTGGAAGGTATATCTCCAGTAGGTCGGAAGCGTTAGGCAGCTTTCTAGACGAAGAAGAGTATCTTCGCGTTTCTGGCGTTGTTGACGTAATTTCCGGTATAAGCGCTGACAATACGAATCTTGTTCAAGTTCTTACGAGCAAGCTGCAAGAAAGACTTGCCGAGTTTGATGAGAAGTATTTTCCTAGAAGCTTTGATCCGTTGGCGGGGGCCCTGTGGCCTACAAACGAGGCGGAAGAAGAAAAGCTATGGAAACCCATCGCAGCTCAAATAGAAGCCGGCCCAAAGTCAACTGCCGAGATCGATGCCGTAAAAACATCCTTAATCGCTGAAAAGCGAACGGCTAGTCAGGAAGTCAACCTGGCAAAATACGCGCAACTCGAGTCAGCGTTGTTCGAATGTACACATATCTTGATAGACGCGCTGCGTAACGCTGATGACGTTCAAGGTGAGCTAAAACTCACGGCACTCATGGCGATCTTGCAAGCTCGGCATGTTATATTCCAGATTGGTTCACTATGCGCTCCTGCGCTCGCTTCCGAACGATACTTCCGCTGGGGAGGAGTGGCTTATCTAAATTTTAACAAACTAGACGTTGTGCCTGACTCACCTCAAGCTATGCTGGCGATAGTCGACGCTCTCAGCTATTCTGTGGCAAAACAGACAGCAGAGCTTTTAGGGACAAGGAAGCTGGGGGGAGTGTTTCGTGCCCAAGCGCAAAAGACCAATGAAATTGGGTACGTAGATGTAATGTTGTTCCACTTGATAGTAACATCACGCGGCCTTGGATGGGAGGACAGCGCACGGGAATTAATTAAGAAAGCTCCGCGAGAGTCATTCTTCCTTTGCATGATGTCGGATGTTCTGTCTGAAATTGGAAAGCACGAGATACTGCAGTCTCGTGATCGTAGCCACTTGAAACAACTCATCTCCATCATAAGTGCCAAGCGTGCCTATAAAAAGGAGGTTCCCGGCTCAAAGGCAGTGAGTCGACGGCTGCGATTCCTAGAAAAGCGGGGTTTCCTTCAAGACGTTCTGAACGGAGCCACTAAGTAGCGGCCTTGGCGATCTGATTTGGCAGTTTGATCGCCCTGTGGCTAAGCAGCGTCAAAACCGGTCGGTTTTGACGCCAGCGGTGCGAGACAGGAATGCGTCGATCTCAGCTTTTCGGCGACGAAAAACCGGCAAGCCTGAAAGCGGTCGTACGCTTAAGCGCGCATTTGAGGCCGGCTGCGCATGGCGAACGGAAACGCCGTTTGGCTGAGTTCCGCTCCTCACCATGAGGCTGATGCCAGCGCCGCATTTTCAATCTAAGCTCGAGGCGGGCTCTTCGAGAGCCAATCGTATGGGGGCAATGATGATTGGGGAACTTTTGGTTGCGCTCGCGATTCAAACTGCAAGCCAAGGGGAAGCTGCGTCCGAACGCGTATCATTATGGCAGACTCTGCAAGAGGGCATGACGGCGGAAGAAGCGGCGATCGCTTTGCGTGGCGTGGAGGGCGTGAAGACCGTCACAGTGAAGCCATCGCGCACGGGGCCAACGCTGTCGATCAGCTACACCGCCGGGGGGATTGAGATCGCAGGATTGCCTTACCGTATCTTACCTGACTTCAAGGCGAGCCGCCTGACCGGCGTGCGTCTTCAAAGCGAAGCGTGCCTCGGGCTCGCAACCCAAAAGTACAAGACGTTGCGCGATCTGCTGGCGCAGAAATATGGTGATGGTCGAACGCAGCGCGAGGTGACGGAGGATCGTCAGCTCATTGCAATCAGGGATACGTTTAGCACTACGCCGACGCGCGTGCTTCTGCGCCTCGAGCCCGGAAGCATCCCGCAGCACATCTATGGCGCGACCGGCTTTGCCGGTGCTCTGGCAGCGATTGGCAACAGCTCGGCTGATGCTGACGTCGAGGCGTGCCCAAACGATCGGGGGCAGAAGGCAAACATCGAGGTGACATATCTTAACAACGCCAACTCGGCCGCAATCGACGCCGCGGCGGCAGCGGAAGAGGCAGCCAAGCGCGAGCGAGACAAGAACAAGCTGTAGGGGGGCAGGCCTGACACAGCATGAACGTTGTTTTCGGTACCGTGCAAGCGCCGGTACGGCAGAGCTGCCGAACGCAGCTAGCTGATAGCTAATGACGTTATGGTGTCAAAACCGGACAGTTGTGATCCTGCCCGTTGACCCGCGGGTTCGTGCCGGTTTCAAAGTGTCAAAAGGGCGCATCACAAGTCTGCTCACGGTTCGAGAGGACGACCCGTCCACACCCCATGCCCTGCCGCCTGAACGAACGTCCGTTTTGTCGTGATCGACGCCCGAAAGCGGAAAGGCCGGTTCCCACCAGTTTCACCCGAATGCAGACCGTCCGCTCTCGGCGCCAGACCATCCTCAGCAACGCACCCTCCGCGCCACCATAACGAGACAAAGCTGGGCAACTTTGTCGTTCTATTCGACGCAGCACCGGGCTACCCCGGCACGATGAAATTTCATGGTCCGATCTTGGACAACCTGAACAACGCGATTGCCAGCGCCCGACGCTTGCGCGGCCATCCCGTTTACAAAGACACTGTCGCCTACTGGAACGAACTGATCCAGGAAGCGAGGCGAATACAGCGTGAACCAGCCTATGAACAGGCTGACTTGCTCGAGGCCGCCATCGTCAGCCTGGAACTGGAACTGGCAGAGCGGGGCCACTGAGAGGGTATGGCGCGGCTGCGAGAAAACGGCGCGGAGGTTGTTCCGAGATACGGTAGGCGGGTGAGAACGGGATGGGCTTGCTCACCCACCCCGCCGCCCGATGTCAGACCTTGGTGAGATGCTGCGAAATGTACTTGTTCATCTCGAACATGGTGCACTTGTCGCGACCGAACACCTTCTGGAGATCGGCATCGGCTAGGATTTCGCGCTTGTTCTCAGGGTTCTGGAGGTTCTTGGACTTGATGTAGCCCCAGACCTTGCTGATGACCTCACTGCGCGGCAGGGCATCGTTGCCCACGATCACACCGAGCTCCTTGGAGGGCTGTACGGCTGCATGGATACCCGTACCTGCCTTGGTCTGCGTCGCTGCCGCTTCCTCAGCACCGGCTTTCTTCTTCGTCGCCACCGTCTCTTCCCTTGATAATCGACGCTTGTGATGCCGCTTGCCGGGAGAGACGGCAACCGCCGATATCGTCAGCGATGCTTCACCCATTTCCGCCAGTTCCACGCTCGTGAAGGAGCCACGTCGTCAAAGCGCCAGAAAAGACAGCATAACAGTGTTGGCATCTCGAGGTTTAGACACCCTGAAACGCCCCCTCCCTACCCTCGCCTGCGGCCAATCATCGAAGCAATTGGAAGGTCACCCGGAGCAGCGCGAAGCGCGTCCCGCATCGCCTGCGGGCCGCAACCATAATAGACGTTAAGATGATGATAGCCGCCACTCAGCTCGGTCCAGACGACATCGACGCTCGGCATGTCAGTCGGCGCGTTACCACAGTTCGGGGTGCCGGGCTGGTACAGCATTTCATTTTCAGTCGGTCGATACGGCGACAGTCTGCCGGCAAACGCGCGGTAGGCTGCAGGCGTGGCCTGGAACGTCCTGATACCGATGACTGCGGTATGCTGCCTGCCCTCGAACGTACCTTTGCCGTCAGGCGTGACCGTCACGGCATAGACTGGACAGGTGCCATAACACGGGGCCGTTTCGTAGCGGATCGTCTCGCTCTCAATCGCAGTAAGCTGACCGGCTTGTGAGGTAGCGACTGTTGCACAGCCGGCCAGCCCTAAAGCTGCCGCTATCATCACGGCCAATTTCACCGTCACTGCCCTATCCATATCACCGCCCTCCCTGCATTCTTCCGTCACATATGCATGCCGTCCCGGATTTAGCGCTGGCATCCTGAACGCCATCATACGATTAGAGCGGGGATCACACCGCCAACTGGACGGCGTGTTGCCGCCATGCGATCGTTGGACAATGGATCAAACCAACCGCCCCAACGAGCAGGCTGACGTTCGACGTGGCAGTCTGTCGCCGATCGTGCTGACATTTTGGATCATGGCGCTGATAAACCTGGTCCTGGCGTACGTTGCTTTTGGTGGGCATTCGCCTTCGGTAGGCGGCGACGCTGCCGGCAATGCCATGAGTACTGCTTTTGAGAAGCTGTTCATGATCGCGGCATTGATGCTGATCGGTCTGCTCACGGCCCTCTTTCTGCTGATCCGCAAACAGGGGTTTCGCATCGCCCTAATCATTGTCTTGATCGTGAACAGTTTCCTGCTTCTCACGATCCTATCGCTGCAATTCTGACGTCAGCTTCGGGTGATCAAAGGCTTTGGTAGCGCGGACTACGAAAATGTAACGCCTCTGTCATAAAGCCTGCTCCAGCGACCATACCTCGCTAAAATCCAGCTCATGCCATCACTATTGTTGAATGAGCGCTTTGCCTATATTCTTGTGGAAAGTGGTTATCCAACCACCCAAGCATTGACAGGTGAAATGGTATAACTATCTATTTTGCAAACCCTCTACAGAGCCAAATGCACTAACGCCCGCTGTGAAACATCAGGATCACCATGACCACTGAAACCAACACCATCGAGCTTGCCACGGAACTCACCATCGCGTGGCTGAGCAATCCCAACACCCGCACCTCTGCGAATGATGTGCCGGCGTTCCTGCAGTCCATGCATGCTGCCGTCGAAAAGCTTGGTGGATCGTCCGCCGAGACGCCTGCTGAAGAGACTGCGGTGGAGTACACGCCGGCGGTGACCGCTCGTAAGTCACTGGCGAGCAGGGACCACATCATCAGCATGATCGATGGCAAGCCGTACAAGACGCTGCGCCGTCACCTGACTACCAACGGGCTGACGCCCGAGGAATACCGTGCCCGCTACAACTTGAAGGCGGACTATCCGATGGTGGCAGAGGCCTACAGCGAAGCACGCCGCACCATGGCCAAGTCGATCGGCTTGGGTCGCAAGCCCGGGCAGAAGGCAGAGCGAGCCGCAGGGTCTCCCCCCACCAAGGCCAAGCGTGGGGGCAAAGCGGCGCTCAATGCCGCCAAGGAAGCGCTCGGCACTGCCGAATGACACGGCGCGGGGTAGCCAGGTGGCTACCCCATAGCTGGTGATCAAACCGATAATCTATCGGCCACGGTTGGCCGCTACATCTGCTCTCGCCGATGTGGCCCGTGTGGGTACGCCACCTCCGTTAGGATGACCACGAACAAATGATGGGGCGGCAAAGCCCACCCGGTACGATAATGGTTCAGCCGTCCATCGTTCAGCTTTGCCTAGCTACGAAGCTCGGCAGTTTAGCACTGCTGGAGATACAATGATGACAGTCAGGACGATCGGCATGCTGTCAGCCTTGGCTGGAATGAGCATGCTTGGCGCCTGCGCTTCGACGGGCACAGCTGAACCCGGGCGGGCGACCTGTCGCCCAGCCAGTGCCGCAGCACTCGTCGGCAAGATCGCTCCTGATGATGCTACCATTATGCACGGCACGGGGAGTACGATCGTCAGGCGTATCGCTCCAGGTGATGCAACGACGAAGGATTTTCGAGAGGAACGTGTCACAGTCACCATCGCCAATGGCCGAGTGATCGCCGCATCCTGTGGCTGATCACTCTTGCTGGACAAAGGCGGCCATTGTTGGCTGCGCCGTGCCGTTCCTCGTCAGCTGCGCTTCAACCCGCCCCGTTGAGGGTCCGGTGCGTCTGGGCCAAACGGCTGCCGTCAACGGGCCCCGGGTACGGGCAGATCGTGTCATCGAGGATAGTCGCTGCCCCAGTGACGTACAGTGTGTTCAGGCAGGCCGTCTGATCGTGCAGGTAACAGTGTTCGGGGGCGGGTGGTCCAGACGATTGGACCTTCAGCTTGGCGTGCCTGTCCACGTCGCGGACGGTAGCCTGGCGTTGATCGAGGCTAACCCGCTTCCGCAGACGGCTCGTCAGCGAGGCTCAAGGCAACCATACCGCTTCACGTTCAATTTCCAGGGCGGGCGATGAGCCTGTTCGGTGCGGAAGATATGATTGTCGAACTTCCGGCCTTCATGCTGCCGAACCCAAATCGCGACCGATGGTTGAAGCCGTCCACTGAGGAGAAACCGCATGGCTACGATCCCGACTGATCCGTCCAACCCCGACGACCAGCCCGAGAGCTTTCCAGGTTCGGACAATCCCGCACCCCCGGTGATCGAGCCGGGCGATCCTGGTGACACGCCGAGCGACAGCCCCACGCCGACCCAGGCCTGATGACAAGAGCCTGCCGCAACGCTGCGGCAGGCTCCCTCTTACCTGGTACTGTCGCCGATGCAGATGGTCAGGCCGCGTGGACCGCTTTCTCGATGTCGGCCACCGAGTGACCAGTCAGGTCCTTTGAGACTTCCGCAACCAGCTTGGCACTGAGCGTCTTGTGATAGTGCTTGCGCAGCTCACCCAGAGTGCGTGGTGCTGCAATGACCACCAGCTCATCAACCGACCCGCTCATCACCTTTTGATTGAGGATCTCGGCTGCGCCAGCGGCAAAAGCATCTTCATCCTGCTGGCTGTCGGACGGATTGGCCGAACTGCTCGCATGCCGTCCGCCGGAGCCCTTATTCTCGGTCGACACATCGCCCGACGGCGTCTCGGTCAGCTTCAACGATCCCGCATCGCCAGCATTCTTGAACAGCTTCAGCTGCTCGCCATCGACAACCGCAACGAGGGCACCTTTTTTCAGATCTACCATGATATATCCCATGAGGCTGAGCCGGTTGGCCCTAACTGAAGGTCAACGTCCAAGCTCACGGAGCGGTTCACCAATCAGGCGATGCTCTTTGGGGGCCAACTGCTATGTCAGATGCGCGTGTACATCACCCTTGCATCGTCCAGCATGCTGGCAGGCGTCGGCGTGATCCAGTCCGCACCGCGCTGAGGATAGGGCCCAGAGAAGAGGTCGCCCAGTGCCCGCCGGCAATGTGCGTTCAGCCAGCGACGACGGCGATGCTCGGGTGCATCGTGGATCATGTGGCAACGCTGGCACAAGGCGGCCAGCTTATCGAAGGCGCTGTCACTAGGATCGTGGTGGAGGTGCGCGCAGGCCAGCACCACCTTGGTCCATCTGCCCAAGCCGAGGATGTCCTCCGTGGGACGTTTTACCCGCCGGCCTCTCGAACACCGCCAATAGAGCCGGTCTGCATCCCACCAACGCCCGTCCCCGAGATGGAAGATGCGCTTTCCATGTGGACGTCGACAATGCTCGCAAACGCCCCCTGCCCGCTTGAAGCGGATGAAGTGCGAGATATGCTGCCAGTCGATCGGGTAGAGAAAGACGTGCTCGGGTCGGATCGGCATCAGACCATCACTCATGCCGCAGTTGATGATTCCCTGTCGAGGCCGCTGGCTAAATTATCCGTGCTGCTTGACCAGAATTCTCGACGGCTGTTCTTGACAGCACGATCCTCGATCAAACCTACCGCCATTATCGACGGTGACGTTGCCTCCAGGTCACCGCTTCCACGGCCGGCTGATGGCAGGAGCAGGCTTCCCGCAGCCAGTCGAGCTCGGCTTGCTGTTCTGTGGCGACAAGTTCGATCCACCACGTTCGCTTGTCGCCGTTCCAACGGTAGCCCCTGGCCTTCAAACCATCCTTGGCCTCGTACGGAGCATTCGTCGCCTCGATCCGCACGCTTGCCTGTTCGGCCTGGCGCAGAAGCTTGCACAAGGCCGTCTCACCATCCGGCATGACGCTGCCAAGCAGATTGATCGTTGCCCAGACGTCGGCTGCAGCCCGGTGCCCCTGATGGAACATGCCTTGCTGGATGAGGAGGTGACCAAGCTTGCGCCCGTCAAAGCCGAGGTCGGGCCAGGGCACTTCGTTGCATGAGCATGCCCAGGCGTGACCAGCGACAGCGGGCAGACGTCGCTCAACACGAGGAGCATCGAAGGAAGCGTTGTGCGCGATCGCAAGCGTCGTGCTGGTAATCAGGCTTGCTGCAGCATCGGCATCGATGCGCTTGCCCGCGACATCGGCATCGGTGATGCCGGTCAACCGCGTGATCTCAGCCGGGATCGGCGTCCCTGGGTCCTCGAACCATTGCCGGGGTTGTCCGACCCGGACGATCACCCCGCGTGCATCGAAGGCGATGCGCTGAATAGCCAGGTCGATGATCGGGTCATCGATACCCAGCCCCATCGTCTCGACATCGATGACGACGGCTGTGCGTACCGGACCTTGCGCCTCGGCAACCGGATAGCAGTCCGGCGGTGGCAGGGCGCGCAGTACCCGGTAGCCAGGTGCGCATCGAGCATCGTAGCGGCACGCTCGTACGGGGTTTGCCCGTAACTCACGGACATCGATCGACAGTCTGCAGGATCAAGCGACACCCCTGCCCCCGGCACAGGACAAGAGTGTCGCTAAAGGTCCAATCAGCCGTTCAGCGCGTCCTTGACGGCCTTGGCGGGCGCAAAGGTCAGCTTGCGGGATGCAGCGATCTGCATGGCCTCGCCAGTCGCAGGGTTACGCCCTTCCCGCGCCGGGCTGTCCTTGACCTTGAACTTGCCAAAGCCGGCCAGCGAGATCTCCTCGCCCTTGGCAGCTGCGGTGACAATCGCGGCCATCAGCGCATCGACCGCCTTGCGAGCGTCGGCCTTGCTCATCGCGTGATCAGTCACCAGTGTCTCGGCAAGCTCGGCATTGTTCATGGAAGGTGTCCTCAAAAGGGGAGATCTCCTTACGCAGCAGGGTGGCTGCCGATCAATCGCCAACCCAGCCAATCACCCCACACCAATATCTGGAACGAAGATAAATTCGCCAGACGTCCCTACTTGGCTTGACCGCCCCGCCGCCATGCAGGCACCACCGTTGCCGCACTCGCCGCAGCTCGTTGGAAGCCTTACCGCCCATGCAGATCATCGTCCGCGAAAACAATATCGACCAGGCGCTGCGTGCGCTCAAGAAGAAGCTGCAGCGTGAAGGCGTCTACCGCGAGATGCGCTTGCGCCGGCACTATGAGAAGCCGTCCGAGAAGCGCGCTCGCGAGCGCGCGGCAGCAATCAGCCGTGCTCGCAAAGCCGATCGGAAGCGCGCTGACCGGGATCGTTGATCCCCAAAGCGATCGCTTGGCCAGCAGCCAACAAGCCGCTTTGCTTTAAACAGCAAATCGCCGGTCACATCACCATCAATCCAGGCAATGCACCCGAATGGATGCTTTGGTCGAACGCTCGTGTTTGCTGGCGAGTCGGTTCAACACATTGAGCAGCCGTCGTGGCTTTACAATATGGATTAAATTGTCCCAAAATGGGACGTATATTAGTTAAACCTTACTTTTTAAATCTGGCTCAAACCGCTCTCTGAAATGTTCATGCCTGCTACGCTCAACCACACTCCGACAGGAGTGCTGCGAACAAGCGGCAGGGAAACATAAAAGAGTTCGAGAAGAGGCGTCAGATTGTCCGTTACATTCTACGAGCCGGCACCATTTCCATCAAACGAGATTGCTCGAACTCACCGTGTGTACGAATCTCGCTTGCTAGAAGCAATCAACAATCCCATCCTTCATGCTATTGCGCTTAATGCAAAGAACCTGTTTCGGGCAGATTGGGCTGGCATCGCTCTGATATTCGATGAAGTGCAAGAGGTGATTGCCTCATCCGGAGGGCGTCTTGGCCGCTATGATCGTGCACGGTCGTTGGCGGCACATGCCATCCTTTCGCCTTTAGAGGTTCTCTGTTTAGCTGACGCGAAAGAGGATGGTCGATTTGGAGCAAACCCGTTTGTCAGGGTCGACCTGATCCGGTATTTCGTCGCTGCCCCGATCATCGACGCACAAGGCTATGCGCTTGGCGCGCTTTGCGCCTCGAGCAGGTTCCCAAGGCAAGTCACTGACCCAGACGATTTAGAAAAGCTACAGGCCTTGGCAGCGCAAGTAGCTCCTACATCGTCAATTTGATTGACCGCTTTGCAACTTACCGCCCTGGCTCCTGCCTCGCATCGGCATCCCAAGCCGCGATAAGCTTGTCGAGCACAGCAATATCGTTCTCCAGTACGGCAACCAGCTCAGCAATGCCCTGCCGTATGTCGGATTGTCGATTGTCTGGCCACTCTGCCAAGGCGTTCCGGAACGTACGAAGCTCGATCTCTTTTGCTGCACGCATTCTCAAATAGGCGTCACGCGCCTCCTGCTGGGGTTCTTCATCCATGTAACATCCTGACGCACTCACCCCCACTGATGCAGCGGAGGTGGCTCGCATTGCACCTCATCGCAAACCGCAGCAACCAGCCTTCCGCCAAATAATCATATAAATCAGTGAAGAAGGCGGCCCTATCTCGCCGCGTGACTGTGGATCGCCTATCGGCATCGACCATCGGGATTGGGAGGGGCTGGCATCGCAGCTACCAGCCTAATGGGTTACGCGCCGTTTACGATCGACGTGCAAACAGCTGTTTCATGTATCACGGCTCCGTTCTCGCTGACCCTGCGCATCCTCCGCGTACGCAACTCCAAGCCGAACTGCTGGACGGGCCTGCAGCGAGGCTGTGCTTGCCGCAAACCGAGCTCACTGCAGTCGCTGAGCTTGTCGGGCGCGTGCTGGGGAGCGACATGAGCGCCTTCTCCATGCTCGACCGTGACTGGCAGTGGCTGACGGCGAGATGCGGCGTCGATGTCAAGAAAATGCCCCGAGAGCACAGCTTCTGTGGACGGGTTGTCGATACCAATGAAGTGGTAATCATCCCGGACACGCAAGCCGACCCGGCGTACCGGGACCATCCACTGGTCACCGGTGTTCCCAACATCGCTGCCTATATCGGCATGCCGGTGGTCGTACACGGCGAAGATGGCAGGGACGTACTGGCCGGCTCACTATGTGCGGTCTTCACCAAGCCCCGAGCATTCAGCGAAGCAGATGTCCTCGAGCTTCAAAAACTCGCGGCAATTGCTGCTGCTCTGGTTGGTAGCCGGCTGACAGCGATGGAGCTGGCGAACCTGGCGCTCGAGCGACAAGACGGCCTGCGCCGTCTCGGGCAGCTGCATCGTCAGCTCGGACAGGCAGAACGCATCGCCGGTATCGGCTCGTGGCGTCTCGATCTGGCGGATAACCACATCCACTGGTCAGAACAGGTTTACGCCATCTACGACCTGCCTACGGCTCACACTCCGTCGCTTGAGGAAGCGATGAACTTCTACCCCGACCGCTCGCGCGCCATCCTGAGCGACGCAATCGCCCTGGCTGTCGACCAAGGCCGAGCGTTCGACGAGGAAGCTGATTTCATTTCTGCCACCGGCAGGCCCAAGCGCGTGCGCTGCATGGGAGAGTTGCAGCTGCAAGGCGGCAAACCTGTGGCGCTGATCGGTGTGTTCCAGGACATTACTGCACGTTATGAAATGGAGCAGGCTCTGCGACGGTCGGCAACCACCGATGAGCTGACCGGCTTGACCAATCGCGCTGGCTTCAACCGCGCGCTCAGCGAAGCGATCATGACCGCACGTCGTGATACGCAGTCCTTTGCTCTCCTCCTTATCGATCTCGACGGCTTCAAAGCGGTCAACGACAGTCTCGGCCATTTGAGGGGAGACCAGATGCTCCAGACAGTCGCGATGGTTCTGCAATTACCCTATCTGGCAGGCCAGATCTGTGCTCGGCTGGGCGGTGATGAGTTTGCAATCATCACCCAAGGCCTGGATGAAACCGCATTAGCCTCGTTGGCGCACGCTCTAGGTAACGATCTACGTCACGACATTGATACAGCGGATGGCGCCTCGCTCGCCGTGTCTGGCACTATTGGCATCAGCTGGTTCGAACCCGGCTTGACCGAGCGCGATCTACTCCGCCGCGCAGATGCAGCGCTTTACCATGGCAAGCGCACGGAACGGGGAACCGTAACCACCTTCTGCCACAGCATCGACCATAGCGTGTGCCGCGGTGAGTAGCGCGGCAACACAGTGAAGATGGTTGTATATCAATGACTAATTAGCTGTTCGACCTTAGCATGCGGTCTATGACCGATCGTCGCGATATCGCAGCGGAGCTGGAGACTGCCCGGCTGACGAGCCTGCTGAATATGAAAATCCTGGATACGCAGCCTCAGCAGGAGTTCGACGAGATCACCCGGCTCGCCGCACTCGCCTGCGATGCAGCAAGCGCAGCCGTCACGCTGATCGATGCGAACCGCGGCTGGTTCAAGTCGCGGGTGCGTGTACCCGTCCCGGAGGTACCACGCGAGCATGCCTTGTGCAGTCTGGAGATCGATAAGCCGACGCTCCTTGTGATCCCGGACACCCATCTTGATAGCCGCTGCATCGGTAATCCGCTGACTCAAGGCGATGGTGCAATCCGCTTCTATGCCGGCGCACCCCTCATCACCTCGACCGGTCATTGTCTCGGCCGTTTGTGCGTGATGGGGCATGAGCCCAGGCTCGGCCTGACGGACGGGCAACGAACTGCCCTCACCGAGCTCGCCCGCATCGTCACCGACCGGATTGAGGCCCGGCAGAACCGGCAACTCGGCCTGATTGCCAGCCAGGTCGTGGATGTGACCTCGGACGCCATTCTGTGTGCGGACAGTATCGGACGTATCACTTTCTGGAACGCCGCTGCCGAGACTATGTTCGGGCGGTCGGCTGCTAACGCCATTGGCTCAGAACTCAGCATCATCGTGCCGCCGCGCTTTCGAGCAGCACACCGTGCTGGCTTCGCAGCGGCTGCGCAAGGCGGGCACATGAAGCTTGCTGGCCAGATGGTCGCATTAACGGCGACCAAGGCGGATGGCTCTGAATTCCCAATTGAGCTCTCGCTGAGCCGCTGGCAGACTGAGACTGGCTCCCTGGCCTTTGCTGCGATCATCCGCGACGTGTCAGCGCGTAAGCTGCTCGAGCATGAGCGTGAACAAGCGCGAGCTTTCCTCAACACCGTGATCGAACATCTGCCAGCCATGCTGTTCGTCAAGGACGTCGACACGCAGCGCTACCTGCTGATGAACAAGGCCGGTGCGGAGATCGCCGAGCTACCACAAGCCGACTTCATCGGCCGTACCGACAGCGAGCTCTTCCCCGGTCGTGGCGAGGGCTATGAAGCTCGTGATCGTGCGGCCTGTGAGACGCCTGGTGTCCATATCTTCGAAAGCGAGCATGTTCGCGCCGATGGTCAGCAAGTGCACCTTCGTACCAAGCGGTTGAGGGTCGACTCACTACATGGCCAGCCGCGCTATCTCTTGGGCTTGACCGAGGACGTCACGGAGATGAGACAGGCTCAGGCAGAGGTCACTCGATTGGCCACGTACGACTCGCTGACTGGCTTGCGGAACCGGGCAAGCTACATCGAGCGCCTCGGCATGCTGGTGGAGACACGTTCGCCCTTTGCACTCCTCAGCATCGATCTCGATCGCTTCAAGGCGATCAACGATCAGTTCGGCCACGTAGTCGGGGACGATGTCCTGGCGCGGGTTGCGCTGCGCTTGAGCGGCTCGGCGAGTTCCGGTGATCTGCTCGCCCGCGTTGGCGGTGACGAGTTCGTGATGGTTCTGGTTGGTGACGATGCGCACCTGCGTTGCCGTCGTCTTGCTCAGGCAATCGTGGCCGCACTGGAGGCGCCGATCGAGACCGATCGAGCTCGAGCCCATGTCGGTGCCAGTGTCGGTGTCGCCCTGTTTCCGAAAGACGGCGAAACCGCCGAGGCCGTGCGGCAGGCATCCGACCTCGCCTTGTACCGCGCCAAGGACCAGGGTCGGGGTACCGCCTGCTTTTACAGCGAGGAGATGGATGCAGCGATGCGCGATCACCAGATGCTTGAGATCGCCTTGCGCGAGGCGATCGAGACTGATGCCATCACCCTGGCTTTTCAGCCGGTTCGATCGCTTGGAAGTGGACAGATTACCAGCTTTGAGGCGCTTGCCCGCTGGACGCATGATGTTCGCGGCAGCATCCCTCCATCCGAGTTCATAGGCCTTGCCGAGGAATGCGGCCTGATCGAGAAATTGGGTGCCGGACTGCTGCGCAAGGCATGCATTGAGGCGACACGGTGGCCAGATCATATCCGTGTTGCAGTCAATCTGTCGCCGCTCCAGTTCCAGAACGATCGACTGTGTGAAACGGTACGTCAGGTTCTCGAGGACACTGGTCTGGCGCCCGAGCGCCTGCAGCTGGAAGTGACCGAAGGCCTACTCATCCGAGATGTCGATCGTACCTTCAAGCAATTGCAGCAGCTCCGCTCGCTCGGCATCCAGATCCTTATGGACGACTTTGGCGTGGGGTATTCGTCGCTCAGCTATTTCGAACGGTTTCCATTCGACAAGGTCAAGATCGATCGTACCTTCGTTGATATCGCGCCCACCTCAACTGCGTCACAGGCGATCATCAAGGCGGTCGCCCAGCTTGGTACGGCCCTTGGCATGGGCGTGGTTGCCGAGGGCGTAGAGACTAAGGAACAGCTCCAGCTGCTGACGGCTTTCGGTTGTAGCCATGTTCAGGGGTATCTGACGGGCAAACCCATGACACCGTCCGATGCCTATAACGCCTTGGTTACGGACCCACCAACTGCAGATTGTCAGGACTTTGCCATTTGAATAGCACCGACTAGCATTCATTGAAAAGTGGTGAGAGGTTTTGGGGGGATGGTAGAGCATGATTGAAGGCCCGCCTGGCCTAAACGATCCTCGACAATCGTGCGCAACGACGGGACAGCCTGCCACCGGAAATGTTCGGCGAGTACGCGTGGGATGCTCTGCTGCACCTCTTCATCGCGAATGCCGCCAGTCAGCGGCTGAACGGGCATATGCTGGCCAAGCGTACCTCTTGCCTGAGCTGCCCCCCCCTGAGTGGTCCATCGACTATGACAGTCTGGACCAAGGAAGGGACGACGAATGCCTGCCAAGAAGCACAAGCCCGAGGAAATCATCGGGAAGCTGCGCGAGGTTGAGATCATGCTGGGTCAGGGCGGC
>NZ_QLJH01000042.1 GCF_003951315.1 Sphingomonas sp. S-NIH.Pt15_0812
AAGCAAGGGTACTGATCGAGGCGTGGCGCCGTCACTACAACACCGTCCGGCCGCACAGCAGCCTGGGCTACCGGCCGCCCGCACCACAAGCGGCGACACCGCCATTGCCGGCCTCCGGTTCCGCTTCGCTCCACCTACGACCGGCAATGGCGGCGGAGACGACAATGCACTAACTAATAACCCGGACCACCCGATGGGGGCTGCTCACTCCCGTACCGCGTCGCCTCGACGCCATAGACGCATGCCCAGGTTGACAGGCCGAGCCGCGCGCCGGTGTCGTTCATCGAATGTCGGCACGATCGATCCGCCCGTTGACGACGCAGCCTGCATCGCCCGGGGGCTGGGTCACGCCCGACGCAGAGCAACTGATGACCGCATCGATGCGCGGCCCTCGACCTGGCGCGCTGGTCGCGGTGACGGAGGTGGGCCTGCACCCGCTGACCGTCCGCTGCGGCGGTGCCATGGACCGGATCGGGATGCTGGTCCGCGCCAGGAAGGATCGCCCCAGGCGCCCCCCGGTCGCGCCCGACCATGCGGTCCATTCGATCGTCGCGCTGCATCCGGGGCACCCGCCTCGGCCCCGCTACGAACGGCCGCGGCTGGTAGGGTAGAATAGCGACCCGGCTTGCACACGCGCCGGTCTGCCGCCATCGGGGCGGGACGATCCAGCCAGAGGCCCGCCATGCTCGACCCCGATATGCCCGTACAGGCCGCCGCCGGCGGTCAAGCCGCCATCGCCTTCGCGCTGTTCGAACATATCGCCGCGCGCGATCCCGAGGCGGTCGCGCGTAAGGACGATGCCATCGCCGTCTTCCGCGAATGCATGGAGGCGGTCGGCCACCGAGCGGAAGGGGGGCCGCCCAAGCCCCGCCCGATCCGGTTGGGCGGCGACTGAGGACAAGCCACGACGGACGACAAGCTGCGACCGGTGTCGGGCCGCGACTGTGTCGCGCTCCACGAAGGCGTCCAACCCATGCGAAAATAGGGGATTGCACAATCGTGCATTCCCGCGTTCCGCAGGGATCGATCGACACGAACCGAATGCCGATGGGCGGGAGATGGGATGATGAGGACGCGGTATTGGCTGGGCATGGCGGTGCTCGGGCTGGCAGGCCGCGCCATGGCGCAGGATTGCGCGGCCCCGGTCAACGCCTGCGCCGCGCCACGCGCCGGCTCGCTCCGCCTGATCGCCGGCGCACGGCCGGCGGCCGTTGTGGTGGACGCTTCCGCCGATCCCGCCGTGCGCAGCGCCGCGCAGGGCCTGGCCGGCGACCTGGCGCGCGTCGCCGGCGGGCCGGCCGCCGAGGTGCGCACCACCCTCCCCGCCTCGGGCGAGCTGGTGCTGATCGGCGCGATCGGCCGCAGTCCGCTGATCGACCGGCTGGTCCGGGCGGGGCGCGTGTCCACCGCCTCGGTCGCCGGGCGCTGGGAAGCCTATCGCCAGGTCGTCGTCGACCGCCCCTTTCCCGGCATCGCCCGCGCGCTGGTGATCCTGGGCGCGGACCGGCGCGGCGCGGTGTTCGGCACCTATGACCTATCGGAGCGGATCGGCGTCTCGCCCTGGGCCTGGTGGGCCGATGTGCCGGTCCGGCGCCAGGCGGACCTCTCCATCACCGCCGGCACGCGGGTCGACGCGCCCGGCGTGCGCTATCGCGGCCTGTTCATCAACGACGAGGAGCCGGCCTTCGGCAGCTGGGCGCGCAGCCATTTCGGGGGCGTCAACGCCAAGGCGTACGCCCATGTCTTCGACCTGATCCTGCGGCTGAAGGGCAATTACCTGTGGCCGGCGATGTGGGGCAAGTCGATCGCGGCGGACGATCCAGCCAGCATGGCGCTGGCGGACGCGAAGGGGCTGGTGCTCGGCACCTCGCATCACGAGCCGATGACCCGCGCCCAGGCGGAATGGCATCGCGACGGCGATGACGGGGTCACCGGCGGGGCGTGGGACTATACGACCAATGCGACGAACCTGCGCGCCTTCTGGCGGGGCGGCATCGCGCGGATGATGTCCAAGGGCGACGACCGGGGCTATGAACAGCTCGTCACCGTCGGGATGCGCGGCGATGGCGACGAGCCGATGAGCCGGGATACCGCCACCGGCCTGCTGGAGCGCATCGTCACCGACCAGCGCCGGATCATCGCCGACGTCACCCGTAGGCCGGCCGAGCGCACGCCGCAGCTCTGGGCGCTCTACAAGGAGGTGCAGGATTATTACGACGCCGGGCTGAAGGTGCCGGGCGACGTCACCCTGCTCTTCTCCGACGACAATTGGGGCCAGATCCGCCGGCTGCCGACCAGGGACCTGGACCGTCCCGGCGGCTTCGGCGTCTACTATCATTTCGACTATGTCGGCGGTCCGCGCAGCTACAAATGGCTTGCCAACACCCAAGTCGAGAAGACCTGGCAGCAGATGGACCTCGCCTGGCAAAGCGGCGCGCGCGCCATCTGGATCGCCAATGTCGGCGACCTAAAGCCGATGGAATATCCGATCGACTTCTTCCTGCGCATGGCCTGGAACCCTCAGGCGATGACGCCCGCCGCGCTCGCCGCCTATCCCCGGCAATGGGCCGGCCGCCTGTTCGGCCCGGCCCAGGCGGAGGCGATCGGCGCGCTCGCCACCGACTATGCCCGCCTCGCCGCGAGCCACAAGCCCGAGCTGGTCGACGCCGACAGCTTCGCGCTGGGCCCCGTCGGCCCGGCCCTGGATGGCGGCGCGTTCGGCGCAATCGTCGCCGCGTGGCAGGCGCTCGCCGACCGGGCCGCGACCGTGCGCACGCGGCTCGCCTCCGACCAGCAGGACGCGTTCGCGGAGCTGATCGGCCATCCGGTCGCCGCCATGGCCAATCTCTACGACCTTTATTACGCGGTCGCCTGGAACCGCAGGCTCGCCGCGCTGGACGATCCCCGCGCCAATGTCTTCGCCGACCGCGCAGAGGCCGCGTTCCGGCGGGACAAGGCGCTGACCCAGGCCTATCATCGTCTCGCCGGCGGCAAGTGGGACGGCATGATGCTGCAGACCCATTTCGGCTATACATCGTGGAACGACCCCAAGACCGACATCATGCCCAGGGTCACGCGCGTTGCGACGACCGGACACCCGACCGGCTCCGCCCCCGTCACCTTCACCGCCGCCACGACGCCCGCACCGGGCAATTACGCCTTGGTCGAAGCGACTGCGATGTGGCGCAGCGTCGCCGCTCATGGTCTCGGGTGGCGGGCGATCCCCCATCTCGGCAGGAGCCGGGGCGCGCTGGTCGCCCTGCCCCAGGGCCGGCCGGCAACGACGCCCGCCGACGGCATCCGCGCCGACTACGCCATGACCCTCGCCCGGCCGGGCGACGCGACCCTGCGGCTGACCATGGTGCCGACGCTCGACGTGCGGGGCGGCGCCGGCGGGCGGATCGGCGTGTCGGTCGATGGCGGCCCTGTCCGGACCCTGACCATGAAGCTGGTGGTCGACGCGCCGGACTGGACGCGCGCGGTGACGGACAACGCCTTCCCGCTGGAAGCCCGGATCGGTCGCCTTGCCGCCGGCCCGCACGCCGTCAGCCTGTGGCGCATCGACGACAATATGGTGGTGCAGCGGCTGCTCCTCTATACCGGAACCCTCCCACCCGGCACCGACCAGGGCCCGGCGACATGAACGATCCTTCATTTTATCGCCCGAGGATCGATCCTTGCGGAAAGAATAAGGCTACAAGCCAACGATTCCAAAGCTGAACACAAGCTGAAACATTCGTCATTTTAATGCCGCCCCCCCTCCGGATGTAAGCGATTACATCAGAAAAACAGGCCGGGATAAGGTGCGTCAAGCACCGCCGGTCGTCAGTGGAGGGGATTGGCATGAAGAGCGTGATCGTCCGCAGGATCGGCAATCTGGCGCGCACGGGCAGTTCGCTGTCGGCGATCGCGATGGCGGGGCTGGCGGCGGGCGTCGTCGTCGCGCCGACCGCCGCCTTCGCCCAGACCGCGACCGCGACCGCGACCGCGACGCTGCGCGGCCGCGCGCCGGCGGGCGCGGAGGTGGTCGCGACCGAGACCAGCACCGGATCGGTCCGCCGCACCACCGCCGGCACGGACGGCACCTATGTCATCGCCGGCCTGCCCTCCGGCAACTATCAGGTCACCGCCGGCGACCGCTCGGCCGTCGTCGCGGTCGCGGTCGCCTCCACCGCCGTGCTCGACCTTGCTTTGGGCGGTGCTGTGCGCATCCTTTGCCATCACCGGCGGGGGCCGGGTCAGCCTCGACGCGCGACTGCGCGGGCGGCTGCCGGGGTGGCTCGTTGCCTGAGCGCCGTTCCCGCGAACCGGCGGTGATGCAAACGGTCGGGGCGTTGCCATGGGCCTCCATTTGCCGGATGCTCGGGCCCCTATGGTCGGTAGCGCTTGCTGCCCCGCTCCGACGAGCGAGACGATCGGTCACGGAAGGCGAACAGCATCGCCAGCGCCGCCCCGGCCATCGCCGCCCCCACCAGCAGCCCGGCGACGGGGATGGAAAAGCCCAGGTCCGCTGCGATCGACGGCAGCATCCCCATCGGAGCGAACTCGGTGACGCCGATGCCGAATGCACCCGCCGCCAGCGCGGGAAGAGCGGGATTGAAGCGCATATCGACCTCCGTCATTGCGTGGGACGGAATGGCGATTGGCGGCCAGGCTGTGTAGCCCGTGATTCTGGCAAGCAGCTTTGCGATGGAAGCACGAATGGACGTCAGCGGGTGACCGGGGGAAATGATGGTGTTCGTCACCGTCCTGGAGCAGGGCCGCCCACCGACGGCCGGGGAGGGGGCGAAGCGGTCATAGACCGCTCTCCGAAGCTGACGACGACGGCTGCATGCAGGCCGAGCACGGTAGCGATGGTCATCCGTTCGGCACTCCTGCGCGTCTCCGGGCAACCGGACCGAACATGATCGTGACCCGGACCTGAGCCGCCGCCTTACACGAGCGTGCCGAACTCCATGCTGATCGGCTCGATCATCGAAAGAAACCGGTCGCAATCGGCGTTGCCGGCCCAGGCCTCGCAGATGGCCTCGGCCCCTTCCCGGTCATCGGCAAAGGCGAGATCGACGAAAATGCCATCCTGCAGCTTCACCAGGTGCTGGCGCCGCCAGCCGGATTGATGGACCAGATGGCGCGATACCATGGCGTCATAGGCGGCGCGCATCGAGCCTTCCTCGACACCGGCCTTCAACCTGAAGCGGCCAAGCTCGATGCCGTTCCCGGCGACGACAGGCTGCGGGTCGAGCGAGGGCGCGGTATAGTGCGCCATGCTCGTGACCGACGCTACCGATCCGCGAAAATCGGCAAATTCAGCTGCGTTTCCGACGATTCGCCCTGCCCTGCGGGCGCTATAGAGATCGGTCCACGCGACCAGATCGACGCGCGCATTCGCATCGTCCGTGCCTTGGAAGGGCGTCCAGGCGATGAAGCCCGGTTGGCGGGCGAGCAATGCCCTGGCCTGCTCGCGAACCGCATCGGCCTGCTCCGCATCCGTGATCCTGTAGGCGACGATCTCATAGCAAATGGCGGTCATGGCATTCCCCGACGGTGACGTTCGTGAGGCCGCGGGATACACGCCGCCCCTGACAGTTTCCGTCAGGATCGGACGATAGATACGCCATGCGTTCGCTACGCCTCTTTGCGCTCCTCGATCACCTTCGCGAACGATCATTGCCGATCTCGGCGGACACGCTCGCCGAGCTGCTCGGCGTGTCGGTCCGGACGATCTACCGCGACATGGTGACATTGCAGGCGATGGGCGCGCCGGTGCGCGGTGAACCGGGCCTCGGCTACCAGCTTGAGCGCGGCTATTTCCTGCCGCCGCTGCATCTGGACCATGACGAAATGGATGCGGTCATGCTGGGGATGCGGTTGATCGCGGCACGGAGCGACGAACCACTGGCGGCGGCAGCGCGGCGCGCATCGGCGAAGTTCGCCGCGTCGATGGAACCCGGTCGGCAAGCGGCCTATGCGAACCTGCCGCTGCGGGCCGTGTCGAAGCAGACATCGGAGAGCGAGAGCGCCAAGGCGCATCTGACCCTGTTGCGGGATGCGATACGCCGACGCCTGATCCTGTGCATCACCTATGCGGATTTTTCGGGTAACGAGAGCGAGCGGACCATCAGACCGCTCGGGCTGACCCTGTTCGACTCCGCCTGGCTCCTCACCGCTTGGTGCGACGCCCGAAATGCCTTTCGCAATTTTCGCGCCGACCGGATTGCCACCATCAGCAGCACGGGGGCCATTTTCCGACAGGAGAGGGGCAGACGCTTCGAGGATTATCTGAAAACGCTTTGACGTGAAGTGCCGACCTGCATGCCAGCCAGTCGCTATCACTGGCCGCCCTGTTCAAAGGGCACCGTCGGAGTCATCACGACCGGCATCGCTGGCGCCGTGTCCGCAGCCGCCTACTTGGGTAATGAGCGCAATCTCTAGGCGCTAATGCTGGCGCATGCCTGCACGGACAGATACGGCATCGCCATGCTCTATTTCGGGCGATACGCTTGGTCCGGTCTCGACCCGACCGACCGTCTCGATGGGGAGCGCCGCTTGGGACGGCGGGGCATTCCTGTTGGGCGGCCGCCGGCCCGTTAACAGGCTGGCGGCTGCATAAGCTCTATCGTGATATGATCGGGGCCTGAGATATAGGCCACCAACGTCCCCTTCCGTGGACCGCCCGGTATCGGCAGCGGACGACCTTTCGCCTTCCATCCTGCCGCCTCGATACGGGCAATGGCGGCATCAATATCCGTCACGGTCAGCGCCAGATGGGCCGCGCCGATCGATCCCGCGCTGTCGGGCACCATCCCGTGCCGGGCCCCGTTCGAATAGTGCAACAGTTCGACCACATAGCCGTCGGGCGCCCTGACGATCGCCGTCTTCACGTACGGATCATCGACACCCGTCACCTGATGCAGGAAGTGGCCCCCCATCTCCGCTTGCCGCTCGAGCGTGAAGCCGAGCGCTTCCGTCCAGAACCGGACGGCGTCGTCCAGAGACGATACGGCAAAGCCCGTATGGTCCACGGCCAATACGGTTGCGGCGTCTGTCATCATTGCACTCTCACTGGGTCGCGCTTGCGGTGTCGGGGATTGCGCCCCCGGCCGCCATCGGCACCCGCAGCATGGCGACCATGATCTTCATGGTGACCCTATTACCGCTAAAGCCCTCTCCCGCAAAGAAAGACGCAGGACACCAATCCCCGCCGAACGGACAGGGCCGGGGCGGATCGCCGCCCCGGCCCCCGCCCCCATCAGAAGCGCAGGCGCAGGCCCGTCGTGATCGTCTCCTGATGATCGTCGCGTCCGGTCTGCGCGCTGGCGGTCGAGAACAGGTCCAGCCCGCCCGCGAAGCGATAGGCGACGCCGCCCGTCACGGTGCCGACCAGCGGCGCGCGCGATGCGCCGTAGGCGGTCAGGCCCAGCCCGCCCCCGGCATAGCCGGCCAGCGCCTGCGTCCCGCGCCCCTCGATCTGGTAGCGGGCGCCCAGCGTCACCGAGGGGCGGAACGCCGCGTCGGACGTATCGCTGCGGCCGAAGGTGACGCCGGCATCGGCGAAGCCCGCCACATGCCGGTTGCGCGAGACGGTCAGCGCGAAGGGGCTGCCGCCGGTCTCCGCCACGCCCGTGCGGGTGGTGCGCAGATAGGTCAGGCCCGCCCGCGGCGTCAGCGACCAGCCCTGGGGCAGCTCGGCGACATAGTGGACCGACAGGTCGCTGACCAGGCCGTGCAGGTCATAGCGGCCGGTCGCCCCGTTCGTCCCCATCCCCGGCAGCGCGCGCCGGGTCTGCGCATTCGACCCGTCATAGAGGATCGACGCTGTCACGCCCAGGCCGCTCGCCAGCGTGTAGCGGCCATGCACGCCAGCCACCACGCCGTCCGCCTTGGTGAAGGCGCCCAGCGGCGCGACCGACTGGCGCGTGTTGAGCCAGCCGCCGAACGCCCCGATCATCCACTGGCGATCGCCATAGCCCAGGCCGCCGAGCAGGCCATAGCCGCGCGTCTGCGCCGCGCTGCTGCCCTGGGCCGGGTCCGCGCTTAGCCGGTGCCACTGGCCGACCCCCTGCCCGAAGGTGAAGGCGCCCGGTTCGTCCCGCAGCGTCGCGAAGGCAGGCCCCCGCGCCGCCTGGGTCAGGGTCAGGGCATTGTCGACGCCGATCTGCGTCGCCGAGGCATAGGCCTCCGGCGTGATCTGCGCGAAGCCTCGCGCGTCGGACGCGCCCGACCCGGTCAGCAGCGCCGGCAGCGCCGCGAACAGCGAACTGGTCGCGGGCTGGCGCGCCAGCGTCGCATTGGCATAGTCGATGCTGCGCGACACCTGCGGGCTGAACCGCGCATCGCCCAGGAACTGGCCGAGCAGCGAGAGGCGGTCGGCGCGCTGGACGAGGAAGCCGAACAGGTCCGCCGGCTTCTGCACGGTCGTGTAGCTGCCGCTGATCCCGCCGCTGGCGACGATCAGGTCGTAGGAGGCGCCGGGCCGCAACGCGCTGCTCGACACGATCTGCAGCGTCGATCCGTTGGCGATCGTCACCGCGCCATTGACCAGCAACTTGTCCGACACGGTCGGGGTCAGTTCGAACAGCGACACCGACCCGCCGGCCAGCGCGACATTGCCGTTGACGGTCATCGTGCCCGGCGACGCGCCGGGGCTGAGGATGCCCGCGACCGCGACACTGCCGTTGACGGTGCCCGCCGAACCGAAGGTCGCGCCCTGGCCGACCTGGAACTGGCTGGCGTTCAGCGTCGATCCCGCCAGCCCGACCAGCCGGCCGCCGGTCAGCGCGACCGCGCCGAATGACGCCTGGCCCGACACGGTGGCATAGCCGCCGGTCATCGCCAGCGCCTCGACATTGGCGACGCTGGAGAAGGCGACCGGCACCGCAGCCGATCCGCCCGACAGCAGGATGCGGTCGGTGCCCGCGCCGCCATCCATCGCGCCGGCGAAGCCGCCGGCGATGGTGAAACGCTGGTCGCCGCCCGTGAAGGCGACCTGCCCCGTCGTCAGGCTGCCGCCCGCCGCGATCGCCAGGTCGGTCGCCGCATCCACCCGGCCATAGGCCTGGATGCCGGTCAGCGACAGCGTGCCAGCGCCCTCGGTCGCCAGCCGCTCGAACCCGGTCAGCGTGCCCGCCGCCAGGCTGCGGTCGCCCGCCAGTTCCAGCGTGGCGCTGTCGGTGCCCGCGCCGCCCGCGACGCTGCCCAGCAACACCGAACCTGCGGAGAAGCGGAGCGCGTCATTGCCCGTGCCCAGGTCGACGATGCCCGCCAGCGTACCGCCGCGCGCGACCGTCAGCGACAGGTCGCCGTCACCTAGGCCGAGCGGCGCACCCGCCGATCCCAGCGTGCCGGTGAGCGTCAGCGCATTGCCCGCGACCGCCAGCGTCTCGAACCCGGTCGCCACGCCGCTCAGCACGACCGGCCCGGTCGCGGTGAAGCGCAGCGTGTCGCTGCCCGCGCCGCCATCATAGCGGCCGGCGGCATCGGTCGCGCCCAGCGCCAGCAGATCGTCGCCCGCGCCCAGCGCGACGCTGGCGATGTCGCCATCGACGCGCAGTTGCTCGGCCGCGTCGCTGCCGGTGACCGCACCGACGCGGTTGCCGGCCAGCGTCAGGTTCAGCCCCGTGCCCTGCAGTTCGACCGTGTCGAAGCTCTGGTCCAGGCCCAGCGTCAGCGTGCCGTTGCCGGTCACCGCCAGCCGCTGGAAGTTGCTGCGCTGGCCCAGGCCGCTGCGGTCGCCCGCCAGCAGCGCGGCATAGGTGTTGGTGCCCGCACCGCCATCGATGCCACCCGCGACCTGCGACCCCGCCTGCTCGACGAAGCGGTCGTCGCCGTCGCCCAGCACCACCGCGCCCTGCACGATGCCGGCATTGACGAAGCGGTCGTTCCCGCCACCCAGCGCGACCGCGCCGGCGATGGTGCCGTTATTGACCACCGTCTCGGCCGCGTCGGTGCCGGTGATGGTGGTCGCGCCGGTGCTGGTCAGCGTCTCGCCCGCGCCGACCGTGACCGTGCCGCCCGAAACGCCGATCGTCTCGACCCGGAAATTGCCGGCATAGGTCAGGTTGCCCGTGCCGATCTGGCTGAACCGTTCGAAGTTGATGAACTGGTCGCCGTTCAGCGTCCCGCCCCCGGTCGCGTCGACGATCAGCGTGTCGGTGCCGTCGCCGCCATCGACCGTGCCGATCAGCGTCGCGCTGATGGCATGGAGGAAGCTGTCGTCCCCCGCCCCCAGGAACACATTGCCCTCGATCCGCCCGCGATTCTCGATCCGGTCGTTGCCCGCACCCAGCGCGATCGACCCGATGATCGCGCCGGTGTTGACGATCCGGTCGTCGGTCGCGCCGACGCTCTGGACCGCGCCGGCGAGATAGGGCGTCCCGTTATAGGCGGCGAGCGTGTCGTTGCCGACCAGCGTGGTGCCCGCGCCGCCCCGAATAGTCCCGGCATTGGTCAGGTCGAGCGCGGCACCATCCGCCAGGATCGCGGTCGACAAAGTGCCGGTCGCCTCGATCACGCCGGTCGCGGTATTGGTGATGGCGGCAGTGGCATAGCCATTGCCTATGACCGCCAGGCCCATGGCGGGCTCGGTGTTGGTGCGTTGAAGGTCTGAACCGGTCGGCACGGCCGCTCCGGCATAAGGATCATAGACCGTCGCGCCGCCCCCATTCGCACGGATCGTGCCCGAATTGCTGACCACGATCGTCTGGCTGGCGGTCGCGGAGCTCTGCAGGCTGTAGAACGTCTCACGCTGCTCGTAGCTCGTGGCGGTCAGCAGCGCGGCCGAACCACCCTCGCCGCTGGCGTCGATCGTGCCACTGTTCTCCAGACGGATCGCACTGCCTATCCCCTGATAGTCGGTGGCATTCATATAAATGGCCTGACCATAAAGGGGCGCGGCGATCGTGCCGCTATTGATCAGGCTGACCTCCAGCGGAACGCGGGTCTCCGGGGGTATGGCGCCGTAAGGCAGGTCATTGCTGGCGCTGGCGCTCAACCCTTGCGTGATCAGGCCAGTGTTCGTCGCCGTGAGGCTGGCCCCGTCCGCCTTAAGCTCGACGGTGGGATCGGTCCCGTTGTTCCGGATCGTGCCGCTATTCTCGAACGACGCCGTGCGGACAGAGATGGCGGTCTGATCGCTATCGTCTTGCCCGATCGTCCCGCTGTTGGCGAAGCGGGTGACCAGGCCTTCGACCCGGCCGGTGACGATCGCCTGGTTGGTGAAGCCGCCGAGCGTAACCATCGGCGTCTCGACCGGCCACCATGTCTGTTGCTGACCCAGCGTCACGCCACCATCGACGTTCGCCAGGTTGATGACCTGTCCCTCACCGATCAGGCTCAACGACGCGACCGACCTGTTGGCCGACACCGTCGCGACCGTGTCCGCACCGCCGGCCTGCACCTCCTCCACCTGGAAGTTGGTCGCGGTCGCATCGCCGAGCGTCACGGTGCCGGAGCGGGTGAGGGCATGGCGATACCGGTTCTGCCCGGCCCCGCCGTCGATCGTCCCGGTAACGCCGGTCTGACCATCCGTCTCGACGAAGATGTCGTCGCCGGCGCCGAACAGCAGATTGCCCGTCAGCGTGCCGCCCGCCGCTTTGTAGGTCGAGGCGGCGGTGGAGCGACCGCCATAGCCTGTATAGCCCAGATCGACGTCACCGATGATCGTGCCGGCATTGGTCAGTTGGACCGAATCGGTCCGGATAGCCGCTTGTCCCGCCCCCCCGGCGATCGTGCCGCCGGCGAGATTGTTGATCCGCTTGACGCTGGTGCCATAGGTGTTGGTCTGGGTGATGGCGACGCCATCGGTGCTGGCGATCCGGCCGCTATTGTCGATCGTCCTTGGCGATCCGTAATTGCCATATTCACTCGAATAGTCGAACAGGAGCGCCGGACCCGCGACCGCGATCGTGCCGCTGTTGGTCAACGAGACGAAGCCCGTGACCCCGGTCGTCGCCTTTCCGTTCTCCGCCTGGACGATACGTCCGCTATTGACGATGCTTTGGGTGCCGACGACGCCACTGGCCCCATCGAGCGACAGGGTTCCTGCATTGGTCACGGACGTGCCGCCCGAGATGGCCGCGACCCGCCCGCTCGGATACGTGGCCGTACGCCGATCCTGGGCGACGATCGTGCCGGCATTGGTGAAGCGGTCGGTCCCGCCCAGCGCCACGGCGGCCGAACCATATTGGCCCGTGGCCGTCAGCGACAGCGTGCCGCGACTGGTGATCGTCAGTGCATTCGCAATCCCGCTGCCATCTTCCGGCGCCATGTCGCGGCTGCGGGTCGCCAGCGCGACGACGTCCGTCGTGGCGATGTCGAGGGTCATGTCGGCACTGCCCTGGCCGGCCAGGACCAGCGTCCGGGTCGATGCCGCGCCGGTCAGCGTCAGCGCGGCCGCGTCGAACAGTTCATAGCCGAGGCTCTCGAACGCCCCGCCGACGGGCAGGGTCGCGCTGCTGTCGCTGCGCACCCGCAGCCGGATATGGCCGCCGGTGCCCGCGACGGCGCCGTTGATCCCGGCAAAGCGTCCATTGTCGCTGCCGGCCAGTTCGGTGACGAACGTGACCCCCGTGCCCAAGGTGAGGGTGCCGTTGAGCACACCGCCCGGCAAGGCGATGAAGGCATTGTTGTTATAGGTGTTGCTGCCCAGGCTGACATTGCCGTTGATCGTGCCCGCATTGCTGACGCGAACATTGATGATAGTGCTGGAACCGGGCGCGATGGCCGCCGTGCCGCCGGTGATGACGCCAGCCGCCTGGTTGACCAGTCTGGAATCGCCATAGATGAGCACGGCCGATCCGGTCGCGCTGATGATGCCGCCATTGGTCAGCGCACCGCGCAACGCCAGACCGGTGGTCGCCCCCTCGATCCGGCCGCTGTTCGTGGCCTGCCCCTGCGTGGATAGCGCGACACCGATCCCGCCCGTCGAACGGATCGTGCCCGTATTGGACAAGTTCTCGGCATCGACAGCCGTGCCGCCGGCCGTGATCGTCCCGGAGTTGACGAACCTCGTATCGCTGTTGGTGTAGACGCCGTTCGACGCGGCCGTGATCGTCCCGCTATTCTCGAACCGGCGGGGATTGGAAAACAGGAACACGGCAAAACGCTGGTCATTCGGCGCGGTGGCCGTGATGGTGCCCGCATTGATGAACACGGGGCTGCCGTCGGAAATGCCCAGCGCGTCGCTCACGACCGTGGCGGTGCCCGTCAAGGTCGTGCGGTTCACCACCGTGCCGTTGCCGGTGATCTCCAGCGCGCCATTCATGGTGAAGCCATCGGCGAGCGTCGCCGTCATCTCGGCATCGGGAGCCAGGCTGAGCCGCTCGAACCCCGCCGGCATCGCTACCGGCGAGGACAGGCTGGCGTCGCTCGTGAAGCGAACCCGCAGGGTGTCGGTGCCCAGGCCGCCGTCGATCGTACCGCTCACCCCGGTGCGGATCGCGCCATTGGCATAGCCGACGACCAGCGTGTCGTTGCTCGACCCGAACCGAAGATTCCCGGCGATCGTCCCCTGGCTGTTGTCGACCGTGTCGCCGGTATAGAGTGAAGCGTTGGACGATTGGACATCGCCCGTGATCGTGCCGGCATTGGTCAGATTGAGGGCGGTGTCGGCCCGGATCGCCGTCGCGCCCGCGCTGGCGATGCGCCCCCCGCTTGCATTGATCAGCGACACCGACATGCCGGTGATCGCCGGGCCCGATCCGGTGTTGCTGATCGTGCCGCTGTTCGTCAACGGGACGCCGGACAGATTGGCCAGCGTCGCACTCCCGCTCGCGGAGGTGATCGTACCGCTATTGGTCGAATCGGACGTCTGGATCTCGAAATTCCAAATCGTGCCCCAGTCGATCGCGCTACGCGTGCCGCCATCGATGGTGCCGGCATTGGTCAGCCGTCCGATTTTGGCGCTGATCGCACCGATGAAGCCGCCGGCCTGATTGACCACCGAATAGAAACCCGAGACCCCGGGCGCCGTCGACAACAGCGCATAGCCGTCGCCCGTCGCCTTGATCGTGCCGCTATTCTCCAGGGCGATGCCCGTCGGTTGATAGCCGGTGCCTTCCCGCCCGACGACGACGGCGTTCGCACCCCGAACCTCGCCCCCGGCTCGGACGGTCATGCCCAATTGGCCAAGGGAATAGCCTTGGCCCGGCTGGCGGGTCAGCAGGACACCCGCCTGATCGCCACCGTCGATCAAGCCGCTCACGTTCAGCTTCGCGCCGGCTGTATAGTAACCGTTCGGCTCGATGATATCGACGGTGACCGCCGGCGCGCCGCTGTTCGATACCACGGCCCCCGCCGATACATCGACCGTCGCGTCCCGCGCCGTCACCCGCAACCCGTCGATGTCGCTGCCCGTGCAGGTCGTCGTGCCACTGGCCACCGTCGGATCGGGCGCGCATTGCGCATAGGCCGGTCCCGCGATCATCACCGCAAGCAGGATCGCGCTCGACTCCAGCGCACGCGCCTTGACCCGCCGCGCCTGCGACACCGACTTCACCATCTTGACCATCCCCCCTGAAAACAGGGTGTCGCTATGATGAAGCCGGTGTCATGTCCAGTAGGCCAGAAAACCGGCCAAACATTTCTTATGCAGGAGAGGCAAACAGGGTTAGGATCGTAAACGGTATGTACCACCGAAACGGATGGACATCTATTCCGGTCAACGGATTTCCCCATCGATCAAAGCCGGTTGCCGCTTCCGCATGATATGCGGGTCACATCACCGCAGCCTCACACCGCCATGGTGAAGACCGACCCGGCATCGACACGCAGCCCCGCGCCGGTGATGAAGCTGGCGCGCTCCGAACACAGGAAGGCGACGGCCGCCGCCACCTCGTCCGACCGGCCACGCCGGCCCAGCACCATGCCCGGCCGCTCCTCCTTCAGGAAGCTCGCGATCGCCTCGTCGAAGCTTTCGCCGCGCTCCTCGGCGCGCTTGTGCATCATCGCGTCGGTCATCGGCGTCGCGACGAAGGCGGGCGAGACGGTGTTCACCAGCACATTGTCGCATCCATAGGCCTTGGACAGACCCTTGGCGAGGCTGAGGATGCCCGCCTTGGACGCGCAATAGGCCAGCTCGTCGACATAGGGCTGCACCGCATCCTCGGACGCGAACAGCACGATCCGACCCCACTTGTTGGCGCGCATCGCCGGGATCGCCTCGCGGCACATCCGCACCGCGCCCATCAGGTTGATGTCCAGCGTCTCCTGCCAGCCGGCATCGTCCACCTCCAGGAAATCGCCGGTCGCCCCGGTCACGCCGGCTGCGTTGACATAGATGTCCGGCTCGCCCAATCGCTCGCGCACCTCGGCCCAGAGGGCGCGGACGTCGTCGGGCTTGGTCACGTCGCCGGTGACCGCGATGATCTCGCCGAGCGGTTGCAGCTCGGCCAGGCTGTCGTCCAGCGTGCCGCCCGCCTTGTCGGTGATCGCGACGCGCACGCCCGCTTCCAGCAGGAACCGCGCCGTCTCCTTGCCCATGCCGGAATCCGCGCCGCTGATGAGGGCGATGCGCTTGGTGATGCCCAGGTCCATAACTGCTCCTTACTGGTGGGGGTCGGGGGAACAGCGCGCCGCATGATCGCGGATCAGCGCGGCCAGTGCCTCGGGCTGTTCATAGGGAATGAGGTGCGCCGCCCCCGCCACGTTGTGGAGGACGGCCTCCGGATAATGCGGCAGGTTCAGGCGACGTTGCGCCTCCGCACCTAGGTCGCCGTCCTCGCTCCCCGCGAGGATCAGTGCGGGACAGGCGATCCGGCCGACCCGGTCGCCCCAGTCCTCGCGGCTGCCCTGCTCCAGCCAGCCCCGCCACGCCTCGGGTCGGGAGCGCCGCACATCCGCGATCGCCTGCCGGCGCCACGGCTCGGACAGAGGCGATGCCGTGTTGGCATCGACGAAGGCGGCCGCGTCGGCCTCGGTCGGGGCGCCATCGGCGAACCAGCCGATCATCCGGTCGCGGCGCGCCTCGTCCATCGGTTCGGGAGAGGGCGGCGAGGCAGCGACCAGCACCACGCCCCGGATCGCCGGCCCCGAAGCGCCGGCCTGGGCGCGGGCGGCGATCAGCGTCGCGATCTTGCCGCCCATGCTGTGGCCGACCAGCAGCGCATCGGTCACGCCCCGATCGTGCAGCATCGCGACGACCTGCGCGACCATCGTCTCGCACCGCCCGTCGCCCATCCTATCCGCCGCGCCGAAGCCCGGCAGGTCGAGCGCGATGCCGTCGTGATCGGCCAGTCGATCCCGTACCGGCTGCCAGGACCGGGCACTGGCGCCGAGGGCGTGGAGGAAGAGGAGGGTCGGTCGGGTCATGCCGCCTCAGGACGCCGGACCGCGTCGTCCGTTCCGCGCCTTCGCGACGAAATGTTGATGGCGATCAACTTTCCGTGCGTAACCGGCCCTGGGGATCGCGCAGCATCCAGAAGCGCGACCAGCTCCGCACGCGCGGCAGGATCAGCCAGGTCAAGGCCCCGGTCAGCAGGATGGAGGACAGGATCTGCTGCACCGGCCGGGGGGCGTGCGGCAGCAGCCAGCCGATGATCCCGCTCACCAGCAACAGGGTCGGCACCACCCCGATCCAGGTGACCAGCGCCGTCTTCCACTTGCGCGCGGCCGCCTCGCTGGGCAGCATGACATGCGCAATCGGGCCTTGGACGACCTGCCGCAGTCCGGTCGAGAAACCGTCCGCCCCGCGCCCATGATCCCCCTGCCCCGCCCAGGCGTCGAGCGCGGCGTGATCCGCGAACTGTACCAACAGATGATGCATCGCGCCCGCCTGATCGAGCCGCAGCGCCCCCTGGAAATCCGGCCGGGTCGCCGCGTCCGCGATCACCTGCGCGGCCCAGCCGTCATAGCGGTCCTCGCGCCCCGGTCGCATCACGCGGCTGATGACGAGCGTGGCGGGATGGCTGGGCGTTTGGGGCATGAGGTGCGGGACATTCGGGCGAACCGTTGGTTCCACGCCGCAGCCCTGCCGGACGATCCTATCCGCCCCGCCGCGTCAGCAATCGTGCGCGGGTGACCAGCGGGTCCTCGTACAGGTCGCGGATGGCGCGACGCCGGAACAGGTTCCACCAGCGTTGCCAACGATGCTCGGCCGCGTCGTGCAGCATGTGGCATCGTTGGCAAAGCGCCATCAGATTGGCCGGCGTGTTGTTGCCGGGATCATGGTCGAGATGCGCGCAGGCGAGCACGACATAGGTCGTCCGCACCCGCGCCAGCACGAAGCCGCCGCGCAGCCGGATCGCCCGCCCCCGGCCCGATCGCCAATGGCCCGCCTCGGCATCCCACCAGCGGCCATCGCCCAGATGCGCGACATGGCGGCGATGCGGCCGCTTGCATGTCTCGCACCGCGCCCCTGCCCGATCGAAGCGGATCGCGTCCGACACCTGCCGCCAGTCGATCGGATAGAGCCAGCGATTTTCCGGGCGGATCGGCATGGCTCGGTCATGAATCACCCGAGACCGGAACGAAAGGGAAATCGTCCCCGCGATGTTTCCCGCGGGAAACATTCGATGGGCAGGGCCTCGACACGCTCCCCCTGCACTCTCTGCATCCTCGCCTCTTGGCGACTCCGATCGACGCCGGCCACGATGTTTCCCGCGGGAAACATTCCGCAGCGGGAGCAACACCCCTGCCCTTGCCAAGTTGAATGCAATCTGCCTATTCGTCTCCTGAAAAGCTTCAAAGGGGCAGGTTCGTGGCGGAAGATCATGCAGTGCTGACCCAGATCGGCGATCTGGCGGATGCCGGCGAGCGGATGATCGAACGGCTGCGGCGCAAGGCCTTCCTGCCGGAAAGCCGCAAGGGCCTTCATGTCCGCTTCGGCATCGCCGAGGCGGCGCAACTGCTCGGCTGTTCGACCAACCGCATCCGCATGGCCGAGGAGGATGGCCGCCTGCCCCCCGCCCCCGCGACGGAGAATGGCCGCCGCGTCGGCTATAGCGTCGAGCAGTTGCTGCGGATGCGCGAGGTGCTGGGCGCCTCCCCCGCCCGTGCGCCGCTCGACGTGCCGGCGATCATCGCGGTGCAGAATTTCAAGGGCGGCGTCGGCAAGTCGACCGTCACCACGCATCTGGCCCATTATTTCGCGGTGCAGGGTTACCGGGTGCTGGTAGTCGATTGCGACAGCCAGGCGACGACGACGACCCTGTTCGGCTTCAACCCGCATTTCAACATCACGCGCAACGAGACGCTCTATCCGTACCTGTCGATCGACCCGACCCAGGCGGATCTCGGCTATGCGGTCCGGGCGACGCCCTGGCCCAATGTCGACCTGATCCCGTCCAATCTGGAGCTGTTCGACGTCGAATATGAGCTGGCGGCGGCCGGCAGCGATGGGGGGTCGGTGCTGGCGGCGCGGTTCCGCAAGCTGAAGCGCGGCCTGTCGGACCTGGCGCGCGACTATGACGTGGTGCTGCTCGACCCGCCGCCCGCGCTCGGCACGATCAGCCTGGCGGTGATGCAGGCGGCGAACGCGCTGCTGGTGCCGCTGGCGGCGACCACGCCGGATTTCTGCTCGACCGTCCAGTTCCTGTCGATGATGGACCAGGTGCTGCACCAGCTGACCGGCGCGGGGATCGCGGTCGACTATCAGTTCGTGCGGTTGATCTGCTCCAAGTTCGACGGCAACGATCCCAGCCATGCGATGGTGCGGGCGATCATGGAGCAGAGCTTCGGCCCCGCTTTGCTGCCGGTGCCGATCCTGGAATCGGCGGAGATCAGCCACGCGGCGATGCGGATGATGACCGTCTATGAACTCGACAAGCCGATCGGCACGCCCAAGACGCACAAGCGCTGTCGCGCCAATCTGGACGAGGCGATGCGCCAGGTCGAGCAGCTGGTCCGCCAGAGTTGGGGCCGGGTCGAACCCTTGAGCGAAGAGGCGCTGGTCGATGCCGCGGCCTAGGCTTTCCTACAAGATCATGTTCGCTGTATGTTCTGCCAAGGAGGCGAATCATGGCGCGTAAGCAATCCGATTATCTGGCCGCCCTGCTGGCGGAGGACGGCCCAGGCCCCAAGGATAGCGGGCTGATCCGGCTCAACCCCCATGCCGGCAGCGAGGAGCGGCCGGACCGCGTGCAGGAGCGGGTGCGCGGCACGACGCTGCTCGGCCGCGAATCCGCCTTGGCGCGCGTCGCCAGCGGCGAGGTGCGGCAGGTCACGCAATTGCTGCTCGACCCGACGCGGGTCAAGGTGTGGGAGGGCAATGCCCGCAGCTATCGCCATCTGACCGAGGAAAGCTGTCGCGAGCTGATCGACTCGATCCTGGCGGAGGGCGGACAGAAGGTGCCGGCCGTGGTCCGCCGGATCGAGGGCGATCCCGACCATGACTATGAGGTGATCGCGGGCACGCGGCGGCACTGGTCGATCCGCTGGCTGCGCGCCAACCACTATCCGGACATGCAGTTCCTGGCGCAGGTCGCGCAGCTCGACGACGAGGCGGCGTTCCGGCTCGCCGATCTGGAGAACCGCGCGCGCGCCGACGTGTCCGACCTGGAACGGGCGCGCAACTACCGGGTGGCGCTGGCCAGCCATTACGGCAACCACCAGACGCGGATGGCCGAGCGGCTGAAGCTGTCCAAGGGCTGGCTGTCGAAGATGCTCAAGATCGCGACGCTGCCCGACACGGTGGTCGACGCCTTCGCCTCGCCCGCCGAGCTGGCGCTGCGACCGGCCTATGCGCTGGCGCAACTGCTGGACGACCCGGATGGGCAGCCGGCGATCCTCGCCACCGCCGAGCGCCTGGCCGCCGAGCAGCGGGCGCGCCGCGCCGATCGCCAGCCGCCCCTCCCCGCGAGCGAGGTGCTGCATCGGTTGCAGGACGCGCCCCGGCGGCTGGCGGGGATCGGGGCGACCGAGCCCCTCTGCGAATTATCGCATCATGGCCGTCCCATCGTGTCGGTGCGCTCCGCCAACCGCCAGGGGGTGACGTTGCGCCTCCATGCCGGCTCGGGCGCGGATCTGGACGATATGCTGTCGGCGGTGCGGCAGGCGCTGGAGGCGCTGGAGGCCCAGGGCCGGGGGCTCAAGCGCTGATGTTTCCCGCGGGAAACATCGTGGCGGATCGACCCGACCGGCCGCGCGATGGCATGTTTCCCGCGGGAAACATGGGGCTCGCGCGCACCAAGGACCGCGTCGCATGACCAAGCCGGCGACCAAGGGGACGGCCGAGCAGATCGACCTGTTCCTGCCCTATCTCTCCGAACTCCCGTTGCGCGACCAGCGCGAGATGATGGAGCGGCCGTTCTTCAGCCTCGCCAAGTCGAAGCGGGTCAAGCCGATCGACTATCGCTCGCCCGACGGCAAGCTGTGGGTCCATGTCTCCGCCAGTTCCGATTACGGCATGGCGACGATCTGGGATGCGGACATCCTGATCTATTGCGCGTCGATGCTCGCCGACATGGCGCGGCGCGGGATCAACGACGTGCCGCGCACGCTCCACCTGATGCCCTATGACCTGCTCCGCGCGATCGGGCGGCAGCCGACCGGGCGCGCCTATGAACTGCTCGGGCAGGCGCTCGACCGGCTGGTGGCGACCACGGTCAAGACCAATATCCGCGCCGATGCCGGCCTGCCCGCCGGCGGGCGCGGGCGACGCGAGGCGACGTTCAGCTGGCTCGACGGCTGGACCCAGATGGTCGACGAGAAGACCGAGCGGTCGCGCGGCATGACCATCCAGCTGTCGGCCTGGTTCTGGGAAGGCGTGATGATGACCGGCGGGGTGCTGTCGATCGACCGCGCCTATTTCGACATCACCGGCGGGCGCGAGCGCTGGCTGTACAAGGTCGCGCGCAAACATGCGGGCGGCGCGGGCGAGGCGGGCTTCGCCATCGCGCTGCCGACCCTGTTCGAGAAGTCGGGCGCGGAAGGGCAGTATCGCCGCTTCAAGTTCGAGATCGCGCGCATCGTCGAACGCGACGAGCTGCCCGGCTATCGGCTGGCGCTGGAGACGGTCGAGGGCCAGCGCGAACCGATGCTGCGAATGCGACGCCGGCCGGGCGGGGAGGGGGTGGCGGTGCCCGCCGCCACCGCGCCATCGCCGATCGCGGCCGCGCCGGATGCGCCGGTGGCCGTGGATGTCGGGGCGCTGGTCCGGCGCAGCGTCACCAGCCTGTCGACCCGCGCCCTGGCCGGCGACCTCACCGATGCGACGCTGGCGACGCTGCGCGCCGAATGTCCCGGCTGGGACTATCAGACGCTTCATGCCGAGTTCCGTACCTGGGTGGAGGGCGATCCGGCGCGCACGCCGGTCAGCTACCAGAATGCGTTCATCGGCTATGTCCGGCGCTATCACGCGCGCAACCGGCACCTGCTGCGCGGCTGACCCGAGCCTCGACACGGGCCGGAAGCGGCCTGTCCGTTCCTGATGTATCGGCTGTCCGGATCGGGGCGGCCATGTCCATGATGTGCGTTCGCGCGATTGAACCTTCCTGTCGCCTGCACGCGCCGAACTGATTCAAACCGTCCGACGATCAGACCCGATGATCCGGAGCATCGACACTTCGGGAACGCGGATCGGCGGACCGTCGATATATCGGGAACGATGGCACGAACTATCGGGAACGTCGGCGTCGATATATCGGGAACGTTTCCACGATATTCCGGGAACGCGGGGGGTCGGGAAAATGGCCGATTCCCAATGAGTCGCGCGATGGTTCGAGGCCCTTAACCTTCTAACCCTCTATTTAACCCTCTAACCCGGCGGGATATTGGATCTTGGACGGACAAGGAGAAAGAAGGAACGGCGCATCGGCAGGCGTCTGGCTGATCCAGGTCGTAGCAAACGATAGCGAGCCGCCACGGACGGTGACAGGCCGACGCCCGCCGGCTAGGTCGATCCGGTGCAGGCCGTCCGCCATCTTCTCGCGCAACGCCAGGTCGTGCTGTGGCTGTGCGCGGCGACGCTGATCCTGCGCCTGTTGGTGCCGACCGGCTATATGATCGGCAGCGACCATGGCCATGTCGCGATCATCGCCTGCCCGGGCGTGACGGCGCCGGTCCAGGCCGCCGCCATGCCGATGATGCATCACGCCGCAAAGAGCCGGCCGTCCGACCATCGCCCCTCGGACCATGGTCCGAGCGACGGGCCTTGCGCCTTTGCGGGGCTGTCGGCCGCGATGCTGGGGGCGGTCGATCCGGTGCTGCTCGCCGGGCTGGTCGCCTTCATCCTGCGGCTGGGCTTCGTTACGACTCGCGTCACGGTCCCGGCCGCGTTCCGCCATGCGCGGCCGCCCTTGCGCGGACCACCGGCGCTGACCTGATCGCTGTCGGCGTGTTCGGTAACCGGACGCGCTCGTGATCCCACCGCCGGCTGCGATGCCGGCCGGTCGAAAGCCCTTCCGCATGAATCGTTACTGCCTGCTGGCCGGCGCTGCCGCGTCGTGCCTGTTCCTGCCCGCGCGGGGAACCGCGCAGGGAGCCGCGCCGCCCCCGGCAGCCGCCCCCATCATCGTCACCGGCCAGCGCGATGTCGCGGGCGATACCGGCAGCCGGCTGGGCCTCACCGAGGCCGAAACGCCGGCCACGCTCGAACGGCTGACCCAGGCCGATCTCCAGCAGCGTGGCCTGCGCACCGCGCGCGAGGCGTTCGACGGCGTGGTCGGCGCGATCGCCGGCAATGTGCCGGGCAATCCGGCGGTGCTGTCGCTGCGCGGCTTCGCCGGCAATGCCGTGTCGATCCTGCGCGACGGCGTCCGCGTCTCGACCTCGACCGTCGTGCAGCGCGACACCAACACCTGGCATTACGACCGGATCGAGGTGCTGAAGGGCCCCGCCTCGGTCCTGTACGGGGAGGGGGCGCTGGGCGGTGTCGTCAATCTGGTGACGCGCAAGCCGGTGATCGGCGAACGCCGGCTCGACCTGCTCGCCTCGACCGGCAGCTTCGGCACCGTCTATGCGGCGGGGGGCGTCAACATCGCCGCAGCGGCCGATCTCGCGATCCGCGCCGATGCCAGCTATCAACGCTCGGACAGCCTGTACGCTGTCGATCGCAATGCCAGCCATTCGGCCGGGCTGACCGCCAGCGCCTTGTGGCGGCCCGATCCACGCTGGTCGCTGCTGATCGGCGTCGAGCATTTCGAGGATCGCTATGACGCGACCTATCAGGGCATGGCGCTGATCCCCGGCCGCTACGCGCTGGAGCCGAGCCGGGCGGTACGCTCGACCGGCGGGCTGGTCGCCGACCGGGCGCTGCGGCGGGTGAACTATAATCCCCTGGGCGCCTATTCCGGGGCGGATGAGACGACGTTGCGGGCGCGGCTGGACGGGGCGATCGGGGGCGGGTGGCGCGTCGCCATCGACCTGACCGGCTATGCCGCCCGGCGCGCCTTCCTGCTGGCGGATACGCAGGTCTTCACCGCGCCGAGCGCGGCCTTCCCGCAAGGCGGCATCCGGCAGAGCTATCAGGATTTCCGCCACGACCATCGTTTCTGGAACGCGCGCGGGCTGGTCGTGAACGAGGGGCGGGTGTGGGGCCTGCGCAACCGGTTCAGCCTGGGCGTGGAGGGGAATGGCACGCGCTTCCGAAGCCCGCGCCGACAGGCACCGGCGACCGCGCTGCCGGAGGTCGATCTGCGCGACCCGGCGATCATCGCCATCCCGAATGGGGCGGGCCTGTTCACCACCAGCGACGTCATCTTCGATTCCCGGCTGCACCAGCTTTCGCTGTTCGCCGAGGATGCGCTCAACCTGACGCCGCGCTGGCTGGTGCTGGGCGGCGCGCGCTGGGACCATATCGCGCTGACCCGCACCACGATCCAGAATGCGAGTGGCGCGGCCGAGCGTAACGCGCCGCGCTTCGATCCCGTCTCGTGGCGTCTGGGCACGACCTGGACGGCGCGGCCGGGCGTGACCCTCTATGCGCAATATACGACGGCGGTGTCGCCGGTCTCGTCGATCCTGCTCGCCTCGATCGCCAACAGCCGCTTCCGCCTGACCAGCGGCGCGGCCTGGGAGGCGGGGTCGCAGGCGAGGGCGTGGGGTGGGCCTGTCTAT